>DATGJP010000071.1:0-15704 GCA_035295125.1 Bryobacteraceae bacterium | reverse complement strand
CGCGGCATTTGCCACGTTGATAGAGTGCGACGCTGCGCCGCCATCGCTCCACGACGTAAACACGTATTGTGTACCCGTCGCGCCAGGCTGTGTACCGACTACGGCAATCGTATGCGGCCCCTGCGGCAGATTCAGGGTTTGTGGAGCAACCTGCGTGTTCCCGCCATCGACGGTGAACTGCAGGCCCGTCGGACTGGTCTGAATTGTAATCCCCGTCAGCGAGCTGAAATTAGCCGTCACCGTCGCCGGAGCACTCATCGCTACGTTGGTCGAAGCGCTGCTCGCACTCGCCACAGGACCGGTCCAATTGGCAAACGTGAAACCGGAGTTCGCCGTGGCGCTGACCGGCACCGAGCTGCCCATATCGTAGAACGTCCCGCTTGCGGGAGTAACTGTTCCACCCGCGACCGGAGATGCTGCTGTCGTAAGCAGGTATTGTGTCTTGAAAGTCGCCGTGTATGTTGCAGCCGTGCTCGTAACATTGACGGAATGCGACGCTGCGCCGCCATCGTTCCACGAAGTAAAGACGTATTGGGTTCCCGTGGCGCCCGCTTGGGTTCCGACTATGGCAATCGTATGCGCTCCCTGCGCAACACTCAAAGTCTGCGGAGCCGTCTGCGCCGTGCCGCCATCGACACTGAACTGCAAACCGGGCGGGCTCGTCTGAATCGTGAGGCTTCCCACCGGAGCAAAATTCGCCGTCACCGTTTCCGCACCATTCATTGTGACGGTGGTCGATGCGCTCGTTGAACTGGCAACCGCACCGCTCCAGTTGGCAAACGCATAACCTTGATTCGCAGTCGCGCTTATTGGTACAGCCATTCCGGCATTAAAGAACGTTCCGCTTGCCGGAGTTACCGTGCCTCCCGCCACCGGAGATGCCGCTGTAGTCAATTGATACTGTGCTGTAAAACTCGCCGTATACGTAGCCGCGCTGCCGCCAACCACAATGGAATGCGATGGAAGCCCCCCGTCGTTCCAACCGGTGAACGAATACTGTATTCCGGTATCCCCCGCCTGAACAGAATTCACAGCAATTGTGTGGGAGCCAGGAGAAAGATTCATGGTCTGCGGCGCGCTGAGAACCGCCCCGCCGTCGACTGTGAACAACAGCCCGGTTGGCGTCGTTTGGAACGTGATCGCGGTCGACCCTGCCCCACTGGAGCCCTGAAATGTCCCATCGCCGTTCCCCAGGATGACGTCAATGTTCCCGTTGCTGAAGCTGGGACCAAAGCCTCGCGCATCGCCGAGCGCGTTGATGATATCCAGCTTGCCGTCATTGTTGTAGTCAGTCAGGATCAGCGATGAAGCGTCGCTTAAAGTGTTCTTGGATTTGAGCTGGAAATGGCCATGGCCGTCTCCCAGGAAAACGGAAACGGCCGAGTCGCCAGTGTCGGCGGTCACCAGGTCGAGTTTGCCATCACCGTTCACATCGCCGGCCGCAATGTAGATCGGCAGGTTGCCAGCCATAAAAGAACTGCCGAGATGAAACGCACCAGAGCCGTTATTGAGAAGGATAGAAACCGTACTATCGTACGCCGTGGTCGCCAAATCCGGATGACCATCGCCATCGAAGTCGCCGATCGTCACGGAAGAGAGAGAGTTGCTGGAAGTCGCATAACCCACCGCCGCATTAAACGTGCCGTCGCCCTTCCCGGTGAGTACATAAACCGAGTTGGGGAAGGAGCTGCCGTCGGCGACCACCAGGTCAAGAATGCCGTCGCCGTTTACGTCGAAAGTGGCCACTGAGGACGGATTCTGGCCGAACGAATAGGTCTTCGCCGGCCCAAAGGTACCGTTTCCGGTATTCAGAAGGACCGCTACACCGCCGGTGCCGGTACCGCCCTGATAAGACACCGCCAGGTCCACCTTGCCATCGCGATTGAAATCGCCGGTAATCACCCCGTCCGCAATAGGCCCGGCCGGGTAATTTGCCGCGCCGTTGAAAGCGAGCATCGAGGTCCCGATATAGACCGTAACGTTGGAGCTGTTATTTGAGATGTCGGTATACGCTACTCCGGGCGATCCATCGCCTTTGAAGTCGCCTAAGGCGGCAAGCTGGGAAGCTCGCCCTACTCCCGCCGGGCCTGCTGCATCAGGGCCTGTCGTCGAAAAACCGATGCTGAAGAGGTGTACCAGGCTTTGCATCGAGCTCAGAAGCCCGTACGGAGGGGTTAGGCCGAAACGCAGTAACGAATAGCTTTTGTCCGCACCCCGAATCACCAAAGACACTCCCGAGTTTGGGGAATACGCTGGAATCGTCGCGCTCGCAAGAATCGGCATCCGGGGCGCGAACGCCTGGCCCACGGTGACCAACAGCAGCAGCAGGATGGCTGCTGCCGTGAACATGGAGATAATTGCTATGGTGCGTTTCATACTAAGCTTCCTTATGAGTGAAAAGAGATTGGCGCCCGGTTTGAGCCTTCAGTACCTGCAACTGTGCGGCGCGGGAGAATCGGAATAGTCTTTATACGTTCAAACGGAACGTCGTTCACCGGCAACTGGAGAATTGCGGCGGCCCGTGCGATGTCCGCCGGCGTCACATCTCCATACGTGAATCTTTGACGGAGCGCTTCGGCCAGGGCCCGTGCCAGTGGACTCACCGGCTGCCTGCAAATGCCTTGCGCGATAAGGCTCGAGCAGTTAACCCGATCCGCGCGCGTCGAGCCCGTGAAATATGAGAATGCATCGGCGATGCCTTTGTGACGGACCGTAGTATCGGCAATTATGTTCCGCAGGTCGGCAAGAAGGCGGCTGCCGTCTATGACCCTGTCGATCTCAATCCGTGCGATCGCCGACCCTCGGCATGCATTCCAGGGTGCATAATGTGGTCCGCTTACAACGCGCCGCCGGAGTGCGTGTTCGCCCGAGGTAATGACCGTTCGTCCGCCCCGCCCCTCAAGCGAGCAGTCCAGCGTTATGGCCCAAATTCCCGTGAAACCAGTGATGGCATCGGCTAGTACCGGCCAAAGCCCAACGTCCAGCGGGCGCTTCCACAAAACGATCGCGCAGCAATGGTGCTTTGGGACCGAAAGTCCAGCGGGATCACGTGTGCGGCCATGATGGGCCATTGGAGAGAACACCGGGAGTCCATCCGTACGCCATGGCACCCTGACGAGTGCCCCTCCCCTGACGACCCAGAGGATGAGCCGGGCCAGGTGGAACACTAAGAAGCCCGCCAGAAATAAAGAGGGGACTACAAATAAGAGCGACTGAATTGTGACCGCGATCAGGCTCCGGACCTCCATCCCTAAAGCGTCTGGAGCATAGTAGTTCGTTGTACAGAAAACGTGACAGCGAGCCGGGTTTTTTATGTTACGGCATACTGGGATTTGTCCAAACTAGTCGACGATCGCCCTTTCTTCGCCTGGTCGCAGTGGATTTCCCCGGAGACCCTCATCGCGCAAGTGCATAGCACTGCGCCGTTTCTGGAATCGCGGATGTCTCGAGCGGAGCCCGGGCGCCTCGTCCACCTGGCGCAGTCAACCGACGGTTTTCTTCGAATCCTCGGCAACTGGCGCAATATGTTGAAGCCGGGCAACACGCCCGAGGAACAGCTCCAGGACTATTTCGCACTCTGTCTCGCGTGTCATCACGCCACCGTCGCCACATTCGTCCCGACCGATGTTGACACAAAAATCCGAGGCATCCTATGGCACGAATCACGAGACGCTGAAGCCCTTCGCCCGATGCTCGGGGTGGCTCTCGCCGCGCGGGCCTGGACGGAAGAAGGCATCTCTACCCGTTCGGTGCGAGGCGTCAGCGGCCACAATGGCGAACATTGGAGCGCGATTGCGGGCGGTCTTGGTCGATTTATCGAACTGGGCGACACCGAGGCCGCGGACGAAGCGCAATCCGCAATCGAAGCTGAAATCGATCGCGAACAGGCGGTTTTCGAGGAGGTCGCAGCCGAACGGGACGCGGAACTCGACCTGTTGCGGCTCTCTATGACGCTGGCCCACAATCGGGGCGACCTGACGCAAGGCATGGGCTTCTGGAAGAAGAACGCCTTGACCGCGCCGCTGATGGAGCATCTGTCGGCGCGCGGCCGCTTTACCCACGCGGTCCGCATCTACCAGCAAAGCGGAATCTCGAGCGAGGGGCACCGGCATTACCCGCTCCGACCCGTCAAGGCCTTGCGCCGCTCGCCCGCCACGCTGCTGCCGCTGGGACCGTTCTTCGACGACTGGGGAAGCACGGTCGCCCGGTTGGAAGAAAGCCATGAGGTTTTGACGGCTCTCGTCACTGGGTGCGAGAAGGTCGAAGGCCAGCAGGGGTATTATCGCGCCATTGCCGGGATGCGTTCCGCATCGCCCGGCTTGTTCGAACGTGCGTCCGGCCGCATGCCGAATGCCGCACAACGCCTGCTGCGCGGCGCTGAGACACGCAAGCTGATCGATGTGTCGCGCCAGTCCTTCGAATCCATGATGCGGAAACGGGCGCGCACGGCGTTGGGGTTATGCGGGTCGAAACAGAAGTAAATCCAGGCTGAACGTAATGCGCATGGCCTCCGGCTCCTTTTGTTGGATCGGCCGGTAAATCGAGAGCAGAACGTCGCGAACGGCCTCCGCGTCAAGGTCCGCCTGAGTGCTGACGCGGATTTGCTTGACGAGCGTGAACCCGCCTGTAAAATTCTCCACCGTCCGGGTAACCCGTTCGCGTCCGGCCCCACGCAATTCGATGAGATCGTCGGGCGCGGGAATCGCAACGAGAAGCTTTCCGTCGTCCCCCAGAACCCGGCGGAACTCACTCGAATTCATTCGAGCCGTAATCGACAGAACAATTGAAAACGACCGGTCGGCATACGGGACAAACCGATCGGCATTGGCCACCACCCACTCACACGCTGGGTAACGCCGCGCCGCCGCTTCGATCGCGCCCGCTGAGATGTCGACCCCATGGCCGCTGAACCCGATTTCCTGCTGGAGCGAGCCGAGATAGAATCCCTCGCCGCACCCCGCGTCTAGAACAATGTCGGATCGCTCGGCGCCGCAAGCTTCGGCAATCGCGTCCCGAAGGGGAGCCGTCACGCCCAGTTCGTGCAGACGCCGGCGGGCAGCGATAGCGTCCGCGGTATCGCCTGGCCGCCTGGCGCGCCGCTCCTGAGGCTGGAGAAGGTTGATATATCCACTGCGCGCGATGTCGAAAGAATGGCCACGCGGACACACCAGCCGCCGATCCCCACGGGCCAGGTTAAGATGACAGTCCCTAACGGAACACAGGAGCACTCGACGTTATTCTCTTTCGACCATCGTAGCTCCGGGAACGAAAGAAACACGCGGCTCGTATCCTGAACGCCATTGGATGGCAATTAGGAACGTATGCGCTTCTGGCTCGTGATCCTGACAATGCCTCTTTCCGCCGCCGTTGTGAGTGAGGTTCGCAATAAGATTTCCGCGGGCGACCTCACCAGTGCGGATGCAATCGCCGATGAATTTTGCCGCATCCATGGCCCAAATTCCGAGTGCGCGGCCGCCACATCGTGGCTCGCCCGGGGCGCGCTGAATCTGCATGACTATCCGTTGGCTTCCCGTTACTTGACGAAAACGAAGACCATCACGGCAGATCTTCTCAAGTCAACGCGTGTGGAAGATGATAATTTCCTGACTGCGGCGGTAGGTGCGCAGTTCGAAGCCGAGGCGCGGCTGCTCGCGGCTCAAGGCGCTCGCGACAAGGCGGTAGCCCTGTTGAATACCGAGTTGGCCAAGTCGCCATCCTACGACCTGCATGCGCGGATTCAGAAGAATCTGAACCTACTCACGCTGGAAGGCAAGCCAGCACCGCATTTGGAACCTGGGGATAAAGGCAAGGTCGTCCTTCTTTTTCTATGGGGTCACTGGTGCGGCGACTGTGCCGCTCAGGCGGCGATTCTGGCCCGCATTCACCAACGCTATCCAAGCGTCGCTATCCGGACGATCACGCGGAGGGTGGGATTTGCCAAGGGCATCGAGAATCCAACGCCTGCTCAAGAGGACGCCGATCGCGAGCGCGTGTGGAAGGAGACTTACCATGGCCTCGACGATGTCTCCCATCCTGTAAACGAGGCGGCGATGCTCGATTACGGTGCAAGTTCAACACCTACTTTCGTCCTCATTGACCGCGGAGGAATCGTACGTATGTATAAGCCATTCCGCTTCAGCGAAGCCGAACTGGCGCGGCAAATCGAACGCGTTCTCGGCGAGTGAGCTCATTTCCCCGAGCCGAACGCTCGCCGCATGCTTCTAAACATCTTGGCTGGGGTGGATCGTGTCAATCCGGTCCTCCCGGAGCCGCGCGGTTTCTCCAGCATCCAGCGATAGGCCGTCACGACATCGCTCGAGAAGCAATGCACGCAACCCCATAAGTAGATCCGGAACCGGCGGTATAAACTTTCTCCGAAAAGGGCCACCAGCACGTCGCGATTGCGGTCGAGATTCTCCGCCCACGCCTTCGTCGTGAGCAGGTAGCTCCGCCGGTCGTTTTGAATCATGACGGTCTCGAATGCGGTTTCCGCAACCGCCTCCATGTAGCCAGGGAGGTGCATCGGAGTGGCGTTTCCCGGCCACACGTACTTCAGCACGAAAGTAGAGAACGGATACTTCGTTCGCGAAGCGCAGGCGTCCAGGTAAACGCGCCCGCCGGGCTTCAGGAGGCGGTCGTATTGCACGAGCGACGCGCGATAGTCGGGCAGGTGCTCGGTCACCCCAAGATTCACAATCGCGTCGTATGGTTCCTCGGATTTGTATTCAAGGAAGTGTTGCCGGACCACCTGGCAATTAAGACTGCGGCGGGTGATCAGCTCCTTCACATACGCTTCCGACTCGGCCGAGATGGTCAGCGACGTGACCTGGGCGCCGCGCTCCCCAGCGAACTGGGTAAATGCGCCCCATCCCGCGCCGATATCCAGAACGCGCGACCCGGGTCCGATTCCGCAGTTGGCCATGGCGGTTTCGAGCTTGCGTTCAATGGCGGATTCCAGCGGTTCGTCGTCGTTGGCGTAGTAGCCGTGAGAATAGCATCGGTATTTCGGGTCCAGAAAAGCGAGATAGAACTCCGGCGATGCATCGTAGTGCTCGCTGATCCACTTCTCATCGCGATTTGCCTGGCCATAAAACAGCTTCTGTCCGAAGGTGGACCAGAGATATGCCAGCAGATGACGATCGCTCAGGCTGTTCCGCAGATCGAGCGCCGCCACGAGGTCCCCCTCGATATCGAGGTCACCATTGAGGTAGGCCTCCCCAATCCGCACTTCGTCGAAGGAGCGAATCGCATTGACGGCCGTCTGATTGCGGGCCGCGATGAGAAACGCCGGGTTGCCGTGGCCGACACGAACTGGGCTGCCACCCGGCATTTGAAAATCGAAGGCCATGCCTTCGGGCAGGCTACGGCTCAGCGTCGCAAGCACCCTCTCCAGGGCGGTTTTCGCACCTGCTTGGTAAGGTCGGGCACTTTTGATATTGGTTGGTTGCACGTGATCCTCGTTTCTGAAATCGATTACTGACTGGCAAGCCACGTGATGACCTGCGGTGCGATTCCCAAGGGGCCACCTAAGTTGAGGTCCAGGTTTCCCGGGAACGTCAAGTGGCCGCCCTCATTCACCCAACACACTCGCAGCGCACGGGAGGCGCGCCGGATCGCCGGCAGGATTGTGTCGATTGGGATCAGGGGATCGGAATGATTGGCGACCATCAGTGTGGGTGTTTCCAACTCGTGGATGCGTCGCGAAACGCTCTCCGACTCATAGTATTCGTCGACATCACGAAAGCCGAATCGTGGCACGACGGTAAGGGCATCGCGTTCGCGGCAGGTTTTGGCCGCCTGCACTGTCTCCGCCGAGGGCATAAAATCGAGCCGGTTGGCGACGGCCCCGTAATCGCGATTCAAAGTCGAAAAGATATGGCGCCGATATAGCCATTGGCTGTCCAAAACTGCGGTCGCCACACCCAAATCCAGCGGTGGACAAACTGCCGCCACCGCGCGAACCCGCTCATCCACCCGATCCAACGCCGCCTTGATTGCCAGGTGTCCTCCAACCGAGAAGCCGAGCAGATAGACCCTTCGAAAACGCGCGAATTGAGCATTCTGCAATGCCAGCCAGAGGTCCTCGGTCAAGCCTCCGTGGTAGAGATCGTCGCCGGAGCCATCGGTTCCCCGCAGGCCGATACAGAAGCATGCCAGGCCGGAAGCATTTGCCGCACGGGCCGCGGCAAGACCGTAGTTACTCGCCGCTTTGCCCCCCAACCCGTGGACCACAACCACCAGGCCGTCGGAGTCCGGGACATCGAAAAACAGGCCGCCAATGTGGACGGGGCCGGCATACGGATCGAGAACTGGAATGGACATGCGTCGCGCACCGGAAGTTCCCGGGCGGCACAAGGAGGCTCGCAGGCCGGAGGCGATGGTCCAGGCGTGGCCTCGAATCCTTTTCATGTATGTTGTTGTCATGCTGTCCTGGCCTCTTTCTCTAGGGCGGAAACGCGGACGAAACGACTAGCGACTATTTGGCGAGAAACAATGACGACACAGCCGACGGCATCATCGAGCCCGATTGCGCCGCCGGCGTTGTAAAGGAGGCCGTTCTTCGCTCCGTCCACCTGGCGGGATCCGGCTTCGCCTCTCAGTTGTTCGACCAGCTCGTGGAGCATGGAGATGCCGGTTGCGGCGACCGGATGACTTTTGGAGACCAGGCCGCCTGAGGTGTTGACGGGCACACCGTCGAAGGAGGCGCCCTCACCGAGATTGCAGAAACCGAGCGCCTCCAGTTGCTCGATTTGGCAGAAGGACGTCGAATCGTGGAGTTCGGCGACGTCGATTTGTCCGGGACCGATTCCCGCCCGGCGGTAGGCTTTCTCGGCCGCAATAGTGGCCGTTGGGGAGCCTCCGGCTAGCGCGCAGGCTTCGACTCGAACGGCCCTTCTTTGGGTGGCTTCCGGGAGAGCTCGTAAGAACTCTCCCGAGCAGAGCAGGGCTGCGGCCGCTCCATCGCCGGGGGAGGCGCACATCGCCCGCGTCAGCGGCGCGTTCACCACCTGATCCTTTAGAACCACGGGCGCGGGGATCTCGAACTGGTATTGGGCGCGGGGATTGCGAGCGCCGTACCAATGGCTCTTTGCGCAGACCGCCGCGATCTGTTCGGCGGTGGTTCCGAATTCGCGCATGTGGCGGCGCGCTCGGGCGGCGCTAGTGTCTACAAAGACGGAGCGGCCGGGCTTGGGGTGAAAGGTCTCGTCCAGGGTTCGGTAGAGCTTGAACCACTCCTCGGTGTCGAAGTTGTCTATTCCCGCGCTCATCCCTTCGAGGACTCTGCCCTTGTCCACGTCGGGGAAGTGCAGTTTTTCCACGCCGATTGCCAGTGAGAGCTCAGCCTCGCCGGTGAGGATGTCTTTCCAGGCTCCGCAGATCGCCGTTCCGCCACCAGCGCAGGCGTTCTCTACATTAATGATGGGCGTGTGGGCCGTGAGAGAGCCCAGGGCGACCTGACCTCGAATGCTGGTTTGACCCCAGGCTCCCATTCCTGAGTTTGCGAACCAAATGGAGTCGACCGGAAGGCTGGTAGAGAGACCGGTGTCGGCAAGTGCTCCATGGAATGCCTCCGCGCTGAGTTGCTTGAAGGATTTTCCCGGCCACTTGCGGAACTCGGTGGAGAAGGCTCCGATGACGAAAACATCGCGAGCCATCAGGCCAGCCGCTCTGTGATCATGCCTGCAATCGCCAGGCGCTGCAGCTTGCCACTGGTCGTCTTCGGCAGAGATTTCGGCGGCATCAGGACGACTTTGTCGACGTGGACGCCGTGGGTCCGGAGTGAATGACGAATCTCGTCGACGAGTCTGGGTTGCTCGCTCGCTTCGAGCCGCGTTTCCGCGACGATGCAGCAGAACTCCGTTTCCAACTCGGGGGATCGAACTCCGACGGCGGCAACGGCGCCCTCGCGAATCCCGGGTAGTGCAGCCACGATCTCTTCGAGGACGGACGGAATCAGGTTCTGGCCGCCCTTGATGATCAGCTCCTTTTTCCGCCCTGTGACGAAAAGTTCACCGTTCGCGAGGTAGCCGAGGTCCCCTGTATGAAGCCAGCCGTCCCGGAAGGTCTTCGCGGTTTCTTCCGGCTGTCCGTCGTAGCCGGTGGACAGGCTGGCCGATTTCACCAGGATTTCGCCTATGTGCCGTTCCGGCAGGTCGATTCCGTTGTCGACGATTCTGACGTCCGTTTGCGAAATCGGCCGTCCGACCGCGACGAGTTCCATGTCGTCGCCGCGCACCGCGACCCCACGCTCTTGTAGCGCGGTTCGCGATATTGCATCGATTCGGGTTGGGGCTAAGATTTGGGGAAAGGTCACCGCGACCGTCGCTTCGGCCAGTCCGTAGACCGGAAAGAAGGCCTGCGGCCGAAATCCGGAGGTCGCGAACGCCTGAGAGAAACGCCTCACCAGGGAGGCCGGAATCGGCTCCGCGCCGATCATGGCACATTCCCAGGCCGACAGGTCGATCCCCTGACGCAGCAGTCGCGGCGCGAGTTGAACGCAGATGGCGTACGCCGAGGGTGGCGCCGCCGCGATTGTGGCCCGGAAGCGGGACATGGTTTCCAGCCAGACCCCCGGGCGGCTCTGAAAATCGTATGTCGAGATCATGTGAGCCGGAAAGCCGTTGTAAAACGGAAACAGCAGTCCTCCCAGCAAGCCCATGTCGTGGTGCAGGGGGAGCCACGATACCGCGACCGATTCGGAATGGCTTGGCAGACATTCGCTCATCGACTGCATGTGGATCATGAGACGGTCGTGCGGGATCGTCACTCCGCGCGGCTGGCTCGTGCTGCCGCTGGTCAGTTGGATAAAAGCCGTTCCCGTGGCGTCATTCGGATCGGGCAGTGACTGACCGGCGCCGATCGACAGATCTGCGGTACTGAAGACGCGCAGCGATCCGAAATCCTGCTGCGCGGCGATTGTGGGCGTGGTGATCAGAAGCGACGCTCCGAGGCGTTGGGCGGTCGAAGCCAGGTTCGCCAGAAACTCAGGGCGCTGCCGGACGGAGCCGGGTTGGCCCACTTGAATCGGAATCGCTCCAATGATCCACAGCCCGAATAGCGCGATCACCGCGGGCTCCACTTCGGGCACAAGCATTAGAACGCGGTCGCCGGGCTTCACTCCGAAAGCCAGCAGCGATCCTGCGGCTGCCGCCGCAGCAGCCCAAAATTCACCCCAAGTCTTCTCCGTCCACACGCCGTGGCTTAGGAATCGTATGGCGAGCTTGTCTGCGTGTGGTCCGACGGCCCTCTCGCGGAGCAGACCTGCGATGGTCATTCGCACGACTGCGCGAACGCCGCCGCGACGTTTGCTCTCGGATGGCCTTTCGTCGCGAGAATCATGTATTCGAGCGCCGTTCTACGGCTGAAGGAGAGCTTCGCAACCGTCATATACGACTGCAACACGGCGGAAAACCCGGGATCGATCGCGTCGATGCGGGCTCGATTCCGGCGGATGTTGTTGATCCAGGCTTCGAGTGTCAGTGCATAGGAACTCGTCAGATCCTGGACCTGCACGATATCGAGGCCCGCATCCTCGATCATCGCGAGCTCTTCGTTGAGGTTCAGGAGCAGGCAGTAGCCGAGCGTTTGGAAAAAGATATGATCCGTCGCCGCGCTGTCGCGATTGCCCCGAACCTGCGACGGGAAGTAACAATCGGAGATGAGTACGCGTCCGCCGGGCTTCAGCCACTTTGCGACCATGCGATGAATCTGTGCCCGGTTGCGCATGTGCACGATGCTGCCAGAGAAGAGGACCGCGTCGAGCGAACCCGGCTCTACCTCCAGTTCTTCGACGTGGCAGAGGTCCACTTGCACCCGATCGGAAAGCCCGCGCGCGGCCGCACGGCGGAGCAATTCCTGGCGCTGCTGGGAGCTGAGCGTGATACCGCGAAAATTCCCTTCGGTATGTGCTGAAAGGTAGAGGAGATTGCTTCCCCAGCCGCAGCCCACGTCCAAGACGTTTTCGCCCGGTCGTACGTCGAGGAGGCTCCGAATGTAGCCATATTTGCGCTGTTGTGCCGTCTCCAGGTCTTCTTTGGGATCGGCATAAATTCCCGTGGCGTACGCGAGCCCCTTGTCCAGAACGTGTTCGAACACCTCGGGATTGTGTTCGTAGTGCTCGGCGACGCGCGCCCGCTCGTATTCGCGCTGCTCCTCTTTGGAACGCAAAGCGGCCTGCACTTCTCCGGCGGGAATTACCATGACGCGGCCTCCTGCGCTTTTCCGAAGACGAAATCCGCGAAGTCCTGGACCGTTTGAAGCTGGACCGCGGGGCCTTCCTCGCATGCCGGCAAGGCGACCTGGAAACGCTCTTCCAGCGCAATGTTCACATTGATCATTCCCATGGAATCGAGCCCAAGGACTTCGAGACGGCTTTCCGGCCGTATTTCGGATTCTGGAATTCGCAGGGTTCGCGCCAGCGCTTCGACAACGGCTTTCTCCATTGCCTCTCGGGTGAACGCCTCGCGGGCGGGCGGCGTCATCGTGTGATTCGTCATTCGGATCCTTTCCAGGCGTCGTTAAATCTCATCCAGCAATGGCGCTGGTAATCGTAGAGCTGGCACGAACGTATGGTTTCGCGGAACGACCGGAAAGACCATCGTTCGATGATGAGCTGGTCGCCAAGTAGTTCCGTCAGCCGCCGCTGCGCATTGGCAAGCCGGTACAACGGTATGTTGGCGTCCAGATGGTGGGCTGTATGCTCCAGGATGTTGTTGAGGAATATCCCGAGGGGCTTCGGGAAAATCGTATGGACCGTGCCCTCCACCTGCCCTTGGAAGAATCGCCACTGGCGGCGGTTGTCATAGAACCGGACCAGCGGGCCGGTGTGGTGGTTATAAATGATGAACCCCATGGTCCAATTCCAACTGAGGAACGGCAGAATCACGGAGAAGAGAACGGCGTCCCAGTGTCCGGCTACGAGGATTGCTGCGGCGAGGAAGCTAAGCGTCAGTGCAACATCCGCCCAGAAGACGAATTGGGACCGGCGCTGTCGTCCGAGCGAGGCCACCTGCATCGGAGAGAGATACTTCCACCAGACTTCGATCATGTAGTAGGCGCCCATCCCCGGGGTGGAACGGTAGAACCGCTCGGCGAGGCGGCGCCAGGGCGGCAGGTTCCGATACTCGTTGGGCGAAAACGGAATCCAAATGAAATCGAGCCCCTTGAGGTTGGTGAAGGAATGATGGACCCGATTATGGCCTACCTGCCACAGGCTGCAGGGGTGGAGGGTCGGCAGAAAGGCAAGCCTCGCGATGATCGCGTCGGCGATTCGGGAGCCGGTGAGGGCGCCGTGGGCGGCATCGTGACCGACGATGAAGAGCCGGGTGATGAGGACGCCCGAGAGCAAGGCGAGTGGAATTTTATAGAGCCAAAAAACCGGAAGCCAGGCCAGGATGGCGAAGCTGGCAGCGTTTATTGCGACATCCAGAAGAAACACGCCAACGCCAAGGGAGAGCGATTTCTTCCGGTAACGGGCCAGTTCGCGCCGGACGAGCGTCTCGCGGGGCGGGGTTTTCCGCTCCTCACAGGCGACGTCCTCCACGGCAGTGGGCATGTCGTAAGGCACGATAGGGCTCCTCGGAGGTCTATGCGTATTTGAAGCGCAAAACGGCTAGTGCCGTGTTGCGTTTTTTCGTGTCAGCGTTATCCGGCGCGCTCGATCCGAATGTTTTGCTGCGCTACACACACAGTCTATGTTGCTGATTCTATTCAAAACCGGCCGTTTCGCGGCGCTAAATCAGGCCTTGCGCGACGCTAATTTTCGGGGTTGCGTCGCGATCTGTTCACGGCACGCGAAGCCGAGGGTTTCTCGATAGGACTGTAGCGTAGGGCCAGATGAGGTGGCGCGTTCTGGCGGGCGGTCAGCGCGCGTAAGGAGTTGGTGGCGTGGGAGTTGGGCGAATTCCGTGGATTTACGAAATGGTGTCACCGCGTGTTTTTGCCGTGGTCACTTCACGGTGAACGGCGCCGACGCAG
This sequence comes from Bryobacteraceae bacterium, assembly GCA_035295125.1. Classification (GTDB taxonomy): domain Bacteria; phylum Acidobacteriota; class Terriglobia; order Bryobacterales; family Bryobacteraceae; genus JAICMB01. The sequence continues at coordinate 1,727 of DATGJP010000071.1, read as the reverse complement.
TCACATTCTCCCATTCGAGCAGCAGTTTTCCCTTGGCGCCGCCGATGCCTGACAGCGTGATCTTGAGGGTTTCTACCGGAGATGGCGGCTTGCCCATGACGAGAGAGGCTCGGCCGAGTTCGGTGGCCGGATCATTGGTGGTGGCGCCTTCGTGAATGCCGTCCGGTGAGACGCCGACACCCCAGATATGGCGGCTGCCATCCATCAGGGTTTTATTGACGATCAGCGTCCACCGGCCGTTGTCGAGGTCGGCGTACAGGGCATAGTCGCCCTTGGGAATGGCGAGGCCATTCAGGTCGAGGTCGGCGTCGGTATGCAGAACAGTGGCGTAATCGGCGCCGAGACGCCATACCTTGCCATACGGCTCGAGCGCGCCGGCGCCGCCGAAGATATGGCGACCCCTGACGGAGGGAGCGTGGTAGTAAATCCAGAGGTTCTTGCCGTTGATGGTGACGCTGGTTTCGGCACCAGGACTCTTGGTATTCTTGGTGACCAGGTCTTCCTTTTTCACCTGGGCGACGGCTAGCATCAGGCCGCTTAACAAAAGAGCACTCAGCAGGACTCGTTTCATCTCCGATGTGGTCCTTTCTCTGGGAGTATACAATCGGCGCGGCGATATCGTCCCGAGGTTTGCCAGACTTTTTTTGCTTCGGAGGCGGGAGATGCCTCGATCACTGATATCTAGAGGGCGCCGCAGGATGACAGCAGTTTCTCGTGGGGATGGTGTCGAATCTGAACATCGCTCGATTCACTTTTGCGATAGAACAAGAGGCCCACGTCATGTTTGATACTGCTGATTTGGATTTGGCGTGGGAGCAAACAGATCAACGTGATAGTCTTCCACGGACCTTCTTTGTGTCGGAAGCACTGGTTGGAGGTGGCCGAAAGAAATCCGCGCTTTACGTTGGCGGCGGTGCCCCAGGTCGCAATGTCGGCGGGAACGATGGTGGCCTGCTCCGCGCGAGAGTCCTTGGAAAGCAATCGAGCCTCGGGCCAATCGATCCGCAACTGCGTGGCATTCCCGCACAGGGCGTAATAAATGAATTTAAACGCGCTTTGGAGGAATATAAGGCCGATCACGACTCGCTCATGATTTGGCAAAGCATCTTGCAGCAATACCGCCCGACTTTCCCAGGTCAGTGCAAGCAAGCCATTGATTGGACGAACGCGTTCGTCACAGACCAGTTCAGTGCCGTGATGTTCGAGGGAGACCCGGAATCATAGCAAAAGGCCGAAAAGATTGTAAAAATGCTCGGCGATGCGGATGCGCACAAAGCGCACGAGCGCCACATTCCCGCGGCTAAATGCATAGAAATGGGTCTTCGTGTCCGCATTGCTCGAGGACGACAATGAGCTACAAGATTTAGCTCTGACAGTGCACCATGAGGGCATAGCTTCCGTCCGTAACCAGGTCGGCTCTGGCAATCGGTAAGAAGCTCACCCTAGATTGAGGCTTTTTTGTCTCATTCTGAATTGTGCCCACGATTCGAAAATGGGCGACGAACACGGGGCGAACTTATTCGATAAGGTAGACACGGAAAAGCCCCGGACCGATTGTCACCGTTTAGCGGGAAGCAGACAGCAAAGCTAGTGAACTGTCCCACTGATTAAGATACCATTCGGAGTCAGAGTTCGTCTGAGTTATGTGGCACGATATCGGGAGTTGATTTCACTGACGGCAGAGCAGCGGGAGGAGTTGACTGGGTGGTCGCATTCGCGAACGTTAC
>DATGJP010000070.1:0-46059 GCA_035295125.1 Bryobacteraceae bacterium | reverse complement strand
GGGCTTCATCGCTCACGCGGCGTCGCTGCATCAGAGTTTCCTCCATTGTGCAAGATTCCCCACTGCTGCCTCCCGTAGGAGTCTGGCCCGTGTTTCAGTGCCAGTGTGGCCGTGTGCCCTCTCAGGCCGGCTACCGATCATCGCCTTGGTAGGCCTTTACCCTACCAACTAGCTAATCGGCCGCGGACTCCTCCTTCAGCGCATTGCTGCTTTCCCTTTCCAGGATTATGCGGTATTAGCCCCGGTTTCCCAGGGTTATCCCCCACTAAAGGGTAGATGATCCACGTGTTACTCACCCGTACGCCACTTTACTCATGGATTGCTCCACTTTCTCGTTCGACTTGCATGTGTTAAGCGCGCCGCCAGCGTTGATTCTGAGCCGGGATCAAACTCTCGTTTGATCTTTTTGAGACAAAAATCGCCTCGCTTGACTCAAAGTTCTGACGAACTTACTTTTGCGTCCAACCAGATTGTCAAAGATCTGCGCACCCCTCCGGCGATCCGAAGAAAACCGAAGAAATGCTGGCCTCGAAAGGCATTCAGGCGCAAGCGATACTTACATTTAGAATCGGTACCGCTTGAACCTAGATTCTTTGGGAAACTTTAAAGAACTACCTGACAGGAGATGAGGCGTCGTGCTTCGTACTGCCTGCCGTATTATTTGCCTTCGACCAATCTATCAGACTTCCGCTGGATTGGCAAGCCCCCAGGAAAGCATTTTTCCAAGGGCTGGCTCCTGCGCCGCTGATCGGCCCTGGCAACCTCATTAAGAATAACAACGGCATGACGACTTAGCAAGCCCCCCAGGCAACTTTTTAGTTAAATTCTTCTATCCTCCTGGTAAGACACGCCTTAGCTTGTCATCTTCCTCCTCGCCGCGCCATAATAGTGTTCGTGCTCATTGAAGGCTGCAAACACGAACTACAGATCACTGTCCCCGTTGAAGAGATCGATCGCGAAACCGAACGTGTCATCGCTAACTTGCAGAAAAAAGTCCGCCTCCCCGGCTTCCGTCCCGGCAAAGCGCCCACCAGCCTGATCCGAACGCGCTTCGCCCACGAAGTTCGCCAGGATGTACTTGAAAATCTTGTCCCCAAATACCTCGACGAACGTTTCAAGGCCGAAGAGCTCAAGGTGGTTAGCCGCCCAAACATCACCGATGTGCATTTTGAAAAGGGCGAACCCCTCAAATTCAAAGCCGAATTCGAAGTGGCTCCTCAGGTCGAGCTCGGCGAGTACATCGGTCTGAGCGTGCATTACAACGAGCCCAGCGTCACGGACGAGGACATCAACGCGCGTCTCGAGCAACTTCGCGAGCAAAAAGCCCAATACGTCACCGTTGATCCTCGCCCCGCCGAAGACGGAGACCACGTCCTCGTTTCGCTCGACAGCGACGATCCGCCGGTGCATCAGGAAGAAGTGCCGCTGCACATCGGCAGCGAAGATACACTACCCGCCTTCAATGAAGCTCTGCGCGGCATGTCGCCGGAAGGCGAGATGGATCTCGAAGTCACGTATCCGGAAGACTACGGCCAGGAAAAGCTCGCCGGCAAGACTATCAAGTTCCACATGCAGCTCAAGAGCATTCGCCGTAAAGAGCTGCCTGAGCTCAATGATGAATTCGCGAAGGATCTCGGCGACTTCACGACGCTCGAAGAATTGAAGGAGGCGATCCGCAAGAGCATCTTCCATGAGCGCGAGATGGAGGCGCAGACGAAAGCAAAAGAAGAAGCGATCGATCGCCTGGTGGAAGCCCACGATTTCGCGGTGCCAGAGGTTTACGTCGAAGGACAGATCCGAACCGAGCTCGAAAGCAAGCTTCAACAGTTCGCCTCGCGAGGCATCGATGTATCGAAGCTAAAACTCGACTGGGAAAAGGTGAAGGAATCCCAACGGCCGAAGGCGATTCGCGGCGTCAAAGCCTCGCTGCTCCTCGACAAAGTCGCTGACCGCGAAGCGATCGGCGCCACCCAGGACGAAGTCGATCACGAAGTGCAGCGCATCGCCCGGCAGCAGCGCGAACCGGTTGCCGCCGTCCGCCGCAAACTCGAAAAGGACGGAGTCATAGGCCGCATCGCGAACCACATCCGAACCGAGAAAACGTTGAACTTTCTCTTCGAGCGCTCCCGCAAGGTCGCCGGCGAACCCGAGCAACCAGCAGAGTAATGCATGGATGCAATCCTGCCTACTCTCGCCGCAGTCTTGTCGCACCACGGAAGACTAAGCGCCACCGGGCTGGGAGCCTGCGCGTCGATTATCCATTGGCGCAAGTCATCATCTACAGCGGTCCGTTTTTTCCCGATACCGATTGTGGCAATTCGAGCATGAGGTCGTGAGCGGATCCGTCGCGGTTACGATATCATCCTGACTCTTCGCCTTCGCGGCCTTGTAGGCCGCCATCCCTGCCTCACGCATTTCGTTCACAAACTTCGTCCAGTCCGCGTTCTGAATTGGAACCTCCCGGCCGTTGGAACACTTCCGTCCGGGAAGCAACAGAAGATTCGCCGACTCCACAATGGAGAGCGCGCTATTCTCGACCGCGGTCCAGCGGCCAAATGTGCTCGTAAGCAGATTGGGTGAAACCGAGGGCTTCTGAGCTAGCTTGATCTGCGCCGGATCGTCGCTTTGTGCAGCGAACACGACGTTCGAAGCCGGATAAATCATGCCCTGCATCAACTGGTTGAGGTCGGCATGAACCTCCATTTTTGGCGGCGTCTGTCCGCACGCCAATCCCAGCATCGACATCCCAAGCACCAACCTGCGCATAGTTCGCCTCCCCGAAGAATGAACCTGAACCAGTCATTGTGCCATTGTTGACGGGATGCCTCGCAAGTTGAGTCAGACCGCAACCAACTGCAACTCCGGAGCAAGCTGCTTCAGATCGCCTGCGTCGCTGGTAACGACGGCCTGCTCTGCCCGTCGCGCACAAACTACGACATGGGCGTCGACGATATCCGTGCTCGCCGTCCGCGCCAGTAATAGACCGACAGCCGTAGCATCCGGCGCATCGAGCGGGACAACATCCGCGATCGGCTGCCGAATGAATCGCGAAAGTCGGGCTTGCCGGGCGGGATTTCGAATTGCCTGCGCCAGCACGTAGCAGGGATAATGATACGCGTCCCGAGCTCAGTAGCGCGCGCGATGAGTGCGATCACTCTCCGGTCGTCACGGTCGAGCGCGATGAGTCCTCCCTCGTCCAACGCGATGCCACTCACGCCGCTGTACCCCGTTTCGACCGGCGTTTTGATCGTGCGCCTGAGAGTATTGCATCAGCCCAAACTCGTTCTTTTTTCGTAAGTGGGCCGCCTGTTTGATCAAGCGCGTCATCGAGCATTTGCTTCCACCCTGCTGCATCGAAAAGCGCGACGTGGACCGCATGTTTCACGAAACCAGACACGGACGAAGCCTGTCCGGCTGCGGCGAGAGCGTGAATCTGCTCCACCTGCTCCTCTTCCAAGGTGATCGTAATCTTTACGGTCGCCATACCGGAGACCATACCGCCTTCCGAGCGGGCAGTCAGCGCGCTGCCAGTGACCTTGACGAAGCGGTCAGGATTTCGAACGACGCTTGGCCTCGCTCGACGAAGAGCGCGGGAGTAGCATTACATGGGCGGCCTCTGGTACCAGGAATCGCGATGGTTTGCGCTGCCGCCTTCGCGATGCGCAGCCGAGAACATGGTGAAGCGAATTAGCGCGAATCCACTGTAGGTTTCCAAATCGTGTACACGCGAGTGCGTCGGGGCTCATTCGCCGCACAAAGTGCCTCCGCGCGAACCGTGTCTACAACCTGGCTAATTCCGCTTTGGCTTGCTTGAAGATAGGGATATCCGGATCAGCATCCTTCCAGAGATCGAAGAATTCCTGATAGGCGGCCCTCGCACCGCCGCGATCCCCGACCGTCGTCAGCGCCCGGCCTAGCTGCAACCGCGCCAGTGCGACGATTGTAGGGTCGTTGGAAACCACTCCGATATGCGCGATGATCTTGCGAAACTCGGCGGCGGCTTCCGCGCCGCGATGTGCCGCCATGTAGGCCATGCCGCGCACATAAATGGGAAACAGCGAACCACAAAAGCCCGCAGTCGCGCTGCACGACCATCCCAATTCATACGGCTCGGCGATTTGTAGCAGCTCGACGGCCCTCTGAGGGTCGTGATGATTCAAAGCAATCTGAGCTCGCAAAACCGGTAGATAACTGAACTGAACAAACGTGCCTTCCGGAAAGCGGCGATCCAAATCGGCAATTAGCGATTCCGCCTGCGGATCGCCCAGGAACGCCAGCGCGAGCCCCGCCCCCATATCCACATCGCGCCCGTTGGAATAACCCAGTGCCGCGGATGCCGCGCGCCGCGCCTCTGCCGGATTGCCGAAAAGGAACTCTCGCACCGCGACGCCGGCCTCATGCTGTGCAGTCCCTTCACGATACCCGGTCCCTAAAGTGAGCTCCACCGCGCGCCGCCATATGGCGCGAGCCTGCCGCAGGTGTCCGTGGTAGGCCAAAACACAGGCCTGCATGTCGTAAAACCAGCCTTCAGCAGCGACTCTTTCTTCCCCGATGGCGTCCACCTTTGCCATTCCTACCTGGTCACCCTTCAAAAAAGCGATCTGGTGACGCAGGGCGAGAAACTCGAAGATGTCCAGCTTCCGTTTGGTGGCGCGGTCGAGGACAGCTTCCGCCTCGACTGGACGATTGCGAAGCACGTAACTGTTGGCGAGATTGTGAAATCCGTACGCGCTATCCGGATCGACTTCGATGGCTTTCTTTCCCCACTCCTCGGCACGATCGAACTTCCCCACACCCTCCGAAATCTCTCCCGCCAGGAAACTAAGCGGGAGCACATCACGGGGATAACTTTGCGCCCACAACTCGCAGGTTTGCCGCGCTTTTTCGAGGTTACCCAGCACGGACCGCTGATACATGTGGTCTATAAAATATCTCTCCTGGGCGCTGACACGATCTCGTAGCTCCCAGGCTTTCGTGGCGATCTCCTGGGAGCGCACCGTCTCACCAACATCCGCATAGCAACGCGAGAGATAAGCGTACGCCATGGCCATTTTCGGATCGATCTCAGTAGCCCGATGGAAGAACTCCAGGGCAGTGCGGGTACCTTTGGATGAGATCATCGCAATCCCTGTGGAATAGGCCTTAAGCGCCTCTGTTGAGGACGTCGTTACTTCTGCCAAAGGGGCAGAGTATCGCTGAACACTCGCCAGCGACTCGCCCGACTTTGCCCGGAACCGGCTCGCCATCCGGCTCAATACGTTGAGAACGTCGTCCTTCCGCTCCGCCTGAACCTGTTCTTCGTAGACAATCTCGCCCGTTCGGCAGTTCTTCGCGCTTACTCCAAGAACATACTTGCTGCCGAGTAAATCGAGGGAGCCTTCCACCACAGCAGAGGCGTTGGTTCGTTCGCACACATCCCGGGCAATCGACGGAGTCAAACGCGCGTCCCCGGATTGTCCCATCAAACCCAGCGCCTTGCGGATCGCCTGGTCGGATACCAACAAGAGATATGGCGATTGTTGGAGCTGCATCGCCAGTCCCTGCCGCAGGGTGCCGTCAAACACCGGGTCGCCCGTTGAGTTTCGGAAATCAGCCAGAACGATGGTGTCTTTCGCGGTCAGCTTCGGCGGTCGATGCAGATAGAAATATACGCCGGCGGTCAGGGCAGCCGCCGCGGCCGCAACGCTCGCGAGAGGTTTCCAGAATCGCGCTCTCGTTTTCTTTCGGGTGATCGCGCGACGGGAATCGAGGACGCGTAAATTCTCCAGATCAGACTGGATCTCGGAGGCGTGTTGATATCGACGCACCCGATCCTTCTCCAGGCACTTGAGAATGATGCGTTGGATCCCCTCCGGCAGACTCGGGTTCAGGCTTCGCGGAGGCGCGGGAGCGCTATTGAGAACCAAGGCAAATACAGCCCCCGGGTGCTGCCCCGGAAAAGGCAAAACGCCGGTCGCCATCTCGTAGAGCACCACGCCAAATGAAAACAAATCGGTCCGGCCATCCAGGGGTTCGCCTCGAATCTGTTCCGGGGACATGTGCGAAACCGTTCCCAGCAGGTTTCCAGTCGTCGTGAGCGGCTCTTCTCGCTTTCGCGTCGCGCCGCTGATGTCGTCTGTCCTCGAATTGGATTTCGCCAACCCGAAATCCAGAATTTTGACGTGCTCCCGGTTCGTTACGAAGATGTTCGCCGGCTTGATATCGCGATGAACGATGCCCGCAGTGTGCGCCGCATCCAGAGCTTCGGTAATCTTGATGGCCAATGCCACCAACAATCCCAACGGCAAGGGCTTGCCGTGGATGCGGCTCTTGAGCGTTGTTCCGCCCAGGTATTCCATCGCGATAAACGGACGGCCGCCGTCCCGGCCAACCTCGTATATCGTGCAAATATTCGGGTGATTGAGACTCGACGCCGCCCGGGCCTCGCGCCGGAACCGCTCCAGCGCGAGCGCATCCTCGGCCATATCCTCCGGCAGAAACTTTAATGCCACGGGACGTCCGAGTTCGAGGTCCTCAGCTTTGTAGACAACACCCATTCCGCCGCCACCGAGCTGCTCGATGACGTGATAGTGTCCGATAGTGCGGCCAATCAAGGAGTGGCTGCCGGAATCCTCCAGCGACCCGAAAGCGTCGAGCGCCGGCCGCGAGAGGAACCCGCGCGCCGAGTCATCGCGCGCGAGCATCGACCGGACTTCGCGCTCCAGGTCGTTGTCCCCGGCGCACTCCTGGCGCAAGAACGCCTCCCGTTCGCCGGGCGAGCGGTCGAGTGCGGATTGGAAAACCTCGTCAATTCGTTTCCAATGTTGGGGGTGCATGATCAGCGGTGGCGGTCAGTTCCCGGTAAAACCAAGTCCTGGCGGCCCGCCAGTCCCACTTTACGGTGACCGTTGACGACTTCAGTACTTCCGCGGTTTCTTCGACGCTAAGACCTCCAAAATACCTCATTTCCACGACCTGTACTTTTCGTGGATCCTGACGCGCCAAAGCATTCATGACATCGTCGAGCACAATTAAATCGGGATCGTCGACTACGCCCCCGTCCGCCACAACGGTTTCATCGAGCGATACGTGACGAAACCCCGCGAAGCATATAGCGAAGGGCGAGCCGCCGAGGCTCGTTATAGACGATCGGAGTAAGCCGTTCGAGTGCTCCCTGGTCCCCCTCGCTCCAAGACCACAAGCAAGGTGCTGATTTCCGCCTGTGTCACGCCCGCTATTGTATTGCAGGCTGTCAGCCTGCGGCCCATTGCCAATCGGCCTATTTCAAACCGCAATGATCCCTCCGCGCTCGATTTTTCGCCAATCGCCAGTGATCAGGCCAGAGAGGCCGTAACAAGGGCACAACCATCGATTATCCAGACGCCACCTTGACGTGGTTTGTACGTGCTCCGGATCAGACCCATCACGCCTTTCTTTGGCGAGGGGCAGCTGACGCCGATCAACTTCCCCGGCGCAACCTTCACCGGCGCATACGGCATCAGCAACGCCGGCGAAATCGCCGGCCGAACTCGAGCGAAGCGCTCCGACGGCTGCTTGGACGACGCGCGGTTCGGTAACTGGCGTTCTCACCGTGAGGGGCGGTTGCGTTGCCGCCGCTCCTCAGCCCTTATCCCTAAGGCCTACCCCCTAATACCCCGTACCAGAGTTCTGGTGACGCGCTCACCCCGCCAGCGTATAATAAAGTTGGTATTCGGCGTTAAGTAGGGATCGTACGGGAGGACTCCACTGCTATAATGGAGTCATCCCGGAAAGCGATAGAAGCTCAGGACCGTTGATTATTCCTACCCCTGGAGAACCTGTGTGAAGCGTGCTGGTTCGGACGACTCTCTCCGATGTTCCTTTTGCCATAAAAGTCAAGATGTTGTCGGTAAGCTGATCTCGTCCCCAAGCGACTACCCGCGGGCATACATTTGTGACGAGTGTATTGCCGTCTGCAATTCGATTCTAGAAGACGACCGTCACGATCAACCCTACGGGGCCCCCCACAAGCTCCCCAAACCATTGGAGTTAAAGGAGTATCTGGATCAGTACGTAATCGGTCAGGAAGCCACCAAAAAGAAACTGGCGGTGGCGGTCTACAACCATTACAAGCGCATTCAGATGAACAAGCAACGGGGCGCCGAGGTGGAACTCTCGAAGAGCAACATTTTGCTCATCGGGCCCACTGGAACCGGAAAAACCCTCCTTGCCCAAACCCTGGCGCGGATCCTCGACGTTCCGTTCGCAATCGTGGACGCGACGACGCTGACTGAGGCCGGCTATGTTGGCGAGGACGTCGAAAACATCATCCTCCGCCTGCTCCAAAACGCAGATTGGGACGTCCAACGCTGCCAGCAGGGCATCATATATATTGACGAAATCGACAAGATCGGCCGCAAGGACGAGAATCCGTCGATTACACGCGATGTCTCAGGCGAGGGTGTCCAGCAGGCCCTGCTGAAGATTCTCGAGGGAACGGTGGCCAACGTTCCGCCGCAGGGCGGACGCAAACACCCCCATCAGGAGTTCACGCCGGTGGACACGACTAACATCCTGTTCATCTGCGGGGGAGCCTTCGTCGGTTTAGAGAAAGTGATTGGCAAGCGCGTCGGTACCAAATCGATGGGTTTCATGGCCCCCGAAGAAGAGCTGGCTCCGAACACCCGCCGTTTCACGCCGAATCGGCGCGATGCCGACCTGCTCGAGCAGATCCAGCCGGTCGACCTGATCAAATTCGGTTTCATCCCCGAATTCATTGGGCGCATGCCGGTGGTCGGCGTTCTGGAAGACCTCTCCAAGGAGGCGCTGGTCCAGATCCTTAACAAACCGAAGAACGCCATCGTCCGGCAATACCAGAAGTTGTTCGAGTTTGAAAATGTTAGACTGAAATTCAGCGACGATGCGCTCGATGCCATTGCAACGCTGGCGATGGAACGGAAGGTGGGGGCTCGCGGTCTGCGGATGATCCTCGAGGAGCTTATGCTCGACCTCATGTACTATCTCCCGTCGTACAAGAAAGTCCGCGAGTTTCTGGTGACTAAGGAAATGGTTATGAGCCAGAAAATCAACATGGCCCTGCTCGAAAAAGCGGGCTAGCCTAGGGTTCCCGAGTGGCGGCCGGGTCCTCCTGGCCGCTGCTGATTGTTTTCTGGCCTCCTTAACCTGCCTCTGATTCAATGCTCACATCAAAAGAAAAATCCGATACAAAACGTTTACCCATGATGCCGATCCGCGAGGTGGTCATCTTTCCGTACATGATGACCCCGTTCGTGGTTGGCCGTGAGCCCAGTGTCCGTGCGCTCGAAGAGGCGCTGGCCGGCGACAAAAAGATCTTTTTAGCAACCCAGCACGACGCCTCGGTGGACGAGCCTCGGCCTAATGAAATCTACACCGTAGGCACTATCGCCAATATCGTCCAAAGCCTGAAGCAGCCCGACGGCAACATCAAAGTTCTCGTGGAAGGCGTAGAGCGCGGCCGGGTGGTCTCGGTTGCTGAAGACGAAGGTTACTTTCGCGCGGTTGTAAAGACAGTTCACTACAAGGTCGAACCCGGTCCCCAGCTCGAAGCCCTCACTACCCGTGTAACCGGCCTGTTCGAGCAGTACGTTAAACTCAGCCAGAATCTGAACTACGAAACCATGATTGCGGCCATCCGGGTGGATGAGCCCGGTAAGCTGGCTGATACCGTGGGCGCCAACCTGCAGCTCACTATCGAGGAAAAGCAGGAACTGCTCGAAATCTTCGACCCCATCGACCGCCTCACCCGTGTCGCCGAGATGCTCGACATCGAGATTGAGAAGCTCAATGTCGACCGCACCATTCAGGGCCGCGTGAAGCGCCAGATGGAAAAGGCGCAGAAAGAGTACTACCTCAACGAGAAGATCAAGGCCATCCAGAAGGAGTTGGGCCGCGGCGAAAAGAGTGAAATCGACGAGCTGAAGAAGAAAATCGACGCCGCGGGCATGACCAAGGACGCCCACGAGAAGGCCATCGCCGAGCTGAAGCGGCTCGAAAACATGCCGCCGATGTCCGCCGAATCGACGGTCTCGCGGAATTATCTCGACTGGCTCCTCGCGGTGCCGTGGAAGAAGAAATCCAAGGAAATCCGCGATCTCAGGTTCGCCCAGCAGGTCCTCGAATCCGACCACTACGGCCTCGAGAAGATTAAAGAGCGTATCCTGGAGTTTCTCGCCGTCCGCCGCCTGGTCCAGAATCCGAAGGGCTCGATCCTCTGCTTTGTCGGGCCTCCCGGGGTAGGCAAAACCTCCCTGGGAATGTCCATAGCCAAAGCGACCGGCCGCAAATTCGTGCGCCTCTCGCTCGGCGGTGTTCGCGATGAGGCCGAAGTTCGCGGCCATCGCCGAACGTACATCGGCGCTCTTCCCGGCCAGATCATCCAGATGATGAAAAAGGCCGGCACGCGGAACCCGGTTTTCATGCTTGACGAAGTCGATAAGATGTCGACCGACTTCCGAGGCGATCCGTCGGCCGCGCTGCTCGAAGTCCTCGATCCGGAACAGAACTACATGTTCATGGATCACTACCTTGATGTCGAATACGACTTGAGCCAGGTCTTTTTCATCGCGACGGCCAATGTACTGCATACCATTCCGCCGGCCCTGCAGGACCGCATGGAAGTGATCCGGCTTTCGGGCTACACCGAGATCGAGAAGATGGAAATCGCCAAGCGCTTCCTGGTCCCGAAACAGATGAAGCAGACCGGCGTCGACGAGAATCGCATCGAATTCAAGGATGCCGGCATTCAGAACCTGATCCAGTTCTACACACGCGAATCGGGCGTCCGCAACCTCGAGCGCGAAATAGGAAATATCTGCCGCAAAATTGCGCGCAAGGTCGTTGACGACATTTCCGAGCGGGAGAAGGAAAAAGGAAACGGCAAACCGCCGGAGGATAAGCTCGGGAAGACGGTGATCACAGGCGAAACCGTAAGCGACTTGCTGGGCCCGCAGAAGTTCCGCGATACGGAAGCTGAGAAATGCAATGAGGTCGGCGCCACCATCGGGTTGGCCTGGACCGAGGTTGGCGGCTCAATCCTCACCACGGAAGCAGCGGTCATGGAGGGGCGCGGCAAACTTCAAACCACCGGCAAACTCGGTGACGTCATGCAGGAGTCCGCTCACGCCGCCATGAGCTATGTCCGATCGCGGGCGCAACTCCTCGGCCTGCCCCGCGACTTCTATCGAAACCTTGATATTCACGTACACGTCCCAGAGGGTGCGATCCCCAAGGATGGGCCGTCTGCGGGAATCACCATCGCGACCAGCATCTGTAGCGCATTGACGGCCATCCCCGTTCGGTGTAATATCGCGATGACAGGGGAAATTACCGTCCGCGGCAGGGTCCTGCCGATCGGCGGCCTGAAGGAAAAACTGCTCGCGGCGCACCGGCACGGTATTCGAGAGATCGTGCTGCCGAAAGACAACGAAAAGGACCTTCCCGACATCCCGGAAAACATTCGCAAGGAAATGAAGCTGAACTTCGTAACCTCAATGGACGAGGTTCTTAAGGTCGCTCTGGAGCGCGAGATCGTGGCGTTACCGCTTGCGGCCAGCGCGCCTCCGGCCGACATCGTCCGGACCGAAGAACGAGTTTCTCAACAGTAAGACAAGCATCAGCTTGTCAGTCATGGCAGACTGCCTTGAAAGCGGAATTTGTTAAGAGCGCGGTACGGCCGGAACAGTTTCCGGTCGCGGTTCTCCCGGAGATCGCGTTTCTGGGGCGCAGTAATGTCGGCAAGTCCAGCCTTCTGAACTGCTTGATCGGGCGGGAGGGGTTGGCATTCACGAGCTCGCGTCCAGGTTGCACGCAACTGATCAATTTTTACCGGGTGGAAGATAGATGCGTATTTGTCGACCTCCCGGGTTATGGGTACGCCAAGGCCCCGGCGGACGTCACCCGGCAGTGGAAAGACATGATCGAGGAATACCTGCTGAACCGGCAGGCCCTCTCGCTGTGCATTCTGCTGCTGGACGCCCGCCGCGGTTGGATGGACAAGGATTTGGAACTGAAGGAGTGGCTGGAGTTCCATAACCGGCGATTTCTCGTAATCGCCACGAAGACAGACAAACTCAAAACACAACAGGAAAGGCATCACGGCATGGCGGCGATCCGTAATCAGACGGAAGGAGATCCGCTGCCGTTCTCGGCACTCGAATGCCGGGGAGCGAGGGAAATTTGGCAAGCGATTTGGAAAACAACGAACAGGGAGTAGCTACGCCGCCTGCTGCACAAGAGCAGCCCCAGCCTAAGAGCAACGGAAAGAGCGTAGAGGGAAAGGGCGAAGGCAAGAAGGCCGCCGCCAAGGATGCGGAGGCTGCCGTCAAAGGGGACGGCGCCAAGCCTGAGCCACCCAAGGCCGCGCCACCCGCGGAGGCGCCCAAACCCGAGGAGAAGCCGGCCGCAGCGGCCCCTGCGGTCGCTACCGCGCCTCCCCCTCCAGCTGCCGAGGCGAAGCCGCCAGTCGAAATGGGTCTGCATGGCGGTCCCCGCCGCAGATCGGCCGGCAATCAGAACCAGCAGAAGAACGGCACCACCCTCGACCTCGTTGAGCTGAAGGATATGAGCATCCAGAAGCTCAACCAGATCGCCAAGGATCTTGGTGTTGCCGGAACCGCCGGTCTTCGCAAGCAGGAGCTCATTTTCAAAATCCTCCAGACGCAGGCGGAGAAGAGCGGCCTCATCTTCTCGGAAGGCGTCCTCGAATGCCTGCCGGATGGCTTCGGTTTCCTGCGCGCACCGGAATATAACTACCTGCCTGGCCCCGACGACGTCTACGTCTCCCCATCGCAGATCCGCCGTTTCGACCTCCGCACTGGCGACACAATCTCGGGACAGATCCGCCCGCCCAAGGAAGGGGAGCGCTATTTCGCATTGATCAAGGTTGACGCGATCAACTTTGAGCCGCCGGAGGAAGCCCGCAACAAGATCTTCTTCGATAACCTGACGCCGCTCTATCCCAACGAGCGTTTGCGTCTCGAAACGGTGAAGGACAACTACTCCGGCCGCGTGATGGATATGCTGACTCCGATCGGCAAGGGCCAGCGCGGTTTGATTGTTGCACCGCCCCGAACCGGCAAAACGATGCTGCTGCAAAGCATCGCCAACTCCGTTACCACGAACCACCCCGAAGTCACCCTGATCGTGCTGCTGATTGACGAGCGCCCCGAAGAGGTCACGGACATGCAGCGGTCGGTGAAAGGCGAAGTGATCAGCTCGACGTTCGACGAACCGGCTTCGCGTCACGTGCAGGTCGCTGAAATGGTGATCGAAAAGGCGAAGCGCCTGGTGGAGCACAAGCGCGATGTCGTGATCCTGCTGGACTCCATTACTCGTCTGGCACGCGCCTACAACACGGTCGTGCCGCCATCAGGCAAGGTACTCTCGGGCGGCGTCGACAGCAATGCTCTCCAGCGTCCGAAGCGGTTCTTCGGAGCGGCTCGCAACATCGAGGAAGGCGGCTCGCTGACGATCGTCGCCACCGCCCTGATCGATACCGGCAGCCGCATGGACGACGTAATTTTCGAAGAATTCAAGGGCACCGGCAACATGGAAATCCACCTCGACCGCAAGCTGGTCGACAAACGCGTGTTTCCGGCCATCGACATCAACAAGAGCGGCACACGCAAAGACGAACTGCTGCTGCCGAAGGACGAGTTGAACCGGGTCTGGGTGCTGCGGAAAGTCCTGAGCCCCCTGTCGCCGGTAGAATCGATCGAGTTGCTGCTGGATCGCCTGAGCAAGAGCCGCGCGAACGCCGAATTCCTGGCGTCGATGAGCACGTAGTACCTCAGGACTCTTTCATTCCTGACAGGATTGCTGTATTCTCGTGAGTGGAGCGGGCAGTGGCGCTGCCCGGCTCCACACGTACGAGTCCGGTTCTTAACGGAACTGGATCTCAAACGTGATCTTCAAGAGTAGTTTCCTGAAGATTCTCACGATGAGCATGAGGATCATATCCTCACCTCCTTTCAGCTCCGCTGATTCGGAAAGCCCGGGCCTCACCCGGGCTTTTCCGTCGGAGCCCCGGTCGCTCCTAAGGAAACTCGCCCTTTCCGAACGCAAAGCTGAACAACATGTAGTGTCAAGAGCGACGTTTTACTCTCCATGGAGTAGTACGTCAGAGCTCTTTCATTCCTGGCAGGAATGCTGTATTCTCGTGAGTGGAGCGGGCAGTGGCTCTGCCCGGCTCCACACGCACGAGTCCGGTTCTTAACGGAACTGGATCTCAAACGTGATCTTCAAGAACAGCTTCCTGAAGATTCTCACGATGAGCATGAGGATCATATCCTCACCTCCTTTCAGCTCCGCTGATTCGGAAAGCCCGGCCGCCAGCCGGGCTTTTCCGTCGGAGCCCCGGTCGCTCCTAAGGAAACTTGCCCTTCCCGATGGCTGAGCTGAACAACATGTAGTGCCCCGTCGATTCGGTTTCTCTCAACAGGCGCGGTCACCTTTCCTTGCCTCCGGATACTTAGGAGGCATGAAACTCACACTACTCGCAGCCTTTCTTCTTGCTCCCGTCTGCATCGCGCGAGAGCACCCATCGTTCTCCGTTTCCGTCCAGGGCGAAGGCGCGCCAATGATCCTGATTCCGGGTCTGGAATGCCCCGCGGAAGTCTGGCAGGACGTCATCCAGCACTACGGTTCGCAATATCAAATCCACGCCATTACTATTGCGGGATTCGCCGGTGAACCCGCTGTCCCGGGCCTAAAACTGGCGCAAGTCAAGGACGAGCTCGTCGAGTACATCCAGCACAACAGGCTGTCGAAACCGATTCTTATGGGCCACAGCCTCGGGGGCTTTTTGGCTTTCTGGATCGGCGCCCGCGCTCCGGATCTGATCGGCGGAATCATCTCTATCGATGGCTTACCGTTCCTTCCGGCACTCATGGGCGCCGCGCCGGACGCCGAGAAGTTCCGTTCCCTATATGCGTCGTTGACGCCCGATCAACTCGGCAAAATGAGCCGCATGGCACTGGAGCAGATGATTTCCGACCCGAAACGCGTCGACCTCGCCGCGAATTGGGCGGCAAAATCGGACCCCGCGTTCGTGGGCCAGGCTATGTATGACTTAATGACAACCGACCTTCGCCCGGAGCTTCGAAAGCTGCATTCGCCAGTGCTGCTGATCGGTGCGGGAAAAGCATTTTCGAAGGATCCGGAACAGCTCTCGAAAATACGTGTTGCGTATGAGGCTCAAGTGCGCGGCGCCAGCGACCGCACCGTTATAATCGCAGAACACGCGCTGCATTTCGTTATGTTTGATGATCCCGACTTTCTATATCGTGCCATCGATGAGTTCCTGGGGAGGCAAGAATAATGGCTGCCGGGCTCGAACCACTGGTCGTCGCCGCCGCTAAGGGTGACACTGCCGCCTACAGCGAACTGGTCACTACGACGAGCCCGCTGGTGTCGTCTATCACGCTCGCCATTGTGCGTGATCTCGAATTGAGCCGGGACGTGGCCCAGGACGTCTTTCTGGCGGTTTGGCGCGATCTCAAGAAGCTGCGGAGTCCGGCGAGCTTTCTTCCATGGCTGCGGCAAACCGCTCGCAACCGCGCCAAAACCGCCTTGCGCCAGGATGTCAGGAAACGGAGTCTTGGAATCTCCGGCCTGCTGGACGAAGTGTTACCACAGGCCGTAGATCCGCGGCCGAACATCTCCGAACGCATGCTCGCGGATGAAGAGCGGCAAGTGCTGGCAGATGCCCTCGAAGCGCTGCCGGAAGAAACACGCGAGGTGCTTACGCTTTTCTATCGCGAGGGACAGAGCATATCCCAGGTAGCCTCCCTGCTCGACCTCAGCGAGGACGCGGTGAAGAAGCGTCTGTCGCGTGCGCGGGCATTTCTACGCAAGAGCATCCAGCAGGAAATCGGTGAAATGCTATGCCGGACTGCTCCCGGAGCAGCTTTCACCGCAGCAGTTGTAATCGCCCTTCCCGCGACCGCGCCTTCAGCGACTGCCGCGGCGCTCGGAACCACCGCCAAAACGGCCGGTGGAGCGACTGTT
Source organism: Bryobacteraceae bacterium (assembly GCA_035295125.1). Classification (GTDB taxonomy): domain Bacteria; phylum Acidobacteriota; class Terriglobia; order Bryobacterales; family Bryobacteraceae; genus JAICMB01. The sequence goes on along the minus strand of DATGJP010000070.1, from coordinate 30,054 downwards.
CTTCTCAAGCTGCTTGCGCCGCTATCTGGGGTCCTGCTCGGCGGAGTGGGCGGGGTCCTTGGAGTGATCTTCGGAACGCGAAAGTGGCTGAAGGACGCACAGGACGCCGAGGAGCGCCGCGGGTTGTACTGGTATATGGGGATCACCAGCGCGATGGTGATGTTTTACGCCATCGCCCTGACCGTAGCTCTTACCCGCAGCGCGAATCCTCTTTGGGCGGTGCCATGGTTCCTCATGTTTGTTGCAACCCTCGCATTGCTGCAACACGTCTGGTTACCGAGCATCGTGCGCCGGCGCATGGAGGCCGAAATGCGCCGGAATCCGATTGAAGCGGCGGCGCGCCGACGCCGCGAGAAGCGGCAGGCGATTCTCGGCTGGACGATTGGGCTGGTCACGGGATCTGTTGGCCTGGCGCTCGGCCTGTGGTCTGCTCTCCGGTAGAGCCCCGTTCTGAATTGTAATCATTTTCTACTTGCCCCTCAGCCGGTTTCGAAGGACACTGAAAATGAATCCCATGAAGTGTTTGGAGGTGGCTAGGAATTGAAACTGAGCGAAGCAGCCGTCTGGGAGCCGACCGAACGATGGACAACCGCCGATGCGGCTGAGTTGTACGACGTCGCAAGCTGGGGCAAGGGTTATTTCTCGGTAGGAACCAACGGCCATGTGTGGGTACATCCCACGAAGGACCAGAGTCGTGGCATCGACCTCAAGGAATTGGTCGAAAAACTTGAATTGCGCGGCATTTCGCTGCCTATACTGATCCGCTTCGCGGACATCCTGAAGCATCGCCTGGGAGACATGCACCAGGCATTCACGAACTCCATCGCCGAACATGGCTACCACGGCAATTACTGCTGCGTTTACCCGATCAAGGTAAACCAGCAGCGCCAGGTGGTGGAAGAGGTATTCAATTTCGGACGGCCCTACGGCTTCGGCCTCGAGGCCGGCTCCAAACCGGAACTCCTCGCGGTCCTCGCCATCGCCGACAACGAGACGCCGATTATCTGCAATGGTTTTAAAGACGACGAGTACATCGAGATGGTGATGCTTGCCAAGAAAATTGGCCGGCGCATCATTCCGGTCGTCGAGAAGTATACCGAGCTTGACCTGATCATCAAGCACTCCCAGCGCGTCGGCGTCCGCCCCTCCGTGGGCTTGCGCGTGAAACTGGCGAGCCGCGGTTCCGGCCGCTGGCGATCCTCCGGCGGCTACCGCTCGAAATTCGGTCTCACCGTAACCGAATCGCTTCATGCGCTTGACCAGATGCGCTCGCTTGGCATGGAGGATTGCATCGAGCTGCTCCACTTCCACCTCGGCAGCCAGATCACGAATATCCGCCAGATCAAAGGCGCGGTGATCGAAGCGGCGCGGCTTTATGTCGAGTTGAAACGTGCCGGCGCAGGCCTGAAATACATGGACGTCGGCGGCGGCTTAGGCATCGACTATGACGGGTCGCAGACCGATTTCGAATCGAGTGTGAATTACACGCTGCAGGAATACGCGAACGACGTCGTCTATCACATCCAGAGCGTCTGCGATGAGGCCGAGGTGGCGCACCCGGTAATCGTCACCGAAAGCGGCCGTGCAATTGCCGCTTATCACAGCGTCCTGGTGTTCAATGTTCTCGGCGTTACCGGTTTCGGAGACGAAGCCGCTCAGCCGGTTCCCGAAGACGCCGAGCAGCCGCTGATCGACCTTCAGGAGACGACACGGTCATTGAGCTCGAAGAACCTGCTCGAAGCCTTTCACGACGCTCAGCAAGCTCTCGATTCCGCATTGAACCTTTTCAGCCTCGGTTATCTGCCGTTGCAACAGCGCAGCATGGCGGAGAACCTGTACTGGGCCATCTGCAGGCGGATTCAGCGCATGGCGAAAGAGCTGGAGTATTACCCCGAGGAACTGGAACAGCTCGACGGCATGCTGTCGGACACGTATTTCTGCAACTTCAGCCTGTTCCAGAGCATGCCGGACAGTTGGGCAATCAAACAGCTCTTCCCGATCATGCCGATTCACCGGCTGAACGAGATGCCAACGCGCGACGGAGTTCTCGGCGACATCTCGTGCGATTCAGACGGTAAAATCGATCAATTCATCGACCGCCGCGATGTCAAACGCACTTTGCCGCTGCACGCGCTGAACAACGGCGATTCGTACGTGCTTGGCGCGTTCCTTCTTGGCGCGTACCAGGAGATCCTCGGGGATCTGCACAACCTGTTCGGCGATACCAACGCAGTGCACGTCAGCCTGAGCGACAGCGGCGACGTGATCCTCGAGACAGTGATCCAGGGTGACACGGTTCGCGAAGTTCTCGACTACGTCCAGTTCAGCGCTCGCATGCTCCTCGACGCGTTTCGCCGCGATGTTGAGAGCGCGCTGCGCGAGGGCAAGATCGGCTACGAGGAATCCGGCCGGTTGCTGCGGTTCTACGAAGAGGGCCTCAACGGATACACCTACCTGGAGCAGTAGCCGGGTTCGCAACCTCTCCCCTTGCACTTCTACAAGAAACGTTCTACGATACTTCTGTAGAAGTGCAAAGGGTGTGAAATGCTTACCGATCTTCTCTATCGTCTGCGAGCAATCTTTCGCCGAAACACCGTAGAACGTGAGCTGAACGAGGAGCTTCAGCTCCACCTGGAGTACGAAGCCAACAAGCTGATGCGAATGGGCCTTGACCGGACCGAGGCGGTTCGAAGGGCCCGAATCGCCTTGGGAGGCACAGAGCAGGTGCGAGAAGAATGCCGGGAAGCGCGCGGCATCTCGGTGTGGGACACGACGCCGCAGGACATACGCTATGGCTGGAGGCAATTCCAGGCCAACCCGGTGTTTACGTTCGCCGTGGTACTCACCTTGGCGGTCGGTATCGGCGCAAACACCGCGGTATTTAGCGTTGTTAAGGGTATCCTGCTGCGCTCTTTGCCTTACCAGGATCCAGGACGGCTGGTGATGATGTGGACAGACGATCCTGCTCACAATGTTCACGAAGAAGGTATCTCGTACCCGAATTTCGTGGACTGGAGGACTGCAAATCGCGCGTTTGAGGACCTGGCGATTTGCAGCAGAAGCAGTCCAGCTACCCTGACTGGGGGCGAACTACCACAGCGAGTTGAATCCGCTGTTGTTTCGGAGAACTTGTTCACCGTTCTTGGTGTTCAGCCGGAATTGGGGCGAACTTTCTCGCCGGATGAAGTGTCACATGGAGACCGCGCCGTCATCATCAGCCACTCGCTTTGGCAAACTCATTTTGGGGCGGCTCCAGACAGCATCGGAAAGAGCGTTGAGATTGACGGCGTGAATTGGCGGATTGTCGGCGTCATGCCCGCTTCCTTCCAATTTCCAACCTCAGAGACACAGTTTTGGCAACAACTGGCGTCTTTTCCACGTTGGAAGAGCATTCGGGGTGAACGCTATTCCGATTGGGGTCGTGTGGTCGGTCGCCTTAAGCCAAACATCACTTTGGCCCAAGCGCAGACAGAGATGAACGCCATTGGCAAACGTTTGCAACAACAATACCCACCCACCCGAGCGGATGACTTCGCAGGCTTCAAAGTCAACCTGGTACCGCTCGCGATTCAGGTAACTGGAAAAGAACTTCCGTTGACACTATGGGTATTGTTCGGAGCGGTTTGGTTCGTCCTCTCAATTGCCTGCGTGAACGTGGCGAGCATGTTGCTGGCACGCGGTGCGGCGAGGGAACGGGAATTCATTCTGCGTTCCGCTTTGGGCGCCGGGCGACAGAGGATCGTCAAACAACTCCTGACAGAGAGTCTGATGCTGGCACTAATCGCCGGCGCCGTCGCACTCGGCGTGGCCCGTTTTGCCCTACCGGGCCTGCTCGCTCTTGCTCCTGCCAACCTCCCGCGGATGAGTGAGGTGAGTATCGATTCGGGCGTGCTTCTGTTCTGCCTTTCTATTTCCGTATTCGCGGGCGTTCTCTTTGGACTCGCGCCAGCGGTTCGTTTATCGAATAGCAGCGCGACCTTGAATTGCCGTAGCACGCACACGACGCGCCAGAGCGCTCGTAGGGGGAACATACTGGTGGTCGGGCAATTTGCATTGTCGTCCGTACTGCTGTGCAGCGCCGGTCTGCTCATACGGAGCTTTCTAACGGTCGAAACCATTCAACCCGGCTTTCATCCCGAGCATGTCCTAACGGTACGAATAGCAGCGCCGGGCAGCGACTCGGCAGCCGTACCTTTTTACGACCAGGTTCTGAACCGGGTTGAGTCACTGCCGGACGTCGTTGCGAGCGGTCTTATCGAGGACGTCCTCCAGCGTCGAAACCCGGACTATCAAATCGTCGCGGTCGGACGTTCAGAAGTGCCCTCGGAGCCGGTCAGTGGTGACGCAATCAGCCCCGCTTGCTTCCATGTGCTGGGCGTGCAGTTATTACGTGGGCGGATCTTCACCGGCGACGACCGGGGCGGGCCGCCGGTAGCAGTCATTAATGAAACCATGGCTCGCCATTTCTGGCCCAACGAAGACCCGATTGGCAGGCAGTTTCGTGAAGCCGGCGCACTTCCGAAGCAGCCGCCCTACACCGTCGTTGGTGTGATTTCAGACATGCGCCGCCAGGGCCTCGAGCGCGAGCCAATCGCACAGATCTTCTGGCCCTATTTTCAGCGCGTCAGCTCGACAAGCGACTTGATTATCCGAACCTCTTCCGACCCGGCTCAACTGGCAAATGCCGTCCGCGCTGAAATCCGCTCGATTAACAAAACTGCACCGGTATTCAATGTGTCTACGCTCGACCGGCGGCTTGATGCGTCGCTGGCGCCGCGCCGGTTTCAGAGTGTCCTAATGGCGTTGTTCGCCGCAGTTGCATTAGGTCTGAGCGCGATTGGAGTCTACGGTCTTATGCACTACTCCGTCGCCCAGCGGACCCACGAGATCGGAATTCGAATGGCTCTGGGAGCCCGCGCAGCGGAGGTCATGAGAATGATCGTGCGTCAAGGTATGGTTTTGGCCCTGCTGGGACTTGCCATGGGGGCGGTGGGATCGTTGTTCGTGACCCGCTTGCTTTCGGGCTTGCTCTTTGGCGTGACACCCTCCGATCCTTTAACTTTCATCCTGGCCGGCATAGCAATCGTGGCGGTCGCAGTTCTTGCCTGCTACATTCCTGCACGGCGGGCGGCACGGATCGATCCTCTTGTCGCTTTGAGGAGTGAATAGTCGAAGCGAATCGACGGGTACACCTATCTAGAACAGTAGGCGCTATACTGGTCCCTACCAAACTGGATGGGTTACCAATCGTGACCGGTGTTACCGGTGTATCTGTTTACATCCCGCGCTATCGCCTAAAGCGGGAACTGATTGCTCAAGCATGGGGAGGCCGCTCGCAGCCCGGATCGAAGGTCATCTCGAACTTCGACGAGGATGCCTTGACCATGGCGCAGAGCGCGGCCTGGCGGGTGATGGCCGACCGGCGGCGTCCGGACCGGCTCTTCGCGGCTTCAACTTCCCCGCCGTACTGGCAACGCTCCATGGCGAGCCAGATTGCCGCCGCCTGCGACCTGGAATTCACGACGGCCACCGCCGACTTCGGCGGATCCTTGCGAAGCGGGTTTTCGGCACTTCGCGCCGGGATCGAAGCAATCGACGTTGGTGCTGCCAGCGACGTCATCGTCGTGGCGTCGGATCGCCGCGACCCCGAGCCCGAATCGGCCGATGAGCTCGCCTTTGGAGACGCCGCCGCCGCAATCCGGCTGGGCAGCCAGAGGACAATAGCCGATGTCGTCGCGCACGCCTCCCGTTCGGACGATTTCCTGGACGAATGGCGGCGCGATTCGGATACGCATGTTCATGGGTACTCCTCGAAATACACGTTGTCGCGCGGTTACGAGGCCAACGTTGTGGCCCTTGGAAAGGCGCTTCTTGCCCAGGCCGGCGTCAAGGCGTCAGACATTGCCGTGGCGGCCCTGAACACGCCCGATCCGCGGACCGCGATGACATGCGCCAAGCACCTCGGAATCGCGCCCGAGCACGTGTGTGACGGATTCTCGGCCGTCGTGGGAATTACGGGTGCGGCCATGCCGATGCTGGCGCTGGCACAGGCTCTGGCGGCCGCCAAGCCCGATGACCTGATTCTCGCTATCGGCTACGGCGACGGCGCCGACGGCTTCATTCTGCGCTCGGTGACGCCTGCCGCTCCTCTCGAAATCACCGAACCCGGCGCGCTTTTGTACCCCAGCTACTCCGTTTACCGCAAATCGCGCAACTTCCTCCGGGACGACTCCCGCGGACCCGAAATTTCCAACGTGCTCTGGAAAAGGGAAGAGCGTCAGAACGTGCGGCTGCACGGTACGAAATGTATGGAATGCGGCACCATGCAGTTCCCTCTAACTCGTGTGTGCTGCCGTTGCCGCGCCACCGAAGGACTGCTTGAAGCTCCGCTTCCTCGAACTGGCTCCGTCTTCACGTTCACCAAGGATTACCTGTACGACGCGCCGATGCAACCGACCGTGATGGTTGTAGTCGACCTCGACGGCGGCGGCCGGTTTCTCTGCCAGATGACGGACTGCGACGAGCGCGAGGTTCGCATCGGCATGCCGGTGGAACTGGTCCTGCGTAGAATGCGCGAGAGCGCGCAAAACCATAGCTACTATTGGAAGTGCCGCCCAGTGAAGCAGGCGCCGGCCAAGGAGAACGCATGAAGGACCTGAAGGACAAAGTCGCGATCATCGGGGTGGGTTGCACTAAGTTCGGTGACCTGTTCGAGCAAAGCTACGAGGACATGGTGGTGGATGCGGCCTATGCGGCGTTTGCCGACGCCGGGATCCAACCCGAACAGATAGACGCGGCCTGGCTAGGGTCTTACTCTCCGTACGGAGGGCACGGCAAAGCGTCAGTCTCGCTGGCCGATTCCCTGCGCCTCTATGGCAAGCCGATTACGCGCGTCGAAAACTTTTGCGCGACCGGGACCGATGCGTTCCGGAATGCGGCCATGGCTGTCGCATCCGGCATGTACGACGTGGCGCTCGTGCTGGGAGCCGAAAAATTGAAGAACCGGCCGATGCGCGGCCTGTCCCAGGAAGGCGAGCATCCTTATCAGACCGACGGCCTCACCGCGCCGGGCATCTTTGCGATGGCCGCCAATCGTTATCTGCATCAGTTCAATGTCGGACGCGAGGCGCTAGCCAAAGTTGCGGTGAAGAACCACGCCAACGGGTCGAAGAATCCGAAAGCTCATTTCCAGATGGAGATCACCGAAGACCAGGCCTTGAAGGCGCCGATCGTTGCCTGGCCATTCGGGCTTTACGATTGCTGCCCTACCACCGACGGCGCGGCTGCAGCAGTGATCTGCCGTGCTGATATGGCGCGGCAATTTCGCCCCGACTACGTTCTGGTGAAGGGCCTCGGGCTCTCGGTTACGAGCGGCCGGCCCTGGTACGATCCGAACTTCGAATACATCGGCTTTAGCGCAACTGAGATCGCCTCGCAGACCGCTTACAAAATGGCGCACATCACCGATCCGGTGAAAGAGATCGACCTCGCCGAGGTTCACGATTGCTTCACCTGGACCGAGATCAGCAACTACGAGGACCTCGGTTTCTGCAAGAAAGGCGAGGGCGCAAATTTCGTGCGGGAGGGGCGCAGCGCTCTTGGTGGCGACATGCCTGTGAATACCAGCGGCGGTCTCAAGTCGTTCGGACACCCGATCGGCGCAAGCGGCGTCCGCATGATCTTTGAAGTTGTCTCGCAACTCCGAGGGCAAGCAGGAGCGCGCCAGATCCGCAACGCGAAACTGGGCCTGGTCCACAACCTCGGCGGACCTGGATCGGTGGCGTGCGTGCTTGTGCTGGGAATGTCTTGATTGAGCAGGTCCGCGTCGTTCTCATAGCTCCCCGGAATCCGCTGAATATCGGCGCAGCCGCGCGCGCTATGAGCAATTTTGGATTCACCCAGCTCCGGCTGGTCAACCCCTACGCAGTGGCATTCCGGGAAGCACGCTCGGCGGTCAATGCCGGCGCGATTCTGCAGGGTGCTCGCGAGTACGCGACAGTCGCGGATGCCATCGCGGATTGCACACTGGTGGTCGGCACGACCGCAGGCACACACCGGGAATTACAACATCCGCTTTACCGGCTCGAATACGGCGGCCGGCTGATGCGCAAGCACTCAGGCCGGATTGCACTGCTGTTTGGCTCCGAGAAGTACGGCTTGTCGAATGAAGACATGACGTATTGTCACTGGCTCATGCGCATCCCGACGCGGGAAGAGCACGGGTCGATGAACCTGGGCCAGTCGGCGGCGGTTTGTTTATACGAGCTGATACGAACCGCGCCGAAGGTAAAACCCGAGCCTCGCAAACAGGCGACCTCAGAGGCCGTCGAGCGGCTGACGAAGCTTCTGGAAGATGTCCTGGAGCGCGCGGGTTACGTGCACGATGAATCCACGGAAGCAAAGACCCGTCGTCTCGTGCGCCGAATGCGGATCAGCGAGCACGATGCGGAGATCTGGGCCGGGATGTTGCGGCAGATTTTGTGGAAGATTGGACAGGGTTAGACGCCTAAAGGGCGGCCAAAGGCCAGTTGGATAACACTTGTGATGCCGGCTGTTAGCCTGCGGCGGGTTGTGAACCCGCCTGCCCCATGGCTCGGAACACAAGCCAACCAGCGCCGATTGTGCATCACAGCCGCCGAATGACGCGCTTTAGGGAAAAAGGAAGTAGCACGGCCTTAATGCGCGGTCCCAAGTGCCGTAGTACTTCACCCCGTCACCTTGCGCAGCAAAGCCCTGCCCACAAAGCGAACTTTATCCCGCATTGGAAAACGCTTCAGCACAGTTTTCACAACGCCCTGCGTAAATCGGGTGCGCTTGGAGTAGTCGATTTTGACATCGACAAGAACCGTGCCGCCGGACAGCGCGTCCCGAATACCAGATGCGATCTGGTCGTTGTCGTCAATCGCAACAAAGCGAGAGCCGGTCGCCTCGGCTATCCCTGAAAGACGGAATTTCCCGAGCACTGTGCAAGGCTTGCGGTTATACGGGATCTGTTGCCCTTGGGAGATCTGGCTCAGTTCTCCGTCGCTGAACACGAAACAGGCCATCGACAGGCCGAGCGTATTGGCGGTCAGGAGTTCCATGCCGGTCATGAGGAACGCCCCGTCGCCGACGATACTCACCACCTGGCGTGTCGGGTTCACCAGCTTGGCGCCGATCATCGCAGGAACAGCGTAGCCCATGGAGTTAAAGTCGGTCGGCAAAATGATGGTTCGCGGGCGGCGCGCCTCAAAGAGCTCAGCGGTGAGATAGGTGTGGTTTCCATCATCGACCGTCACGATCGCGTCGTCACGCAACTGGCGGCGCAGCTCTTCGAAAAACTGCAGCGGGTTGACACGATCGGTCTGATGGGCGTGCCATTCGGAGCGATAAGCCTGCTTGTCCACCATTATGCGAGCCTGCACCGCGGCCCGACGGTCGACGTTGTCGACGTTCAGACGTTGCAGCAGCTCCGGTATGGCCACGCGCGTATCGCCCACAATGCCGATCTTCGCCGGGAAATTGCGCCCGATCGCGTCGGGCGAAATGTCGATGTGGATCAGATTCTCGGGCACGCGGCAGCCGAAACTGCCGGTCGGGATCTCGCTGAAACTTGTACCCGCCGCCAGCAGGCAGTCGCAATCGCGGAAGGCATTCTCAGCGGCGGGAACGGCGGCGCGGCTGAATCCCATTCCAGTGTGCAGCGGGTGATTGCCGGGAAACGCGGACAGCCCCTGCAAAGTCGTGGCGACCGGTGCACCGAGTTTTTCCGCGATCCGTGCGATCGAATCGGAAACATCGACGGCTCCCCAGCCGACAAAAATACCCGGCGAACGGGCTGCGGCCAGAAGGCGTGCGGCTTCGTCAAAATCGCCTTCTACGGGCGCAGATTCGGGCGGCGTGAACGTCGGAAGATTGTCGACTTCACCCTGGAAGAGCTGTAGATTGACAGGAATCTCCACCACCACCGGTCCAGGCACACCGCTCACCGCCGTGCGATACGCTTCGAAAATCGTCGGAACGATATCGCGATGGTCGGTGACTTTCCAGGCGCCCTTGGTAATCCCGTCCAGAAGGCGCTGCTGATCGATCTGGTGAAGCTGGTAGCCGAAATCGATGTCCGTGCGCGTTCCGCCCGTAATCACAAGCAGCGGGATGCCGTCGAGAAAGCACTCGCCGATGCCGCTCATCGCGTGCGTGAGCCCGGCGGCGGGAACGATCACGAGACAACCAATCTGCCCCCCGCCGGTACGGCTGATGGCATCTGCTGCGAACGCTCCGCAGCCCTCGTGCGTCACGAGAATCGGGCGGATCTTCTTGGATTGACTCAGCTCGTCGTAGAGTTCGGTGTTGTGAACTCCAGGAATGCCGAAGGTGTACAGAATCGGCAACTGTTCGAGCGCATAACGGGCCAGCGAGGCGCCGGTTTTCATTTCGCGATACTCCTTCCAGCGGCGCGGCCAGTCAAAACACAGCCGCCCAGGAAAGTGCCTTCGAGAGAACTCTTGCCGTGGCTTCCTCCGCCTCCGAAGCCGGACGCTTCGCCGACCGCGTAAAGCCCCGGAATCGGCTCACCTGTATCAGTACGCAAAACACGGCATTGAAGGTCCGTCTGAATGCCTCCAAGGCTCTTACGCGCAAGGATGAACTCGCGTATAGCAATGAGCGGACGGGCGCGAGGATCGAGAATCTTCTGGAATTTACAGGTGCGCAGGCGATCGCCGCGGTAAGCACGGAAGTTGGCGATCCACCGGAGTTGCTCGTCGTTGTGGAACGCCGGTCCGCGATCGATCATGTCGTCCCAGTCGCGGATCGCCGATTCCAGCGCGGCGCGGTTGAGCTTCAAGCCATACAGGCTCTTCTCGTCCATGCGTTCCATGAGCTGATCCAGCGTGTCCGCCACCACGATATCATCGGGGCAATCGCGGGTCAGGCGGCTTACCAGGTCCTTATCGCCGAACAACAGATTCCTGGCGAGAAGCAGGCGGTTCCTGGTGCGAAATGCGGTCATATAATCGCAGCCCGAGACAGCCAGTTCCTTGATGGCGATCTTCCAATTCAGGACCTGCCAGGAATACTGACCCGGCTGCTGAAGCACGCTCGCCACGAGATGCCGCGTGTCGAGATACGAGACCAGCGGGCCCGGATTCATAATGCGCTCGCCGCGCGCATTGAGCCACAGCGCCGAACGCGGCGGCACGAGACTCAGGCCATCATCGGGCCGCCGTCGAGCCGGGTGATGAACACCGGCAGCATAGTGCCACTGCAGATCAAGATGCGTGACTGCCCCGCCCAAACCAGCGACATGGTCGTGAAGTTTGCCATCGCCGTAAATGTGGGCGCCATTGAGGAGCTTCGCGGGCGGCTCGCCCCACGGCTTGTACCAATTCGCCCGCACCTTGCTGAGATCGCCGCCGCAGATGCCACCGGAAGCGATCACAACGTGCTCCGCTTTGACACCGTTAACGCCGGTCGCCCGCCCGTTGGTGATCTCGATTTCTGAAACCTCGGTGTCGAATAACAGTTCAAGATTCGCGCGGCGAGGATGGGCTTCGAGCGCGTCGAGCAAACGTCGAACGATCTCGTTACCCGTGCCCCAGGTAATATGCCAACGTGGAACCGTGTTGGCGGGCGCATGCAGGCCGCGCTCGGGCCAGTTCACCAGCGGCAAAAACTCAACCTTCTTCGAGTTGAGGAATTGGAAGATGTACTCGAAGGAGTTCTCGCAATAGAAGCGTCCCCATTCGCGCGGCCAGCGATCGGCTTCCTCGTAGTCCGCGACGCTCTGCCAATCGCGCCAGGCGAGCTCCGGCGTATCCTTGATGCCAAGACGGCGCTGGTGCGGCGTGCCGATCATGTGCACTCCGCCAAACGATTCTTTCGCGAGGCCGCCAAACCGCTCGCGCTTGTCCCGATCGATCAGAACAACGCGAACGCCGCGGTCAATGAGTTCGTAGGCAGTGACAATGCCCGCCAAGCCGCCACCGGCGATGACGACTTGCGTGTGCCTGTCGTTCAAGCTCTTCCGTAAATAGGGATCGCCGCGCCATTGACGTCCGATGCGGCGTCGGACGCCAACCACACCAGCAGGTGCGCGATGGACTGGGGCGTGACCCACTTCGAGTAATCCGCTTTGGGCATAGCGGCCCGATTCGCAGGCGTATCGATTACGCTGGGCAGCACCACGTTGGCTGTGATTCCGGAATCCTTCACTTCCAGGGCGACCGTCTTAATGAGAGTCCCCAGTCCTGATTTTGAGACGGTGTACGCCGAAAATCCAGCCAGGGGTTCGACGCCCGCCCGCGATCCGATGGCGAGAATGCGGCCGCGGCGGCGCTCGATCATGTTCGGTAGCGCAGCCCGGATCATCAGAAACGCCGACCGGAGGTTGAGGTTCATCATCTGATCCCAAACGGCTTCGTCGGACTGCGCCACAGGAGAGCCACCTGCAAAACCGCCCACCAGGTGGACCAAAGTATCGACGGGTTCGGCCGCGCTGACCGCCGCGGCGCACCCGGCCACCGTGGTCACGTCAGCCTCCACGGGATGGAATGCCGAGCCCGCATGAGGGTTCGACTTCCAGGACCGATCCACGCCAAAAACCTGGGCTCCCGTCCCTAGAAATGCCGAGACCACCGCCCCGCCCAAACCGCCACCTGCGCCACTGATGAGTATTGACATGCGAAACTTGAATGATAATGGCTCACCAGCTTCCGCGTCTACGGATGAGCCTGGATTTCCTGCCGTCCCCCGATCCGCAGCGTCCTGGCCTTCTCATCCGCGACCCCTACCAATTCACTGGATCCATGCTGCTCATCCCCCCGCAGCTCGTAGAGTCGCTAGCCTGTTTTGACGGCGAACAAACGGAACTTGATCTACGCCAGAGCCTGGTTCAGGCGACCGGCGAAATTCAGGTGGGCGAACTCGAGAAGCACCTGCTGGACTCGCTCAGCAACGCCGGATTCCTGGAGGACGAGACCTTCGACCGCATTCGCAGCGAGCGAATCCGCGAGTTCGCGGCGGCTCCGGTGCGAATGCCGAGCCATGCAGGATCCGCGTATCCTGACGATGCCGACGAAGCGCGGGCGCAGATGGACGAATTCATGAGGAATGCGCCGGCCGAGACGGAAGACTCACTCGTCGGTATCGCCGCGCCGCATGTCAGCCCGTTCGGCGGTTGGGAATCGTATCGCGACGCTTATGCCGCCTGCCTACCCGCGTACAAGGACCGAACCTTCGTCATTTTAGGAACCTCGCACTACGGCGAGCCGGACCACTTCGGATTGACACGTAAATCGTTCATCACGCCCCTTGGGGAGACGAAGACCGACGTCGCCCTGGTGGACCGGCTTGCCGTGGCCGCTCCGGGCGCGGTCAACATGGAAGATTACTGCCACGCGGTGGAGCACTCCATCGAATTCCAGGTGTTGTTCCTGCAGCATCTGTATGGCGCGGACATCCGGATTCTGCCGATTCTTTGCGGGTCATATGCACAGAGTCTTTACCGGGGCGGTAAACCGGAAGCCAACGAGGACGTGCGACGGTTCCTGGAGGCCCTGGGCGAGGTTGCGTCAGAGAAATCGGGAAAACTCTTCTTTGTACTAGGCGTGGACATGGCCCACATGGGACGCCGGTATGGCGACGAGATGGTTGCTCGAGCCGACGACGGAGAGATGCTGGCGGTTGCGGAGCGGGATAAGAAACGAATCGAGTGCATCCAGCAATCGGACGCCGACGGTTTTTGGTCGCTGGTGCAGGAGAATCAGGACGACCTGAAATGGTGCGGATCGGCTCCTATCTATACGTTTTTAAAGGCAGTTCCGAACACGCGGGGAAGCCTGCGCCGCTATCAGCAGTGGAACATCGACGAGCAGAGCGTGGTCAGCTTTGCAGCACTTTCTTTCCGTTCGTACTAGTTCGTTTCAGTACCAAAACCCCATCGGAACTAAGGGGGATTACTGACTAGACTCAGTCATGGGCCAGATCAATTCGGTGCAAGGCCTCGTCTGGGGCACCTAGGTCAGCGGCAGGAAGTTGTCCTCCGACCAGCCTTCCGGAAGATGCGTCATTGCGTAAGTTCTCGGCAAAAACCAGCCTAAATAGTGAACTGCGGCTTGCAGTTTCTTCGCGTCGCCATGATATTGGGCTAACGTCAGGTTGAACATCAGGGCGTGAGCCGGCTGGCGGCTCGGATCGACGACGAGCGCAACCTTGGGCGCGGGATGACGGTACTTCTCGCGCATATATGCGCCAATCGCTCGGCGCGCGGCGGCTGGAAGCAATGCTTCGCTCGGCACCGCGACCAGGAGTTTTCCGGCCTGACGAGGCTGCGGGTCTACTAGCGAATTGTTCACGTCACCTTCGAAGCTTCCATAGAGCTTATAAGAAAGCAGGTCGCCGTACGTGAAGACCCATTCGGGTGGTTGCGAGCGCTTGGCATCGGCAAAAATCACCGCGCCAGTCCCGTTTTCGAGCGCGTAATTCAGGATTCGCGAGATACTGAGCGTCGCTGGAGAACCGGAATCAGGAACCGCCAGGTGAAAATAGGGAAATGTGTCCGGGCCAGTGCTCACCTGGGGATTCAAGCCGACCAGGCCGGCGTCGGGTATGGCAGCGTAGAAAGCCGTGCGCCAGGCGTCGTCACGCCCTTCCGCTGGTGTTTCGAAAAGCTCGTTCAACGGAGATAACCTGACTGCGGTTCGTTTCCGCGATTGAACACGGCGTATTCGGCGCGAGGCCATTCCGCGGTAGCAAGTTGCACCGTACCGAGCGGATCGTTGCCGGCAACCACCAGCACCATGTGCTTGGGCTCGACCGGGTTCGGCGCCGCATAGATCAGTGATTCCGTTTCGCTGGCGTATGCTTGGCCCTGGATGCGGAACACCGCATCCGTATAGTTGAGCCCGATGTTCCGGGCAATGGCAGCGAGCGCGGAATTGCCTTCGGGACGGCCGACGAAAACAACGTCATGCGTACGCAGGTCGTCGTCGGTCAGCTCAAAATCCTTGCGGATGGGCACGATGCTTTCGTACATGTTCAGGAAACGGCTTTGGATCTGCTCGGCAGCGTAGCGGTTCGCGCCGGCGTCAGAGCCAGTGCCGTAAACGATCAAGGTGGAGTGCAGCCGTTCAAAAACGTCACGCGCAATATAAACGGCGTGACCCTGCCCGGCGGGCATTTCGAAGCTAACCCCCGCTGCGTTGAGGAACGATTGCGCCGTCACCCGCTTAGTGGTGTTCGCAGCAAAATAGCTGCGCATCAGCGCCAGGAACTTGTCGTCGCCGAGGCGCTGGCGGAGCGAATCGAGGAAAAGTGCGCCCTTTTGCTTTTCAATTTCGTACTGCGTCAGCGCAGTGGGTTCGTCAAGTTGCAGACGGCGATAGGCCGCCCAGCGGGTCAACATGGCTTTGTCCAGGTCGCGCGAGTGGAGGTCATCGTAATAGGCCGCTGACCCTGCTGCGAACCATGTGTCCGCATCGGAGGTGGGAAGAACCCAACCCTGCCACAGAACGCTGCGGCTGAAGTGACGGATTGACGACGAGGGCTGAAGACTCGCGGGCACATGCTCTACTTCGGCTCGCGAAGGTGCTTCGGTGGTGAACAGACGATAACCGGAGGGATAGAGGCCGGCGTTCTTTTCGTATTCCTCTTTTTGCCGCTCGCCGGGAACCCACTCGCGCTGGTTCGGTTTGCCGATGGCGGCCCAGACCATCATGCGGCTTGCCATGTCCGCCGTTGCGACCTTGGCGTCCATGGTCGAAGCGGAAACCAGTGGGGCCGTGCGGAACGCGAGAAACGCGAACTGTTCATCGATGGTGCCCTGATATTTCTGGTACATCTCCTGCCACTTCAGATCGCGGGGAGCGGGTACGAAGCCGAGGTATTCGGGTTTGCCTTGCGGATCGGGTTTGTCTTCCAGGCGGACGTCGAGATCCTTGGTGTTATTGCAGCCCCAGTAGAAACCTTCCGTGCCTCCGAACCACTGATTTTTCGTACTGCGCCAGAGTTTTGTTTTGTACGTCCCCAGTTCGAACATGGCGATCTCGTTGTTCTTGGCGTCGCCGATCAACCATTCGTTGGTGTAGAGGCCATTGTTGCGCGTGTTCAGGTATTCGACCACCTTGTCGACGTTGTCACCGTACTGAATCGCTTTGCGAGCGCGGTAGGCGACTGGAGTGCCCTGGGCGTTGAACGGAGTCTGGCGGATGGTTGTCTCGGTCAGTACGACTCCCGCATCGTTCTGATACCAGTCGGTGCCGCTCTCGATGCCGCCGGGATAACTCTGAATCAACATGCGGTGGCCTTTCACCGGCTGAATGTCGAGCATCACGTTGGTCTGCTCGGCGAGCGTGAGGGGCCACCAGGTAACGTGGCCGATCACCATTTTCCCGTCCCGCGTGGCGCGGCCAGTGGCGGCGAATGCGCTGCAGCGATCGCGGCGGGAAGCGTCGTGTTTAAAATCCGGAGCCGTGAGATGCAGGCCCTCGAGGCCGTTCGGCGTCATCGGCATGGCTTCGCGCAGCATGCCCATTTCCACTTCCACGTTGGCCGTGACGATGTCGATCAGGTCGATGCGGTGGCCGTAGAATCTTGCGCCGGCATCTGAAGCGCCGTCGGCAATGCCTTTCATCTCCTGTAGGATCTCGTCGTCAAAGCCACGCAGGAAAAGCGCATTGGCGGTGGTCCGAGCCTGTTGCCACCCATCCTGGCTCTTGTAGCCGAGGTCTGCTGCGCAGCGCTCCAGGTATTGCGGGATTTCGTGCGTCATCAGGCGGCCGTGCTGATAGCCGCGGTCGTAGGGCTTGCCTTCGATGTGCAGGTAAATCCAGCCGCCCTGCGGATAGCGATACGCGGGGCCGTAGGACTCCACCGCTTCGGCAGCCGGCCAGGTTTTGATCTTCGAGGCTTCGTCGACGCTGACGCCTTCGAACCAGGCTTTGCCTTTGAACGCGCCTCCGTTGCCGACCGTCAGCAGGATGCTGTCCTGGGCCCGTGTGGCCGTGAAATGCAGCGTGAGCCGCGTCCAGTCGTGTGTTGCGCCGACCGAGGCGGCGTGGACGTCGAAGGGCATGGAAGCCATGGTGATGGTCGCACCGGTGGCGATCGGGGAGCGGTCCAGGTCGCGCACCTCGATTCCGTCCGTTCGCACCCAGCCGCTCAGCTCGTAGTGTTTGCCGATCGTGAGGGCGACAGGGGCGGAGCGGATAGCGGCGTCCGGGGAGGCCCCGGGTTCGACGCGAAGGGCTTTATGATTGTCATGCTGAACCGCGGCGTCAAGCACGGCGTTTCCGCGGACTGCGTCCCAATGGGTTGAGTCCAGGACCGGGGTTGCGGCGAAAGCAGACGTCGCTATGAGGGCGCAAAGGACGAAGCGCGACATAACTATGATGCTAGCTGGTTTTGGAAAGCGGTTAGGCCGCCTTCGCCGCCACGTGGCCGTTATGGTGCGATCCACTCCAGCCGTAATACAGGATGTAGAGGTAGCAGACCGCCGGCAGGATGAATGCCATGTGAATGCCGATGCGGTCCGCCAGCGCGCCCTGAACCACGGGAATGATAGCGCCGCCGACGATGGCCATGATCAGAATGCCCGAAGCCTTGCCGGTGAGTTTGCCCATGCCGTCTATACCCAACGTGAAAATTGTGGGGAACATCACGGAGTTGAACAGGCCGACGAAAATGATCGACCACATGGCGACATGGCCGGTCGTGAGGATCGATGTTGTTACAAGCAGGCAGGCGACCAATGCCGCGCAGCCGAGTATGAATCCGGGTTTGATCTTCTGCATCAGCGCCGAGCCGATGAAACGGCCTACCATGGCGCCACCCCAATAGAACGAGACGTAGCCGGCAGCGTCTTTCTCACTTAGGCCGCCAATGAACGATTGCGAGAAATAATTTACCAGGAAGCTGCCGATCGATACTTCAGCGCCCACGTAAATGAAGATGCCGACCGCTCCCAGGACGAGTTGTCTGTGACGCCAGACGCTGTCACCGTCGATCGAGGAGTCGTGAGTGCGGCCTTCTTCGATTGACGCTAGGACCGGCAGATGGAAGCGCGAAATCGCAAAGGCCAGCAGGAAGAGCAGGGCCGCGATGCCGAGATAGGGCATGCGAACCGAGGATGCTTCGAGCAGACGATGCGCCTGCAACTGATCGGGCGACATAGCCTTCAGTTGGTCCGCTGTTACCTTGACCGCGGAGAGGATAAAAAGCCCACCGAGATAGGGACCGATCGTGGTGCCGAGAGAATTAAAAGCCTGTGCAAGATTGAGGCGGCTGGACGATGTATCGGAAGGTCCGAGAACCGCGACGTAGGGATTGGCGGCTACCTGCAGCACTGTCATCCCGGAAGCCAGGACATAGAGAGCGCCAAGGAACAACGCATAGGAAGGCACCGCCGCGGCCGGCAGGAATAGCAGCGCGCCCACGCCCATGACGCCCAGTCCGGCGACGATCGATTTCTGATAGCCGAGCCAGGAAATCAGCTTCGCGGCCGGCATGGACATGATGAAATAGGCCGAAAAGAAGGTGAACTGCAGCAGCATGATCTGGGTGTAGTTCAGCTCGAAAATGGCCTTTAAATGGGGCACGAGAATGTCGTTTAGGACAGTAACGAACCCCCACATAAAGAAGACGGTGGTGATGACGGCCAGTGCAGGACCGTAGGATTGTGGCGATCCTGCCACGACCGGACGTTGCTGAGTGGATTGAATCATAGTGTTTGTGCCGATGCGTGGCAAGCCTCGGTTTTTCCCCGTTTCCGAAAAGAAAACGGGAAACTTTAGTGTATACCTGTCGGAGTGTAGGACTTCGGCGGTTGGCAACCCGCCGCAGGCTTCGAGCCGGCATCACATAGCGCAAGAAACGGATAGATCGAGCGTGCGGTCTGCCGTTACATTAGGCTTGTGCGAAAGACATTAACTGTTGCGGCAGAGTTGGCGATTCGATATTTGGAGAATTTGGATTCGGCGCCGGTGGCCGCGCGTGCGAACGCCTCGACTTTGCGTGAGCGGCTGGCGAGGCCACTCGGTGATGCGGGGATTCCACCCGAGCAGGTGGTTGCTGATCTGGTCCGGGACGTGGAAGACGGAATACTGGGATCCACTAGCGGGCGATTCTTCGCTTGGGTGCTTGGCGGCGCATTGCCCGCCGCATTGGCAGCGGACTGGCTCACGTCGGTCTGGGACCAGAGCTCCACGCTCGCGGCATCCGGACCGGCGGCGGCGGTAGTCGAGGAAATCGCCGGCGAATGGCTTAAGGACGTTTTGAACCTGCCACGGGGTGCAAGCTTCGCGTTTGTGAGCGGGTGCCAGATGGCGCATATCACCTGTTTGACGATCGCTCGACGAGCTTTGCTTACCCGTGCGGGCTGGGACGTCGAACAGAAGGGGCTTTCCGGTGCTCCGGCGGTTCGGATTATCGCTGGGGAGCAGCGGCACGGCTCGGTGGATCGAGCCATTCGATTCGTCGGGTTTGGAACCGCGAATGTCAGTCTTATCCCATGGGAGGCGTTGGAGGAGACGCTTGCCGCCGATCCCAATCGGCCGACGATTGTCGTCCTACAGGCCGGAGAGATTAATACCGGTGCTTTCGACTCGTTCGAAACTTTGATCCCCCTGGCGAAGCGTTACGGGGCTTGGGTGCACGTCGATGGCGCGTTTGGTTTGTGGGCGGCAGCCAGTCCGAAGTATCGGCATCTCGTGCGCGGCGTCGAGGCGGCGGACTCCTGGGCGACCGATGGCCACAAATGGCTCAACGTACCGTTCGATTGTGGCTACGCCTTTGTCGCCGACCCCGCAGCCCATCGCGACGCCGTCGCATATCGCGCGCCATATCTTACGTACGACAGTGACGTTCGGGATGCGATTGATTGGACACCCGAATGGTCGCGGCGGGCGCGGGCCTTTCCCACCTACGCAGCGCTGCGGCAGCTTGGCAAACAGGGCATCACGGAACTTGTGGATCGCTGCTGCGGCTACGCCCACCAGCTCGTAGAAGGGATTGGCGCGCTTCCGGGAACTGAAATTTTGTGGCGTCCGATTCTGAACCAGGGACTGATTGGCTTTGGCGATGCAAGCACCGATGGGGTGATCGCGGCCATCTGTCAGGAAGGCGAGACTTACTTCTGGGGCACGACCTGGAGCGGGCGCCGCGTCATGCGAGTCAGCGTCTGCAACTGGCGCACGACCGACCGCGATGTGGAACGCGCGATTGCGTCCGTTGCCCGCGTGCTGGGAGGCGCGGCATGACGGACTTCGTCGCCGGATTGTGGGCACGGGGTTACGGAAGGATGGGCGCGCTGCTCAGCCGTTCCGAATGCGAAGAATTGCGGGCGCTTTACGAAACGCCGGAGTTGTTTCGCAGCCGGATCGACATGGCGCGTTATCGCTTCGGCCGGGGCGAGTATCAGTATTTCGCTAACCCTCTTCCGGCTGTCGTCGCGGGCTTGCGGGAGTCACTTTACCCGCAGTTGGCGCCCGTTGCGAATGAATGGATGAGTGCCTTGTCGCTGGGTGGCGATTTTCCGGCTGAGCTTGGCACGTTTCTGGAGCGCTGCCATGAAGCAGGACAGAATCGTCCTACACCGCTGCTGCTCCGCTATCGAGCCGGCGATTTCAATTGCCTGCACCAGGATCTTTACGGCGATGTCGTCTTTCCGTTTCAGGTCGTCATCGGGCTGAGCCGGCCGGACGAGGAGTTCACGGGGGGCGAGTTGCTGCTGGTCGAACAACAGCCGCGCGCGCAATCGATAGGTCATGCCATACGCCTCGAACAAGGCGAGGCGGTGGTGATTACGACACGTTACCGTCCGGTGAAGGGCACACGCGGCTACTACCGGACTAACTTTCGCCATGGAGTGAGCCCCATTCTGAGCGGCGAGAGATACACCCTGGGCGTCATTTTTCACGACGCCGCTTAAACGAGGAGACGAGACATGTTGAATTCAGAACAATACGGCGGAAACGCCGAGCGGGTACGCGAGTTGTGCCGATATATCGAAGCCAACAGCGAGGCGGCACTCAAGCTGGAGGACCTCGCAAAGATGGCCAGGCTGAGCCCGTTTCATTTGCAGCGGAGTTTCAAGGCGCTTGTCGGGTTGACTCCTAAGCAGTACCTGGAGGCGGCGCGGCTCAAGAAGCTCAAGAGCGGGCTGAAGAACGCCAAGGACGTGACGGAGGCGGTTTACGATGCCGGGTATGGATCTTCCAGCCGCGTCTACGAGCGCGCCGATACACGGCTCGGCATGACGCCGAAACAGTACCGGCAGGGCGGCCGCGACGTGAAGATCAGCCACGTTACGGTGGAGTCACCGGTGGGTCTGATGATGATTGGGGCCACTGATCGCGGGCTGTGCTTTGTGCAGTTCGGGGACAACGCGGCAGCTTTACTCGGGGCTTTGGCAAAGGAGTATCCGGCGGCGCAGCTCGAACCCATGAGGGCGCCGTATCATGCCGATTTCGCGAAATGGGTCGACGCGCTGACGAAACACTTGGCCGGCGCTCAGCCGCATCTCGACTTGCCATTAGACATCCGCGCTACCGCGTTTCAAATGCGCGTATGGAACTATCTGCAATCGATTCCCTACGGCGAGGTGCAGTCGTATGGCGAGGTGGCGGCAGCGATCGGTCAGCCGAAGGCCACGCGGGCGGTAGCGCGCGCTTGTGCGAGCAATCGGGTCGCGGTCGTCATCCCATGTCACCGCGTGATTCGGGGAACGGGCGAGCTGGGTGGCTATCGGTGGGGGCTTCCGCGCAAACGCGCACTGATCGACCGCGAGCGGCAGAGCCGCTGATGACCTCACCGAAAACGCATAGGCGAAACCGCCTGCGCCAGCTTGACTTTCATCCATTTTCGGTGGATCCGAGGTCCACGGCGACAGGCCAAAGGCCCGCTGCTCCGTTCGAAACCCTACTGACCTCAAAAACGTATCTTGCCGGCGAATTCGAAGTCTCTTGGATTCCCCGCGCTGGTGATGGTGCCAAAGGCGGCGCTTCCAAAGGAGCCGTTCGGGTCGTTGAGCGGAGGCGTGTTGCTTACATTGAACGCTTCCGCCCTGAACTCGAAAAGAAAGCGCTCGGTGAGGCGGAACGTCTTGCTGATCATCAGGTCGGCGTCCTGGAGGCCGGGTCCGCGGACCGGATTGCGCGAGGTGTTGCCGATGCTGAACTGGCCGGCCGTGGAGAACGCTGCCTTGTTAAACCATTGACTGGCGCTCCGTGTGGCGAAGTCGTTGGGGTCGGCGACGCGGTTCGGTCGCTGCACAGCATACCCAAAGGCTGACAGCGTGTTGGTCGCCTGGTTCACTGGCACGGCGTCTCCCGCCTGGACGCGCACGATGCCGCCAATCTCCCAACCGGAAATCTTCCACAAGCGAGGAATCTGATACACCCAGCCGGAGGAGAACACTCGCGGGATGTCGCCACTTGAAACATCGCGTTCGAGTTTGCGGTTAAACGCGTCGGCGGCTCCGATCGTGGTCAGCGTGGGACCGGTAAAGATGGTCTGGGAGAAGTAGGTGGACGCGTCGTCGATCAGCTTCGAGAACGTGTACGCAAACGTGAACGTCAGGCCATTGGAGAAGCGTTTTTCGAGTTTTGCCTGCAGGGCTTCGTATTCGGAATCGGCAACGTTATCGCGAAAGAGCGCGACGTTCGTGAATCGAGGGTAGGCGCGCAGAAGCTGCTGTTGCGCGATGGTCGGCTGGCCCAACGAAGACGATGTCGGGATCTGGCCGTAATAGGGATTGGATACCTTCGCAGTCAGTGCCGTGCCCATCGCCAGGTCCGCGGCTGGGACCTGGTTCAGATTCCATTCCGGCAGCCCCAGGTGGCTGTTTTTCGATCCGAGATAACCGGCTTCCAGATTCAGATTCCGCCCCAGCGTCCTCTGCACGGTGAAATTCCACTGCTGCGAGTAGCCCGATCCGACGTTGCGATCCACACCGAAAACTCCCTGTCCGAGGCCTGAATTGGGATTCGGCGCTGTGACCTGGACGGTCGGGCCGTTCGACAGTACGAACGCCGGATTGATGTTGTCCAGCGATTGTTGCCCAACGGTCTGAACAAAGGGGAATTGCGGCAGAGTAAACGGCGTCGTGATGCCGGTCTGTTCAAACCAGATCATGCCGTACCCCGACCGAACCACCCAGGAATCCCCGATCCGGTACGCCAGGCCGACGCGGGGGCCGAAATCGCAACACTCCAGTTCGCGTGCGGTGTGCGGGAAATCGAGCAACTGCGTATTCAGGTCGAAAATCGCAGTCTGGTTGTGGACTTCGGTGGAGGGGAAGTTCAGTGTGTAGCGGGTGCCGAGATTCAGGGTGAGGCGGTCCGACACCTTCCAGTCGTCGCCGACGAAGAATTCAGTGATATGGGCGCGATCCTGGAGGACCTGCTTCTGAATATCGATGCTGAACGCATTCACCTGTCCGAGCAAAAGCGAGGCGAGCGCATTCCCCCCGGCGCCCGTGGAGGAATCCGTGCCTGTGGTGGTGAAGGCGTAGGAGCCGGTGGGATTCGCGGGATTAACGATGTCGAGGGCTTCGCGCCGGAGATCGGTTCCGAACTTGATGGTGTGACGTCCATGCACGGTCGAGAAGGTATCGAGGAATTCGGTGACGCGCGAGGTGAAGTTACTGTTGGCGGCCGTGGTCGGGCCGATCTGCTGCAACCCTGTGACGGTGAAGATCGGCAGAGTCGACGGAAAGGCGCTCTGAGGGGCGCCGGGAACCGTGATGCCGCCGTCTTGTAAGGATCGCTGATTGATGTCGCGCCGCGTGTAACCCAAACGCGCCTGGTTCAAAGTGGTTGGGGAGACGGTCCAGTCGTATTCCGTCGCAAGCCCGTCTCCGCGCGTGATGGCGTGTCCGATAACGCCCGCTGTCAGGTTGCCGCTTCCGTCGGGCAGGAACGGGACGGGCGTATCATCGTCGCGCAGATACGAATACCGCACGAAAGCGCGGTGCTTTTCGTTAAAGACGTGATCGATGCGGCCATCGAACTGGTCCTGGTTGTCGGGCTCGACGCCCGTAAAGATGAAGTTGTTCGCGCCGCTGGCGTTGGGCAGCGGGTAGTGCTGCAGGATCTGCTGGGCGATGGGATCGACTCGGTTCGATGGGACGGTGTTATTTGTGAACGCGACTCGCGGCGAGGTGTTGGGATCGTAGATGGTTGTCGTAAAAATTCCGCTGCGTTGCGCCAGGGTGGGAACGACGCTTTGGCGTGTGATGCCGGTGCGCAGCCGGGTTCCCTGCCAATCGGCAAAGAAAAAGGTGCGGTTCTTACGGATCGGCCCACCGACTGTCAGGCCATATTGGTTGCGGCGAAACTCCGGGCGCGGACCGGGCTGCGCGAAATAGTTTCTGGCGTTCAGGTCCTCATTGCGTAGAAACTCGAAGAGCGTGCCGTGAAATTCGTTGCTGCCGGACTTGCCGATGACCATGACCGTGCCGCCATTCGATCGTCCGTACTCGGGAGAGTAGGCGTTAATATTCAGGCGGAATTCCTCCATGGCGTCGATGATGGGGTAAAAGGCTACCTGCCCGGGCTCGGGCTGCAGGACGCTGATGCCGTCGTAAAGGTATTCGTTAGTGCGGGGTCGGCTTCCATTGATGCGGGGCAGGAGCGATCCTCCGCCCGGCAGCGCTACTCCGGGCGAGAGCGCGACGAGCGGAATGAAGTTGCGGCCGTCGAGGGGCAGCGTTTCAAGCTGCGGCTGGCTAACGTGATAGTTTACCGACCCATTCGCGGTTTCGAGCAGCGTAGCTTCGGCTTTCACTTCCACCGACTGCGAGGTTTGCCCCACTTCGAGCCTGACGTCGAGACGCGTCTGATCGCCGATGCGCAGCGTAATCCCTTCCTGGCGAAAAGGACGGAATCCGGGCTTTCCCACCGTGAGAACGTAGCGACCCGCGGCCAAACCCAGAAGATGATAGCTGCCGCGCTCGTCTGTGTCGACGTCGAAGTGCGCTCCGGTGGCCGGATCAGTGGCGGTGACTTTAGCGGCGCTTACAGCAAGGCCCTGCGGATCCAGGATGGCGCCGAAGAGTTCGGCTTTGCCGGCCTGTCCGAAGCAGGGCAACGAAACGGCTAAGGGGATGGCGAGAGCGAGGGGCAGTCGTTTCAGGCTCATGAATGTCTTGTAAAGCTATCAATGTAACGCATACGAGACTATTACGGCAGAGGCTCGCTGGTGTACACTGTGGCTGGATCGTGTACCTGTTCACACGACTTCGCCACTTATGCGTTACATTTTTGAACTACTCATAGCCGTACTCGTAGCGGTCGGCAGCGCCGCGGCCCAAACCGGTTCTGCGAATGCGCCGGCTGCTGAACTCATGGTCCGTGGAGATGTCCCCGCGCCCCTGACGTTAAGAGCGGACGATCTGGCCGGAATGCCGCGTCAGACCATGGCGGTGGCCGATCAGGACGGCACGAAAGTGAAGTACGAAGGGGTCCCGCTGCGCGAGATCCTGAAGCGCGCGGGGGTGCCGCTGGGGAAGGACCTGCGCGGAAAGGCGCTCGCGAGCTACGTGCTCGCCAGGGCTCATGACGGCTATCAGGTTCTTTTCTCCCTGGGGGAACTGGACGCGGACTTCGGCAACGAGTCGATCATCATTGCCGACAAGCGTGACGGCAAGCCTCTCTTCGGCTACCAGGGCCCGTTCCGGCTCGTTTGCGCGAACGACAAGGCCGGGGCGCGGTCGGTGCGTATGCTGGAGACTCTGGAGCTCGTGAGATTGCAGAAGTAGGTGGCCGGCAGAGTGCAGTATCTTAGCGGGTTCCTGCTGATAAGACTGGCGTGCGGTTTGGCGGTCGGTCAGGATTCCGTAGACGCCTACCCCTGGAACCTTCCCAAGGGGTTCCCCAAGCCGCGGGTTCCAGCGGAAAATCCGATGACCGCGGCGAAGGTGGAGCTTGGGCGCTACCTCTTTTATGATTCGCGAATGTCGGTGAACGGGAAGGGCTCCTGTGCGACCTGTCACAAACAGCAGCTCGCCTTTACGGACGGGCGTGCGGTCTCGGTCGGCGCGACCGGAGAACGGCATTCGCGAGGCGCAATGAGCCTCGTGAATGTCGCCTACAGCGCCGTTTTGACCTGGGGGAATCCGACGGTTCGCGAGTTGGAGGATCAGGCTCTGACGCCCATGTATGGCGAGCATCCCATTGAGCTGGGTTTGAAGAAAGACGACGGATTCTTGTCCGCACTGCGCTCGGATGGCAGGTACCAGGATCTGTTCCGAAGTGCCTTTTCCGGCGCGGCCGACCCGTTTACCATCACGAACGTGGTGAAGGCGATTGCCTGTTTCGAGCGCAGTATCATTTCAGGGCGCTCGCCCTGGGACCGCTACCATTTCGATCGCGACGATAGCGCCATATCGGAGTTTGCCAAGCGGGGCGAGGTTCTCTTTTTCAGCCAGCCGCTGTCGTGTTTCCGATGTCACAGCGGCTTTAATTTCAGTGGCAACACTGTTACCGAGACACGCGTTCCGCGAGCGCCGGAATTCCACAATACCGGGTTGTATAACATTGCGGGTGCATTTTCCTATCCGCAGCCCAACCTGGGCACCTTCGAGTTCACGCGCGATCCGACGGACGTGGGAAAGTACAAGGCGCCGACGCTGCGCAATATCGCGCTGACCGGCCCTTACATGCACGACGGAAGCATTGCGACCTTAGCGGGGGTGCTGGATCATTACGCAGCGGGTGGCCGAAACATTTCTTCAGGACCGCATGCGGGAGTGGGGCACGACAATCCGAACAAAGACCCGTTGGTGGGCGGATTCGTGCTGTCGCCTCGGGATCGCGAGGACCTGATTGAGTTTCTAAAAGCTTTGACGGACGAGGCGGTTTTGCGGGACCGGCGGTTTTCGAACCCCTGGTAAGAGGTAGGCGGTTATGGTTTCGCCACGAGGCATGCGAACCCACCCGTGCGTTCCTGGTGAGATCCAGAGGCAGCCTGAAGGCCTGCGCCACCCTTCCACATTCTCCAAATTCTTTAAGACGGTACCCCCCAGAGGGTGATAGCGAAATGGCGCTCTTGCGCCGATAAGGAATACAGATGGAATCGGCCGTCCACAAAGTCGTGAAGGATTTTGCGGCGAACCCTCCGGGCGCTGCCAAACTGATGAGAGCACTCATCGAGAGGGACCGGGAGGGGTTCTTTCACGCCGCACTTCCCCTACTGCGCGCCGGGGACGACTCGCCCGGTTATCACTACATGCTCACCTTGCTCCTCAGCAATGGGCTACTGCCGAAACCGCTCTGCGACCCCACGATGTTCACCCTGCCGGAGGCGTCGGCTATCGCGAAGTACTTGAAGCATGTGGACCCAACTTTCGACATACGGCTGTTGCGGAATTTTCTGGGGCACAAGGTGGAGGATCGGCAGCAATTGGAGGAGGCTGCCAGCAGTGCCGCGGGCGTTCGCTGGATCGAGGTCATGGCCGAGATCTCGGACGGAGGCCGCATTTTGCCTGTGATGACCCAATTGCTGCATCATCCGAACCCACGCGTCCGCTCCAAAGCAGCGTTATTAGTGGGGCGCAATAACAAGAACCACAAGTGGGTTGAGGAGCAGATGGTGGAGGCCGATCCCCGGGTGCGCGCGAATGCTGTGGAGTCGCTGTGGGGGGTGGATACCGAAGGCAGCCGGGGGGTGATGTGGAGCGCGGTTTCCGATGAGGACAACCGCGTAGTCGGGAACGCTCTGCTTGGACTCTACCGGTTGGGAGATCCAGGGTCGGTTCGCGCAATTGAGCACCTTGCGAGTCATGGGCAGCAGAAATTTCGTGCCACTGGAGCCTGGGTAATGGGGGAAACCGGCGATCCGCGTTACCTGCCCACGCTCGGGCACATGATTAGCGAGTCGACGCAGGACACGCGCAGCAACGCGATGCTGGCAATTGCCAAGTTGAAGCAAGCCGCCGCAAAGCGGCACGGTTCGCCGCCCATTCGTCTCTTTTTGAGTGAAGTGAAAGTGGGGGAAGACGGGTGGCATGAAATCACCGCCGGCATACGGCCTCGTCCGCGCCAGGAGGCCTTAATCCTTCTGCCGACCAACTTCGCCATATGGGCCGACGGACATATCATTCACGATTACGAAGTGGAGCAACCCCGTAAAGATCCCCTGAGCATCGCACTCGGAATGTCCCGCATCCTGGAACGGGCGAGCCCCGAGCAGGATGTGCTGGAACGAGCCGTAGAGCGTGCCATGCGGAATAAGCGGCGGTTCGACAGTTGGATGGTCATGAAGTACCTGCGTGGGCCACGAGGGGCACCGACGCCGGCGCCTCCCGTCGAGCCGGCCCCCGTATCGCTTGCCCATGGCGTTTTCGGGAGTCTTACCTCAGTGCTGACGGCGGAGGATGTCGATCTTTTAGGCCTGAGCATGCGATTCACCACGGATCGCACGGCGATTGAGGAAGCCGCAGGTTCTCCGGGGAGACGAATGAGCTGCGCGACGCATCCCACGCAGGCGCTGCGTGCTCTCATCGACCTGGCGATACCGGCGCGCGGCTCGCGGCATGTCGTCCTGATCCTGTCATCGGCGGCGGATACGCTGCAATCTTCGTTGGAGCCTGAGATCGCGGCTGCAAAATCAGCGGGAGTGATCGTGCACATCCTTACGACGTCGCCAAGTCCAGTGATGCGGCGCGTGTGTTCGCAAACATCGGGAAATCTGCTGGTCTGCACATCCACCGGGGAGATTCCCGACCTGTTGCATGATCTGTATGCTGCGTTGATTCATTCTTTCCGGGTGCGGTTCCGGCCGGCGGATCCGCTGGCGCAGATGGCGAAACTCCAGATCTTCACACCCGAGGCCTACGGCGAGGAGTCGCGGCCGATGCCTATTACGGACACCCCCGGTCAGGTTTGCAGCAACGTTTCCACGTGGCAGCGTGCCGCGGAAGAGACCCCGGTAAGGCTGTAGCCGCCTTCCAAAACCGAAACGAGACGGCCGCCGGCATGACGGTCGGCGACATCAAGCATCAGCTTTGTCATTTCCACGAAATCCTCGTCGGTGAGATAGAAACGGCCGAGCGGATCGCCGGCCCGGGAATCAAAGCCCGCCGACAAAAGGACGAGATCAGGGTTGAACTCGTCGACTGCGGGGAGCAGGCGGTCTCGAAAAGCGGCCAGTATTCCGTCGCGGCCGGTGTTGGCCGGAAACGGGCAGTTGATGGTGCAACCCTCACCCTCGCCATAACCGCTCTCGTCGGCAGCGCCGGTTCCGGGATACCAGGGATATTGGTGCGTACTGAAGAAAAGCACGGATCCGTCGCCGTAGAAAATGTCCTGGGTACCGTTCCCATGGTGCACGTCCCAATCGACAATCAGGACGCGCTCGGCGCCGTGTTTCTTCTGGGCATAGCGGGCGCCGATCGCCACGTTATTGAAGATGCAGAAGCCCATCCCGCGATCAGGAGTGGCATGGTGGCCGGGCGGGCGAACGACGCAGAAGGCGTTTGAGGCGCCGCGGGACATCACCGCGTCGACGGCGTTGAGCACGCCTCCCACGGCGCGCAAGGCGACTTCCGCGGAGCCGGCGCTGATGGTCGTGTCGCCGGTGCTTAGGGTCCCATAACCAGAGGCGACGTCGCGCTGGACCGTCTGAACATATCTCGGGCTGTGGCAGAGCGTAATCTCGTCGATTGTAGCCGGACGAGACTCGACGTGCGCCAGCGGCAGTCCCTGCAGGGCAGTCACCACGGCGTCGAAACGCTCGGGCCGTTCGGGGTGGCCAGGGCCGGTGTAATGCTCTTTGTAAACCGGGTCGGCGAGGAGGGCGGTGGTCATGCCTCAGTCATATTCTAAATGCTGCTGGGGATCGGGTGATGGATATGTCACCGTGGTCCCGCGCACCTGGGCAAACGATGTGAGCCGGTGGGGCTTGGGGGTGGAGGCGTCATGGATATGGCGGACGTCGACGCCGCGGACCAGGAGGGCGTCCGAAACCAGAGAGCGGTGACAGCGCCACTCGACGGCTTCGGCGCACATGATCGCTGTGGGCTGCTCCTGAGCCGTTTGGATGAGCTGTTCCAGCGCCTGCTGGAATTCAACGGTTTGCATG
>DATGJP010000069.1:0-29439 GCA_035295125.1 Bryobacteraceae bacterium | reverse complement strand
TTTCCACATTGAGAATGCTGCAGGCAGAACTTTCTCTTGCTTCGCCGACCATAACAGGGTATAAAGAACTCGTCCCGCCTGTTTTCTATTGGCCGGTTTTGAGGTGTCCCTCATTGGCCGGTTTTGATCTGTCCCCCGAGGCCCTATCGCTCCCAGATAAGCCCGTGTTTACCATTGAGGATGCGATCCGGGCTGTCGAGGCGTACGAACGAAGCAAAACGGTGGGATCATAGAATCGTGGAGCCCGAAACCGAAATGATCGAAGGAACAGCAGCGTTCGATCGATTCAAAAGCGTCATGGCCGCTGTCGTCAAAGTTCCCCACGCCAAGATCCAAAAGCAGATTGAGGAACACCGAAAGCAAGCAGCGTTGAATCCTCACCGGCCTGGACCTAAGACAAAGAAGAAGAGGATAGGTTAGCTCTTCTTCCCTCTCCCTTGGCGTTTAGTTGAGACTCGCCCCTTCTGGCTTTCCGCTTCCGATCAATTGCTCATAGGTCAATCGGCGTCCAACGATCTGCTTCATGGCCTGAGTGAAGCGCTCACCGTCGTTCATGTCTTTCCGATTGTTGTAGCGGAAAGCTTGCTCGTCCAGATAGCGGAACAGATGATAGGGCTCGACCGAAACGTACGTGCCGTGAAGACCGCGCTTCAGCAGAGACCAAAAGTTCTCCATCGTGTTGGTGTGGACGTTTTCGTTCACGTACTCAACCGCATGGTTGATGACGGCGTGCTGGTATTCGGTCTCCAGACCTTCGTACGATTTCAGTTCATCTGAGAAGATCGCCGAACCGGCTTCTACGTGCTCTCGAACATGGGCCTGAAGTGCTTTCTTCCGGCGGTTGTCGATGTGGAACACTTTTACTTTTCCGCCACGCTCCACCATGCCCATGGCGATCTCTTTGTCTTTGCCGCCAGTGCCGGTGATAACCTTGCGGCGCTTCGAGGCGTGCATGTTGCGTGCCTTACCGCCGATGAAAGTCTCGTCAACCTCAACCTCTCCACCGAGTTTTCCGCCCGTTGCATCCTGCAAAGCCAGACGGCAACGTTGCAGCATGAACCAAGCGGTCTTCTGAGTTACGCCCATGCCGCGATGGATTTCGTAAGAGCTAATTCCGTTTTTGCAATTAACGAGCATCCACATAACCGGGAGCCACTTATCAAGGCCGAGGGGGGAGTCTTCAAAAATCGTTCC
This sequence comes from Bryobacteraceae bacterium, assembly GCA_035295125.1. GTDB lineage: Bacteria > Acidobacteriota > Terriglobia > Bryobacterales > Bryobacteraceae > JAICMB01. Next base: position 28,245 of record DATGJP010000069.1, on the reverse strand, counting down.
GGTCTTCAGTGAGAATTTCGGACGCGGATGCTTCGAGTAGCACTTCCACAGGCGTGCATTTTCCAGGTAGGTGACGTGCTCTGAACCACACTGCGGACACCGGACGCCTTCGGGCCAGCGGATCGCGACCATGAACTCTTTGCAGTTCTCGTAGTCGCTGAAGTACTGGATTGCTTGCTGGAGAGTCTCTGGCGTCTTCATGGTTCCAGTATGCGCTAGAACTGTTGGTCAGTCAAGTATATTTTTACCCTTATTTGGGCTGGCTCACTTCAATAAGCGAGCGGCGTATTTTAACTGGCGTTACGTGATCCTGGCGGCGATCGCCGGTGTGTTTTATGGGCGTGCCTGGCTCGCTCGACGGCGGCTCGGGGCGTCTGCGATTACCCACTCTACGGTGGATGCAGTTTGGTCCGTCTGGCTGCGGTAGTTAGTAGCGGTGAAACCATTCCCTTGTGCCGGAAACGGGTCTACAATAATGGCCGGGCGGAGGATTTGTCATGATTAGCGCGAGACAAGTTCATTTCGTCGAAGAGCACTGGGAGTCGATTGCAAACCGCTCGCTGGAACGTATTCACCGCGAAGTCCCGCACTCCCAAACCCTCTTGGATCGCATCATTCTCGACCGCGTGGAGGACCTGTTCGGACACCTGGGGGATTGGCTTGCCACAGCAGTTCCTCACGACTGGTCGGTCTATGAACGAGTCGGACGAGCACGTGCCGCCGAGCACGTTCACCTGCATGATCTCGTCCGTATGTTGCAGCTCGTTCGCCAGTCCGCTGTAGATTATGTTCGCGACAATGAACTCTTCGAGAATCCGGTATCGATTCGATCGGAAAGCGAACTGGAGCACAACATAGACCGGTTCTTCGATCTGGTGGTTTATCACGTCGTACGAGGGTACGAAACAGAACTGCGGCAGATGCTGGCAGGGAGGGCTCAGGCGGTCTGATTCATGCCACCTGGAGGGCGGCTACGTTACTCTGGGTGTTCCTGAATGGGCTCCCTGACTCTGGTCCGCCACGGACAAGCCTCCTTTCTGCAGCCGAACTATGACAAGCTCTCGCGCCTGGGGGAAGAACAGGCGCGGAAGCTGGGTGAGTACTGGCTGAAGACGGGCGTTCGATTCGATCACTCATTTCACGGTCCCGCTCACCGGCAGGTACACACGGGTGACATCGTCGCGCAAACTTATCGCGAGGCGGGAGAGTCGTGGCCGGACTCGTCCTGTATCCCTGAGCTTGATGAGTATCCGGGCATCGAAGTGGTTCGGGCGTTCCTGCCGGAATTGATCGACAAGCACGAGGACATGCGGCTGCTCGACGAGGAGTTCCGCACCGCAGCCGACCGCTCCGTGGCCGCACGGGCATTTGAGAAGATGTTCCAGCGCGTGACGCGGCTGTGGGTGGCCGGGGAGCTGGATTCGCCCGACGTCGAAACGTGGCAGTCGTTTTGTGAACGGGTCGAGGTGGGGATTGAACGCGCACGGAGCGTTGGGGGCCGGGTGGCCGTGTTCACTTCGGGCGGCGTGATCGCGGCAACAGTGCGAATCGCCCTGGATTTGTCTCCGCAGCGCACGCTGGAGCTGAGCTGGGCGCCGCGCAATGCCAGTTATGCCGAGTTTCTTTTCTCGCCCGAACGGTTTTCGTTGAGCAGCTTTAACGTATATCCACACCTGGACACGCCGGATCTTTTGACGTGGCGATAAATCTCGAACGCCCGATCGGCCTGCTGCATTCGACGGCCATGGTGGTGGGAATCATCATCGGGGCTTCGATTTTCGTGCAGCCTTCCGAGATCAACCGTCATGTTCCGAGCATCCCGGCAGTGCTTGCGGTATGGACGGCCGCGGGGATTCTGACGCTGTTCGGCGCGCTGGTTTGCGCGGAACTGTCCTCCGTGTTTCCACGCACCGGGGGCGTCTACGTTTTCCTGAAAGAGACCATCTCGCCGGCGTTCGGATTCCTGTGGGGCTGGGCGATGTTCTGGAGCATGCACTCCGGCATCATTGCGGCCGCAGCAGTGATCTTCGCCCGATACCTGGGTTCGTTTGTGCCTCTCAGCGACGTGGGGATTCGCCTGGTTGCCGTTGGCGCGATTCTGCTGCTTTCGGGCGTGAATTACCTGGGCGTGCGGCAAGGGAGCATGCTGCAGACCGTGGTCACGGTCGCGAAAGTGCTCGCCATCGTGATGCTGCTGGGCATGGTGGTGTTCCTGGCGCCTCCGATGCGCAGCGCGCCGGTCGGCGCCGGGCCCGTGTCGTTCGGCGGCTTCACGCTAGCGGTTGCGGCAGCGCTGTTCTCTTTTGGCGGCTGGCACATGGTGACGTATACGGCGGGCGAGACTCGTCAGCCAGAGAAGACCATTCCGCGGGCGCTCATGATCGGCGTCGCGACCGTTACGGCGTGTTACGTGGCTCTCAATGCGGCATACCTGTACCTGCTGCCAATCAATCGCGCGATTTCGTCGACCCGCGTGGCGGCGGACGCCGCGACGGTGCTCGCAGGCGCGCGCGGGGCGAGCGTCATTTCGGCGCTGGTAGTTTTGTCCGCATTGGGCGGCCTGAACGGGCTGATCCTGGCAGGGCCTCGAACCTACTTCGCCATGGCATCGGAGGGACTGGCGTTCCGCTGGCTGGCGTCGATTCATCCGCGGTATCACACGCCGTATACGGCGATTCTGCTCCAGGCCGTTTGGTCCGCAATGCTCGTGGCGACGGCAACATATCGGGGCCTGTTCACTCGTGTCGTGTACACGGAGTGGCTGTTTTTTGCTCTGATGACGGTGGGACTGCTGCGATTGAGACGCGACCCCGGCTACGCGCCGCGCTTCAGAGCCTGGGGCGGCGTCTACGTTCCTGCCATTTTCGTCGCTTCGTCCATTCTTGTTTCGGGAGTCTTGATCTGGGCAGACCCAGTGCAGGCAATGACCGGCTTGCTACTGGTCGTGCTAGGCTTACCTATTTACTATTTCTGGGCGCGGCAGAAATCCGCTAGCGCACTCGTCACACATGCGAATCATTGATTTTCACAATCACTACTATCCTCCGGCCTACATTGATGCCTTGAAGTCCGGCGAAAGCACTGTCCGGATCACGATCGGCGCCGATGGCAATCCCCTGCTGCACTACCCCGGCGACTACAACGTTGCGGTTCCGGGACATCGCGATATTGCGTACCGTGAACAGGTGCTGATTGAACATGCCGTCGACACGCAAGTCGTAACGCTGACCACTCCCGGCACGCACGTGGAGGAACCGGCCACCGCGGCGCGATTTGCCTCGCTCGTGAACGACGATTTCGCCTCCGTGTCCGAAAACAGCCGGGGACGCTTCACGGCATTAGCGACGCTGCCGCTGAACGATCCGGCCGCGTCCGTTAAAGAATTGGAGCGCGCCTGCCGCCAATTGGCCTTGCCGGGCGCGATGCTGTTCAGCAATGTGAATGGCGTGGGTTTAAACGATGAACGGTTCTGGCCGCTGTACGAGAGGGCAAACGACCTCCGCGCCGTGCTGTACATCCATCCCACCAGCCCCGTCGGTGTGGAGGCGATGACGGAGTTCTGGTTGATGCCGTTGGTCGGGTTTCTGTTCGACACCACGCTCGCAGCGGCGAAACTGGTTTTCAGCGGAATTCCGGAGCGCTATCCGGACATTCAGTGGGCATTGTGTCATCTTGGCGGCGCCATCCCATACCTGGCGGAGCGGCTCGACCGCGGCTTTTACGCGTTCCCCGACTGCCGCGAACATATCCAACGTCCCCCCAGCGACTACTTGAAGAAGTTCTACTACGATACGGTAAATTTCAATCTGGAAGCGCTCGAACTTGCCATTCGGCTCGCGGGCGTTGATCACATACTCGCGGGCAGCGATTATCCGCACCAGATCGGCAGCATTCCCCGGATGTTGGAAACCATTCGCGGTTTAGCGCTGTCCGACGAAGAGAAGAACGCCATTCTCGGCGGCAACGCTGCGCGTCTGCTGAAGTTGAAATAGACAGGAGAAGACTTGATCCGACGTTTCTCACTTTCACTCATGATCTGCGCCGTCGTGTGGGCGCAGCCGGGACAGGGCCAGCGGCAGCGGCCTGGCGGAACTCCTGCCGCGGCGGCAGCGCCTCCACAGGGGGAAGCGGCAGCGGCACCGGCAGCCCCGGCGCCCTCGGGACAGTTTCCGGCGCCACCGGCGGTAGAACGCCTCGTCAAGACCGACCATACGATCACCATCGGCGGCAAGAGCATCCCGTATACTGCCACCACCGGCACGCTCGTCCTGAAGCGGGAAGACGAACATCCGCGCGCGAGCATCTTCTTCATCGCATACACACGCAACGACGTGACGGACAAGTCGAAATGGCCGCTGACCTTTGCGTTCAACGGCGGGCCGGGGTCGTCGTCGGTCTGGCTGCACATGGGAGCGCTGGGCCCAAAGCGCGTGGTGATGGGAGGGCCTGAAGGGACACAGCCCGCGCCCCCCTACCAACTCGCCGACAACGAGGACACCACGCTATCGATGTCCGATATCGTGTTCATCGATCCCGTAACCACCGGTTTCAGCCGCAACGCCCCTGGCGAGAACCCGGCGCAATTCCACAGCGTGCAGGGGGACCTCGAGTCGGTCGCTGAGTTCATTCGCCTGTACCTGACGCGTTTCGAACGCTGGGGATCGCCGAAATTCATCGCCGGCGAGAGCTATGGGACCACCCGCGCCGCGGGACTGTCTCAAACGCTGCTACAGCAGGGAGTTTACCTGAATGGGATCACGCTGCTCTCCTCGGTTCTGAATTTCGAGACGATCAACTTCGCGGTCGGGAACGATCTGCCTTATATCATGTTCCTGCCGACCTATACCGCGACTGCCTGGTATCACAAAAAGCTGCCCGCGGATTTGAGCGATTTGCAGAAGGCAATCGGCGAATCAAGGCGTTTCGCCGCCAATGAGTACACCGTCGCACTCATGAAGGGATCCACCCTCAGTCCGCAGGAACTCTCGAACGTCGCGCGGCAGTTGGCGCGGCTCACCGGCCTCTCCCAAAAATTCGTCGAGGAGTCGAACTTGCGGATCACGATGGCGCGCTTTTCGAAAGAGCTTTTGCGGGACCAGCGGCGTACCGTCGGCCGCTATGACGGGCGGTTGGAGGGCATCGATATCGACGCCGCGGGAGAGCGCGCCGAGTACGACCCGAGTTATGCCGCCGTGCAAGGCGTCTACACTGCAATGTTCAACGATTACGTGCACACACAGTTGAACTACGCAACCGATCTGCCGTATGAGATTCTAACCGGCCGGGTTCAACCCTGGAGCTACGGCCAAGCTCAGAACGAATATCTGAACGTGGCGGAGCCAATGCGACGGGCGTTGACACAAAACCCGTCGATGCACGTCTTATTCGGAGCGGGGTACTACGATATGGCGACGCCGTTCTTCGGGGCAGAATACACGATCGACCACCTGGAACTCGATCCGACACTCAGAAAGAACGTTAGCATCTACTACTGCGACGCGGGGCACATGCTGTACATGAAGAAGGTTTGCCTCGACTCGTTCCACCAAGCCATGGCTACGATGTATAAAACCGCGCTGGGACAATAGCGCTTCGCTATACTCGATTTTGCGGCATGGCTAATGAGCTGAACCCGTCGAGCGCGGCGCTCGACGTCATGGCGGGGCCGCTGAAGGGTACGAGCTTCCCATTAGCGGGGACGGAGACGACGCTGGGCCGCGATCCGTCGAACGCGATCTCTTTGTTGGATAATTCGGTCTCGCGACATCACTGCGTGATCGCGCGGGAAGGCGCCGGTTACAAGCTTCGGGACCTGGGGAGCCGCAACAGCACCTTCGTCAACGGGGTTCCGATCAAAGACCGCCTTTTGAAGTCGGGCGATGAAATCCGGGTGGGTTCGTCGGTATTTATTTACGTTCCTGCGCAGGATTCACAGGCGACCAACAGCTCCGGTTCGGTGCGCTTGAGCCAGTCGCGCATCGCGGCTTCGACGATCATTCTCAGGAAGGAGAAGGCTCGCTATTTGACGCGCGAGCCGATCTCCGAGCTGGCTCAAAAGAACACGCGCGTGGCCCGGGATCTCAACGTGCTGCTGCGCATCAGCACCTCGATTAATTCGCTGCGCGACATGCAGGCGATTCAACGCCAGGTGCTGCTTTCGGCGCTCGACGTTTCGCCCGCGGATCGAGTCGCCATCCTGCTCGGCGATAACGTCATGGCGCTGGACCGCAAATCGGGCGAAGCCTGCACGATTGAGGCGAGTCAAACCGTGGTGGCTCGCGTCCTGGAGGAAGGTGTTGCGATTCTCAGCAACGATGTCACCACGGACGAAAGTTTTGAATCATCGCAAAGCCTCATCGCTCGAAACATACGTTCCGTAATTGCCGTGCCATTGGAGGCGCTGGGACAGACACGAGGCGTGCTGTACCTGGAATCAAGCAACCTGGGAGCGACGTTCGATCAGGATCTGCTGGAGTTGCTTACAGCATTCGGCAGCATCGCATCGATTGCGATGGCCAACGCGCAGCACCTGGAGCGGCTGGCAGACGAGAACCAGCGGCTTCAGGAAGAAATCAACATCGAACACAACATGGTGGGTGAGAGCCCTCGCATGCGCGAAGTGTACCAGTTCATCGCGAAGGTGGCGCCAACTGAGGCGACGGTGCTGGTCCGCGGCGAGAGTGGAACGGGCAAAGAGCTCGTGGCGCGGGCCATCCACAATAACAGCCTGCGCAATGGCAAGCCGTTTGTCGCCATCAACTGCGCCGCGATTACGGAAACGCTGCTGGAGAGCGAGCTTTTCGGCCACGAAAAAGGCTCCTTCACCGGTGCGGTTGCCCAAAAGAAGGGCAAGCTCGAGGTTGCGGAAGGCGGCACGGTGTTTCTCGACGAAATTGGTGAAATGGCGATCGGGATTCAGGCCAAGCTGCTCCGCGTGCTGCAGGAACGCGAACTACAGCGTGTCGGCGGGACGAAGACAATCAAGCTCGATGTTCGAATTGTCGCCGCTACAAACCGGGATTTGCAGGAGGAATCGAAGAAGGGAGTGTTTCGCCAGGATCTTTACTACCGGCTGAATGTCGTTTCGATCCGCATGCCCGCGCTGCGCGAACGTCGGGAAGACATCCCGCTGCTGGCCAGCTATTTCGCTTCCAAATATGCGGAGCGCGCGAAGCGCACGATCGTTGGCTTATCGACCGAAGCCCGTGCCTACCTGCTGAATTACGACTGGCCCGGCAATGTGCGCGAATTGGAAAACGCCATCGAACGAGCCGTGGTTTTGGGCTCCACGACGGCCATTCTTCCTGAAGATCTGCCGGAAGCCGTCCTGGAAAAGCCGGCTCCGTCAGGCTCGGTGGTCACAAAATACCAAGAGGGCGTTCAGGAAGCGAAAAAACGCATTATCCTCGCGGCGATCGACCAGGCGGGCGGGCACTACACCGAAGCCGCAAAGCTGCTCGGCGTGCATCCGAATTACCTGCACCGCCTGATGACCAACCTGAACCTGCGCAGCCCGTCCGATCCTACTTGAGCCCCTTGAGGACATAAAGGTTCGAAAGGTCGCGTTGATACGAGTAGGCGTACTCGCGTCCGTCAGGGGTGATGGCAGCGCTCGATACTCCCACCCCAACCGGATCAGAGGGTGCGGCCGCTCTCCACTCGGTTTTTTCGCCCGTCGCAATATTGAGGCGGAGGAATTGGACGCTAAGCCCGTCGGCCGGAATACGGCTGAGGTACAGCACCTTGCCGTCCGGGGTCCAGCGAAGCGGCCGCTCGCCGGGACCGGCGGGACCGATGGCACGCGGTTCGCCACCGCTGATGGGCTGCAGACAGAACTTATCGCCGCGAACGATAACGACGTATTTGCCGTCGGGCGTAACACGCGAAGCTCGCACGCCTTCGGGGGTCACGGCTCGCGGCTGGCCGCCTGCAACGTCCTGCGCAAATGTCCTGACCTGATGGCCGGGCTCCGATGCCGTGAAGAGAACGGAACGGCCGTCGGGAAACCATTCCGCCTGCTCATACCGCATGCCCTTTGATGTCAGGAAACGCGGCTCCCCGGCGCCGGTCGGAAGCACGACCAGGTCCTGTCGATTGGGATTCGTTTGAATCGCAACCACCGACTTGCCATCGGGCGAAAGGGCCGGGCGGTTTCCATATCCCAGCAGGACCGCGGGCGAACCATCGGTCTTGCGCAGGTAAATCGACGTGTTGCGGCCCTCGCCGTAGGAAACTTCCAGGAACAGCGCCTGTGAGCCGTCGCTCGAGAGGTCGAACAACTTCGAGGTGTCGAGCCAGGAAAGATCGCGGTCCTTGCCCTCGGCGTCGGAATGAAAACTCATCGCGATGCGCGTGCTGGTGACGGCCATGAGGACCGATCCGTCGCGGGAGATGTCGCGGATCAGGAGGAAGCTGGGGGCTTGCGATACGATGCGCTCGCCGCCCGCGAGGCTCGCGGCGCGAATGGCGGGCTCGTCGCCCAGTCGTGTGGCTGAGAACCACACTTCGTCCGCTTTCGGCGACCATCCGAGATAGCCTAGTCCGCGCCAGCCGCGCGAAAGATACCGCTTCACGCCAGTGCTGACATTGATAACGGCGACGTCGAAATCGCCGATCTGGGGCTGATATTCGAAGTAGGCTAACCAGTCGCCCTTGGGAGACAGGCGCATACTGACGGGAGGGTGCGAATCGGTTTCGTAGAGCACCTTGCCGATGGGGTATTCGATGCGGGTCTTGCCGTTCACCGTTCGAAGGACGGCGATCTTTTCGCTGTCGGGTCCCCAGTCGGCGTCAATCACGTTATCGAGCATGTCGCGCGGTGTCCCTCCCGCCAGGGGTACGCGGGCCAGAGTGCCCTCGTCGCCGCTTCCGCGGAGGAATGCCAGCTCACCCGTTGGTGAGACCGAAATGATTCTGCCTTCCGGCAGGCCCAGGGAGCGCGACTCGCGGTTGCCCGGAACGGCCGTGTAGATCTGGCTGGGGGCGCCGTCCCAACGCGCGCTGAAGATGATGGTTCTGCCATCTGCATTGAAGCGCGCGTTAGTCACATCGCCTCGGCGGAAGGTCAACCGGCTATACGAGGGCGGCTCGGTCTTGTGTAGCCTTCCGAATGCATATGCGGCGGCGCCCGACGTCACCAGGAGTGCCGCTACCGCCGGCCAGATCCAACGGCGCCAGCCTTTTTGGCGGCTGGCGGGGGACGGACTCGACAGCCGGTTCGCGTCGATGTCTTCGACGAGGTCGGCGAGCGCGAGCTTAAGGTCGGCCATGCTCTGCCAGCGCTGTCGTGCATCTTTCTGCAGGCATCGCGCGATGATCTTCTCCAGCTCGCGGGGAACACCTTCGGCGAGTTCGCGAATCGGGGTGGGGTCTTTCTGGAGAATCGTCGCCAGCACCGACAGCTTCGAATCGCCCAGAAAAGCGCGTCGGCCGGTGAGCATTTCGTAAAGCATCGCGCCGAACGAGAAAACGTCGGAGCGGGAGTCGATGTCCTTTGCCTCCGCCTGCTCGGGCGACATGTACGCGACGGTGCCGATGATCGTTCCAGCCTCGGTGAGAGCCGGGATCTGAACGCTCTCGGTTTGCGCAAAGGCGTCGGCCTTGGCCGGTTCGGTGAGCTTGGCGAGACCGAAGTCCAGCACCTTCACGAGTCCCTGGTCTGTCACCATAACGTTGGCAGGCTTGAGATCGCGGTGTACGATTCCGGAGGCGTGAGCAGCCGCGAGAGCGTCGGCGACCTGAATGGCGCACTTGAGCGCATCCACGAGCTTCATGCCCTTGCGGCCAATGAGACGGTCGAGGGGCTTACCCGCGACATACTCCATGGCAATGAAGTCCACGCGCTGTCCGTCGGAGACTTCGCTGCCGATTTCGTAAATCGTGATGATGTTGGGATGATTGAGGGCGGAGGCAGCGCGAGCCTCCTGCGCGAGACGGCCGCGGCGATCACTGTCCGCGGACGCGGCGGCAGGGAGGACTTTTATGGCGACGGGACGGTCGAGATGCGTGTCGCGCGCGCGAAACACAATTCCCATTCCGCCGGCGCCAAGTTTCGACTCGATTCGGTAGTGACGTAGCGTCAGGCCGATCATCGAATCGCCCTTCGGCGACGGAGCGGTCATTGGAAAACGCGTCCGTGTAGGAAGTTTCTTATAGTATGAGTTTATCGCCGTTGCGGCGGCAATTCAGGACCTATTTTGGTAACGCAAGGGGGAGCAGGCGAAAACGCGGGTTCCCCTTCCACCCGGCTCAAACGCGCGACTGTCGAAAAGCCGTGCGCCAGGAGGCATAGAATAATTGATAGTCTCGACTGTTCGCAGACCAAGGAGAAGATTCAGGTGAACCGTTATTTCAGCATGATCTTCGCAGCGTCGCTGGGCGGCGGCTGCGCCATGTACGCGCAGGAAAACCCTCTGAGCACAGAGGTCAAACAGGCATATACTTCGATCAAAACTAACCTCACCAAGATGGCGGAGAAGATGCCCGACGACGCATACAGTTTCAAGGCTACGCCCGACATTCGAACGTTTGGAGAACTTGTGGCGCATGTGGCCGACGCCCAGGCGCGCACATGTTCGGCGGTGATGGGCGAACAGAAAGCGGTGAACGCGGCATCGAAAAAGACGAAAGAGGAGTTAGTAGCGGCTTTGAAGGAGGCTTTCGCGATTTGCGATGCAGCGTACGATTCACTCACCGACGCCACCGCATCACAGATGGTTAAAACGCCTCGCGGGGAGCGTAGCAAGCTCGCATTCCTCGAGGGCAATATCACGCATGACAACGAAGAGTACGGCTACATGTCGGTTTATATGCGTTTGAAAGGCGTGGTGCCGCCGTCGAGCGACCGTTCCAAATAGGACAATGCGCAGGTGAAGCCACTTGCGGCTCTGTTCGTCGCATCCCTCTGCCTGGCGCAGCAGCCCAATGCTCGGCCGAGCGCCGAGTGGGTGAAATCGGGCGTCATTTACGAGATAAATCCTCGAACATTCTCGCCTGGCGGTAATTTCCGCGGCATCGAACCGCAGTTGCCGCGCCTGAAGCAACTGGGCGTCACGATTCTGTGGCTGATGCCGATCCATCCCGTCGGACAGCTCAAGAAGAAGGGCTCCATCGGCAGTCCGTACGCGGTTCGCGACTACATGGCGATCAATCCCGATTACGGGACCGCCGCGGACCTGAAGCATCTCGTTCGGGCAGCGCACGACCAGGGGTTCAAGATCATCATCGATATCGTCGCCAACCACACGGCGTGGGACAGCGTGCTGATGAAGCATCCGGAGTATTACAAGCACGACACCGCCGGTAAAGTGATCTCGCCCGTGGCCGACTGGGCGGACGTCGCGGGGCTGAACTATGATGTTCCGGGTCTGCGGTCGTACATGCTCGAGATGCTGAACTACTGGCTGCGCGAATTCGATCTGGACGGTTTCCGGTGCGATGTGGCTTTCATGGTCCCCGTGGATTTTTGGGAGGAGGCGCGGCGCCAACTGGAGCGGATCAAGCCCGAGATCGTGATGATTGCCGAGGCTCATGAACCAAAGCTGCTGGTGAAGGCTTTCGATCTCGACTACGCGTGGCCGTTCCACAGCACCCTTACGGATGTTTTCGAGAATGGCTCCGCGGCAACGGCGTTAAGGGCTTCCTGGGACGATGTCCATAGCAACTACCCGAAGAACGCGATGGAGATGCGCTTTTCGGACAATCACGACGAGAAGCGGGCGATCGCGCGTTTTGGCGAACGCGGCGCACTGGCAGCGTCGGCGCTGGTTTTCACCATGGACGGCGTGCCGATGCTTTACAACGGCATGGAGGTGGGGGACACCACCGAATCGGGCGCGCCGGCGTTGTTTGAAAAGCTGCCGGTGTTTTGGGAAATTGCAGAGCGGCATCCGGAATTCGTGGCGTTCTATTCCCGGATGATCGCGCTGCGGCGGGCACACGCTGCTTTGCAGCAGGGGGAGACCGAATGGATCGGGAACTCGGCGCCGGATCGCGTTCTGACATATACCCGTCGTGGCAGCGGCGAGGAGTTCGTGATCGCGATCAACTGCTCGAATGAACCGTTCTTCGGAACTATAGAGGCGGCGGGGCCATTTGAGGATGTAACCCCGCACTACGGGCAGAAGAAAGCGGTGATGGCGCTTCCGGCCCTCTCGCTCGATGCCTGGGGGTTCCGGATCTTCAAGCGGCGCTGACCAGCCGTGCGAGAATATTAGGATGGCTAAGAAACTCCTTGCGGTATTCACTCTCGGCGTGCTGGGTTCATTCGCAGCATTTTCCGCCGAAATGACAGGCTATATTTCCGACGAAAAGTGCGCGAAGAGCGCTTCAAGCAAGAAGGCGGCCTCGGAATGGATTAATCCGGCGAAGTTCGAACAGTGCGCGAAAAGCTGCGTTAAGAGCGGCTCGCCTGCGGTGTTTGTGAGCGAAGACAACAAGATTTACAAGATCGATCCCACTTCGGTGGAGAAGGTGAATCAGCACGTGGGGCAAAAAGTCACCGTCAACGGGAAGGTTGACGACGGCGTGCTGACCGTCGATTCGATCGATTCCGTCAAGATGTAAGACCGCCCGACCTGTGGTCCGCGAAAGTGGACGAAAACCGCCATAGCGCAGTCTTCGGGAAGCACATATGCGGCTGAAGCCGTGCGTATGGACCGCATCGTCCCTACCGCCCGTCGGCGCTCGCGAGGAATAGAGTATTTGCCCTTACCCAAAGCGACCCGCAGTGAGAACCTTGATCTGTCCGTCTTTCCGACGCCACAGTGTATCTTCGCCTTCGCGAGCGGTTTCCATCATGCCAACGCCAATCCTCTGCACCATTTTTTCGTGATCTGTGCCGGCGCGTATGCCCGGTCGGCAAGCACAGCAATGACTTCTCGGCGGGACGAACTGGTGCGGCTGGCTCAGCAACGGTTCAAGGCCTTCTTCGAAGGAGACAGGGAGGCCTACCTCCGCCTGGTGGCCGAAGATGCGGTATTCGCTTATTCGAACGGTCGTACGCTCGACTATCGGCAGGCGATGAGCGAACTGGCTCCGCTTGCGAAAGCCGGAACATATCAGTTCCACTACGAAGACGTGCGATTCCGAGACTTCGGAGATAGCGCATTGCTCGTGTACCGCCTCGTCTTCAGCGGGCCGGCCGGCGACTACGAGGGCGTGGAGATCGACACTTTCGCATTACGGGATCACATCTGGAAACTGGTTGCGGTACATGGCACGACGATACCCTACCCGAATCGACCGCGACCTGCCGTGGCGTCCGCCCTGCTCGATGAGTATGTGGGCCGCTATCAGCAAGCGCCGGGCGTTTATTACGACATCACTCGCGAGGGGGACCGTCTGTTGGGGCAGCGCAACAGGTTTGCCAAAGTTCCCTGGGTTGCGGAGTCGAATGACATCTTCTATGTGTCCTCCGATCCAGCAGCGAGCCGCGTGTTTCTGCGCGATCCGCAAGGGCGGGTTTCGAAAACCCTGCGCATTGACATCGAAGGCACCACCGAGTGGAAACGTCTTCCACAGGAATGAAGGCGCTGCGGCGTCGGCTCCGATTCGGTCGATGACTTCCTGCCGTGCCGACCGACCAATACGAGTCAAAACCTGGTACCGGGACATCCGGGTGGCGTGGGTCACGTTCGGCGAGCGAAATTCCACCTCTGCGAGACGGTCGTGCCGCCTGCCCGCCCCCGCTGGCCGAATAGGGATCAGGAGAAATGAACCGAGCGTATGCAGAGTCGTAGTATCGCAGCGGGCCTGAAGGCGGCAATACGCCTAATGCTTGAACATGGTCGCGGCGGCGAAAACGGACCCGCCCACGGTAACCATTTCCGCGAAGGCCACGGCAAAAAATAGGAGAAGGCTCTTGAAGAAAGTGCGCAGCCAGCCTTCGCCGTAAAGCCGACGCAGGCAAATCCAGAGATACACGAAGCCGATCACGACCGTGATCACGGGTCCCACAGCAGCATTGGGCCACGCACGCGCCAGCGCTCCGCTGACGATGTACTCGAAGCTGTAAAAGTGCATGCCGAGAATGATGTGCGCGCCGTAAAAACGCTGCTTCTTGCGATAAGCCAGCAGGCTTGCCCCCGCGAACACACCCAGGCTCAGGTACCGGATCCACAGGTAGACCGATTGAACGCGATGGCTCACCTCGGCGTCGATCGGTGTCACTTGGGGTCCGTTTGTCGGGCGGCTCCCGACGGTGTAGTTTCCATCGCCAGTAACCCACACCCGCAGGCCCAGGGGACCGGCGGCGTTTGCGGCGAACAGAAGGGTCAAGGCCGAGATCACCAGGTAGAGCCGAAGCGGACGAATCCAGCGACCGCGCCGGCCCGACCAATATTCTTTGGTCAGGCGTCCGGGTTGGAACAGAAGCGCGAAAAGGGTCCGCCAGATTTTTCCATCGAGGTGCGTAAACTCATGAAGGAACTCGTGCGTGAGGTGGCGCAGGCTGAGATCGCCTTCATGCACAGCGGGTTCACCGCAAGCGGAGCAAAACCCGCCATGCAGATCCGCGCCGCAACTGACACACGGAGCGTGTTGTTTAACTGTGGCCGGCATCGACACAGAGGTAGCTTATCACTCACAAGGGCAGGTCACCTTACGCCCGCAGACGATCCTGTTCGGCGTTGAATTCGCACCCGAGCAGCGCCATGACCGCCAGCAGGTACATCCAGACGAGCAGAGCAATGACCGCGCCGATACTTCCATATACCACGTTGTAGTTCGCGATATTCCGCACGTACCAAGCAAAAACCGAGGTGGTGACGGCCCAGAGGAAGGTGGCGGCCGCCGCGCCGGGCCAGACGTGCCGCAGTTTCACAGGAAGGTTGGGTCCGAAATAGTAAAGTAAGCCCGTGACCAGGACTACGCAGGCGAAAGCGATCACGTAGCGCGTCGCAACGCTGAGCACGGCGGCCCAGCCGGTCAAGTGTCCTCCCTGCGCTGGAATACCCAGCGCGGCGAAAAGTTGTGCTTCGAAGCGGGCGCCGAAAACGATCAGCGACGTAGCACCAATGGCGGGCACGGCGGCCACGAAGACGAGTAGGACGGCCACACCCCTTTGTCTCAGAAAGGATCGGCCCGACGGCAGCCGGTAGGCCGCCTGAAAGCCCTCCATCAGGCTCATCATCGCGCCCGACGCGGCCCAAACCGACAAAAGCATCGCCACAATGATCAGGCCGACCGGCCGCTGGCCCTTGATGGTGAACTGATATTGGAGTAATTCGCCGGAGCCGGGCGGCGCCACCTGGCCAAGGAAACGCTCCAAAGTCCGCGAGACTGCCTCGGCGTTGGCCTGAATCAGGATCGTTGCGATGGAAGTTAGAACAGGAAACAGCGAGAGCAGGGAAGAATACGCGACGCCTTTCGCGATTCCGAAGCAGTTGTCCTCGTAAGCGGCGATAAATGCGTTGCGAAACAAGCGCCCTATACGGGTCCACGGCCTGGGCTGGACTTCGATCACCCCGCCACCTTGGATTCCAATTCCGCCCAACGGGCGTAAAGTTGATCGACCAGCGCCTGGGCGGCAAGCAGCTCTTCATAGCGCCCTTGCATGATTGCCGCATCGTGGCTTCCTTCCGCGGTCTGAAGTTGGCTCTGAGCGGTGCGGAGGCGGTCCTCGGCTTCCCCGATGCGGACCTCGATCTGCTCGAATTCGCGGCTCTCCAGATATGACAGCTTTTTCGGCTTGACGTCCGCCGTCTTCTTGCGATCGTCCGGCTTGCGAATGCGGTCCTCGGCTTTTTGCAGGCTTCGTTCCCTCAGCCAGCGCTCTGCCTGCTCGCAATCGGCGAATGCGCCGGCGCCGCCCGTTCCGTCCAGCCCCACAATGACGGTGGAGACGCGGTCGAGCATGTAGCGGTCGTGGGTGACAAGCACCACCGCACCGCTGAAATCGAGCAGGCTCTCTTCCAGGATTTCGAGTGTGGGTATGTCGAGGTCGTTCGTGGGCTCATCCAGCAGCAGCACATCGGCGGGCTGCAGCATCAGCCGGGCGATTACCACACGCGCTTGTTCGCCGCCCGAAAGCCGCCCGACCGCAAGATCGAGCTGGTCGTTGCGAAACTGGAAGCGGTTGGCCCAGCCGGCTACGTGGATGGTCCGGCCCTGGTAGATGACGCTGTCACCCTCGGGCGCAAGCGCCTTGCGCAGGGGAACCTGTGGATCGAGCTGCTCCCGGTTTTGATCAAAGTACACCACGCGCACACCCTCGGCACGCCTGACGTTTCCGGTATCCGGCGCGATCTCGCCGGCCAGAATTCGGAGCAGGGTCGTTTTGCCGCTTCCGTTCGCGCCGAGCAGGCCTAATCGGGTGCCGGGTGACAGGACCAGGGAGACGTGTTCGAAGAGACGCCGGCCGGCTATCGTTTTCGCGATCGACTCAGTTTCTATGAGTCGCTTGGTGCGCCGGTCGGTGGCAGTGAAGTCGATCTGGGTGGTTCGGGTCGAAGTGCGCGCCGAAAGAGCGCTGAGTTGCTCCATCAGACGTTCGGCCGCGTCGATTCGCGCTTTCGATTTGGTGGTGCGGGCCTTCGCGCCGCGCCGCAGCCACTCGATTTCGCGGTGGACTTTGTTCTCGAGCGACTCCTGGTGCTTCGCCTGGGCGTGCAGAAACTCTTCCTTCTTCTCCAGAAAAGCGCTGTAATTCCCGTCGACACGGAAAAGACCGTCGGGATAGAGGCGGTTGATCTCCATCATGACGGTGGCCGTATTCTCGAGGAAGTAACGGTCGTGACTGACGGTGAACGATGCAAAGGATGCCGATTTCAGCAGCTTTTCCATCCACAGGATGCCTTCGAGATCCAGGTGGTTGGTGGGTTCGTCCAAAAGCAGGAGGTCGGGTTCCTTGAGCAGTTCGCGCGCAATGGCGAGACGCTTACGCCATCCTCCCGAGAGTGCGCCGGCCCGGACACTCGTGTCGGTGAAGCCGACGCGGCCGAGTACGGAATTAGTGCGTGCGGAGCGCTCCGCCTCGGTGAGGTCCTCGGTCAAGTGGACGGCGTCCATAACCTGCTGGACCGTCAGATCCGGCTCGAGCGGCGACTCTTGGGAGACATAACCCATGCGCAGAAGCTTCCTTGGCGCGATGATCCCGTCGTCGAGAGAAACCGAACCGCTGAGGATTTCGAGCAGTGTCGATTTACCGGAGCCATTCGGACCGATCAGGCCGATGCGATCTCCATCGGAGATCGTCAGCGAGATGTCTTCAAACAACGTTTGCGCGCCAAATGTCTTGGAGATTTTTTGGCAACTGAGCAGCAGAGCCATCCGCACAACAATTGTAACGGGGTAGGTGGCACAGGCGGTTTCGCCGCGGGTTCTGACTAGTAATCGGGCGGTAGGAGGCGTAAAATTGAGGCGGAAAGGAGAAAGCATGTCGCCTCTCCTGGTAATGCTGTCATACGGCGCGGCTGTCGCCTTAGCGATCGTGCTGCTCTATTTCTTTGGTGCGCGGGCGTGGTATTTGCACCTTGTAAGCCTGGCGATTGCCTTCGCCGTCGGTTTCGTACCCCCGCCGCTGCTTCTTACAGGTCCCGTCGCGGACCTGATCACGGGCTTCGCCATTATCTTCCTCTTGTTTTGGGGCTTGGGTGGATTACTCGAATTGACGATGCACCACGAGAAACACGCCTAGCGGTTCAGTCTAACGTTCTAACGGCTTCTTCTTCACCGGGTCGGCCTTGACGCTGATCGCCATGAGCTTCAGGTCGACGTCCTCGCTGGCGGAAATCGTCACGGGAGACTCGAGGTCGATGTCTGTAGGCTTGACTTCGCCTTCCGCGCCCAGGAATTTGGTCTTCTTCGAACACCGGAACGTGAGAAGCTGATTGTCGTCGGACTGAATCAGGATCTCCTTCTTGGTCAGCTTCTTAAGCGCCCCGTGGAAGGTGACCACCAAGCCCTTGAGCGCGGGTGCGTTTCCTGTCGATGAGGACGGCATTCCGCGACGCGCCCGGTATTGAGCATGTAGACCGGTCGAAAGCAATAGAACGACAATTATAGCCGCCCAATTTTTCCGACCCATACTTCCAGTCTCGCACGTCATTAGTTTGTCGCCGGTGTTATGCTCACAGGAAAGCTCATGACTTCGCGGAAGTCAGGTTGGCGGTTGGGGGTTGGGATCGCATTGGCGACCACTGTCTTGGCTTTCCAAAAACCCTGGCGGTTGTACCAGAGCATGGAGCCATACGACAACGTCGCGATGCCTTCGGATGGCCTGGAGAAGACCGAGTGGATATTTGCCCGGCTGATGTATCCGCAGCACCCGCAAGCGCGGTTTGGACGCCGCTTTTATCGCTATGGTGCGCTGGACTGGCGGGAAGGCGGAACAAGTTGGACTCAGGATTATCCTCGGGCCGACCGGCACTTCGCGCAGGCTCTGCGTCGCCTAACGCGTATCCATGTCCGCTCACTCGAACAACCGGTCAACCTGGACGATGAGAATGACGTTTACAACTGGCCCTGGCTATGTGCGGGTGAAATGGGGGATTGGAAACTAACCGATTCACAGGTCAAAGTGCTAAGGGAATACCTGCTGCGCGGCGGCTTCCTGATGCTGGACGACTTTTGGGGCACGGAAGAGTGGGACCGGTTCTACGAAAGCATGTCACGCGTGTTTCCGGATCGGCCGATTGTGGAGATCGAAGATAAGGATTCGATTTTTCACACGGTCTATGATTTGGACGAGCGCTACCAGGTCCCCGGGGAGTGGGCCCTTCGCCGGGGGACGACGTACCGGAATGACGGCGAGACTCCGCACTGGCGCGGCATTTACGATGATAAGGGCCGCGTGATGGTTGCCATGTCATTCAACTCCGATATCGGCGACTCGTGGGAGTGGGCGGACGATCCGAATTATCCGGAGAAATACTCGGCGCTAGGAATCCGGATTGGGGTCAATTACGTCGTCTATTCCATGACCCATTGAAACGCCTTGTGATGCAGGATGGCATCCTAAGGTACGAGGCACTATAACGGCGTATCGGGGAACGCCATAGTCCGCCAGAAATGCGCGACCGGGCTGTTATCATTTCCCAACCCTTCTTTCGGTTGCTTGAACCCGCGGCCAATGATATCGACAAATGGGTCCATTGAGACCTTGGCACTCGGATCGAAGGCGTAAAGGTCATGCACCGTCACCAATCTCGCCGCCATGTACCATTTGTGGTCCTTGGCGTATTTGTACGCCTGCTGAATGTGAGGAGGAGGAGTGTAGTCCTCGCCGAACATACGCCGGTAAAGGTCGGGATATTCGTAACCAGTGGCCGGGTCAGGGTAAAAGCGAAGCGCCTGGTGATAGCGAATGGCAAAAGCGACCTTTGGCGACACGTATGGCTCGAACATCTGAGCACCCCACCATCCGTGATCGGTCTTCATGAGCGTCTGGACTACGTCGTGAATCAGGCAGGCCAGCACGATCTCTTCGGGCTGCCCTTTCTTCATGGCATCGGTAGCGCTCTGCAGGCAGTGATTGACAGTGGTGAAGCGAAGATTATAGAAGTCGAGGAGAGTAGGCTTGGCGGGCAGCGGCGCCAACCGTTGGACATTGCCTTTTCCGGCCACAAATATGCCGCCGGCGCCGCGCCGTGAGGGTCGCGTTTCGATCTGAGCCTCAAGTTCGGCCGCGGTGGGGAACTTCGGTTTGTTCTCGTCGTCCGCCTCTTCCAGCAGGTCGGACATGTAATGTTCCAGTGCCTCGGCGCGCGCTTCATGACTCATGGACGCCACGGTGGCCGCGCCGCCGAGACTGGCGATAAACAGCCTGCGATCGATTTCCATAGCTCCGCCTTTCCTTGGGAAACTATATCCCAAGTTCGTGGCGGAAGCTATAAGCGATTAAACGAACTATGCCTGCGCGGCCGTCTTCGTTTGCGATTGCAAGTGCATCAATGAACCCCCGGCGATCAGGCCGAGAATCACTCCGTACAGCAGATGGCCTGCAAGGCTCGAGAAGAAGCTGGAGAACGGGTGCTCGAAATGAGCCTCGTTAAAACCCAGCCCCAACAGAGTCATGATGCCTACGCCCCCAAAGAACCAAACCAGGACACCCCATTCGAGGCCACGTACCCAGGGCTTCCCAATCAGAGCCGGGAAAAGATAAACGAAGATCCAGGGAGACACGATACTCCCGAATATGAAGAAAACCAACAGGCCGCCGAACCAATTTGCGCTGAACGTCGCGGCTTCACGGCCGGAGATTGGAATGCCAAGCGAGGCTGCCATATCAATCCGGGGCAGGCCCATCAACGGGGCCAGGTACATAAGTGCAGTGAGAATCAGAGTGGAGACGAAACCGGCGATCATGGCACGCCGGAAGTCGCGCTTTTCAGGTCTCATGAAGTAAGACCACCCTTTCCACCCTCAGCATACTCCTTAAGAGCTAGCGCGAACAGCTAGAATCGAACGAATGTCCCTGATGGATGGGTTGTTTGGAAAGCCGCTGGCTTCGTCCAGCGAAGAGGGCGAGCGCATTGGAGCCGCGGCGGGCATCCCGATCTTCGGCCTCGATGCGCTTAGCTCCGCGGCCTACGGGCCCGAGGCGGCGCTCACCCTGCTGATCCCGCTGGGCCTGGCGGGGGTCGCGTACATCGTGCCGATCAGCATCAGCATCATCATCCTGCTCACGATCGTTTGTTTTTCGTACCTTCAGACAATCGAGAGTTATCCGGGCGGGGGCGGCTCGTACACCGTCGCGCGGGAGAATCTCGGGGTATCGCCCGGCCTATTGGCCGCGGCGGCGTTGATGATCGACTACATACTCGTGGTCGCTGTCGGGATATCGGCTGGAGTCGGCGCACTGGTCTCCGCGGCGCCGAGCCTGCAACAGCACACGCTGCTCATGTGCCTGGGCATTCTTGTGCTCATCACGCTTGTCAATCTGCGCGGAGTCCGCGAAACCGGCGTCGTGTTCATGGTTCCCACATATCTGTTCATTGGAACCCTGCTCATCGTCATCACGATCGGTCTGTTCAAGATGATTGTTGGTCACGGCGTGCCAATGCCCGTCGTCGCTCCTCCCAAAGCCCCGCACGCCATCGCTGCCGTGAGCGCATGGGTGCTGCTCAAGGCGTTTTCCAGCGGCTGCACCGCGATGACCGGCGTCGAGGCGGTCAGCAACGGAGTGAAAGCGTTTCGCCAACCCGCCTCCAGGAATGCACGCCAAACGCTGATCGTGATCATTGCTTTGTTGATCGTTCTGCTGGCAGGCATTGCATATCTTGTCCGAGGCTATGGAGTCGCGGCCACCGATCCAGGACAGCCGGGCTATGAGAGTGTGCTCTCGATACTGGTAGGAGCGGTTGCTGGCAAAGGCATTTTCTACTATGTGACGATCGGGTCGATCCTACTGGTGCTGGCTCTTTCCGCAAACACCGCCTTCGCAGATTTTCCACGCTTGTGCCGCACCATCGCGCAGGACGGCTACCTGCCGCGTTCTTTTGCTTCGCGGGGTCGCAGGCTGGTGTACTCGCAGGGGATTTATGTCCTCTCCGTTCTCGCGGGCGTTCTTCTGATTCTGTTTGGCGGCGTGACTGACCGGCTGATTCCCTTATTTGCGGTCGGCGCGTTCCTGGCTTTCACGCTGTCGCAATGGGGGATGGTGTTCCATTGGAGGCGCATTCGGGGTGCAAGCGCATGGCGGAGCATGCTGATAAACGGCTTAGGCGCTCTCGTCACCGGCGTTACCGTGATTGTAGTTTTGGTCGCGAAGTTCGCCGAGGGCGCCTGGGTCACGCTGGTGTTGATTCCAGCGCTGCTAGCCGTCATGGTCGCGGTCCGGCGGCAGTATCACAACGTGAGCATGCAGGTGGCGAGCCAGACCCCGCTGAAGTTGACCCATTTTCGCCCGCCCCTTGTCGTGGTGCCGATCGACCGTTGGAGTTTACTCGCGAAAAGAGCCCTGACGCTCGGATTAAACCTGTCGGAGGATATCGTCGCAGTGCACATCGATTCGGGAGAACGGACAATGTATCTCCGCGAGCAATGGTCCGACTTCGTCGAGAAGCCCGTGCTCGAGATTGGGATGTGCCCGCCCAGGTTAATGGTGCTTCCCTCTCCGTACCGCTTTGTGATCAATCCGATCGTGGACGCCGTGCTGGAGCTTGAACGCAAGAATCCGGACCGCCAGATTGCGGTGCTGATTCCCGAGCTGATCGAACGGCGTTGGTATTACCACGCGCTGCACAACCAGCGTGCAGCGGCGTTAAAAGGACTGCTATACGTGAAGGGGACACAGCGAATCATAGTGGTTAACGTGCCCTGGTATTTGAAGGCGAACTGGGATCCGAATTAAGTCGAAAGCCCAGGGGCGGCACGCTAAGGAAGGGTGAAGCAGGCGGTTTCGCCTGCCTTTGGACCTTACCGCAAACGCACAGGCGAAGCCGCCTGCGCCACCATTCGGAAAACTAAGCGCATTAGGCTTTAGCCTGTGCGGCGCCCAGTCGATTGACGAATGAGAAGCCGGGGCTCAAACACCTTGCTTGTCGGCTGCATCTCCCCACTCGGCTTGATGCTTTCCAGCAGAATCGTAGCTGCGACGCGCCCTAACTCCTCACGCGGCCAATCGACGGTTGTGAGAAACGGATTAGGATGGTGCGGGCTCTCGATATTGCCGGCGCCCACGATCGAAATATCCTCGGGCACCCGTAACCCGGCATCGCGACAGGCATAAACCGCTCCCACGGCCATCGGATCGTTGGCTGCGAAAACAGCGGTCGGACGCGGTTTCATCCGCAGGATGGCGCGCATTGCCTCACGTCCGCTCTCGAGACTGAAGTCTCCTTCGAGAATCCATTCTTTGCGTGATGCGATGGAGGCGGCCTTAAGCGCATCGAGATGCCCGAGTTTACGGAACGATCCAGGGCTGATCCCCCGCCCCTCGATGTGGGCAATCCTCCGGTGACCTAAAGCGATGAGACACTCGGTCGCAAGCCGGCCCACGATACGGTCGTCCACGCGCACCGAAGCAAACTCCGATTTGGGAAAGAACCGGTCCACGAGGACGAATGGGACCTTCATTTCGGTTAGCCGCGTGAACGGCTCGGGCGACTGCTCAGGCTGCACCGAAGCCACTATCAGACCGTCCACCCGGCTGCCGACGAGCATGCTGATTTCTGAGCGCTCCCGCTCGGCATTGCTCCGTGAATGGCACAGCAGGATGTCGTAGCCCGACTTCTCGATCACTTCCTCGACACCGCACGTGATCTCGGCGAAAAACGAGTGCGAAATGTCGGGAATCACAATGCCGATGATGGAGGACCGCCGCGTTACCAGGCTGCGGGCCCAGCGGTTGGGCTGATACCCCAGTGCGGTTGCAGTGCGCAGGACCTTTTGACGCGTCCGTTCGCTCACTTCCCGATTCCCCGTCAAGGCGCGGGAAACGGTCATCGGCGAGAGTTTCAGCTTACGCGCGATGTCGACAATAGTCGTGACACTCTTGGATTGTCTGGCCATCAGTGCCGTTGAGATTCTATTGTGGCACGTTGGCGTTAACGTTATCGAGCTCTTGATGACGGGGATCGCTAGCAAACGGCCAGGGGGAAATGGACGTTGCCGAGCAGTGACAGGATGATGACCGCAAGAGCCAACACTTCAGGGTTGTCTGCAAGTGCTTTGCTAAGTGTTTTGTCCATGCCGTCCTCCTGCTCAGGAAGACGGATCGGACGCTGGCTTATTACATCCTCCCGGCTGGTTTTTCGACGCGGTTTCTAGCGGGAAGCTCCGGCGGGCTCGATCTGGCGGGAATAACCCTCCAACTCTTGGGCGGAAACAGTAACTAAAGTCTTTTCAATATCTTCTCCGCCTTCAATCATCTTTTTCAGGTGCAAAGCTGCCAGCTTCAGGCACCAGGGGTCGGTAAGCGGGTGACCGGTCTTCTTGCTGAGCGCCAGGAGATCAGGATGCTTCATCGCGATGACGCGCTCATACTTCTCCTCGCCCTCGGGAGCCGCCTCGAACTTCACATCGACGGTGTCGGCGTGGCGGATCGATATACCGGTTTGCAACCAACGGAACTCCACGTCCCACTTGCGGCCGAAGGGATCGGGTCCAGCGGTGAACTTGCGGAAATTGTCGAGCATCTAAAGCGATTCTAACAGGCACGGTCGAAAACTCCACATTCTAAGGTGGCAGAATTCAACCGCGCAACTTCACGGGGTGGGGGATTCTGCGCATGAGGTTCGAAGCATCCTCACGCAATCCTCGCAGTCCACCCAAGTCTGGGGCGTTTGAATGGCGAACAGCATCTCATTTCTGGAATAAACCACTCCGACAACTACCGATATCTGTATAACCCGCATTGTTTCAAGTGCCTGACGTTGTTTACGCTCCCTCTGGCGCTTTGGAACGGTAACTGCGAATAACTCCTGCACAGGCTCGCATAGGCACCGAATACGACGCGAAGAGTGCGCAACTTCACGCAGTGATGCCATGGCCTCTTGGATTTTCTTACTAATCCTGCCTTAAAAAAGAGGAGTGGTTCAATGACAGTGCGATCGGCCGCTCTGGCCCGTTTTTTTCTTCTTATAGCTCTCGTTGTCGCTGTGGGCGTATTTGTACAACCTCGGTTGCAGGCCCAGGCGATCAGTGGTGACCTGGTAGGCACCGTGACGGATAGCAGCGGCGCAGCCGTGCCGAACGCGTCCGTTGTCGCCATTAACGCGGCCACCAACATCAAAATGCCCGCCACGACGAATGCGCGCGGCGAATATCGCATATCGAATTTGCCGCCCGGCAACTACGATGTGAGCGCGACTGCTCCCGGCTTCGGATCTTCGCAATTGAAGGGCGTGGTGGTTCTCCTGAATCAGACGACACCTGCGAATCTGTCGCTGCAGGTCGGCTCGGTTTCCACCGCGATTACCGTTACCGAAGCGCCTCCCGTGATCGATACGACGTCAGCGCAGATCGCCGGCACCTACTCCACGAAACAGGCGACCGATCTTCCCATGACGAGTATCGGAAATGGCGTGATCAATATGTCCCTGCTGCAGGCGGGCGTCGGCAGCGCCGGCGGAGTTGGCGTGGGCACGGGACCGTCCATTGGCGGACAGCGCCCCCGCAACAACAACTTCATGGTGGAAGGCGTCGACAACAACAACAAGTCGGTCACAGGGCCGAACGCCTACATCCCAAATGATGCGGTCGCGGAGTTCACGCTGATTCAGAACCAGTTTCTGCCTGAGTTCGGCCACTCTTCAGGCGGCCAATTCAACACCATCGTGAAAAGCGGTTCGAACCAGTTTCATGGGGCGTTTTACGAGTACCTCCAGAACCGTAATCTCGATGCCATGGATCAGCTCTACCAGAATCAAAGGCTGACCAGTAATCCGCGATACGACCAGAACCGGTTGGGCGGCGAATTCGGCGGCCCAGTTAAGAAGGAAAAGCTTTTCTTCTTCATGGATTTTGAGTACAACCCGTACGGCTCCTCTGCGACATCGGGCACCCTCTATGCCCCCACGGCAGCAGGATACGCGACACTCGCGGCCCTGCCGGGCGTGAGCCAGACGAATCTCAATATCCTGAAGCAATACGCGGTTGCGCCATCGGTGACTCCGGGCGCGCCCAGCATCGCAATCGGCAACGTCAGCGTCCCCACCGGTCAATTCCCCGTCGTGGCGCCGAACTACCAGAACAACTTCTTCGGAGTAGCCAGCGCCGATTACAACATTTCCGATAAGGACCAGATCCGCGGACGCTACGCCTACAACCGCTATGACGCCATCAATACCGGCGCCGATTTGCCGGCGTTTTACACCATGGTCCCGACGCGAGTCGACCTGGTGACATTGGCCGAATATCACACCTTCAGCCCCACGGTTACGAACGAGTTTCGCGCCGGCTACTCCCGGTATAACTCCGCAGATCCGGTAGGCGACTACAAGTTCCCCGGTCTCGATGCGTTTCCCAACCTGCAATTCAACGATATCGGCTTGCAGATCGGACCGAATTCGAATTTTCCGCAGTCCACCGTCGAGAACGTTTACTCGGGAGTCGATAACGTCACCTGGACGAAAGGTTCTCACAGCTTGAAGTTGGGGACGGAGTTCCGGAACTACATCGCACCCGAATTCTTCATCCAGCGCGTACGCGGCGATTACGAGTACACCAGCGTGGCGCTCTTTCTTCAGGATGTTTCGCCCGACTACTACTATGGACGCAGCCTCGGCGGCGCTCCCTATTACGGCAACCAGAAGGCCACCTATAGCTACATCCAGGACACCTGGCGTCTGCGTGATAACCTGACCATCAATTTTGGAGCACGCTACGAGTACACGACGGTTCCGCTGGGGATGCAGGCTCATCAACTGAATGCCCTGGCGAGCGTTCCGGGCCTTATCACTTTCAAGTCGCCGAGCGCCGACCCCCACGGACTCGCGCCGCGTCTTGGTTTCGCTTACACTCCGACCAAAAGCGGCAACACTGTAATTCGCGGCGGATTCGGCATGGCTTACGACGTCATTTTCGACAACGTCGGCCTGAACACGGTCCCGCCGGAGTATTACACGCTGCTGCAGAAGTCCTTAACGGCGCAGACTCCCAACTTCCTCGCCAACGGCGGCATTACACAGTCCGAGGGGTTGACGAGCCTCACGCCAGCCAACGCCCGCGCCAAGACCACCTCCTGGCTGCCGGACCAGACACTGCCCTATTCCGTCAACTGGAACATCGGCGTTCAGCATGTATTCCACAAAGATTACACGCTCGATGTCCGATATCTCGGAACCAAGGGCATCCACCTGATTCAGCAGGAGCAGATTGACCGGCTCTCGCTGGTAACGCCGACTCACAACATCCCGACATACCTCGCGATGCCGTCCGTCGCGACTCTGCAAGCGCTGCCGTTAAACCTGGGCCAGATTAAGGCTCCGGGCAGCCTCGATCCGGCTTTCGCAGCAGCGGGCTTCGCCAACACCATTACGTCCTATATGCCGACTGGCTGGTCCGCGTACAACGGACTCTCAGCGCAATTGAATCGCCGGTTCTCGAGCGGACTGCAGTTCCAGGGCGCTTACACTTGGAGCCATCTGATCGACAACAGCACCGCCGAAGTGGCCAGCACCTATCTGACCCCGCGGCGCGCGCAGGATTTCCACAACTTGACGGCTGAGAAGGCCAACTCGGCTCTCGATCGCCGCCAGCGCTTCTCGTTGAGCGTGATGTACGACACACCGTGGCTCCAGAAGAGCTCCAACTGGTTCCTTAGGAACGTCGTCGGGAACTGGGAAGCGGCTCCCGTATACACGTATGAGACACCGGAATACTACACGGTGCAGAGCGGCGTGGATTCAAACCTGAACGGCGACTCCGCGCCAGACCGTACCATCATCAACCCGTCGGGCGCGGCCGGCATGGGCAGCGCCGTCTATGGCGTCGACGCCAACGGCAACAAACTCGCCGCCGGCAATGCGAACATCGTGGCTTACATCGCGACCAACCCGAATGCCCGTTACATCCAGGCTGGGCAGGGCGCGTATGCGAATGCCGGCCGCAATACCGAGCCGGTGCAGCCCATCAACAACATCGATTTCTCGCTCATTAAGCACTTCTCGTTCCGTGAGCGTTTCAGATTCGATCTGTCGGGCCAGTTCTACAACTTCCTCAATCATCCCCAATTCGTACCGGGAAGCATCAACAACACGGCGCCTGTGAATACCGCGACGACATCCTCCAATGCCTTTGCGCAGGTCGCCAACGTTAGTTTTAATAACCCGTCGATACCCTTCAGCAGCAACCCACGCACGATTCAGTTGGTTGCTCGCTTCAAGTGGTAATCGTTTTTCCTTTGGTGGAAGTCAGGGAGCCCTCCGGGGCTCCCTTTTTTTTTTGCTGGACACCGCCACACATGTAAAGCGGGATTGCATCTGATTCTCGTAGGCGCTCAAGCTGGGTTCGAGCGAGACCGCTCCGCGATCTTTGCCTCGCATTCCCCACTTCAACCTGGATACCGTCAGTGGCGTTTCCGTCAACCTCAGTCAGATTGGCGTTGGCGAGGCAGTCCCTTTGCCGAGGCCTCCCGAACCAGGTGGTTCACGGAACGGTTCCACAGCAATGCGCTGGTAACAGACTTCCAGCACGGTCAGGTATTCTGTACCGCGGGGCGCTTGGAGAACTACGCTGTCGCCCGCTGCCGACTTCATCAATGCGCGCCCCAGAGGCGACACCCAACTGATGTGGTTGCGGTCGAGATCCACCTCGTCGGCGCCGACGATGCTCACCACCCGCTCCGCTCCCTCGGCATTGGCG
>DATGJP010000068.1:0-266965 GCA_035295125.1 Bryobacteraceae bacterium | reverse complement strand
GGGCTCGGGTCCCGACGCCAAGGCCGACATCA
Organism: Bryobacteraceae bacterium; assembly: GCA_035295125.1. Lineage (GTDB taxonomy): Bacteria > Acidobacteriota > Terriglobia > Bryobacterales > Bryobacteraceae > JAICMB01. The sequence goes on along the minus strand of DATGJP010000068.1, from coordinate 266,933 downwards.
CAGTCGTCGGCGTCGTCGCCGACATGAGCTATCGCGGTCTGCGCGATAACTCCGAGCAGGTCTTCTTCCCCATGTTCGAAGGCGAAGACGCCGGCGCTACCTTCTATGTCAAAGTCCGCGGCACTCCCGAGCAGGCGATTCCGTCCATCCGCCGCATCGTCCGCCAGGACGACCCACGGCTGCCGATCCTCTGGTTCCGCACCCTCGACGACCAGGTCAACCGCTCCCTCAACACTGAACGCATGCTCGCCGCGCTATCCGGCAGTTTCGGTGCCCTGGCGCTGCTGCTTTCGTTGGTCGGCCTTTATGGAGTGATGTCGTTCGTCGTGACGCGCCGCACGCGCGAAATCGGAATCCGCGTCGCGCTCGGCGCTACTCGCGCCTCGGCCCTTCGCCTCGTGCTGCGCGATGCCGTTACCATGATCGCCTGGGGCGTGGCCCTCGCGCTGCCTTGCGTCGCCGCCCTCGGCAAGCTCGTCCAGTCGCAGTTGTTCGGCGTCACTGCGACCGATCCGGCGACGATCACCGCAGCCGCAATGGTCCTCGCCGCGGGAGCTCTTGCCGCCGCCTTCGTGCCCGCCTGGGGGGCGTCGAACGTGAGCCCGACGGACGCATTACGGCTTGAATAGGGCCGATCGCCGTAGAACATTTCGAGCCCTGTTTGACATCTCCATCGGTGTTTGCGGTTCATCGTTCCGAGATCGACCACAAACCACCGCTTCCCAGCACGGTGGCTCCGATGCCTTGACCTTCGACCTATCTAAAATATATGCTCAATGGTAGAAGGTTGAGGTATTGATGCCGCCCCCACGTTTCCCCATCCCGCAAGGTACGCTAGACATGCTGATTCTCCAAATCCTCTCGCTCGAACCCGCCCATGGGTACGGCATAGCGCAACGCCTGGAACAGATCTCTCATTCCGTGGTTCAGGTCAATCAAGGCTCGCTCTATCCAGCCCTCCACCGCCTGGAGCAGAAGGGCTGGCTGCGCGCCGGGTGGAAACAGTCGGAGACCGGTCGAGAAGCCAAGTTCTACTCCCTTACGCCCGCCGGGCGCCGCCAGCTTACGGTCGAGAAGGATAGCTGGGCGCGCCTGTCCGGTGCGGTCAACCTGATCTTCGAGGAGGGCAGCCGATGAGCAGATTCTTCAACTGGTTCCGCCGCGGTTCTTTGGAGCGTGGCCTCGACCGCGAGCTGCAATATCACTTGGATCGCCGTGTCGCTGACCTAACCGCCGCCGGCATTCCCGAAGCCGAGGCCCGCCGCCGCGTGGCGATGGAACTAGGCCTTGTCCAAGTCCGCGAAGAGGTCCGCGATGTGTGGCTCACTCGCTGGCTTCGCGATTTCCTATACGACCTTCGCTACTCCGCCCGCTCGCTCCGTCACAATCCTGGCTTTACCGCGACTGTTTTACTCTCGCTCTTGCTCGGCATCGGCGCGATCACCGCGATCTATTCCCTGGTCGACCAGGTGATCCTTCACGCGCTGCCCGTCCGTGAGCCCGAGCGACTGGTTCTCGTGGATTGGAAGGGCTCCGAGGGCGTCACATACGTCACCGGCTCCTCAAATCTGATGCCCTACCCCATCTGCCGCGAACTCCAGCAGCAGACCCGCTTATTCGACGGCGTCCTCTGCCGCGCCGAAATCCAGGTCAACCTTAGAGCAGGCGGCGATCCATTGCCCGTCGCCGCCGAGATCGTCTCCGGCAGCTACTTTTCCGTGCTCGGCGTCGGCCCGGCGCTCGGCCGCATCATCGAACCGGAAGACGATGCCGCGCCCGGCGCCGGTCCCGTCGTGGTGCTCTCGTATGACTTCTGGCAGGCGCAGTTGGGCGGCGCTGCCGATATTATCGGCAGCAAGGTCCTGATCGGCAATCACCCCATGACCGTGGTCGGCGTGGCTGCCGCCGGGTTCCGCGGCGTCGACGTCGGCGCCGTGCCGGCCTTCTGGATGCCGACATCCATGTATGCGGTCGCGAACCTCGACACCGGAGATGAGGATCTCCTCAACGGCCACACTCGCTGGCTGCAGATCCTCGCCCGCCTCCGTTCGGATGTTACAGTCGCGCAGGCGCAGGCCGGTTTGCAGCCGTGGTTCAAGGCGTGGCTCCAGGACAGCACGCTTCGCCCCGGCTTCCCGAGGATTTCGGCCGACCACCGCCGCGAGTACCTCGCAACCACTCTCGAACTCACCTCCGCGCCCCAGGGCCATTCGGTGCTGCGCGAACGCCTCTCGCAGCCGCTGTGGCTCCTGTTCGCCGCCACGGGCGTTCTGCTCGGCCTGGCGTGCCTGAACGTTGCAGGCCTCTTTCTCGCGCGCGGCTCCGCGCGCGGCCGGGAGATCGGCACGCGCCTCGCTCTCGGCGCTTCACGAGGCCGTATCGGCCGCCAACTCCTCGCCGACAGCCTGCTGCTTGCTGTGGCAGGTGGTGTCCTTGGCGCGGCCGTGGCTCCGCTTGCGATCCGCGGACTCATCGCGTTCCTGCCGCATGAGCTCGCCGCCAACGCCCTGCGGGCCACCCTCAGCGTTCGACTGCTCGCCTTCGCCTTCTTCGTGAGTATAGCGGCAGGCCTCTTGAGTGGCCTGGCTCCCTCCCTTCGGGCTGGTGGCGACGGCCTGGTCAGCTCGCTCCGCGAGCGCGGCGGCACTGGCTTCGGCGGCGTCCGTCTCCGCAAGGCGATTGTCACGCTCCAGGTGGCCTTCTCCCTGATCCTCCTCATCGGCGCCGCCCTCTTCCTGCGCACGCTCACCGGCCTGGTGGCAAAAGGGCCCGGCTTCGAAACGTCCGGCCTTCTCTCCTTCACTATCGCTCCGACTCAGAATGGCTATTCCGATGGCGATGCCTCGCGCCTGGTCCGCCGGCTCGACGAGCAGGTCCGCGCCTTGCCCGCCGCCCGTTCCGCTGCCACTGCCCGGTTTGCCGTCCTCACCGACGGTCACATCAGCAACTACGTGACCATCCAGACCGATCGCCGCACGGTGAGCGATGGCTTCGTCAACTTCAACGCCGTCAGCCCCGGTTTCTTCTCGACCCTCGGCGTACGCCTCCTCGCCGGCCGCGATTTCGACCAGCGCGACTCCCGTCCCCCCGGCGAGGCCGGTCCCCATTCCGCCATCGTGAATCAGGCCTTCGTCAAGCGCTATCTGTCCGGCCGCAATCCCCTCGGCGTCCTCATCGCCAAGGGCGGTAGCTCGAATGTCAAGCCCAATAGCCCTATCGTCGGCGTCGTCGCCGACATGAGCTATCGCGGTGTCCGCGATCAGTCCGAGCAGGTCTTCTTTCCCCTGTTCAATTTCGACGATACGGGCGCCACGTTCTATATCAAGGTTCGCGGCGCTCCCGAGCAGGCCATTCCCTCCATCCGAAGCCTGGTCCGCCAGAATGACCCGCGGCTGCCGATCCTTTGGATCCGCACTCTGGACGATCAGGTCAATCGCTCGCTCAGCACCGAGCGCCTCCTGGCGGCGCTCTCCGGCAGCTTCGGCGCGCTGGCACTGCTGCTCTCATTGATCGGTATCTATGGAGTGATGTCGTTCGTCGTAACGCGCCGCACCCGCGAAATCGGAATCCGCGTCGCGCTCGGCGCAACTCGCGCCTCGGCCCTTCGCCTCGTGCTGCGCGATGCCGTCACGATGATCTCCGGCGGCGTGGCCCTCGCGCTGCCTTGCGTCGCCGCCCTCGGCAAGCTCGTCCAGTCGCAGTTGTTCGGCGTTACTGCCACCGATCCGGCAACGATCGCCGCGGCCGCAATGGTCCTCGCCGCGGGAGCTCTTGCCGCCGCCTTCGTACCCGCTTGGCGCGCCTCGAACGTGAGCCCGACGGACGCCCTACGCCTGGACTAGTCCGGATCGAGGCAAACGCTTCGATCGAGCGAATGGTCGGCCGAACCCGCGGCATACACGCCCAAACCGTTGCTGCGGGAATCCGAATTACGCTTCGGTAAGCTCGGCGGTGCGCTGCGGTTGATACACACACCGAGGATCGGCGGCGAGGTAATTCCCCGTGAGCGCGTAGGCTCTCGATCGCGAGCCGCCGCAGATCTTCGTGTATTCGCACTCGTGGCACTTGCCTTCGCGGGCGCGGGGATCGCGCAGGACGCGGAACAGGCTGGAATTGCGGTACACGTCTACGAGCGAATCGTTACGAACGTTGCCGGCGGATACCGGGAGGAAGCCACTGGGGAATATTTCGCCAGTATGGGAGACGAACACGAATCCGCGACCGTCGCTGACGCCTGCGGTGCGCCAAATGACTTTACCGGCGCCGCCTCGGGCGTCGGGATCGGCCTTCAGGCGTTGCGCCACATAGCGGCGATAGTGCATGCCTTCGGTGGTTTTCACGTCGAACGGTGCGACTTTGCCTACTTCGTAAAGGAACTCGAAAACGCGCTCGTATTCTTCGGCGGTCAGGTCGTCATTCTCCAAGGCGCGGCCGGTAACAACCAGAAAGAAGAGGCTCCACATCTTGGTGCGGACGTCGGCGGCGATCTCGGCGATTTGGGCCAGCTTGTTCAGATTGCGCTTGGTTACGGTAGTCTGAAGCTGGGTTTCCAGGCCGATGTCGCGGGCATGGCGCAGGGCGGCCATAGCACGGTCGAATGTTCCGGGAATGCCGCGGAACCCGTCGTGGGTAGCGGCATCTGGGCCGTCCAGACTGATGGCCATGCGTGAAATCCCCCACTTTTTGAAGTTATCGATGGCTTCGTCGGTCAGCAGGGGAGTGGCGCTGGGTGTGACGTTGGTCCTGAGACCCACTTCGACGCTGTAGCGTGCGAGGTCCTCGAGGTCGGGACGCTTCAGCGGATCGCCTCCCGTGAAGACCATGAGGGGATTGCCGAAGTCCTTGATTTGCCTCAGCAAATCGAAACCTTCCTGAGTGGTCAGTTCGTTGGGATTGCGCGCCGGCATGGCGCTGGCCCGGCAATGTACACAGGCTAAATCGCAGGATTGGGTGACTTCCCAGATCACCAGCAGTGGGGATTCGTTAAAGTCCATTTTTGTGCGGCTCCGACAGGGTAGAAGCACGCCGCCTGCCATGTACTGCCGCATGGTAGGATCACTGAAGATCGAGACCCAGACGATCGCCATGAATCTTTCCGACAAGTTCAATCTAGAGCGGGGACGCGTGTATCTGACTGGTATCCAGGCGTTGGTGCGCCTGCCGATTGACCAGATGCGTCGCGACCGGCGGGCTGGTCTCAATACCGGGACTTTTATCTCGGGGTACGAAGGCTCGCCGCTGGGTGGCTACGACATGGCCCTCACACGCCAAGGCAAGCTGCTGGCGCAGCACAACATCCATTTCGTTCCCGGCGTGAACGAGGAACTCGCCGCCACGTCGATGATGGGCAGCCAGATAGTTCACGTGCTGAAGAGCAAGGTGGATGGCGTTGTCGGCATCTGGTATGGGAAGGGGCCGGGGGTCGACCGCTCGGGCGACATCTTCCGGCACGGCAACATGGCAGGGACCGGGAAGAATTGCGGCGCGTTGGTCCTGTGCGGCGACGATCACATTTCGAAAAGCTCCACCATCCCGCATCAGAGCGATTTCAGCCTGATGAACTTCGGCATTCCGTTCCTGTATCCGGGCAACACGCAGGAGGTGGTGGATTACGGTTTGTACGGCATTGCCCTGTCGCGTTTCAGCGGAGCCTGGGTGGGCCTGAAGATGATCACGGACGTCTGCGACGGCGGTGGAACGGTGGACGTCGATGCGGACCAGCCGGTGATCCTCATTCCCGAGGGATACGAAAAGAAGGTCGATGCGCGGATTGTTGCTCCTGTGACATTGGGGCTCGAGCACGAGGTCAATGTCCGGCGCATTGAGGCAGCGCTGCGATTTGCTCGGCTCAACCGGTTGAACGCGTGGCGCGGCACTGGTGGGTTGGGCATCCTCACAGCCGGAAAGTCGTACTACGACACACTGCAGGCTTTGCATGACCTCGGGATTCCGCGCGATTCGCTGCGCATCGGCAAGGTTGCAATGCCGTTCCCGCTGGACCCGGAATTCGTCCGGGAGTTCGCGGACGGGCTGGACACGATCATCGTAGTCGAAGAAAAACGGAGCTTCCTCGAACTGCAGGCGAAGGATGCACTATACGCCCTGGAGGAGCGGCCGGTTGTTCACGGCAAAGACCTGTTTCCCCCGACCGGCGAACTCGATCCCGACCGTATTGCGCTGATCCTGGCCCGATTCTTCGGACGGAGCGTGCCGGAGAAGCCTAAGGCTGCCGCATTGGACAAAAGCGGCCTTCCCGTACGCGCCGCGGCGTTCTGCTCGGGATGCCCGCATAACCGGTCGACGCTTTTGCCCGAGGGTCACACGGCAGGAGGCGGCATCGGCTGCCATACGATGGCGATCCGCCTCGGCGACGCGAACCGTACCTTCTCGTTCATGACGCAGATGGGCGGCGAGGGCACGCCGTGGATCGGCATGTCGGAGTTTGTGGAGCAGCCGCACGTGTTCCAGAACATCGGCGACGGCACGCTGTTTCATTCCGGATACCTCGCCATCGAAGCTTGCGTCGCGGCGAACGTCAACATCACGTACAAGATTCTTTACAACGGGCACGTCGCGATGACGGGCGGCCAGAAGCCGTCGGGCGCTCTGCCGGTTGCGGCCCTGACGCGCAAGCTGCAGGCCGAAGGCATACGGAAGATCGTCGTGCTGGCGGAAGACACTGAGAAGTACCGTGAATCGATCGGCGAATTTGCTTCGAACGCCGAGTTGCGGTCTCGCGCGGAGTTGACGCAAACGATGACCGAATTGGCCAAGATCCCCGGTGTAACCGTGATGATCTATGACCAGCAGTGCGCGGCGGAGAAGCGGCGCATGCGGTCGCGGGGGCTGCTGGCGGAGCCGACCAAGCGGCTGGTGATTCACGAAGAGGTCTGCGAGGGATGCGGCGACTGCGTGAAGCAGGCCAACTGCATGAGCCTGACTCCGGTGATGACCGAACTCGGGCAGAAGATGCGTATTCACCAGTCCTCGTGCAACAAGGATTACTCCTGCGCGCTGGGGGATTGCCCGTCATTTGTTACCGTCAACATCAAGCAGGGCACGGGTTTGAAGCGAAGGAAGCTGCCCGAGCTACCGCAAGCTGAAGTTCTGCCGCCGTCGTGGACGGCTCAGGCGGGCGAAGGATATCGCATAATCGCGCCTGGGATCGGCGGTACCGGCGTGGTCACTATCAATGCGCTGCTGGCCACGGCGGCATGGATTGAAGGCCTGCATGTCGCGACGATGGATCAGACGGGGACGGCACAGAAAGGCGGCGCCGTGGTTTCGCACCTGCTCCTGAGCGAGAAGGTGATCGAAGCGCCACCGAAAGTGAACGCCGGGAATGCCGACCTGATTCTTGGCTTCGACCTGATCGGAGTGACGAATCCCGACAACCTCAAGACCGCTTCGATGGGACGAACTGCGGCAGTCGTAAACAGCGACGTCGTGCCGACGATCGACGTGATTCGGTCGCGTTCGCCGCTTGGGGGTAACGGAAGGTTGGTGGACGTCGTGAACGCGGCCACTGAGCGAGGCCGCAACGTTTTCGTGGATGCGAACCGAATCGTCGAGCGTCTGTTTGGAAGCCACCTGCTCGTGAATATCTTTCTAACCGGCGTCGCGTGGCAGGGCGGCCTGATTCCGCTCAAGCTGGAATCGATTCAGCAGGCGATCGAGCTAAACGGTGTCGATGCCAAGCGTAATCTGCAGGCATTCCAATGGGGACGGAAGTATTATCAGGATGCAGCCTGGGTTGAAGCACAGATCGCGCCAAAACAGGAGGCTGTTGCGGCTGCGTTCGATCGCGCCGCCGAGTTACGCGAGTATCAGAACGGCGTTTATGCGCGGGAATACGAGGAGTTCGTCGCCAGGATCGAGTACCCCGAGCTCCGCGAGGTAGTGGCACGGTACTTGTACAAGCTGATGGCGTACAAGGACGAATACGAAGTCGCGCGCCTGCTCACCAAACCTGAGTTCGACCGGCGCATTCGTGACATGTGGGAGGCTCCGGATTCGGTGCACTATAATCTGCACCCGCCGTTGCTGCGGCGCTATGGCGTGAAACGCAAGATGACGCTGGGGCCGTGGTTCCGGTATCCGTTGCTCGCTTTGAAGCGGCTGAAGGTTCTGCGCGGGACCGCATTCGACGTTTTCGGCAGGGCGGCTCATCGCCGGCTGGAGCGCAGCCTCATCACCTGGTATCGCGAGCTGATCGCGGCGGTGCTGGAGCGTGTGACGCCGGAGAATCTGCCGCTCGCACTGGAAATCGCCGCGCTGCCGGACCAGATTCGCGGTTACGAGGAAATCAAGGAAGCAAACATCCGCAAGGTGAAGGAAGCCGCCAAACAGAAGCTGGAGGCATTGAAGGAAGCGGCCAGCGCTACCGTTGCTTCATAATCGCCGCGGAGCGGGGCGGCACCGTGACGATCATGCTGTGCTCGTGAACGGGGATGTTGCCGACCTTATCGAGCAGGTCCTTCCAGGTTCCAGGAGCCGCTTCGGCCTCGATCTTCACCGGCTGCCCACCGTTATTGATCATCACAATCAGTTCGCCGCGCCGGAAGACGTAGGCATCTTTGCTGACGCCGACCTGGGTTAGCTTGCCAGTCTGCAATTCGGGCGTGGTCTGCCGCAATTGAGCCAATCTGCGGACGAATTCCAGCATGTCCCGCTGCTCGTCCGTTTTGGGTTCGCCAGGGAAGTCCTTGCGATTGTCGGGATCGGCTCCGCCGCGCATCGCCAGCTCGTCACCGTAGTAGATCATTGGAATGCCGCGGGTTGTGAAGAGGTACGTGAACGCCAGCTTGAGGCCTTCGATGGTGGCGCCGTTCTCGCTCATGAAGCGGGGCACGTCGTGATTTCCGAGGAACGTGACAAGATCGTCCGCGTCGCGGTAGAGCGAGTCATGCGCCGTGATGTAGGCCAGGTCGGGCACCGGCTTTGCTTCGGCAAACGCGCGGCGGAGCGGGCCATATAGCGGGAAATCGAACAGCGAGTCGATCCCCGTATCTACTCCATCGAAGCCCTTGTCGCCGCCCTGGAAAAAAGAAACAACTCCGGGATCGCCATCGAACACCTCGCCGACTACGCGGAAATTTGGATACTCCTTCTTGATGGCGGCCGACCAGTCGTGCCAGAACTGGCGCGGAACATAGGGCAGCGTGTCAGCGCGGATAGCATCGATGCCGCTCGAAGCGATCCACCACAGCGTATTCTGGATCAGGTAGCGCGAGACCTCGGGTTCGTCCTGGTTCAGATCCGGGAGCTGGTTGGCGAACCAGCCGTCGAGCACCGGGTTGCGCATTGCCGGGCCGGCGTGCGGGTCGAGCAGTGTCCAGATCTGATACGTCTCATTCAGGTGATGTTCCGGCGTGCCGTGGAACCAGTCGGGGAGCGGCGGGTTTTTCACCCAGGGATGGGTAGGCGCGGTGTGATTCATCACCATGTCAAGGATGACCTTGATCCCGGCCTGGTGCGCTTTTTCGACCAGTTCCGAGAACTTCGCTAGTGTGCCAAAGTGCTTCTCGATGGCGTAGAAATCGACGGCGTGATAACCGTGATAAGCGACGTCGTTCTCGCAGACTGGCGTTAGCCATATTGCCGTAACGCCGAGATCCTTGAGATATCCGAGTTGATTGATGATGCCCTGGAAGTCGCCTCCGTGATAGGCCGTCGGGTTGGCGGGGTCGGCGTCTTTGTTGTTGGAGGGATCGCCGTCGGAGAAGCGATCCGGCATGATCATGTAGATCAGGTCCTTCCGGGAGAGACCCTGGAAACGGCCCGCTTTGGGCATCGGCGTCAGGACTTCGAAGGGTGCCTGAGCGGAGCCGTCTTTTGTGTGGACCTTCAACTCGAATGATCCGGCACGGTGGATTTTAGCCTCGACGAAGAGGTAAGTGCCTGTGTCGTTGGTCCTCGATTCGAGGATCTCCATGCCGCGCGATGCGCTGACCTGGGCGTCTTTCAGGTCGGTGCCTTGGACCAGGAGTCGGATCTCGGAAAGGGCTTGGCCTGCCCACCAGTTTGGGGGTTCGACTCGGGTGATGGAGGGCGCCGCCGCAAAGGATGAAAAACAGCAGAACCAGAGCGCCAGACGACCCACTTGAGCTATTGTGCCACGGGACGAACGGCGGAATCGCGAGTTAAACTTGAGTTGGCTTGATTTTCGAATGGGACGCGCCCAAGGCACTCGTTAACGTCAGAAAACACCGGGTGACATTCGAAGAAGCGGCAACCGTGTTTCTAGATTCTTTTGCGATCACGTTTAAAGATCCTGAGCACTCATGGGATGAGAGCCGCGAGATCACGATAGGCCGTACAATAAAAGGGCGAATAGTAATTGTGAGCCATTGCGATCGGAAAACTCGCATGCGAATTATTAGCGCGCGCCCTGCAACGCGCTCTGAACGCGAGCAGTATGAAGAAGAAACCGATAACTGAACCAAGTGGTGACCTCCGCAAAGAGTACAATCTCTCGCAGCTGAAAGGCGGCGTGCGAGGCAAGTACTACAAACGCGCAAACGCAGGTACAAACCTCGTACTGATTGAACCCGATCTTGTCGACGTGTACCCTGACAGCGCGTCAGTAAACCGCGCGCTCAGAGTATTGGCGGAAGCCGCTCGCACCGCGACAGCTCTTAAACCACCCAAAAAGGGCAGGGCCTGAGCCGGCTTACCTAAGCGCTTCCAGCTTTCCGATCCAAAACTTATTCGGCCCGGTCTCTCCGCCGGTCATAGCGCTTACATCCGTCAAGGTAATTGCCTTGATTCGCGACGGGTCAAGCTTGCCGGCGTCGGCGGGGGAATTCTCATCGTGGTCGAAATCGGTGAGTCGAACATCGACGTGGAACGGTTTTCGGCCGGCCGGCGGGAAGATGGTGAGAGTGACCGTTGCTCAGACGGCTCATTCGAACGAGGCTTTGCGCCAATAATGCGGCGCCTGAAAGCAAGACGACACACAGAGCGACCTGGGCGGCAACTACGACCTGGCGCAGACGAATGCTTCCGGTTGAGGCTGACGAACTGCGTCCGCTTGAATGAAGCGCGCCTTCCAACCTCCCACGCAGCAGAAGGGCGATTGGGGCGAGACCGAATAGAACGCCAATTCCGGTCGCGACCACGAATGTCACCAAGAGCACGCGCATGTTCGGGTGCGGCTCAGGAATTTCAGACATGGTGCGACGGATTGCTGTGACGAGAGCTGTCGTGCTCCAGAGCGCGACCGGTATGGCGGCGAGTCCTCCGGCGAGCGATAACAGAACGCCCTCCGTGATCAACTGGCGAATCATGCGCGAGCGGCCGGCTCCAAGCGCGGCCCGTATGGCAATCTCGCGGAAACGTCCCAGTGCCCGCGCCAGGACCAGGTTTGCGACGTTGGCGCAAGCAATCAGCAAAAGACAACCGACCGCGCCCCACAGCACCAGCAGAGGAGTCCGCATGTTGGCGAAGATCTCGCGATCGAGCAGATCGGTATAGATACTCGAGTCGGAATCGCTGTTGCCGGGGTTCTCGCGCCTGTACGCCGCATCGATTGCGAGCATCCGCGCCTGAGCAGACCGCAACGAAACGCCGGCGTGCAGGCGGCCGATCGCCGTGAGGTAGGAGGCCCCGAGTTGGACACTGGCCGGTGCGAAAGTGCGCGTGTCGACGATTCGGGTTCGCCAGATGTCGACGCTCTCGTTCCGAAATTGAACGCCGGCCGGAAGTACGCCGATCACCGTGGCTTCGTCGGCATCCACGCGCACCTTGCGGCCCAGCACACCGGGGTCGGCATGATATCTTGTGCGCCAAAGATGATCGCTGAGCAGCGCCACGGGCGGCGCGCCGTGACGGTCCTCATCGGCGGTAAAATCGCGGCCAATCTGTGGCTTGACCCCCATCACGCGCAGGAAATTGGCGGAAATTCGCCCACCCACAACGCGTTCGGGATCGCCTCCCTCCGCGAAGGTAACCACTTCGTCGTCGTAAACCGCGATGTCGGCAAAGTCGAGGGCATGTTCCTGGAAAAACCGGAAGCGCGGATAGGAGAAGGAGTAAAAAGTGGGCTCGGCGGGCTCGCCTTTCCATGCGATGATGAGGCGGTCCGGGTTTGGGTATGGCAACGGCCGCATCAAGGCAGCGTCAATAACTGCATAGATTGCGGAATTCGCCCCAATGCCCAGCGCCAGCGTCGCGACCGCCGCGGTAGTGAAAGCGGGCGACTTCAGCAACTGCCGGAATGCATAGCGCAAATCGGCCGCAAACTCCTCGATTATCTGCCGCATTGATTCATTGTAGGTGTACCCTGAATGCTATGGCTTCACAGGCGCCCGGCTATATGATGGGCCACAGCGATCACGAACGCCGGAGACTCGCGCTGCAGGCGCTGCGGTTGAATCCGCTTACCGAAGGGTTTCTGCAGCGCGCCGGAATTGGCCCTGGGATGAATGTCCTGGACCTGGGATGCGGCGTAGGAGAGGTATCGCTTATCGCCGCTCGTCTCGTGGGGCCGGGTGGCCACGTCACCGGCCTCGATATCGACGCTGGGGCACTGGAAATCGCCACCGCGCGGGCATCGAGCGAGGAGATCCACCATGTCACGTTCAGGCACGAGAGCGTCACCGATCACCGTTGCGACAGACCATACGACGCTGTCGTCACGCGGCTGTTTCTCGTGCACACACCCGATCCTCTCGCGATTCTTCGTCATGCAATCGGCATGTTACGGAGCGGCGGAATTGTCGCCGTTCAGGAATACGATTTCAGTGTGCGCCCTCCCAATCACGTTTCGAAACCGCTGCTGGAGCATGTCGCGCAGGCGATCACCTCGCTGATGATGCGTATCACTTCGCAGTCGGATTTGGGCATACGGCTGTATCAACTGCTTCAGGATGCTGGACTCGTCTCGCCGGAGGCACGCGGCGAATGCGTTATTGAGGGCGGTCCCGACGCGGTTCTCTACGAATGGGTTGCGGAAACCGTGCGCAGCCTGCTGCCTCATTTGGAACGGGCCGGGCTTGCGACGGCGGCGGAATTGGACGTGGAAACGCTGGCCGAGCGCCTGCGTGCGGAATCGGTGAAGCTGGGCGGCTGCCTGTCGTCTCCATTGATGATCGGCGTCCATGCCCGAAAGCCCTGAATACGTCGATAGGATGGACGTGTAATCGCTATACTGAGGTACGCGGTGAAGTCTCTTACGGGCAGTGTCTGTGGGCTGCTTTTATTGCCGGCTTTAGGTTGTGCGCAGTCTTCCTGGACTGTCGCACGAAGCGCGCACTTCGAAGTCTACTCGCAAGCCGGACCACAAGCCGCTTCTTCGGCTCTCGCCTGGTTCGAACAACTCCGCGAATTCTTTGTCCAACAGACGGGCCTCTCGGCCGACGGACACGCGCCCATTCGTGTCATCGGCTTCCGCTCCGCCGACCAGTATCGGGAGTACAGGCTTCGTCCCACGGCCGACGCCTACTACGTCGGTGATGCAAGCCGCGATTACATCGTGCTGCCGTCGCTCACGCCCGGTCAATTCGGTATGTCCGCTCACGAGTATGTACACCTGCTGATTCACGACTCGGGGCTCAAGCTTCCGGCCTGGCTGGGCGAGGGGCTGGCTGAGGTTTTCTCTACCGTGGATATCGGAAAGCGCCTGCCTGCCGCCAATCTGGACGTTCACGATGCCTTCCGTTTGCTGCGTCACCGGGATTGGATGCCCTTGGCCGAGCTGCTGGCACTTACGCACGAATCGTTTGACGCGAACCGCGACCGCGCGTCCATCTTTTACCTGGAAAGTTGTGCGCTGGTCCACATGCTACTGCTCTCACCCGACTACACGCCGCGTGTGACGGCTCTTCTTACCGCGATCGCTTCCGGAGTTCCGAGCGACTATGCGCTAACCGCAACCTACAACGAGAAGCTGGAGGCTATTCGCGACGATTTGCGTGCCTGGACCGGGCGTTCCGCATACCCGGCTGTCGCTTTCGCCCGCGTTCCGCCTGTCGCGAGCACTGCTGAAACGTCCGAACTCTCGTCGTTCGAGTCTCGACTGCTGCTGGCTGATCTGCTTCTCGCCTGCGGCGAACTCGATCGCGCCGAGAGACTCTACAGAGAGCTGGCTCGCGAGGACCCGTCGGATGCGGATGCGGCTGCCGCCCTCGGATCGATCGCGCTGCGCCGTAAAGACCTGGAAGTCGCCCGCCGCGAGTGGAAACGGGCTATTGAGCTGGGCGTGAATGACGCGGCGCTGTGCTTCGAGTACGCCGTTCTTGCGGAGAATGCCAGCCTGAAGCCGGATGAGATCCGACCGGCGCTCGAACGAGCCGTGACACTACGGCCCGATTTCGACAATGCCCGTTATGTCTTAGGGCTGCTCGAGAAGAACACCGGACATTTCGAAGCCGCGCTGGCCCAGTTTCATGCGATGCGCGCCATTTCTCCTGGTCGGGCTTTCCAGTATTGGGTTGCGGTCTCCTCGTCTAACGAAGAGCTGGGGCGCCATGAGGAGGCGAAGGCCGCGGCCATCGAAGCCGCGCGGCATGCCTTGACCGCCGGGGAGCGCGCTTATGCGTCGGAGCTCGCCTATATTTCCGAAACCGATGTGGCAGTCCGTTTTACACGGGACGCTCGGGGTAACCCGGTTCTTGCCACTACTCGGAAGCCGCGTAATAGTGATACGTTCAACCCGTTTATCGAGCCGGGCGATCAGATCCGTCGGCTGGATGGGTCGCTGCGGGATATCGATTGCGGGCCGCCTACGAAGTTCGTCGTCATAGGTCCACAAGGGCCCGTGACCGTCACGATGGCCGATCCGACGCGGGTGCAAATCCGCAACGGCCCCGGCGAATTCACCTGCGGCGCTCAGCCGCTGCAGCCGGTCACGATAGAATACAATTCCACGGGCGTGCTGCGGGGACTCGAGTTCCGGTAACGCCTGTTCACTATTCATGCCCGAATCTTTGACAACGCTGCGGTGGATCCATGGGGCGGCCGATTGCGCCTCCTGCACGGATCCGGCATTTCAGGTGCATCGTTTCGACCAGAACACCTTTATCCTGCGGCAAAGTAAGTGCGTTGATTTCGAGGGTCCGTTCCTGTATTTGCTGTTTGGTTCTGAGAAGGCTTTGCTCGTGGATTCCGGGGCGAAGCCGCCCGCCGGTCAAACTCTTCCTGTTGTCGAGACAATCGACAGGATTGTCGATCAATGGTTGGCCGAGCGGCACCGCGAGTCCATCGACTTGGTGGTGGCGCATTCGCACGGCCACGGCGACCATATGTTCGGCGACTCGATGTTTGCCGTGCGGCCGCATACGAAGGTGGTCGGACGCGGGGCCTCCGAAGTCGCGAGTTTTTTTGGGCTGGCAAAGTGGCCGGAGGGCTCGGCGGTCTATGAGCTTGGCCATCGGGCGCTTACCGTGCTCCCGCTGCCCGGCCATGAACCCGCCCATATCGCGATTTACGATCCGGACACCCGAATCCTGCTGACCGGGGATACGCTATACCCCGGCCTGCTCACGGTCGCCGATTGGCCGGCGTACCGGCGCAGCGCGGCACGCCTGGCGGAGTTCGCGTCGAAGCACGAGGTGTCGCTTGTTCTCGGCGCGCATGTCGAGATGAAGAAGACGCCGCGGGAGATGTATCCGCTGCCTTGCACTTTCCAGCCGGAGGAACACGCGCTGCCGCTGGCGGCGCGGCACATACAGGAATTACATGAGGCTTGCGAGGCGATTGGCGACCAACCCCGGCGCGATGTACACGACGAGTTTATTATTCAGCCGAGGAATCAGCCGGCTCGGACCCCGTGAAGCAGGCAGCGCGCGGTCGAACTGAACTCGTCTTTCACGTAGAAGACTGTGGAAGGGGGGAGCCTGCCTTTGGAGGTCACAAAGAGCCGGCTTCAGCCGGCATAAGGGTAGCCTGAAGGCTGCGTTACGTGGTTTCATCCACAGCCTCAAGATTCGCTACCGGCGGGGAGGGCGCTGCGTCCCAGTGCTGCGGGGTCCGACTGCACGGCCGCCGGTCGAGCCGGGACCTCGCTTGAAATCCGGGTCCATCATCGCGATATCAGCCCGATAGCTGACCGTATCGGCCGTCGGGAAGGTCGGCGGTACTCTCTGGGTCACCTTGCCTGTCGCCGCCCACTCCGTTCCGCGCTGAAAGGTCGTGATAAAACCGACGCAGCTCAAAGCCGGAATATCGTGACCCATCGTGGTGTGAAAAACACGACCCTTCCCGTAACTCAGGACCATCAGCATCGGCTCATCACGTCCGGTGCCGCTGTTTGAGGGGTCCGAATAAGCGGTGGCCAGCACGGTTATGTTTTGTCCCGGGCCGCGCAGCTTGGAATAGAGCTCGTCACCGGCGTGCATCCAGGCCGCCGGGAGTCCCCGCATGATGGGATGTTGGGAGTCGCGCGTGGTGAGCTGAAAGGGCAGGCGGGCGCCGTGAGCGCCTGCCGGACCGGGAGCGTTGTCCGAAATCAGCTTGCCGTTCTGGAAGTACCACATCGGCCCGGCGTGGTCGTCGCGATTCCGCCAGCCGCCCATGCCGATCATTTCATTGAATGCCCGCCAGTTCGGGAAGGCATTGTCGGCGGCATGGACGATGACCAGCCCACCGCCATTGTTCACGAACTGCTCGAATGCGGCCTGAAGATCCGGCGGCCAGTCGGGAGAGTCCAGATTGGACACAACCACCTGGTACTTTTGAAAATCCGGTTTGAAGCTATTGAAATCGCCGCCCCATGGCGGTGCGGTGACGACGTCGACCTGGAACAGGCCGGTTTCCTCCAGCTCCTTTTTCAGGACGGGAGTGGTGAGCTGCCAGGCGTGATAGGGGCCACCGCTTTCCCCGTCGAGAAGCATCACGTGGATCGACGGCGCTGCGGCGGCCGGGCGTAGCGCTACGGCGAGCATCGCCGCGTAAAAGCTGGCCACAAAGAACAACTTCATGTTCTCATTCTCCCATGACCTTGATAATAAGGCGCTTAGACCTCTTGCCATCGAACTCGGCATAATAGACCTGCTGCCAGGGCCCGAAGTCCAGCTTTCCTTTCGTGACAGGCACGATCACCTGGTGGTGAACCAGCAGGCTCTTCAGGTGCGAATCGCCGTTCGTTTCCCCGGTGCGATGGTGGCGGTAGCCTTCCTTGAACGGCGCCAGCTTTTCCAGCCACTCGTCGATGTCCGCGATCAGGCCGTCCTCGGCGTCGTTAACCCAAACGCCTGCAGTAATATGCATGGCAGAGACCAGAATCATGCCCTCCTGGATGCCGCTCTTTTGGAGAGCGCGGTCCACCTCTGCTGTAATGTTGATATATTGCCGATGTTTCTGAGTGGTGAAGGTCAGGTATTCGGTGTGAAAGCGCATACCTGCCGATCATAACAACGGCGACTTGCTCCGTTTTAGGTCGCCGGATCGGAAAACCTGAGAGGAGCAGGCCCCAAGTTGAACTCAGAATACATGAGGCGGCGAGTGAAATATCTATCTGTGGCGGTTGCCGCTCTGTTCACTGCGGCCGCCGCGAAAGCTCAGGATCCCGAGCAGACTGCAGCTTCCAATTACCAGGGACCTTCGATTCTCAGCCGGGATTCGAGTATTGTCGGGGAACGCAGCGGCAAGCTGCTCGATTACCGGTTCTATGCGCAAGTCACCGGCGTTTACGATACCAGTCTCACGCCCGTGTCGGTGGATCCCAGCGGACAACTCGTCAAATCGGGCGGCGCTGACGGCATCGAAGCCGGGATGGGTATCGAGGGCACACGGAGCTGGAAGCACGATACCCTCAGCGTCGATTACCACGGCGCTTACCGGCATTATCCGAACACGACGTATTTCGACAGCGTCGACCAGTTCCTGGACCTCAAATACCAGCATCTGTTCACCCGGCGCCTGTCGCTTCAATTGAACGAAACGGGTGGCATCAGCTCGCTCACCAACGGAACCTTTACTTACGTCCCGCTGAGCAGCGTCGATCAGTATGCCGTTCCGACGAATGAGCTGTTCGACAATCGGACGGAGTACAGCTTGACGCGGGCCGTGCTGACGTATCAAAAGACGCTGCGCCTGTCGTTCAGCGTCGGAGGCAGCGGCTATCTCGTGCGGCGACGGTCAGAGGCGTTAGCGAGCCTGAACGGGTACAGCGGGTATGCGGACATGGCATATCGCCTGACAAAGCGCCAGACGATCGCTGTGAACTTTCAGTATGTAAAGTTCGATTACCTCCGCAGTTTTGGGGACGCGACGGTCTATGGCGGCGGGCTGGACTACAGCATTGCCCTTGGCCGCACCTGGGACCTGGCGTTTGACGCCGGCCTCGTCAGGGTGGACGCCACCGGGCTGAGCACGATCACTCTTGATCCGGCCATCGCCCAGATCGTGGGGCGGTCTACAGCCACGACAGTGTTTCACAGCCATCCGACCATCCCGACTTATCAGGGCCGGGTGGTCCATCGCTTCGAGCACGCTGCGGCGACGTTGTTCTACGCCAATTCGTTCAGCCCTGGCAATGGTGTCTACCTGTCATCGCGACAGATGACCAGTGGCGCCGACTTTTCGTATACCGGCCTGCGTCGCATCTCGCTTGGCGCTTCGGCATCCTATACGGGGATGGGAAGCTTCAGCCAGGGCCTCGGCAACTACCAGGGTGAAACCGGCGGCCTCGGGGTTACATACATGATTGCGAGCTGGACTCATATTGAGGCGCGTTACGACTACCGGCATTACGAGACTGCCTCGACCGGTTTCAGGAAGAATTCGCAGCGCGTCAGCCTCGGACTTGCATTCAGTCCAGGGGAGAAGCCATTATCGATCTGGTAGGACCCAATGCCCAAGCGCGTTCTTCTCGTGGATGATGAAGTCGCGCTGGCGCGTCTGCTGGAAACCTATCTGAAGAGGCTCGGGTACGAGGTAGCTACTTACTCAGATTCATTACAGGCTTTCGAAGCCTTTCAGTCATCTGCTGAGAGGTTCGACCTCGTCATCGCCGATATGAGCATGCCCCGCATGACCGGCGAAGAACTGCTTCGAAAGATCATGGAAATGGATGCCGGCGTTCGCGCGTTGTTGTGCAGCGGCTATCCGTTCTGCCCGGAGGTTCTGCCGCCGGAGATTCAGAAGCGATTCGCATTTCTGCTGAAGCCGTTTTTGCCGCGTATGCTGTCGCAGAGTATTGACGAATTGTTGGCACGGTCTTAAGTTGGGAAGGTGCCTACCACGCCATCAAAGGGCGGGCGAAACCTCCTGCCCCACCCTTCCACTTTCCTGAAAATATCAACGTTTCTCTCATTGCTGGCCTTCCTCGTGCCGGCGCATGCGGCGTCCTACAAGATCGACGAGGGCTACGTCGATGCCAACGGCGTTCTGATCTATTACCAGTCGTTTGGCCAGGGCCCGCCCTTAATGCTGGTGCACGGCGGGCCGGGCGCGTCACACGACTATTTCCTGCCCTACATAGCTCCGCTTGCCCGCCACAACCGGCTGATCTTCATCGACGAGCGCGGCTCGGGGAAATCGCAGAAACTCGATGATCCCGCCGGGTACACGGTGGAAGCAATGGTAGAGGATGTGGAGGCGGTTCGCAAAGAACTGAACCTCGGTAAAATGACGCTGCTGGGGCACTCCTACGGCGGCGTCCTGGCTCAGGCATATGCGCTGAAGTACCAACAGAACCTCTCGAAACTGATACTCTGCAGCACGTTTTACAGCACTTCCAAGATGAACGAGGTATTTCAGAAGCAGCTTGCGGCGATGCCTGCCGAGCTTCGCGAAAAGATCCAGAAACTCGAGAAGGATGGCTTGTTTGGGAAAGGCAAAGATTTCGAGAAGAACCGCTATCCGACCGACTACATGAACGCCGCCTGGGGCGAAGGCTATTTCCAATACCTTTACCAAAGACGACCCGATCCCAATTACGACCCCGTCGCGAACGGTGTCATGTCATGGGATCTGTATCGCGAGATGTGGGGCTCGCACGGCGAATTCGTCATCGACGGGAATCTGAAATCGGTCGAATACGGCGACCGCATCACGTCGATCAAGGTGCCGACGCTGATCACCGCGGGCGACCACGATGAATGCGATCCCTCGCTGGCCCGCTACATGGCGGACAAGATCATCGGCTCGAAACTGTTCATCGTGCCGCAGAGCGGGCACATGACTTTTGTCGATCAGCCCGACCTGTTCATCAAGACGCTGACCGATTTCCTTGCGGCCAAATAGATCGCTACTGAGCCGTGAAAGAATAGCTGCCGGATTCGACGTTGTAAACAGCCGCCCCTGCCTCATCGCGGACAAAGGTCGCTCCTTTGGCCTGGTTGGCGGGATGCCCGGACTCCGTGACGGTTGAGCCGAAACGAGGCACGTAGACCGACGCGGTTGTATTCGGTGGCACGCTGACTTCGAGCGTGAACCGCGCACCCTCCCGTTTCCAGCCCGACCGGATGGTGCCGTAAGGGCACTCATGCGATGCCTTCGCGAAAGTGAGCCCATCCACCGGATATGGCCGGATCACGATGTGCTTGAATCCGGGCTGCTCCGGATCTGACCGGATGCCGGCCACATATTCGTAAAGCCACAACCCGAGGTCGCCAATCTGCATGACATGGTTCCCCGAGTTCATCGCAGGATCGGCAGTGTCGCCATTCCAGAGCTCCCAAATTGTCGTAGCGCCCTTCTCGATCATGTAGCCCCAGCCCGGATAGGTAGTCTGCGTCGCGATTTTGTACGCAAGATCAGCTTGCCCGTTGTCGGAGAGCGTGCGCATGAGCCACTGCGCCCCGATCAACCCCACGCCGACATGATCGTTGCTCTCATTGTGGATCTTGCTCACGAGATGATCGAGGACGCCCTGGCGCGACCCCTGCGGCTCCATGTCGAAAGCCAGCGGGAGAATTGCGGAGGTTTGCGTTCCGTTATCGAATTGGTTAAGCGACGCCTTGAAGTAGTGATCGAGGAAGGCGGTTTTCATCGAGACCGCGAGCGCGTCATATTCCGCGGCATCATCGGTCTTGCCGAGGAGCGTCGCATAGCGGTTCATGAGCCGCAGCATCTTGTAGAAATAAGCGGTGGCCAACAGCGTTCCGTTGGTCCGGCGAGCCGGGTCCTGCGAATGGATCAGCTTTGGCGATTCGGGCGGGACGCACCAGTCGGCATACTGGTCTTTGGGCATGAGGCCGTCTTTCGTATACGTCCGCATGTGTTCGATCCACTTGCGCATGGCCGGATAATGAGTTTCGATGGCGCGGCGGTCGCCGTACTGGTCGTAGAGCATTCCCGGAAGCAGCACAAACGTGCTCGGCCAGGTGACATCGTTGTTGTACAGCACCCAGTATGTCGGCGCGACGTCGGGAATACTGCCGTCGGGGCGCTGCGCATCTTCGATATCGTTCATCCACTTGTTGTAGAAGGCAGCAACGTCGAACAGGTACGACTCACTGCGGCTGACGGCCGAGCGATCGCCCATCCAGCCCTGTCGTTCGTCGCGCTGCGGGCAGTCGGTGGGAATGCTGCGGTAATTACTGCGGACACCCCAGAAAATGTTCTTGTGCAGATGATTCAACAGCTCGTTCGATGAGGTAAAGTCGGCGACGCGCGCCACAGCGTCCTGCACCACGCGGCCTTCAATAGCACCGGCACTCGGCTCGCCCGGATAACCGGTCACCTCCACATAGCGGAATCCGTGATAAGTGAAGCGGGGCTCCCAGGTCTCCTCGCTGCCGCCCTTTAACGTGTAGAGATCGGTGGCCTGCGCAGAACGAAGATTGGCGACGTAGAGCTCACCGTTTTCCTGCAGTGTCTCGGCGTATCGCAGCATCACCTGTGTTCCGCGAGGTCCGGCGACGTGCAAGCGTGACCAACCCACCATGTTCTGGCCCAGGTCAAAAATGTAAACACCGGGACGAAGCCGGTGAACGTTGACAGGTTTCACGGTTTCGACAACACGCAGGGGCTCCGCCAACCGAGCTACCAACCTACCAGCCGGGGCCGCTACGTTCAGAGCGTTCTGCCATCCAACATCGTTATATCCTGCCTTGGCCCATCCCTGCAGTTCCATGCGGGCGTCATATTCCTCGCCGTCGTATTCGTTGTTGCCGCGAATCGCTCCGCTAGCGGTCAGTTTCCAGGTATCGTCGGTCAGGACGCGGCTGACGGATCCCTCAGGTGATTCGACTTCCAGTTGCAGGATGGCCTTGGGATCGCCGAAGCTGCGGGCGGTACCATCGCGGGGCCCGTGATAGCGGCCGTTTCCAAGCATCAAGCCGATGGCGTTGCGGCCTGCCTTCAATTGTTGCGTGACATCGAACGCGATGTATTGAACCCGTTTGTCGTAATCCGTAAGCCCGGGCGAAAGTACTTCGTCGCCAATTTTGCTGCCGTTTACGTATAGCTCAAACAGACCGAGTCCCGAGACATAGGCCATCGCGCGACGGGGCTTGGCTTTTAACTCGAATTCCTTGCGGAGCAGTCGTGCGGCGAGGGCGCGCTCTTCGACGAAGCCGACGGGACCCCACGGCTTGGCGCCGTACGCCCCAAGTTCTTTTGAGGCAGACCAACCAGAGTCGTCGAAGCCGGCCTGTTCCCAACCAGCAATCGCCGCGGACGGTGCGGTCTTCCATTGCGCGGCGTTCGTAGTGAAGAGCAGCGGCTTGCCATCAATGAAATCTGCTCGAATCGCGGCGATCAGTCCCGGCGGATTGTTCCGGCGGCCACGGGCACGCACTCCGATCGTGTTGGCGCCCGCCTTGAGCTGAGCACTGATTTCGATGATCTCGGGAGTCCGGACGTTGTCACCCCTTCCGACCGAAACCCCATTTACGAAGAGCTCGAAATCATGATCCGCGCCGATTACGCAGATTGCTTTCACGAGCTTTCTGTCTGCCGGAATCGCCACGGAAGCACGAAAGAAGTGATCCTGGGGCGTAGTATCGGAGGCAGGCGACCAGATCCACTGTGCTCCTTCGAGGTTGTGATATGGACTGCCAGGACGCCGATAACCACCTGTTTCGTCCAAGCCGATCCATCTCGCTTTCCAGTCGTCAGGGTTTAGCAAGCCCATCGACCAGGACGCCGGCTTGCTCCATCCGGAGCTCTCGCCGGCCTGATCCCATAACTCAACCTTCCAGAATGCGTGCGCGCCGGAATTGAGCGGTTTCCCGGCATACGCAACCTGGATCGATTGGTCCGAGGCGACCCTCCCGGAATCCCAAAGATCGCCGACGCCACTCTCGAGACTCCGCGGACTCGAAGCGACGAGAATGCGATAAGCGGTCTGTTTGATGCCACGCGCTGATGGCGACGCCGGCTCGATGATCCAACTCAAGCGCGGGCTGGTTACGTCGATTCCAAGCGGATTATCGAGGTACTCGCAGCGCAAATGTTCAACTCGAAGCGAAGATGCGTAAACGGATGGCAGAAGCGCGGCCAGCACAGCAGCCGCGGACAGGAAGATGATCCTCATCGGAGCTCCTTCGACTCAAGCGTAGCGCTTACCGATGAGCGGGTTTACCTCAAAGCGTCCAGCGGTTTCTCCAGGCCGTACTGCTTGAGCTTTCGGTAGATCGTCGTTTTACCGATGCCCAGCGCCTTTGCAGCCCGGATTCGATCGCCGCCCGTGGCTTCGAGCATGTTGAGAATCGCGCGACGCTCCAGGTCTTCCATCTGGCTCACCTTTGCGTCGCCGGCGGTGATCGCGGCGAGACGCACTTGCGCGGGAGGATCCCTGGGCTGAATCCAGGCATCCTCGCAAACGGCCATCGAGCGACGGATGTAGTTGTCCAGCTCACGGACGTTGCCAGGCCACTCGTAAGCCACCAACAAAGCCATGGCATCGGGCGCGATTCCATGACCGTGTCACCCGCGACTTTCTCAACGTTCCTGCAGGCCCCGCAGCAGTTTCGCCTGACGATCAACGGGCAGTTCTCCAATTTCGTCGAGGAAGACCGTCCCCTGCCCGGCCGCCGCGAGTAAACCTTGACAATCCTGGGTTGCTCCCGTGAAAGCGCCGCGAACGTGCCCTAAAGTTCGCTTTCAATGATGTTGGTGGATAAGGCGCCACAATCGAACGGCGCGAAAGGAGGGTCCTTCCAGGGACTGTTGTCGTGAACGGCTCGTGCGATGGTTCCTTCCCGGTCCCACTTTCGCCAGTGATGAGGACCGGGTGCCGTTTTCGGAGCCACCTTCACTAAGAGCCGGTACAGAGCCTGCATCAGGGCGGACGTACCGACCATGTCCCCCAGGCCTTTCTGGGTTTGGAGTTGTGCCCGGAGTCACCAGGCGATGCATGAGTTCCATTAACTCATCCAGCGCGAAAGGTTTGGTGATGTAGTCGTACGCACCGAGCCGAATCCACGTCGGTATCGGGGAATGACGTTCGGACTTGTCGAAGCAACTCGATACCGTTCAGGCCGGGTATTTGAAGATCGGTGAGTACGACGTCCACTTGTCCGTCCTCCAGGAGGGCGAGTGCCGCGTTTGCGGAGCGGCGGTGAGTATTTGCAGGCCGCTTTCCCTCAAGGCGTCCGAGCACAACGTGAAATGCCTTCCTCATCGTCGACGATTAACACTGTGACCTTCATTGCGCTACTTCTGAGCGGAATCTTCTCTCATCTCTGCTCATCGACCGGCAACGCGAGTTCGTTGGCTGGCGCAGACAGTGAATTTCCTGAAGAAGCCGTTTAGGCCGGACGAACTGGTACGGGAGGTCCGGTGGGTACTGGACGGCGGTGAATTGAATTAAAGGGAAGGCAAAAAGTGACGATGAGATGAAAAGGGAGGGGTGCGACGAGTGTGTCGGGCGTGAGACAAAATCGGGCAAATGCGCCGCGATGTAGCCGAGCCTTGCTGCTATTGGCTATAGCGCTCGGCCCGGTGCCGGCGATTGCCCAAAGATACTCGTTCCGCTATTACGGCCAGGAGCAGGGACTGAAAAACCTGGCGGCGAATAGTATCATCCAGGATCACGCTGGATACATCTGGGTGGGCACGCAGAGCGGCCTTTTCCGCTACGAGGGCTACTCATTCGAAGCCTTCGGAATCGAAAACGGGCTGCCGAGCGCCGATGTGCAGGGTCTGCTGGAGACCCCCGACGGCACGCTTTGGGTCGGTACGCGGAGAGGCCTGGCGCGTTTCAGCAACGGCCGTTTTCAAGCGGCGCAGGCCGGGCGTGTCGAGGTCGTCGGCAACTCCACAATGGCAGCCGATGCCCAGAACCGGCTATATGTCGGCACTTCGCAAGGGCTTCTATTTGGCGAAAAAGACACGTCCGGAGAGTATCGTTTCAAATGGATTACGCTGGGTTTCACGTATGGTGTCTGGTGCGACCGCACCGGACGAATCTGGTACGGCTGCGACCATGATTTGTGCCGCCTGGAGTCGGGGCGTGTAACGAGTGTCAGCGCGCGGCTCGGTTTACCACCGGATCGCTGGGCCAGCATCGTGGAGGACAAGTCGGGAACGATTTGGGTTCGCAGTACGCAGCGTCTTTTTGCGCTGCGTCCCGGGGAAAGCCGGTTTGAATCTCGAGACACCGGATTGCCATCCGCCGCGCCTGCCGGACGTCTGACGGTGCTTCCCAATGGCCAGTTGGCTGTGCCCACGGACCGCGGGTTAGCGCTCGCATCGTCAAAAGGCTGGAAGTTGATCGGGGCGGCCAGCGGATTAAGCGGCGATGCTGCCGCTGATGTCCTCGTGGACCATGAGGGTTCCGTTTGGGTCGCTGTACAAGGCGGCGGTATAGCGCGTTGGCTCGGCTATGGAGAATGGGAAGCGTGGACCCGGGCCGAGGGGCTCATTTCGGACACGACCTGGGGCATCCGGAGGGGTGCCGGAGGCGCCCTCTGGGTCGGGACCAATGGCGGGGTCGCCTTCCGACCGAATGACGAGTCGCCGTGGAAGAACACTGCGGCGCCCGGCGGTCTATCCGGTGACAAAGTGCGGGCCGTTTCCGTGACGCCGGAGGGCGATGCCTGGATCGGCATGAATCCGGGCGGCGTAGCGCACTTCGATCGTGCCGGGAAGCTCATTCGTAACTATGGCAGCGAGTCGGGGTTAACGAATGACCTGGTTTATGGCGTTCTCGTCGATCGCGAAAACAATTTGTGGGTCAGCACGGTTGCGGGGCTGTTTCGGAGCACCGCTCTCGGCGGCAGAGAGATTCGATTCCGGAAGCAGGAACTCCCTGGGAAAGACGACCGGGAACGGTTCTACCAGGCTATCGAAGACCGGACGGGTGCGATTTGGGTTCCCACATCCTATGGATTGCTGCGTTTTCAGGATGGCAATTGGAGACGTTTAACGCCTGCGGACGGTCTCCGCTCCGATGGCGTGATTGGGATTACCGAGGAAAACACGAATACGTTCTGGATCAGTTATAGCGAACCGACAGGTATATCCAGGATCGCTTGGAACGGCGCGGGAATCCGGGCGCAAAACTATGACCGTACGAACGGCCTGGCATCGAACAAGGTTTATTCCATTGGTGTCGATGCGCAAGGCTCCGTCTGGGCGGGAACCGATTCGGGCATCGACGTATTGCGGCACGGCACGTGGATGCATTTCGGGACCTCGGAGGGGCTGGTTTGGGGAGACTGCGACAGTAATGGTTTCTATGCCGATTCGGATGGGAGCGTATGGCTGGGCACCAGCCGGGGCCTTGCGCACCATCGTTGGCCGGACCAGGAGCCGAAGCTCACCATTCCAAGAACCGTCCTGAGCGCGGTTACGTTAGGTGGAAAACCGCACCGGGACAATGAAGGCAACGTGCCGTACATGGACCGTTCCTTTGCGGCCGATTTCACGGCGCTTACGTTTCGGAATGAGAGTGACGTGCGGTTTCGCTATCGCATGGTCAATTTCGACGATGCCTGGACATCGGCCGGCCGTCACAGCGTTCGCTATCCTTCACTTCCGCCCGGCAAGTATATCTTCGAGGTGGCCGCTTTCGATCGGCGCGGCCGTTGGACATCGGCGCCGGTCCAGTTTCATTTCGGAGTGTATCCTCCCTGGTGGGAAACATGGTGGTTACGAACACTTCTCGTGCTTTCTATTGCAGTGGCGGTTTGGGGCGCGGTCCGTTGGAGAATGAATCGCATCCTGGCTCAAAAACTCGCCCTGGAAAAAGCCATCGAGGAGCGGACGCGGGAGCTGGACGAGGAGCGTCGCCGCGCGCTAATGGCGAGTAAGCACAAAAGCGAGTTTCTGGCCAACATGAGTCACGAGATTCGGACGCCCATGAACGGCATTCTTGGTATGACCGAACTCGCGCTCACTACGGCGCTGAGCGATGAACAACGAGAGTACCTGGAGATGTCCAGAAGCTCGGCGCAATCCTTGCTGGCCCTATTGAATGACGTACTCGATTTTTCCAAGGTAGAAGCCGGAAAGCTGGAACTCGTCGCGGAGCCATTTTCTATCCGCGATTGCGTATCGGACGCAGTGAAAACTCTGCGATTCAAAGCCGGCGAAAAGGGTTTGCGGCTGGAGTTGTCGTTAAGCCCGGACCTTCCGCCGCGCGTAGTTGGCGATGCCGGGAGACTGCGGCAAATCCTCATTAACCTCATCGGAAACGCGGTGAAATTCACGTCAGCCGGCAGCGTGGCGGTGAGTGCTGAACGGGTTTCTGAAGAGTCTCAGGGAGAAGTGGAAACCTGCCTGATCCGGGTTTCGGATAGCGGCATTGGCATACCGGGCGACAAGCTGAAAGCGATCTTCGAGGCGTTCTATCAGGTGGATGGCTCCGTGTCACGGCGGTTCGGGGGATCGGGTCTTGGCCTGGCGATTTCAGCCAATCTTGTCAAGATGATGCATGGGCGCATCTGGGCGGAAAGCGAGCCGGATACGGGCAGTACGTTCTGCTTCACAGCCTCATTCGCGCGCGCAACCGGCGCGGAACGTTCGGGCTGGGAGGTAGAGAGCCCGCGGGCGCGCCAGATCCTGAGTTCGTCGCACAAGCTGCGCATTCTGATTGCCGACGATAACGCAGTGAATCGGACCCTTGCCGTCCGGTTGCTCGCCAAGGCAGGTCTCGATACGGTAACGGCGAACGATGGTCAGGAGGCGATCCGAATCTTCCAGGAAGGCGGGATCGACCTGGTGCTGATGGATGTGCAGATGCCGGTGATGGACGGGTTTGCGGCAACGACATGGATCCGCCGGCACGAGTCGAGTACCGGGACACGAACGCCAATTCTGGCGTTAACGGCGCACGCGATGCGGGAGGACGAGCAACGTTGTCTTGAAGCAGGCATGGACGGATACGTGTCCAAGCCCATCCAGGCAAACCAACTTCTTGCCGCAATCGAGAAACTGGTCCACGCGACAACTTCCTGATTTTTCTGAACGCATCTTCGTTGGCGCGGTAGAATCATAGAGATAATTACCTCACAGGGGAGGCTCCATGTTCCGTTTGGACGCCGACCGACCCGTCGAATTCTGCGATGGGCTCCGGAGGCGAGATTTTCTCCACGCCGGCGCTCTCACCGCGCTCGGCCTCGGTCTTACCCAACTCACCGGTCTCAAGGCACAAGGTCTCACCGACAACAACAAGTCCGGCAAGAATTGCATCATGTTGATGCTGGTCGGCGGACCGTCTCAGCTCGACACCTGGGACATGAAGCCGAACGCTCCGGTGGAGATTCGCGGGCCGTATAAGCCGATAAAGACCAACGTTCCCGGGATTGAAATTTCCGAGAATTTTCCGCGCATGGCGAAACATGCGGACAAATTCGCGTTGATCCGAAGCATGTATCACACGGCCGCC
This sequence comes from Bryobacteraceae bacterium, assembly GCA_035295125.1. Taxonomy (GTDB): domain Bacteria; phylum Acidobacteriota; class Terriglobia; order Bryobacterales; family Bryobacteraceae; genus JAICMB01. Next base: position 238,210 of record DATGJP010000068.1, on the reverse strand, counting down.
GCGGTCCACGACACCGGCCATCAGATGATGCAGACCGGTCGGCTTTTCCAGGGCGGCATCGAGTATCCGCACATCGGCTGTGTGCAGGCCAAGCTGCAAGGTTCCAAAGGCGACGTACCGCCGCATGTGCTTCTGCCGCATCCGATCGGCAATACGGGCGGCAACATGCCGCACGGGCAGAACGCCGGATTTCTGGGCAAGTCGTACGATCCGTTTGTGCTAAATGCCGACCCATCGGATCCCAATTTCAAGGTGCCCGACATGCTTCCGCCGGATTACCTGACGGCTCTGCGCGTCGACCGCCGCAAGAACTGGCGCGAAGCCGTGGACAAGAGCGTCAGCATGTTCGAAACCTCGCAGGACGCCCGGCTGCTCGATTCCACGTTCCACTCGGCTTATACGCTGATGTCGTCGCAAAAGGCCCGTGCGGCCTTCGAACTGCACAGCGAGCCCGAGGAAGTACGTCAGAAATACGGCATGAACCGCTTCGGCCAAAGCTGCCTGTTGGCGCGGCGGCTGATCGAAGCAGGCGTCCGTTTCGTCACCATCAACATGTTCGAAACGGTGTTCGACGAGATCACCTGGGACATTCACGGCTCTAAGCCGTTCAGCCCCATCAGTTGCTATCGCGACCTGGTCGGCCCCATGTTCGACATGGCGTACAGCTCGCTGCTTCAGGAACTGCAGGACCGCCGGCTTCTTGACGACACGATGGTGGTGGCGTTCGGAGAGTTTGGACGGACGCCGAAAGTGAACCCCGCGGGCGGGCGCGACCATTGGCCGCAATGCTGGACCGTGGTCATGTCGGGCGGCGGAATTAAGGGCGGGCAAGCCGTGGGCGCGTCGGATGATATCGGCGGAGCGCCAAAGGATCGTCCTACGACGCCGGGCGAGGTGGCGGCGACCATTTTCCATGGGCTGGGCATCGATCTGCGCGTCGAGCTTCCAGGTGCACAGGGAAGGCCGATCCCGGTTGTCGATCGCGGTGTGGAGCCCATTTCGGAGTTGTTTTCGTGAAGTACCTGGTTTTATTGACGCCGGTAGTCTTGTGGGCCGGTGATTCGCTTGCAGTCTTACCGGCGAAGGTGGCGCTCTCGACTCCGGAATCGAGCCAGCAATTGATCGCCGAATTCACGTCCAGCAGTTTCCAGCAGGATCTGACAGCAAAAACGAAGTGGTCGTCTTCGAACCCGGCCGTCGCCAGCGTTGATGAAAGCGGCATGGTGAAGCCGGCAAGCGACGGCGAGACCGACATCACTGGTTTGGCAAACGGCCAGAGCGCGACGGCGCACGTGGTGGTGAAAGGGGTGAAAGCTCCGTTCACCTGGAGCTTCCGCAATCATGTCATCCCGGTGATGACGAAGGTTGGTTGCAACCAGGGCGCATGTCACGGAGCTCTCGCGGGAAAGAACGGGTTTAAATTGACGCTGCGCGGGTATGATCCGGATGTCGACTACGACACTCTCACGCGTCAATCCGTCGGCCGCCGTGTGTCGCTGGCGGAACCGCCCGCTAGCCTGATCCTTCTCAAGCCAACCTTCACGATTCCGCACGGAGGCGGTAAGCGGTTCGGCAAGGATTCGCTGGAGTACAAGATCATTTCCGGCTGGATCGCGGAGGGCGCGCCGGCTCCTGGCGAGAACGATCCCGAGGTCACGAACCTCGAGGTGTTCCCTGCGGCGGCGACCTTGCAGACGGGAGCTCAGCAGCAGCTCATAGTGCGAGCAAAATACTCGGACGGCCATGTCGAGGACGTGACGCATTGGGTGAAGTATTCGTCGAACAACGAAGGCACTGCATCTGTCGACGATAACGGCCGCGTGAAAATGAACGGCCCGGGCGAAGCGGCTGTGACGCTGTGGTATTCCAGCCACGTCTCATACTCGCGCCTCACGGTTCCGTATCCGAACCAGGTGGCCTCGGATGCCTACGATCGTTTTGCGCGCCATAACTACATCGACAACCTGGTCGTCGACAAGCTTCGCAAGCTAAACATCGCGCCGTCGAGACCGGCTGACGATGCGACGTTCCTGCGGCGCGCCTACCTGGATGCCGCCGGAGTGCTTCCCACTTCCGAAGTGGTTGAGAATTTCCTGGCCGACAAGAGCGCGGACAAGCGCGAGAAGCTGATTGACCGCATCACGGAGAGCGACGAGTTCGTCGACTACTGGGCATATAAGTGGTCCGACCTGCTGCTGGTATCGAGCCGCAGGCTGCGCAGCAATGCGATGTGGGCGTTCTACGACTGGATCCGCCAGAGCGTGAAAGAGGACAAGCCGTGGGACAAGTTTGCGCGCGAGATCTTCACCACTTCCGGAAGCAGCCGCGAACACGGCGCCTTGAACTATTTCGTGCTGCATAAGGACCCAATCGATCTGGCGGAGACGTCAACGGAAGCGTTTCTCGGCCAGCGGGTGACGTGTGCGCGCTGCCATAATCACCCGCTCGAGAAGTGGACGCAGACGCAATACTACGAGCTGGTCAATCTGTTTGCGCGCGTTGGAATCAAGAATGGCAACCAGCCTGGAGACGATGTCGTCTTCGCCAAGACTTCCGGCGATGTCATGCATCCGCGTTTGCTGAAGCCTCTGCCACCGACGCCGCTAGACGGGAAATCGATCCCAATCGACTCGCCGGTTGACCGTCGGGTTGTATTCGCGGACTGGATGACGAGCCCGAACAACCCGTATTTCGCGCGGTCGCTGGTGAATCGCGTGTGGGGCAACTTTATGGGCCGGGGGCTGGTCAATCCTGTCGACGATGTACGTGCTACGAACCCGGCCTCGAACGAAGAACTGCTCACCGCCTTGACCGAGGACTTCGTGAGGCACCGGTACGACGTGAAATATCTGATCCGCACCATTATGCAATCGAGCGTGTATCAGCTTTCCTCGGAAGCCAACGCAACGAATCAGAACGACAACATTTTTTACTCGCGATACATCATTAAGCGGTTGCCCGCCGAGGTCATCCTGGATGCGTACTCGCAGGTGACCGGCGTACCGACCGCGTTTGGAGGCTATCCGGCGGGGACGAGAGCGCTGCAGTTGCCCGATACGCAGGTGAAATCCGAGTTTCTGACGGTCTTCGGACGCCCGGCTCGGCAGGTTTGCGATTCGTCCGAGCGCTCGTCGGATGCCACCATTGGGCAAGCGCTGCATGTGATCAACGGCGACACCCTGAACAAGAAGCTAAGCGCTCCGGATGGGTATATCACGTTATTCCTGAAGCTGGGCCTGTCGGATTCGAGGATCGTCGACCAGGTGTTTCTGACGTCGTTCAGCCGCTACCCCAGGGAATCGGAGAAGGCGGCGTTGCTTGCAAACCTGCAGCAGGCGCGGCTCGCGAAGGGAACGCCCGAGGCGATGCTGCTTTCGCGCCGCCAGGGATTGGAAGACATGTTATGGGCTTTGCTCACCGACAAAGAATTCCTCTTCAATCACTAGGGACAGTCATGTACCTACGAAAGATGGCGCAGGCGGTTTCGGTGTCGCTTGCGCATTCTCGCACAGTGCAAAGGCAGTCGAAACCGCCTGCTCCACCCTTCCTCACCCCGCCGCACATCGAGGCTTCGACCCTGCCTTTTGAGAAGACAGGAGTCCGCTTTATCCTGCTGTTGGCTTGTATCGCATGTGCTGCCGCGGCCGCGCAGCATTCCCCTGTCTACGACCTCGCCTGGAGTCCCGACGGAAAGCTCATTGCCCTCGCCGAGTTCAAACAGGTCCGCTTGGTCGACCCCGCGTCTAAGAAGGACGTCGCGGTTTTAAGCGGTGCGGCTGACGGCGTTCGCGCGGTGGCATTCTCCCGAGACGGCTCCCTGCTCGCTGCCGCCGGCGGTTTGCCCGCCCGGAAAGGCGAAGTTCAGATCTGGAGCGTTGCAGATCGCAAGCTGGTCCACACCATCAAGGGTCATTCGGACTGCATCTACGCCGCGGTCTTCTCTCCCGACGGCAAGTCCATTGCGACCGCCAGCTACGACAAGTACATCAAGCTTTGGGATGTCGCCACCGAGAAAGAGATCCGGACGTTCAAAGACCACATCGACGCGATATACGCCCTGACGTTTACGCCGGACGGCAGCCGGCTGATTTCCGGCGCTGCCGATCGAACCGTCAAAATCTGGAACACAGCGACAGGCGAGCGGCTGTACACGTTATCGGAACCGCAGGACGGCATCAACGCCCTGGCGCTTGATCCAACGGGGAAACACATCGCGGCCGGCGGGCTCGACAAGAGCATTCGTATCTGGTCGTTAGGTGACAAGGCCGGCAAACTCGAGAATTCGCAGATCGCGCACGAAGACGCGATTCTGCGTCTTGCCTGGTCGCCCGACGGCAAATACCTGGCATCTTCTTCGGCGGACAAGACCGTCAAGATCTTCACCGTCCCGGACCTGACCGAAGTGAAATCCATGACCGAACCGGACTGGGTCTACGGGTTGCAATTCGCCCCCGATGGAAAGAGTCTCGCCATCGGCCGCTTCAACGGAACGTGGGAGGTAGGGAGCAGCATATGGCACGCACAGTTTTCCTCGCGCTAGCGGCGGCAGGATTCCTCACGGGGGCCGAGGTCGACTGGCCAACGGGTCACCGCACGACGCCGCCGACGCTGAGTTTCGTCTCGCCGGTTGGCGTGCCGCGCGGGGTCGCGACCGAGATCACCGTCGAGGGTTTGAACCTCGCGAAGGCCAGCGCGATTTACTTTAGTGAGCCGGCTGTTACCGGAAAAATCCTGCGAGTGAAGGAACTCCCCGACCTGCCCGAGGTCCGGCTCGGCGAAAATGGCACCCTCTCCACCATCGATTTGGGGCCTCTGCCGCCTCGGAACCAGGTGACGATCGAAGTGGAAGTCTCGCCCGACGCCGAGATCGGCCCGGTCGCTTTTCGCTTGCAGACGCCGTTGGGCACGAGTCCGGTGGGGCGATTTCTCGTTGAGCCTTACTACGGCGAAACTCCGGATAAAGAACCGAACGATACGGCGGAAAACGCCGTTCAGACACTGCTGCCGACGATCCTGAACGGCACGATCTCCAGGCCGGGGGACGTTGATTATTACAAGATCGAAGTCAAAGCCGGCGAGCAACTCGTCTTCGACAACGGCGCCGCCGCGATTGGGTCGTCGTTGCAGCCCGTGGTCAGCATTCTCGCCGAAGATCAGAGTTTAGTGAAGGAATTCGGTACTGACGGTGGAATGGACGCCATTCGTTTTGCGCACAAGTTCGAGAAAGCAGGCACGTACTACATTCGCGTCGCCGACTATCAGAGCAGCGGGCGAAGCAGCCATTTCTATCGGATCAAGGTGGGCAGTTTCCCGATCGTCACCGGCGCGTACCCACTCGGCTTGCAACTCGGCACCTCGCGCGATGTTGCTCTCCAAGGTTACGACCTCGGCCTGGCGACTCTGCCGGCGAAAGGCGAGCTGACGCCGGAATCGGAAGACACCCTCACGCTCCGCCCGAACGACTCGTTCAACACGCTGAAGCTGGCCCTTGGCCGCGAACCCGAAATCGCAGCCGGGCAAGCGCAGACAGTAGCGGCGCCGATCACGATCAACGGCCGTCTCACAACACCGGAGAATCACTTCCGATTTCATGCGCGGAAGGACGAAAAGCTGGTTTTCGAGGTGAACGCCCGCCGTCTCGGTTCGCAACTCGACTCCATCGTCGAAGTGCTCGACGCCAATGGCAGCCCGATTGAGCGCGCTACCGTGCGAGCGGTTTCCCAAACCTCCACCGCGCTATCCGACCGCGATTCGGCCACACGCGAAATACGCATCCAGGACCGCACAGGGCTGAAGGTTGGAGACTACCTCATGATCGGCGGCGAGATCGACCGTGTGGAGAACATCCCCGACAGCCCCGATTCCGACTTTGCGATGGAATCGTTCGGCGGGCAGCGCATCGCTTACTTTGACACCAGCACGGAAGCGCATGCGGTCGACAAGCCCGTGTACAAAGTCCAGATTCATCCGCCGGCGACCAAGTTCACGCCGAACGGCCTGCCGCTGGTGCACCTCTACTATCAAAACGACGACGGCGGTCCCGGCTACGGCAAAGACTCGCTGGTGCATTTCACGGCGCCCGCGGATGGCGACTACCAGGTGCGCATCCGCGATGTTCGCGGCGCGAGCGGCCCGGACTACGCCTATCGACTGACGATCCGCGAACCGCGCCCCGATTTCCGGCTTAGCGTCGGACAGCGCAATCCCAACGTCCCGGTCGGCGGCACGATTCCCGTCACCGTGACGGCTTTCCGCATGGATGATTTCGATGGTCCGATCCAGGTGGCCTTCGAAGATCTGCCGCCCGGACTCAAAGCAACGGCCGGCGTAATCGCGCCAGGTCAGGTCGGCACTACTCTGCTCCTTAGCGCCGCCGCAAGCGCGAAGCTCGATCGGGCCGTGCCGTTGAAAATCGCCGGACATGCGGGACAACTGACGCGGTGGGCGAGTCCCGAGGATCATCTGAAGCTAATTTCGCTCGCTCCGCAATCCGATGTCATGATGACTTCGGAAACCAAGGTGATCGAAGTGGAGCCGGGCAGCTCAGCCGAGATTACCGTCGATATTCAACGGCAGAATGACTTTCGGGGGCGTGTCCCCGTCGCTGTAATGAATCTGCCCCCTCGCGTGAAACTCACCGACTTGGGATTGAACGGCGTGCTTCTAAACGAGGACGAGACGCGGCGAAGCTTCAAGATCGAAGTGCTGCCTTCGGCTGAGCCGGTCGACCAGACCATCTATGTCGCCGGAATCGTGGAAACGCGATCAAGCCTCCCGACGGTCTACGCTGCCCCACAGGCTATTGAATTGAAGGTGGTCAGAAAAGGGAAACCGGGCAGCGAGTAAACGCCGCCCGGTCGCCGCGTCGTTCGGATTTGACCCTGGAATGATATTGTCTTGGTCCCCTTCGCATCGGGGCCAGGATCAGTGCCCGCTAGGACACCTTTTCCGCAATCGACTTAGCTTGTAAGAATTGTAGCAAGTAGTCAGGACCGCCCGCCTTCGAGTCCGTCCCCGACATGTTGAAGCCGCCAAACGGATGCGCGCCGACCATGGCTCCGGTACACTTCCGGTTGAAGTACAAGTTGCCTACGAAGAACTGCTCGCGAGCCTTCTTAATCTTCTCCGGATTCTTCGTGTAGACCGCGCCCGTCAAGCCGAACTCTGTAGCGTTGGCCAACTCCAGAGCATGATCGAAGTCCCGGGCCTTTGACACCGCGAGCACCGGGCCAAAAATCTCTTCCTGGAAGATGCGAGCTTCGGGGCCGATGTCGGCGATTACGGTCGGCTCCACGAAATAGCCGTCGCCGTGCCCAGCCGTGCCGCCGGCCACCAGACGGCCTTCCTTCTTACCAACCTCGATATACTCCAGGATCGTTTTTTGCGCTCCCGCGTTGATCACAGGGCCCATGTAGTAGCCGGGCTCGTCTGTCGGACCGGCTTTCACCTCGGCCACCTTGGTTTTAAGCTTGTCCAGGAACTCGTCATACACGGCTTCGTCGACAATGGCCCGCGAACAAGCTGAGCATTTCTGGCCCTGATAGCCGTATGCCGACCAGACCACGCCTTGCACTGCACTGTCGATATCAGCCTCGCGATCGACGACGATGGCATCTTTGCCGCCCATTTCGGCAATCACGCGCTTGATCCAGATCTGTCCCTTTTGCGGTTTCGCGGCCAGTTCGTTGATGTGCAGACCGACTTCCCGGGATCCCGTGAACGAGACGAAGCGCGTTTTGGGATGCTGCACGAGAACGTCGCCGACAACCGCCCCGCTGCCCACGAGCAACGAAAAGCTCTTTGGCGGAAAACCAGCTTCGGCGAGCACTTCGGCGAATTTCGCAGCGATCGTCGGCGTGTCGCTCGACGGCTTCACTACCACCGTATTGCCGGCGACAAGAGCAGCCACCGTCATGCCGGTCATGATCGCCAACGGGAAGTTCCATGGTGGGATGATCACGCCCGCCCCAAGCGGGATGTAGATCATCTCGTCCTTCTCGCCGGGCAACTGCACCACGGGCTCGGGATTGGCAAAGCGCACCATCTCGCGCGCGTAGTATGCACAGAAATCGATCGCTTCGGAAACATCGGCGTCGGCTTCGGGCCATGTTTTGCCGGCCTCGAAGACAAGCCAGGCGTCGAATTCCAGCTTGCGCTTACGGATAATATCGGCGACGCGCGCAGCCATACGTACGCGGTCGGCGGCTGGAGTCCGGCTCCATTCGGGGAAGTAGCGGTGCGCATCCTCAACCGCGCGATTAGCCAGTTCCGCTGTCGCCTTGTGGTGGATGCCGACGACTTCGCTGGGTCGCGATGGATTCAGCGATTTCAGAAGATCGCCGGTTTTGACGCGCTCACCGGCAACGATGATCTCGTACTCGCGTCCGAGCTGGCTGCGCACGTTGGCGAGCGCCTGCTCCATGGCCGCGCGGTCCTGGGGTTTTGTAAAATCGCTGACTGCTTCGTTAGAGAAAGGCGGCAGAGAATCCGCCGCGATGGTGTCCGCAAGTGCGCTCGCCATTACGCCTGCTGCGGGCCACCGGTTCCCGCGACCCCTTCCACGAGTTTGCGCCCGCGTTCGAACATCTCGGCTGCCTCGTCGGCCAGCTTCCGGCCGCGCTCGTACATCTCTTTCCCTTTTTCGTACATGTCCTTGCCGGATTCGGCGAGAGCGCTGCGTCCCTCTTCGGTCTTCTGAGCAATCTTGCGGCGTGTTTCCACACCTGACATGGGCGCGTAGAGCAGCGCCACTGCGGCGCCGATCGCGGCACCTGCCAGGAACCAAATGACCTTGCTGCCATCTGCTTCATCAGCCATTGATGTATCCTCCGCAATCATTGTACCGCTGGTATTTCGGGGGCCCGGCGTTTCCCGGTCTTGCCAGGGCTTCAAGACCAGTCTGGCCGCCTCGGAACCAGAAAGCTACGCTATAGTTATTTGTTTCGGAAGTTGTTTTATGCGTGTTTTGTTGTTCATTTTTACAGCGGGGATTCTGCTTGCCCAAAATGACGTGCTTAGACTTGGTCCGGGCATTAAGCCTCCTCAAGTTCTTCATAAAGTGGAACCCGAATTCAGTGATCAAGCAAGAGCCGAGCACGTTCAGGGCACCGTACTGCTCGAAATCGTTGTGGACACAGACGGCAGAGCTACCAACATCTCGGTACTCAGCCCCCTCGGATTCGGCCTAGACGAGCGAGCCATAGCCTCTGTCGAAAAATGGAGATTCCAGCCCGCCGAAAAAGACGGACACCCCGTACGTCTGCTTGCCACCATTTTCGTGAATTTCCGATTTCAGGGTATTCGTTTCGATGAAAAAAGCGAGTCTCGCCGGGCCTCTTACAATATGGCGCTCCACAACCTCAAAAAAACAGACGACAAGTCCAAGACGCACGCGGTGGAGACGATCCGGAAGTTGAGCCAGGAGGGTTTTGCACCCGCCATGTATCTGGAATCCATGCTGCTGTCTGAGGGCAGATGGGTGCCTGCCAACCCACAACAGGCGTTCGTTCTTCTCAAGATGGCGGCCGAAAAGAACTTTGGTCCGGCGATGTACGAAATCGGCAGGAAATACCTGGAGGGTACCGAACTTCCGAAAGACATCGAAAAAGGGCTCGACATGATGCGCGGCGCTGCGGTTCTGGGGAGTTTACAGGCTCAATCCACGTTGGGATCTATGTACCAAAAGGGTGAGGGTGTTCCCGCTGACGGTGAACGGGCACGCCGATATTTCCGTCTGTGCGCCGCCGCGAACGACAAATTATGCCAGTTGCGCCTCGGACAGATGCTCATTGAACAGCCTGAACGGAAGGAGCGCGATTACGTTCAGGGAATCGCCTGGCTCGAACTTGCAAGTGAGCAAGGTGCCAAGAATGCGGACGCAATATTGGATAAAGAGCGCCCCAACCTTACAACGGCCCAGGTGGAGTGGGCCGAGAAGTTGAAATCGCAGCTCGTGCATCAGCCATAGAGCGCGTTCAAGCGAAACCCTCCTCCGTCGCGCTACGCTTCATCAGGGGCCGCTTTGCATTGGTCACGCGCGCGCCCCGAAAGGAGCATATGCAGCTAGGAATGATCGGCCTGGGACGCATGGGCGCGAATATGGTCCGCCGCCTTACGCGTGGTGGGCACTCCTGCGTCGTGTTCGATCTCGACGCCGCCCGCATTCGTGAGTTGGAGCAGGAGGGAGCCACGGGAGCCAAGGACGTGGAGGATATGGTCGCGAAGCTCGACAAGCCTCGCGCTGTTTGGGTCATGGTTCCCGCGGGGCCTCCAACCGAGCAAATGGTCGGCACGCTCGCGAAACACATGGAGTCGGGCGACGCCGCAATCGATGGCGGCAATTCCTATTTCAAAGACGATGTCCGCCGTTCGAAGCAACTCGCCGAGAAGGGCATTGACTACCTGGACGTTGGCACCAGTGGCGGCGTGTGGGGGTTGGAGCGCGGCTACTGTCTGATGATTGGGGGGCCGAGCGCGGCAGTCCAACGTCTTGATCCCATCTTCCGGACGCTGGCCCCTGGCCAGGACAATGTTCCCGTGACGCCGGGGCGGCAGACCGGAACCGCGGAACAAGGGTACATCTATTGCGGTCCGAGCGGTTCCGGTCACTTCGTCAAGATGATTCACAACGGAATCGAATACGGCGTCATGCAATCCTATGCGGAGGGATTCGATATTCTCCGCAATGCGAACTCGAAGGAATTGCAGGAGGACTGCCGCTACGACCTCGACCTCGGTGCGATTGCCGAAGTGTGGCGTCACGGCAGCGTGATCAGCTCCTGGCTATTGGATCTCGCGGCGATGGCGCTCGCTGAGAACCCGTCACTCGCAAACTATACCGGGTTTGTGCACGATTCCGGCGAGGGCCGCTGGACTATCCAGGCCGCCCTGGAAGAAGCCGTCCCGGCCGAGGTGCTTGCCGCGTCGCTGTATGCGCGTTTCCGATCGCGCCAACAGCACACCTTCGGCGAAAAAATGCTATCTGCGATGCGGTACAAATTCGGCGGGCACGTCGAACAACCCACGGGAGGCTAAACTGATGAGCGAATCGAAGCACGGCCGGCCGGGCGATCCCTGCATTCTGGTGATTTTCGGCGCTTCCGGAGACCTTACTAAGCGTAAGCTGATCCCGGCACTCTACAACCTGGCCAAGAAGAAACTGCTGCCCGCGGACTTCGCGCTGGTCGGCTGCTCGAACCAGGCTTTCACGGACGACCAGTTCCGGGAACAGATGCGCAAGGATCTCGTCGAATTCGGAGGCGCGCCGGAGCAATGCCAGTTTTGCGATTGGCTCACAGAACGGCTCTACTACATAAGCGGCGACTTTCGCGATCCCACGTTGTACCAGCGGCTGAAGCCCGCGTTGGCACAAGCCGACCAAAAGCATGGTACGCACGGTAATTACTTCTACTACCTGGCTACGACGCCGTCGTTGTTTGGCGAGGTCGTGCAGCAACTCGGTCTGGCGGGCCTCGCTGAAGAGAGCAACAGTCACTGGCGCCGCGTCATTATCGAGAAGCCGTTTGGCCGCGACCTGGAATCCGCGCAGTCCTTGAACGCTGAGATCAAGAAGGTACTGAACGAGAACCAGATTTACCGTATCGATCATTACCTTGGCAAAGAGACGGTGCAAAACATCTTGGTCTTCCGGTTCGCCAATGGTATTTTCGAGCCGATCTGGAACCGCCGGTACATCGATCACGTGCAGATCACGGTGAGCGAAACGTTGGGCGTCGAGCAGCGCGGCGGATACTACGATCACGCCGGCGCGTTGCGGGACATGGTGCCGAATCACATTCTTCAATTAGTCACCCTGACCGCAATGGAGCCGCCAGTCTCGTTTCACGCCGACGCGGTTCGCGACGAGCAGGCCAAGATTCTACACGCCATCCAACCGCTATCTCCCGAAGATGTCCTCACGCGCGCGGTCCGCGGGCAATATGACGATGGTACTGTTGACGGCAGCCCGGTCACGGCTTATCGATCGGAGCCGAACGTGGCGCCGGATTCTCATACGGAGACCTTCGTCGCCTTGAAGTTATCCATCGACAACTGGCGGTGGGCCGATGTGCCGTTTTACATTCGCACCGGGAAACGAATGGCCAAACGGGTGACGGAGATCGCGATCCAATTCCGGCGCGCGCCGTTCGTTCTTTTCCGGGAGACTCCTGTCGAGCGCCTGACGCCGAACCTTCTCGTGCTTCACATTCAGCCCGACGAGGGCATTTCTCTCAGCTTCGGCGCGAAGGTTCCCGGACCGTTGGTTGACCTCGGTTCGGTAAACATGGATTTCCGCTACTCGGACTACTTCGGCAATGAACCCAGCACCGGGTACGAGCGGCTGCTCTACGACTGCATGATTGGCGATGCAACGCTGTTCCAGCGCGCCGACATGGTGGAGGCCGGCTGGAGTGTGGTCGCGCCGGTCCTCGATGTTTGGAAAGCGCTGCCGGCGCGTCATTTTCCGAATTATGCCGCGGGATCCTGGGGACCGAAAGAAGCCGACGACCTGCTCGCTCGCGATCGCCGGCAATGGCGCAACCTGCAAGGCGCGGCGCCCTACATTCCGGCTTCGACAGCCCGTGCGTAGAAGCCCGACAAATCGGTCTTGAGCTGCTTCAACGCATCAACGTTGAGGTAGATCATGTGACCCGAGTGATAGTACGCGAATTCGATATTGCCGCGCAGCTTCGGCTCGAGCTCCATGTGAGCCAGGTCGTATTCGGTGATGAAGAACGGCGTCGCGAGATCGAATAGACCGTTGGCCGAGAACACCTTCAAGTGCGGATTCTTGCGCATGGCATCGGCAAGGTCACCCGCCACGTAGATATCGCGCATCGGCTGGCCTTGACCCTGCCCGGGTCCGCCACCTGGCGCACGGTGTGTGTGGTCCCAGAATTGATTCACGTTCGGGCCGCGCGGCAGGTAGGTTTCCTTGCTGGTGTATTTCAGATCCCGATCGAGATAATCCTGAAACACAGACACAAAAGCTCCCGTGATACCGGTGCTCGACGGATCATAGCCAGGGTTCTCGCCGGCGGCATCCGTGTCGGTTCCTTCGAACCGCGCATCGTAACGTCCCACGATCATTCGTTGATCGCGCAGCAGTTCCTTACGGAAACGAGTCGGGCTGACTCGCAGATTCGATTCTTTGATGTACTGCACGCTCAATCCCGTGTAGCCGGCTAGCTTCGCCGCGATGGCATCGGCCTGGGCTTGGGGTAGATTGTGCCCCTGCGCCAGAGCCTCGGAATACGGGCCGCGGGCGAACGCGCGAACCTCGTCGAGAAAAGCCTTCTCTTCGCGACCCTTGCGCTGCACCTTCTCGTAATACCAGGCGATGGCGGCGTAAGACGGCAGGTTGCCGATGAAGACCGTGTCGGTGCCGGGTGCCATCGTGAAGTAGTTGAGGATGGTCGACATCAGGACGACGCCGTTGAACGCCATACCCCCGTTTTCGAGCGCATCCACAAGCGCGGCGGAGCGCGTCGTGCCGTAGGATTCGCCAAACAGGAACTTTGGCGAATTCCAACGATGGTTGACTGAGACGTAGCGCTGGATAAAGTGCGCGAAACCCTGAACGTCCTGATCGGCGCCCGCGAAGTTCTTAATCGTGCCCTTACCGACCGGTCGTGAAAACCCGGTGCCCATCGCGTCCACGAAAACGAGGTCCGTCTTGTCGAGCAGCGTGTATTGGTTCGGGACAATCTGGTAAGGCCCTCCGCCGGTTGCCGCCGGACTGGACGTGACGACGCGCATCGGACCCACCGAGCCCATATGCAGCCACAGGCTTGCCGAACCGGGGCCTCCGTTGTAGAGGAACGTGACCGGCCGGGTGCGCAGGTCGCTCACGCCGTGCAAAGTGTATGCGACGTAAAAGAAGCTGCCGTTCGGCTTCTCATCATCTCCGGTGACCAGCAAATTCCCGGCGGTTGCCGCATAGCGCAGGGTTTTGCCGTCGAGTGTCATCTCGTGATCGGTCGTCGAGTTGGTTTCCGGCGGAATCGGAGTTACGGTTTCTTCAGTTGCGGATGGCGGCGGCGCTTCATTCGACCGTGCGCGTTGTGCTGAGGCGATGGAAAAGGCTCCAAAGAATAAGACAAGGGTGGCGAGGTGAATTCGTGACAAGAAAATCTCCTATTTCGGGTATTCTAGCCGATTGAAACTATTTCACGGCGATCGGAACGGCCGGGCCTGTCTGGCTGTTGACCGTGAGTTGAACGGGTTGGTTGCCGCGCGGCGCGCTGAAGGGCACGCGAAAGTCGAGGCGATAAAGATTCACGGCTTCCGGCCAGCCGACCTTGAGGTTCACCGCGGCAATTGAACCACCGACGCGCACTTCAACCGGTGCGACGACGTTCAGGAGCGGGTCCTTCGGGAAAGGTGTGGCTGCCGCGACTAGAGGCTCGGTCGCGCCCAGATCGGACGCCTTGCCGATAAGATCCTCGCCTGGCTTGGCCGGACGATCGGATGTCACTGGCGTCCAGTCCGCGTGAAAGACAGCAGGATGGCCCCACTCCAGCGCAATCGTCGGACCCGGACGGGTGCCATTCGGGTGGCGGTCGAACAGGTGGCCGGCGTCGCAGTCGAGGACGTAGTCGTACGATGCGAATTCCTGCGCGGTGGGCTTTACGCTCATCCTTTTCACGCTGTCGGCGATCAGGCTGGGATCGCGATACCGCAGCCGGAGCAGAAACGGCAGATCGTCGCGATGTTTGGGAAGCGGGTCGTCGATGAAAAGGATACGCGCGCCGGGTCGCAGCGCCGGATGCAAGGCGTGGAATTGATCAACGGACGAACGCAAGGCTTCGCCTTCTTCGGAGACAGTGGTGACGTCCTTCCAGCCGGTTCCCCGGAAGGCTATGACGGAGAGCAGCATGACAACGGAGAACAAGGATATTGCGCGCGCATAGAACAGACGCTCGCCGAACAACGAGCGAGTGCCGTCGACTAACAGGGTGGCAAAGTAAAGTACCCACCCAAATAGCGGGATGTAATACTGCGGGCCGCCTCGGGGCGTCAGGAATGCGACCGGCAGCGGCGTAACGATCGCGAATAGCCAGGCGAACCGTAGGGCCCTCGATCTTGTGACCCATGCCAACAACAGCGTTGCCACCCAGAACAGCAATACCGCGATGGTTGAGAAATGCAGTTTCTCGTCAAACAGGTTGGTGAGAAATCCGGCGCTCGTTTCCATGAAGCGATTCCAGGTGAGGACCGGTTGGTATCCTTCCAGCGCCAGTAGCGAATGACGGTCAAGCGCGCGTCCTGCGACGAGTAGAATGGTCAGGCCACCGGTGATGAGCGGGATTCTCCAGTTCCTCGGCGCGGGTCTGTACAGCAGTTCGTAAAGCGCCAGGCAGATGGGCAGCGTAAGCGCCATTTCCTTCGAATTGAGCCCGCATACACACAATACACAAAGAAGGAAGCGGGCTTGCCCTGTGACTTGGATGCTGTGGAAGGGTGAAGCAGGCGGTTTCGCCTGCCTGTGGAGAAACAGACCTTGTCTCGAGGTCTCGGCACTCGCCTGGACGCCCCGTTTCAGCTTCACCGTGAGCGCGCCGGCGAAACCGCCTGCGCCACCATACACCAGAAGGGCTGCGAGAAAGAAGCCGAAACACAAGACGTCGTAGATGTATGCGGTATCGAAATATAGGCCTGCGAACGCCGGCTGATAAGCGATCAGCAGCGCGGCGAGCGCCCCAGTTTCCCGCGAATCCGACAGCCGCGAGGCAAGTTCGTAAGTCAGCCAGATATTTATCATCAGGATGACCAGGTTCACCGCGTGGAACGCCTCGGGATGGTAGCCCGCGACGAAGAACATGATGCGATACCACGCGCTCCCCATCGGACGATAGAACGGCGAGTTCAGGAAGAACAGGAAGTTCGCCTTGATCAGGCTGAAAAGGGATGGATACCAGGAGACGTACAGATTCATGCTGTCGTCAGTGGAAAAATACCCCTGCAAAGCTTTGTGCGTCAGCGCCAGAAAATAGACAGCCACGGCGCAGCTCGCCAGAACGAACAATACCCGCTGAGCCCGTTTCAAGTTTCTAAGCCGGCGCCGCGGCCGTTGTCCCGTGGAGAAGATCCACGATCACCTGAAACAGGCGTGATTTGACCTCGTAGCGCTGGGGAGCCCGGGTGATGTACCGCACCGCGACGTCCAGACCATTGACTGACGGCCGCAGGTCGGCGACAGGCTTCGCCGAGAATGCGCGGGTGCCGTACTGATGCGTCACCCGATCCCAATCGCGCTCTGCCTCGCGTGCGTCGACCTCGGTTTCCTGCTCCACCACGTCGCGAATTCGTTGCGCCGTCTGGTAGGGATTGCCGGTCATCGGCAAAGTGATCAGCAGCTCGTCCCACAGCCACTGGCCGGCCGTTGAGAAATTGAAATAGTGGTTCTCAATGGCGAAGCTGTTCATGAAGGCGACGTGACGGCCCGTCGGATGTCCCGTGTTCGTCCAATTCCCCATCTCGAGCAGGACCGTCTTGAAGATCCCGATTTCAATCACCTCGCCGCCGATGCCGTTGATCTCCACCCAGTCGCCGATTCTGATTCCGTTCTTACCCATGAGTGCGAACCAACCGAAGAACGCCACGATGAAATCCTTCAATGCGATTGTCAAGCCGGCGGTCGAGAAGCCTATGATCGTTGAAAGCTGGTTGGGCGGGCCAAAGGCGATCACGACAATGAGCATGGCACCCACTGCCTGAACCCCGACCGTTGCCATCACGCGCAGTTGATGGAGGCGGCGCGGGTCGGTCTGGCGGCTGAACGCATGCCGAATCGACCGGTCGATCAATACTACGGCCAATAGCACTCCCAGGGCAGCGCCAAACGAGGCCAGCATGAGGTGCAGGATTCCCCGGCGGCGATTCTGAACCAGGTCGTCCCAATGCTGGTACGCCGTGGCGAGTTGTTGGCAGTCCTGGATGCGCTTGTCCAATTCCGCGAGAGTTTTGTGCTGATCCGAAAGGATACGGAGGCGTGCAATGGTCTCGGCGGCGTCCGTATCATCTTCGGCAGGCTGAGGCGCCGAAGGCTTCTCCAAAGCATCGTGCTCGCGCGTCAGCGTAGCAGCTTTGGCCGATGCCTGCTGGCGGGCATCGTTTAGTTGCGCATCGCGGCTCCCCAACGCCAGCCAAAGCCGCACTTGTTCGCTCAGGGTGCCCGCGGGCGCAGCCGCCGCCGGTTTGGGTAGCTGAGCATCCTGCTGAGCCGCCTCATGCTGTTGCAGCGCCTGCTGGACGTTGGCTCGCTGATCACCACCCTGCCGGGCCAGGTCCTGCTGAGCATCATCCAGTTCGTCCTGGTCGAGCGCGAGTTGCGCCTTAGCCAGGTCGACCTGGTCGGAATCGTCCCCCTTGGACACGTTCGCGAGGCGTGCCTGGTCAGCGGCGACTCTCGCCTTGAACTTCTCGATTCGATCCGCCAGTTGTTTCGCAGGGCCGGCCTTCGGAGGGGTGCTCGCCGTCGCGCTTCGCAACGCGGTAGCAAACGCCTGGTCCAACTCATGGTCCGCGAGCCGAAGCGCGTCGCGGACGCAAGCCTGCTCGTCAGCGGTGTCGGCTTGCGACGCTAACTGGTGAGCCGTCTGAAGCAGCCGCTCGTCGATCAACGATGCTGTCGCGGTCGCTTTGGCGGGTGTCGTGGTGGCGCCCCGAGTCCAATACCAGGCCACAATGCAGCCGGCCAACAGGATCGCCAAGGCGAGCGCCACCAGGTTGGCCACCCGTGACTGCCTGTGAGACCGCATTTGCTTAGACCTTGGTCAGATACTCCCCTGTGGTGGCGTCCACGAAAACAGAATATTCGCTCGATGCTATCGACGTGCCCCAGACAATGCGCCACGCTAGATTCGGGAAGCGATTGGTCATCTCGAGAACGAAAAACACAGGCATGTCCGGATGCTTCTTGACGAATTCGGCGCTCTTCTCTACTGCCGTCTTATACGCCGCGTCGGAATCCGTCCGCAGTGCCGCAATTTCGAAGGCTTTCGGACTTCGTAGTCCAGGCTCAGCACTGGCAAAAACCCCTTTATGCAGGTTTCCCTCAGCTTCTACGGCCGACCAGGTGTACATCCTTGCTTTGGCGAGAGACGGTGAGTAGAAGATCGCTTCCCACGCTCCGGCTTTTCCATCCGACGATTTCACCTGCTGCAGATTGATGCTCTCCATCTGAACTGGAATCGCGTCGGTGGCCCATGCCCGCGCCGTGGGATACATCTGTTGAAACGCGTAACGGCCGGTTTCTGGCTCGGCAGGTTTTTCAGGTTCCTTGGTGGTCGTTTTGGTGGGTTCCGAGCAGGCGACGAGCACAAGGCAAAAGCCACCTGCCGCGGACGTAAGAAAACGTCTTCGCATTCGCTTAGGTTAACCCACCTAGCGCTTTGCGATGCCCCGCTTCCCCGCTACGAAATCGTCCCACTGCTCGAAAACTTTCATCTGCTCATCGAGCTTGGTATCCTTCACCAGCTTCTCGACCTCTGCCCGCGACTGCCGATTTGCCGGGCGCTCAGGCGCTTCCGCGAGGCCCCATATCAGCACCGCGGCGATAGCGTCGTTGCGCCTGGCTTCCTTCGCGTCGACCTTGTCGAAGGTGTCGGATTCGGCGTGGTAGTCCGGCAGGTACGGAGCTGCGTCCTGCACCGCGACGAGATTGGGGACGCCCTGGAGGAGAAAGTCAAAATTATCGGTCCCGTCGATGGCGTCCATCACCTGGTCCGTGGCATTCAGCCCGCCAGCCGCGTCCAAGGCCGTGTTGACGGCCTTCTTCATCTCTTCACGCCCGTTCAGATAAAAGCCGGTGGTATGGCCGGAGCCGATGTCGAACATCGTGACCGCAACGTGATTGTCCATCTCGGCCTTATGGCGCTCCACGTAGGCTTCCGATCCCAACATGCCCTGCTCTTCGCCGGTGAATAAGGCAAAGCGTACGGTCCGACGGGGTTTGAGTCCCAGCTCACGGAACGCGCGGGCGGTGTCGATCACCATGGCGGCATTCACACCGTTGTCATTTGCGCCCGTGCCAAGCTCCCACGAATCGAGATGCGCGCCTAGCAGCACGATCTCTTCGGGCTTTTCACTGCCGGTGATCTCCGCAATGACGTTCTTCGATTGCATGGGCGCCCCGGTCTTATTGGTCATGGCAAAGTGAACACGAGCCTCGCCGACCTGCGACAGCCGCGCCAGGCGCTCGGCGGGTTCACGTGCGATGACAGCCGTCGGAACAGGCGCATAGTTGACTCCCAGACCAATGGGGTGCCGGTAGAGCAAGCCTCGGGGGCGCGATGATTCCAGAAGCAACGCCGCCACGCCAAATTTCGTAACCGCCTCGTTGAGCCCGGGGTTCCGGAAGTATTCGCCGAATAGGTCGTCCAACGTCTTCATCTCATTCGAGTGGACCAATGCGGCAGCGCCCTTCAGGGCCGCGCCGGCCTTCGCGAACGATTCCGGGGTCCCGTCACCGACGTCAACCACCCGCAGGTCGAGCGGCCCTTTCGTCGACAGGCTCATGGGTGCGGCAGCGGCGCGGATTGGGAATTTCTCCGGCGAGATGGCGGTCACCTCGATGGTCCCAGGTAGCCAACCGTGCGCAACTGTGAACGGCTCGATGCTGACCTTTTCAATACCCGCATCGCGGAATTTCTTAGCGGCCCAGGCCACGGCCCGATCGCACGCGGGCGACCCGGTAGGCCGGCCTCCGACGGTGTCGCACAGCTCACGAAGATCGTCCATCATCGCTGCGCTTCCTTCGGCACGCGACACCAGCCGCCGGGCGGCATCGCTCTGCGCCAGGGCGGCGCAGCAAACGGCAAAACAAAGGCTACGGGTGGTCGTTCTTAACAATCGATCCCTCTTTCATCACGAAAAAGACCTTCTCGGTTTGGCGAATGTTCTGAGTTGGGTCACCAGGTATTACTACGATGTCGGCCAGTTTTCCGGATTCGAGGGTGCCAATACGGTCAGCGAGGCCGATCAGGTCAGCATCACGCGACGTGCCTGCGCGCATCGCATCGATCGGCTTCACACCCAAATCGGCCATCTGGTGGAACTCCTCCGCGTTGCGGCCGTGCGGATAAACGGCCGCGTCCGTCCCCAGCCCGATCTTGACGTCCTTGGCAATCGCTTTACGGACCGTATCGCTGATGGCGGCAATGGCGGCCTTCATCTTGGCTTCAATGGCCGGCGGATAAGCCCCGGTGCCGAGCTTCTCGCGGCCGCCCTGCACTGCCATCAAGGTTGGGACGAGGTAGGTGCCGCGGGCTTTCATCATGTCGAGCGCTTCGTCGTCCAGGAAGGTGCCGTGCTCGATGGAGTCGATCCCCGCCCGGATAGCCCGTTTGGCGCCCGTCGCTCCGTGCGCGTGAGCGGCCGTCTTGCGCCGCAACGCGTGCGCTTCGTCCACGAGCGCATTCAACTCCTCCTGTGTCAGTTGCGGAGTGTCGATGTCGTCCGTGAGCGACAGAACACCGCCGGTGGCGCAGGTTTTGATGATGTCGGCGCCGTATTTCAGATTGAAGCGGACGGCACGGCGAGCCTCGTCCGGGCTGTTGATGACGCCTTGCTCAGGTCCTGTCTCGGCGCCGAAGAGTCCAAAGCGGAAGCCGGCCTGATCGTCGCAATGGCCGCCCGTCGCGCCGATGGCGTGCACCGAGACCAGCATTCGCGGGCCGACAATCACGCCAGCGCGGATCGCATTGCGCAGGCCGACGTCGATAAAATCGCTGCCGCCAACGTCGCGGACGGTCGTAAAGCCATCCATAATCGTCTTGCGGGCGTTTTCCGACGCGCGGAGTGCCCGCTCGGCCACGGTCATCTGCAGCGAGTTCATCGTTTCCGTACGGTAGTCGTTTGTCCACATCATCGAAAGGTGCGTGTGAGCGTCGATGAAGCCCGGCGAGATCGTCGCATCGCCGAAATCGAGTATACGGGCGTGTTCAGGAATCGCGGAGCCCTTACCCACGGCCTTGATCTGGCTTCCATCTATAACCACGAGGCCAGGCGTGACCATTTCGCGGCCGTCGAACATCCGCGCCGATTTTAAAACGATCGGCTGTGCGGCGAGGCAAAGCGCGGACAGCGCGCCGAGGAAGAGTACTCGCATTTCCGCAAGTTTACACCAGCGCGTCGAGAGCCGGACCGATTTCGGAAAACTCGAATTTATAACCAGCGGTCAGCGCGGCCTGGGGAAGCACGCGTTGGCTTGCGAGTACGACTTCCGACATCTCACCCAACATCAGCTTCAACGCCAGCCGCGGTACGGCGAAGATTGCTGGCCGGTGCATTGCCGCGGCAAGCGCGTTTGTGAAATTGCCATTTGTCACCGGATTCGGCGCTGTGACGTTAATGGGTCCTCGGATGCCGCTATTTGCGAGCGAGAATTGAATGAGTCCCACGACGTCATCAATATGTACCCACGGCAGCCATTGCTTTCCGTCCCCGAGTCGCCCGCCGACGCCCCAACGAATCGGGCGGGCCATTTTGGAATAAGCGCCGCCATCGCGCCCGAGAACGGCGCCGAACCGCAGATTAACCACGCGGGAAACGAATGCTTCCGCCGCCCGCGCTTCGCGCTCCCACTCCAGGCACACGTTCGCGAGAAAGCCCAGCCCGGGCCGCGAATCCTCGGCCAGAGCTTCGTCGCCGCGCGATCCGTAGATCCCGACCGCAGAGGCACAGAGCAGCGCAGCCGGCTTCGGATTGGCTTCCTGGATTGACTGCACCACCTGCCAGGTCCCATTGATGCGGCTGTCGCGAATGCGGCGCTTAGCCGCCTGGGTCCATCGTTGGGCGACGTTTTCTCCGGCCAGATGGATGACAGCGTCGGCCCCCGGTATGGCTTGCGGCAGTCCGGCAAGCGAACGCCCCTTCACCTCGCGAATGACATGCCCCGCTTCGCGAAGCTTCCCGGTGAGATGCCGGCCAATAAACCCACTCGCGCCAGTGATTACGACGATCATAAGCGCAAAGGGTCTTCTACGGTGCGTTCGAGATGCTCGATCTCACTGACATAGGCGTCGACGTCGGTTTTGCGTTTCATCCCGTCAAAAGACATATAGCGCACCTTGCCGAAGATTGGGCGCTCCGGCCACGGGCGGTCGTGGAGGCCGAGACACCAGAGGATGTTAGCGTACGTCGCCGGATCATGTCCGTCCAGGGCCCAAACGTCGTGGATGTATGCCATTGTTTCGACAGCTTCCTGAGGGGTACGCGACCACTCCAGGATTTTCTTGCCCCAGTACATGCGATAGTAGCCATGGATTTTTCCACGCAGCAGCATCTCCTTTTGTGCCGCGTTCCAAAGCGGGTCGTGGGTCTGCGCGTGTTCGAATTGTTCGCGCGTGTAGAGTGGATTGCGTTCGTCGTCCGCGTGCTCCTGGAGCGTTTCGCGGGCCCAATCCGGAAGGTTCGCGATGGACGCCGGGTCCGCGCTGAATCGCGCGAAGTTAAAAGCCAGCTCACGTCGCACGATGAGCTCTTCCAGGAAATCGTTGGCTTTGCTTGCCGCCAGGGCGATCTCGAGCGGTGAGATATGGCCGAAATGCAGGTAGGGGCTCAGGTTCGACGTAGCGTGCGCGGAGGGTTGATTCCGCAATTCGGCATAGCGCCGCAGTCCTTCTTTCAGGAAGTGCCGTAGACGCTCGCGCGCGGCATCGGAGCCTCCCCGGAAGGCAGTCGATGGCGGCACATCACGGCTGGTGGGAACGGGTGCGATCACAGGTTCGCCCGGCCAACGTCTTTGAACTCGAAGTTCCGGGACCGGCCGCAAGTAGCGCGGCAGCAGTTTGTGAATCTTGGGCCGGATGGTATATGCGGCATATTCGCGTTTGGCAATCTGTCGCATCGGTACGATGCAACTGGAATCCACCGCGAAGGATGCGACGTCGAGAATTGCCGGAAAATTCGAGTTGGGGTGGTCATCGGTGACTACCGCGGCCGCGCTTCGGACCAGTTGATCCACGGACGATCCGCAAAACTGATACCCGATCCCCAAATGGCGGCAGCGTTTCGCCGTTCCTTCTACGCCATCGACGACAAACGCGTGATGCCGTGAGTTTGCCTGAGCATTCGAGTCTTCCAGATCCTCATAAAACAGGACGGGTAAAACGCGTTCGTTCGCCAATTCGACCGCATATGCCAGCGCATGGTTCCAATCCACGCGCCGGTTCACCCGGCAACAATACAGTACGTACTCGGCGTCGTTCCGAAAACCGGCACTATTGAGTCTGTGTACGCGATCGTGAAGGGTCGATTGCATGCTAGCGGGTACAATTAGGTTTTAGCGCATGCGGGCATGGAATCGGGCCAAGTTGCTGTGGGGGTATCTCAGGCGTCACGAAAAATTGAACGCGCTGCCCGTGGAATACATTGTCGAAACCACGGCAAAATGCAACCTGTACTGTCCGATGTGCCCGCGCGAGACGCACAAACAGCCGAAAGAGGACATGGCGGGCGCCATCTTTGAGCGGCTGGTTCGCGAATCTTCGCAAAGCGGCGAACACATGATGTTGATCGGCCTTGGCGAGCCATTCATGGACCGGGCCATTTTCGATCGCATCGAATACTGCGATCGCCACAACATCTCCACGCTGCTCTCAACAAACGGCACTTTTCTCAACGAAGAGACGTGCCGACGCATACTCGATTCACCTCTGGAACACATCACCCTGAGTTTCGACGGCGCCACGAAGGAGTCCTACGAGTTCTACCGCAAAGGCGCCAAGTTCGAGAAGGTGCGAGATAACTTCGTCCGGTTCGCGCGCATGAAGCACGAGCGGAAATCGAAGGTACAGGTTGTGGTGCAGATGGTGCGGATGGAGCGCAACGCCAATGAGGTCGACGAGTTCAAGCGCTTCTGGAGCACGGTACCGGGCGTAGACCTGGTCCGAATCAAGGAAGACGAGACCAATGTTCTCGATCCCAGCAGTGGCCATGCTTCAGAGGATTGGCCTCACCCGTGCCATTACTTGTGGCGCGGTCCGATGTATGTCAAGCACAACGGCGACGTGTACCCCTGCTGCCAGAGCTACATGCTCGATGGCGCGCCGCTGGGCAACATTGGAAGCCAGTCTCTCGAAGAAATCTGGAACTCGGACGAAATGCGGCGCATGAGATCGCTTCATGTCGCGGGGCGAGGCGGCGAAATCGGGATCTGTTCACGATGCTGCACGACAATCCCACACCCGGTCCTGGTGGCAGGCAGCCTGTTGTTGCATGGCAAGACCGTGCGCAAGCTGCTTCCCTGGGTGGAACGCCTGGTTTATGTATCGAGGCTGCCGCGGCGCTGGCTGCAGCCACCCAAACCCGGGCAAACGCACGACCTCGTGCAGATCACGAATCCACGCGACCGACGGGATTGAATCAGTCGAAATCGAACGGCCGCTTCGGCGGCGGAGCGGTATCGGGATTGTCCTTCGCCTGCTTGAGCAATTCGTCGAACTTCCGCTCTAAAACCTGCTTATGCGACTTGTGCTGCTCGAACGATTTTTCGAACACCTCGGAACGGCGGGCCTCTTCACCTTTCAGCTTGCGAACCGCCTCTTCCATGTCGGCGATTGACGGCGGTTTCTTATGTTCCTCGAACCGAATGACCGCCTTCAGCTTGGGGTCGAACTGAAGTGTCGCTTCACAGCAGGGACACTTGATCTCGATCAGATCGCTCTTGCCTTTCGCCATAGGTTCAATTTAGCACCCGGGCGTTGAATCCACCCGGTTCAGCTCCCGCTCCCAACGCGGTAGAGCCGGGCGCTGTCCTGCGATGCGATTGACCGCGGCGCCGACAGCCATCGAACCTCTCACAAGATGCCGGACACGCAAAGGACCCAGTGCACGCAAACCACCAACCCAATGCAAACCGGCGCTGATGGAACAGCCGCACTGGCTGCAATCGGGATTGCCGCCGAAAACGCAGGGCTCGACCACAGTCTTTAAATCGGCCGTATAATTCACCGACATCGACGAGAAAATGCATTTCGACGGGTTTTCCGGAGGAGTCAGAAAAGCCTGTGCCATGCCGTCGGGCAGAAGTAGTTTGGGGAATCGCCGCGACAGCGACGGGAGCTGACTCGTCAGGTTGACACGATCCTGTGGAGTCAGCATCTCGGGAGTCTGCTCACCAAGCTGCGGTGTATAAACGCTGAACCAGATCCGATGCACTTCCGGACGGCTGCTCCAGAAGCTCAGGAATGTGTCGAGATAACCTGCTTCCTGCACGTGGTCGCGAACAATCGTGCAATGGACGTTGATCTTTCTGCCGGCAATATTCTTGAGAATCCGCTCATAAGTAGCCGGGTTGCGGCGAACGTCGTGATGCTGCGCTAACCCATCAATCGACACCGCAACAGTTATGCGAGGCAGCGATGTCCATTCCTCAGGGATCGGGATCACACCGCTGGTGACCACCATTGTGAAAGTGCCTCGCCGGCTCAGTATCGGCAAGAGCTTGCTTAACTCCCGATGCCGCATCAATGGCTCACCGCCGACTAGCGACAATTGAATCGGGTCGTGATGCTCCACCAACCTCATAATTCCCGAGACGAGATCACTGCCCTTTGAATCGATCAGATCTCTGAGGATCACTCCGTTACCCAAATGTGAGTCGCCATACGCATAGCAACCGGGGCAGCGTAAAGGACATTCCCGAGTGATCTCGATTGACAGAAGGGGAATCCTTCCGCGAAGTAACTTACCCCACGCTTGCAAAAAGTTGCCGGGCGTCATCCTAAAGACGGACGCACCCAAGTCGGCTAAGTTTC
Organism: Bryobacteraceae bacterium; assembly: GCA_035295125.1. Classification (GTDB taxonomy): domain Bacteria; phylum Acidobacteriota; class Terriglobia; order Bryobacterales; family Bryobacteraceae; genus JAICMB01. The sequence goes on along the minus strand of DATGJP010000068.1, from coordinate 212,447 downwards.
AAGTTAAACGGTATTTACACTATATTTCGGCCTGATTATCGAGACTGCGCCAGAGATACCAACTTGCTATTGAGCAGTAAGGGTGCCACTTGGCCGCGATCTTCTCCATTTTTGCGGGCTTCGGTAAATCTCGCAGACGGTATGCTTTGCGTACCGCCATGCGGACGCCCAAATCGCCGATGGGCAGGATATTAGGCCGCTGAAGGGCAAACATGAGAAACATGTGGGCGGTCCAGACTCCGACCCCTTTAACGCGAGTGAGCTGCGCGATGACATCGTCATCAGTCAGTTCCGAGAGGATCGTGAAATTAACCTCACCCGCGAGGGTGCGCTCCGCGAGATCTCGAATGTAAGCCGTCTTCTGGCCCGATAGTCCGACGGACCTCATCTGTTCGACCGTTAGCGCGAGGATACCCTCCGGCCTCAATTCCTGACCGTCGCCCGCCGCGGCAAGCAGCCTGCCGAAAATCGTAGCGGCGACCTTTCCGCTGAGTTGTTGATAGACTATGGACCGAACCAGCGTTTGAAAATCGGGATCGCGAAACTGCATTCGGAAGGGGCCAACTCGCTCGATGATTCCCGCCATGATGGGATCGGAACGTTTCAGGTGTAGGATCGCTTTACGCATGGAACTGATTTTGAACGGGGTGCATCTACCAGTATAAGTTTGGAATATGCGATTCGCCGCAGCGCTCCTCGTGTCTTCGCTCCTCGTAGCTCAAGACGAACCGACCATCAAGGTCGAAGTCAATGTAGTCAATGTGCTGTTCTCGGTTCATAACAAGGGCGGAGGACTGGTCGGGAACCTCGGTAAAGACGATTTCAAGGTCTTTGAGGACGGCAAGCAGCAGGAAATCAAGTATTTTACGCGCGAGACGGACTTGCCGCTGACCATAGGCCTGCTGATCGATGTCAGCGCCAGTCAGGGAAATCTCATTGGAATCGAACAGGATGCCGCCTCACAGTTTTTCGGCCAGGTCTTGCGGCCCAAGGACATGGCATTCCTGATCAGTTTCGGCGCGGACGCGGATCTGCTCCAGGACTACACGAATTCCCCTAAGCTTTTGCGAGCTGGATTACAGGACCTGAAAGTGAACTCCGATACAAGCGGCGCGGCGATGCACCCCGGCCCGGTACCGACTGTTTCCAATCCACGCGGGACCATCCTCTATGACGCTGTCTATCTTGCTGCCGCGGACCAACTTAAGGGGCAGGTGGGCCGCAAGGTTCTGGTGTTGATCACCGATGGTGAGGACCAGGGCAGCCGCTACAAGATCCAGGAAGCCATTCAGGCGGCGCAAAAAGCCGATGCCATCATTTACAGCTTCTACTACGTCGACCGCGGCTTCTACGCACGGCAGGGCATGTGGTTCGGCGGTGGTGGCGAAAGCTATTTGAAGCGCATGTCGGAGGAGACGGGTGGCCGGGTGTTTCGCATCGACAACAAACACCCGCTGCGCGAGGCCTTCCAGGAACTGCAGGACGAAATGCGGTCGCAATACGCAGTTGGCTACGTTCCGAGCAATTCCACCAAGGATGGGTCGTTCCGCAAGCTCGACATCCAGGCGAACAATAAGGAATACAAGGTTCAGGCGCGGAAGGGTTATTATGCAACCGCGTCGGCGGAATAGCGATTAGCGCGTTGAAGGTTTCCTGAGCACATGGACCCAGCAGGTATCCGAAGCGCACCTTGAGACATTGCCCATTGAGCGGCAGGCGGCCCTTTCAGATTCGCTTGCTGAGCGTAACCGTCGCACTTGGGATGTCGATCGCCAGCGACCGTAGTATATACATTCGTCTATTCAATTATGGAGAGATGCGGATGATCGCTTACGGTCAGGTCTCCGGTATAGTGTTGGCCGTTGCTTACGTGTGGCGTGGTGACAAGAGGCGTTTGATCAGCGACCGCAAGGCGACTCGTAATGAAGCGAAGAATTGGTTCGAAGTAATTCATGGCAAAGCGAAAAACACCGGCGAGTAATTCTGGATCGCACCGCAGTGCCGCAACAACAGACTGGGCGCGGCTCACGCATCAAACCGATCGGCAAATTGAACGAGCAGTGGTAAGCGACACCGACGCTCCACCAATCGCAGACGAGTCCTGGTTTCGAAGGGCGCGGCTATTGGAGCCCCAGCCGAAACAAGCAGTTTCGATCCGCCTGGATGAAGATCTTATCCAGTGGTTCAAGAGCAGAGGCAAAGGTTACCAGACTAGAATTAATGCCGTGCTGCGCGCCTACGTGGAGGCGCACCGGTAAGCGCATTACGATCCGCGCTATCACGCCGCCTGGAAATGCCGCGCCCTCGCCTCTAAATAACTCTGCACCGCCTCTTCCAAAGGCGGCATAGGAGCGATCCCCGCCCGCTCCATCTTCCCATTCGATAGAGCCGAAAACTTCGGCCGACGGGCCGCGGTACGATATTGCCGCTCATCAGTCGGGCGCACCTCTGCCTGCACGCCCGCGACACGGAAAATCAGCCGTGCATACTCGAACCACGAAACAGCGGCGCCGCCGCCGACGTGAAACACACCGGTCTGCTTCCGTTCCAGCAAATCGAGTGTGCGTGCCGCCAGGGCCGGCGCGTAGGTCGGCGAGGCGAAATGATCCGCTACTACCGGGATGACCCGTCCGGAAGCCGCCACCCGAAGCATCGTCTCGATAAAATTGCCCCGCGCCGTGTTTAAGCCGCCTGGTCCAAACACTCCCGAAGTCCGGATGATCAGCGGATGGTCGAGGTAGGCCTGCGCATACAACTCGCCGGCAAGCTTTGAGACCGCGTAAGCGCCAAGGGGGTGCGGCGCATCCTCCTCTGTATACGGCCGCCCCGCGGTTCCGTCAAAGACGTAATCTGTCGAGTAGTGCACGAACCGCGCGTCCATCTGACGGCATGCCATGGCGAGATTGCGGACCGCCAGCGCATTCGCCTGGAACGCTGCGACTGGCTCGCGTTCAGCGACGTCAACCTGGTTGTAAGCGGCGGCATTCACTACGGTCGCGGGATCGGCCTTGACGAGCGCGCTTTCGACGGCGGCGGCATCACTGATATCCACCGCGGACCGCTCGAAACCCGTGACCAGAAACCCGCGCTGCGTGAATTCGCGGACAAGTTCAATGCCCAGTTGTCCGCCACTGCCAAAGACAACAACGTTTTTGCTGTTCACTGCTGATAAGGTACCGCGACGCGGACTAGGCGGCGTATGCCAGATGGGTGGCAATGTAATTGTCGATGCGGTCGAAAAGCGCCCGCGATGCATCGTTGGGCCAGGCGGCAAACAGGGCGCAGGATGCCCCTTCAATCTCGGAACAATCCGTCACGGTCCGTAGGGAATGCGATAGCACGACAAACGACGTGGCCGACCAACGGAACATCCTCGGCGCACATAGCGGAGGTTCGGTTAGACGTCGCACGACAGCCTCCAACAAAGCGTCTCCCTCCGCGAATCCCTGCGTTTCATAGATCGAGTGCACGTGTTTCGCGACTACTACGAGAACGAAGGATAGACGGCCCTCAGACAAGAGTTCCGCAATCGCCGTCTCCGCTTCCGCCCGTCCCGGAAGGCACAAGACATCCAGCGCGTCATCACCCACGAGCATTCAGAACATAGATCGGCGCTCGTGGGCGAATCTGGAGTCACCCAAATGCGGGTATCTACTTCATGCTAAAGAGCAGCCAGACGAGAAGCCCAATCGCGCCCGGAAGCAGGATTTCGGCCCAGTTGCGCCACACCACCCGGAGGCGCTTTCCAACGCGGCCCTCGGATTCCTTGCGCAAAGATGTCGCAAATCGCGATCGAACGCCTGAGGGCAGGCCTCGAATCGCCCGCACTATCTCTTCCCGTCCCCGCCGATCGGCAATCAGAATGGTGGCCGAGTTAATGCCATTCGTCGACTGCTCCAGCTTCTTGCGCAGGGAAGGGGGAACCTCTTCCACGGACCGGTAAACGGCTGTCTTGTCGCCTACGGAGATGAAGATGGTCGAGCTTTTGACGGTGACGCGGGACATATCGGGTTAAGAAATGGCGGCCTTGGGCATCCCAACCGCATTCGCAGGGGATAAGGGCCCTGCATGCTCTAATATAACCTGAATGAAGCCCAGCGCGGCTTTTGATAATGCCTTATCTTTACGGTAAATGAGACCGAGCTTTCGAATCATCGGTTCCGGACCCAGCGAGATCAACGCCAGCCGCCCTTTGGCCACTTCCTCCGCGCAATGCGACCCGGCCAGGAACGACAGCCCCAGCCCTGCCATAACAAACCTCTTGATCATCTCGGTGGAGTCCAGTTCCATCGAGGTTTCCAACTCCTCTTCAACGGGTTCCAGCCACAGGTTCAGACGTGCGCGCGTAGTGCCGGACTTCGGAAGCAGCAGCGGATACCCACGCAAATCGCGCGGGAGGACTTGTTTCTTGGCAATGAGCGGATGGCCCGCGGTAACAAGCAGCTTGATCTCGTCGGTGTGGATATCGGCGACCTGCAGTTTTCTCTCGGCTACCGGCAACTGCGTGATCCCGAAATCGGCCAGGTTGTCCAGCACCGCCTGAACCACACGCGCCCCGTACGACCGGTCGACAAGAATTTGCACGTGCGGAAACAACTTCTTGTACTCCGAAAAGACCTCGGGAAGCACATAAATGCAGGTGGCCTCGTTCGCCGCGATGATCAATTCTCCCCGTGGGCTTCGCTCCAGTTCGTTAATCGCATCCTGCGCACGCCGCCGCAGGTCGAGGATCTGCTCCGCATAATTGGCAAAGATCTTTCCCGCGGCCGTCAATGAGATGCGAGTCCCCAGGCGCTCAAAAAGCGTCGTGTTCAGCTCCTGTTCGAGCTGGCGCACCTGGGCGCTGATGGCCGGCTGCGTACGATAGCAGGTCTGCGCGGCCTTCGAAAAGCTTTTTAAGCGCACGATCTCGAGGAACGTGTGCAACTGGTCCAGGTCCATGTACTACTTCTGTGAGTTCATTGTACCCACTAAGCCAAGTCTCAGCTTGTGTTCTGTCTAAGGCGCGAAACTGGAACGCGCCTGCACCCCCCAGTGCCCGTTTTTCAGCGTGACGATATACAAAGACGGGAACTTCCCAATCTCCTTCCCCGACGCGTCAAAGCGTACGAACGTGACCTCAAAATGCACCTTATCCTGACCGCTTTGAATCACCCGCATTGATTCCCAGCGGCTGTGATGCCAAGGCGCCAGCCGCTTCGGATAATCCTGCATCTCGCGGGCAAACTCCTCTGCCGTGTTGTAGACCTTAACCTCATTACTCGCGAAACGGACATGCGGATAGTTGAGCGTAGCCGCCCAGGCCTGCGGGTCCCGAGCATTGAATGCGGCCATGAATTCGTCCATCGCCTTGCGTGCTCCCGCGTCTTCTCCAGCGGTCGCGGCCAAGCCGCAGATCACCGCCAAAATACTCACGAAACGACCGAGCATACGTCAGACTGTATCACGGGGTAATCTCAAGGAAGCCGCTTATGAACGTCATGGATCCATCCGCCCGTTTCACTCGCCGTGTTTTCCTCGCTGGAACCACTACGACCGCCGCGTCGTTGCTCTTGGCCGAAACACTGTTCGGCGCTACCGACGATGCGTCCGCCAAGCCGAATCCGGCACTCGAGAAACTTGGCGCGGTCGCTCTCGCCGAAGCCAAAAAGCAGGGAGCTACGTATTGCGACATTCGCATCAACCGCTACCGCGATCAGTTCTCCGGCTATCGTCTCTCACCCCAGCGCGGCGGCGGACCGACTGACGAAGTTCCGTTCGTGAACGACCGCCAGTCGTTCGGCTTCGGTGTCCGCGTCATTGCGAAAGGCCAGTGGGGCTTCGCGGCCTCCCCCATCGTCACCCCCGCCGAGATCGCCCGCATCACTCGCGAAGCCGTGCTCGTGGCCAAGGCGAATTCCGCTCTCCAGGCACAACCCGTTCGCCTGGCGCCGACGAAAGCCTACGTAGACCGATGGGTTTCGCCTCATGAGAAGGACCCGTTCTCTGTCTCGGTCGACGAGAAGCTGGAGTTGCTGCATAATGCGACCCTTACGATTAAAAAAAACCCCAAGGTCCTCTCGGCCTTCGGCGCGCTGGGTTTCCACTCTGAAGATAAATACTTCGCCTCAACGGAAGGTTCGTCCATCCAGCAGTACATCGTGCAGGTATATCCGTTCCTTACGGCCAACGCGGTCGATTTTGAGAAGGGAATCTCGCGCAGCCGGTCCTACCAGGTCGCGCCCCAGGCCCGCGGTTGGGAATACGTGCCCATCATGAACCTCGGCGAGAACGCGCGCCGTATCGCCGACGAAGTGGTGGAGCATCTTGCGGCGCCGCCGGTGACGGCAGGCAAGAAGGACCTGGTGCTGCTGCCGAGCCACCTCTGCCTGACGATTCATGAATCCATCGGCCATTCCACCGAGCTCGACCGCGCCCTCGGCTACGAAGCCAACTACGCCGGCACCAGCTTCCTCACCACCGACAAAATGGGGAAATTCCGGGTTGGCAGCGAGTTGGTGAACTTCTTCGGCGACCGTACCACCGAGTACGGCCTCTCCACGGTGAAGTACGACGACGACGGCGTCAAAACCACGAAGTTTCCAATCATCGAAAAAGGCATTTTCACCCATTACCAGACCATTCGCGACCAGGCGCACCTGATCGGCGAGGCGGAATCGCGCGGCTGCTGCTATGCCGACTCCTGGTCGAGCGTACCGTTCCAGCGCATGCCCAACGTCTGGCTGGCTCCCGCGACCACCGATACGACGCTCGACGACCTGATCGGCGGCGTCGACGACGGTGTCCTGATCGAAGGAACGGGCAGCTACTCCATCGATCAACAGCGCTACAACTTCCAGTTCGGCGGCGATGCGTTCTGGGAAATCAAGGGCGGCAAGAAAGGCAACATGATCTCCCGTGTCGCCTACAATGCCCGCACTCCCGACTTCTGGCAAGCCTGCGACGGCATCGCGGGACGCGCTTATTGGCAGCAGTATGGCCTGCCGAACGACGGCAAAGGCGAACCCACGCAAATCAACGCCATGAGCCACGGTTGCGCCCCATCGCGCTTCCGTCAGATTAATGTCCTGGTGACCGACTGAGGAGAACGCGATGCTAACCCAACAAGAAGCCAAAAACCTCGCCGACAAGGTAATAAGCTACGCCAAGCTTCCCGAGTGCCGGGTCAACATTGACGCTTCGGAGACCGTGTTCATCCGTTTTGCCAACAACGGAATTACGACTTCGGGCTACAGCCTCGATCAATCGATTACGATTAGCTCGACCACCGAAGACAAACGGTCCGGATCGGCCGTGGTCAGCGAGTGGTCCGACGATGCCCTCCGCAAAGGCGTCGAACAGGCCGAGAACCTGGCCAAAATCTCGCGTCCCAACCCCGAGGACATGCCCGCGCTCGGCGCCCAGAAATATCCGCAGCTCGAGAATTTCGACGAGTCCACCGGCAATTCCCGTGGCGACGCCCTCATCGGACACGTAAAGGCAATCATCGACGGAGCACTCGCCAAGAAGCTGACGTCGGCTGGGTTCGTTCAGCGGTCGGCCAACTGGAGCGCTGTCGCGAATAAAGCCGGCTTGTTCGGGTTTCATCGCTACACCGACTCCAGCCTGACAAACACCATGCGCAACTCCGGCGGGACCAGTTCCGGATGGGCCACGCAGGTATCGACCTCGATCAAGGATCTCAATGGCGCGGACGTCGGCCGAATCTCAGTCGAAAAGTGCGTTACGGGAGACAACAAGAAGCGCCTGGAACCCGGCAAATACACGGTGATCCTGGAGCCGGCCGCGGTCAGCGATCTCATTGGATACCTGACCTTCGGTTTCGGGGCGCGCGGCGCCGAGCAGGGCCAGTCGTTCCTCAGCAAGAAGGGTGGCAAGCCCGGCGAAACCTTATTAGGCGAAAAGCTCTTCCCCGAGTACATCACCTTGCGCAGCGATCCCTTCAATTCAAAACTCGCATCGACGCCCTGGGGCCCGTCGCTGCTGCCCAACGAGAAGATCTCCTGGGTCGAGAATGGCGTCATTAAAAACCTCTACTACGATCGTTTCTGGGCCGGGAAAGCCGGGAAGAAACCTACGCCGGCGCCGGGAAACCTCATCCTCGATGGGCAGAATCACACGCTGGCCGACCTCATCAAATCGACTGACAAAGCACTGCTCGTCACGCGCTTCTGGTACATGCGGTTGCTGCAGCCCCAGACCCTCCAGGTGACCGGCCTCACGCGCGACGGCGTTTTCCTGGTGGAAAACGGCAAAATCACCGGCCCTGTGATGAACTTCCGCTGGAACGAAAGCCCCGTCCGGGTGCTTCAAAACACGAAGATGCTTGGCCAACCGGTGCGCACTCAGGGCGCGGAAGCAGGGTCATCGTTTGCGCCGGCAATTCTCGCCACTGATTTCAATTTCGCCAGCATTTCCGACGCGGTATAGTACACGATGACATGGATGAAGCGAAAATCCGCGCCTGGTGGGCTGAACGCCAAGGCCTGGACGGCAGCCTGGCAGGAAGGACATCCGCGGAGGTTCTGGAACGCGCTGGGTGGGCCCGTTCCGTCGGCGGTTGCACCCCATATCTGACCCTTTTCTCGCGCGCCGGGATCAGCCGTGAAACGGCCGACGACGACTGCGCCAAGCTGAAGATCCACGAACTGCCAAGCGCGCGCGGCTGCACCTACGTGCTGCCCGCTTCGGATTTCGCTCTGGGACTGAAGGTGGGCGCCGGCTTCGAAGGCGACTCGAAGACTGCAGAGAAGCTCGGCGTCACCGCAAAAGAAATCGACAAATTGTGTGACGCGGTGGTCGCGGCACTCGAAAAGAGCCCGCTGGACCCGGACGGTCTTCGCGAAGCCACCGGAAAGGCGGTGCGCAACCTGGGCCCTGAGGGTCAGAAGAAGGGACTCACAACCACCCTTCCGGTTGCCCTCGGCAAACTTCAGCTATCCGGCGACATTCGCCGCATTCCCACCAACGGCCGCCTGGATCAACAGCGTTACAAATACACCGTCTGGCGCCCCAATCCTCTGCGCAATTTCAAGCTATCCGACGAAGGGGCTTTCACGGAACTCGCCAGGCGCTTCTTCACTTGGGCCGGCCCAACGACCGTCAAAGATTTCCAAACCTTCGCCGGTATCGGGGTGAAGGCAACCAAGGCAGCAGTGGAACCGCTCAAACTGGAACCGCTCGCCGCCGGCGACGATCGCATGATGATGCCCGCCGACCGCCCGCGTTTCGAAAGTTTCAAACCGTCGAAGGAACCACACTACAGGCTTGTTGGAAGCATCGACTCACTTGCCCTGCTTCGCCGCGACCTCTCAGCACTTGTCGATCCGAAAGACCTCAAGACCGAGGTGCTTGGCGAAAAGGGCCTGATCCAGCTTGGAGCGATTCAGTATCTCCCAAGCCATGGCATCGTCGACCGTGGCCGTCTCGTCGGCCTCTGGGAATTCGATACTGCCACCAACTCGATCGCATGGACTGCTTTCGTGAAAAAAGACAAGCAACTCCAGGAAGCCGTCGCTAAAACGGAGCAATACGTGCGAGATCAGCTAGGCGATGCACGTGCCTTTAGCCTGGACAGCCCCAAGAGCCGCGCGCCGAGAGTTGAGTCCCTGCGCAAGAAGAGCTAAGTGATAGAGTCTTACACGCCTCTGATTCTTTTGCGCGCCGCGAAGATTTGAAGGATGCGGAAGGGTGGAGGAGGCATGAGCCTCCCGCTCGTTCAATCCGGGTGCCCTAGTACCGGAAAATCGCGGCCATCGAACTACCCTCCGGCATTTTGTCATGAGGCGCGACGAGCACCTTGCCTGCGTGCCGTATCGTTTGGACCGCTGCCTCGTTCATTGCGTCGACGCCGTTCTTTTCATCGGATTCCGAAATCAGAAGAGTCAACACGCGACCCTCCTTCGCGGCCGTAACGACTTCTTTCGACCGGCTGGACGACCCACCTCCGACGCGATGGTTCCATTCCGCCACGGTATCGTCGATCTTCTTCTGATAGCAACGCTCCAAAGCTTCGATCGCGCGCGCGTGCATCTCGCCGGCCTTTAACCCGTTGGGCGCTCCGCGAACCTCCTCGGAAGCCAGGTGGGGGTAGTGATTGACTCCGCGATAAAGCGCCAGTTCAAATTCCACCGCACATAGAACCAGCGGCTCCGCCTTGCCCTTCAGGATCTCGTTAACGCCCCGGTCGATCTGTTTCAGATAGTGGGAGAGATACTCGTTTTTCTTCTCCTTATCCGCTCCCTTCGGAGCCAGCGCATTGGGTCCCTTCGCGATTGGGGCGGCCGCCGTCATAGCATTGTCCACGGCGTTATGGTCGGGTTTGGCCTGGTTCATCCAAGCTTCGAAATCGGTTTGTATTCCGGACGGCAATGGGACTTCCACGGACGACCGCCAGGTGCAATGCAGCAGACGAGTGTTCTTCTCGCTGAGGGCCAGCAGGTAGAAGGCTCGAGGTCTCCCGATTTCCGACACCAGGGGACGAAGAAAGAAGTGCTGGCCGAGGATTGCACGATCTTGAACCTGGCGGGAAAGAATCGTCACCCAAAAAAGGTTTTCACAACGAAACACCGCGATGGCTTTCGCTTTTTCGGTCTCCTGCTGCCTCAAGGCGTCGCCTACGGTTGCCCAATGCTCCATGGACGCTACCAGTTCGCGTCCGGCCGTCCCGGCTTTCCCTTCGAGATTGCGAAGGGTTTCCGTCCAACGAAGACCGTTTTGCTTGTCTCTGCGATCCGGCACAACCGTGTCCCCGGCTAGAGACATGTAGACGCTCAAGCAGGGCCCTTCGGAGGAAACCAACGTCTTCAGTTGTTCAGCGGTATCGAAGTTAACCAACTCGCCTTGTAGCGTCTCCATAACCACAAGACCAGCGAACGGAGGCAAGTGTTACGTGATGAAATGTTACACGTTAAGGACGCTGCTCCAGGAACTCAATGGCTCTCCGGACGATTTCGGCACGGGCTTCCCAGGTTGTGAATTGCTCGTTACCGACGTCAATCACTGGACCTCTGTCCAAATAATGGGCCGGCAGCCACGCGAATCGCCGGTCGCCGGAACGCGCGGAAGCCAAGGACCTTGAAATCGTGTCAATACTGCGCTGAAGTTCCCGGAATTCGGATAACTCGAAGCCCGCGGGAATCTCGGGATACGGCCGCATCAATTGACGCTGCAAGTCCTCGGGCGTTCTCCCCCAAAGCTTTATGCCGAGGCCAGTGATACGCCGTAATTGAGAGTCCCATTGCCCAGCATCCTCGGACCGGAACTGCCGTCCCTGAATCAGCGCGTCGAATTTATCCTCATTCATTGCCGTTGCGAGGTCTGAACCATAGCCGCGGCCTGATTCTCCAGTTGCGCGATCGAGGTTTCCAGCGGGCGGTGCGATTCCGCAAAGCGAATCAGATTCCGCGCGTAGTCCTGAAGCTGCTGCCGCGCGAAACGTGCCTCGCGCTGTGCAGTGGTCATGCTCGAAGTCTGTTCTTTCTCCGCCTGGTAAGATGCGTCGACAAGGTCCTGATAAAGCTGCTTCGCGTCCGCGGCAGGATCGCCGGATTTGCGCAGAGCCGAGAAACGGTCGAGCCAGTGCTGATACTCGTCGCTGCGAGCCTTTCGGCGGGCGAACAGGTCGTTGATGATGTTCTCGTCGCCTTCCGCAGTGCTGTCGTCATAGATCACCGCAGCCACGTCTACCTTCACATTGACGATGTCGTTCGACGTGGCCTGGGTGCTCGCGGGCGCTGTATCGAGGAGCTTATTGCGGTACGAATCCTGCACATGGCGCTGCTCGTTTGGCATGAGTGGACCAAAACCAGTAGGATTCGGCGCCCCTGATGCCTCCTTCCGTTTCGGCACGCCGCCTGTGTCGACGATGCCCCAGGCTCCTGGCTGCTCCTTGCCATTGCTGTACTGCAAGTGTTCCTGAACCACCCACGTTACGACCGCTTTTCCGCTCATGTTGACCAGGTCGTAGGCGAGGGTTTGCCGCGTAGGATCGTAGATCGTGTTCTGGACGAGCAACCCATTAACGGGCGGGTGATTGTCGGAGGGAGACACGGTCTGGCCGCTCGAAAGTCCAATGCCAAGAACAGTGAGCACGAAAAAGGCGCGCATTTTGCGACTCCTAATCCTCTACTTTAGCGCGCCCAGTCGAGCAGAGGGCTTGACAAAGATAGAATGACATGTCATTCTATTCTTTCTTCCGGGAGATCAATGGTCTATCGCACCACGCCCCTAATGGAGAAACGCAAGGAAGCGCGGAAGAAACGGCTGCTCGAAGTCGCAGTTCGCCTCTTCGGACGCAAGGGATTCCACGCAACCACTGTGCCGGCCATCGTTAAGGCCGCCGGCACCTCTACCGGCAACTTCTATTTCTACTTTCGAAACAAGGAAGACATCTACGCCGCGGCACTGCAGCAGATCGGCGAGGATATTTCCGCGGCGCTCAACGCTGCGATCGCCGCCGCCGCCCCGGGGGTGCTCCGGCAGATGCGTGCCGCGGTTCGGGGGCTGGTCGGGTTTCTGGCCGAGCATCCGGAAGAAGCCCGCATCCTCATCGTCGAGTCCTCCGGTTTAGGCAAGCACCTGGAAACGGTGCGCCGCCAGGTTGTGGGGAGTCACACCCGCAGCGTGGAACACGCCCTCACAGCGGCCGCCGCGCAGCTTGCGCCGCTCGACACGGCCGTCGCGGCGAGTTGCTGGGTCGGAGCTGTGTACGAAGCCGTATTTCATTGGCTGGAACAGCCGCCCGAACAGCGTGTTCCAGCCGGCCATCTGGCGGACACCATCGCCCGCTTCAACCTGCGCGCCGTGGGCGCGCCCAACGAGTTGCTTGAGGAGTGAGGTCCCATGTTCAGCGACCTGCGTTATGCACTGCGCGTCCTCTCCAAGAGCCGTAGCTTCACGGCGATTGTGGTATTCGCCTTGGCCATTGGGATTGGCGCGAATACCGCGATTTTCAGCATGGCGGATGCCATCGTTTTCCACCCTTATCCTTTCCCGCAGTTGGACCGCATCGTCGCCTTGTCCGCGAACATTCCAGCGGTGAACCAGGCGCGGTACGGCGTTTCCTCAGCCGAGTATTATGATTGGAAGCAGCAGAATCACGCGTTCGACGAGATGGCCGCTTACAAGGCCTGGGCCGCGATCCTGAACACGCCGGATGGACCGCAACGCGTCTCTGCCTATGCGGTTTCATCGGGATTCTTTCCGCTCCTTCGGACCGGGCCGGTTATTGGCCGCGGGTTCTCAAGTGAAAACGCCCGAAACGAAGTGCTGGTCGGCTATGGGTTCTGGGAGCAGCGGCTCGGACGCGACCCGGGCGTATTGGACCGGCGGCTCAATCTCAATGGACTCGATTACGTCGTGGTGGGCGTTATGGGAAGCGACGTCGATCTTCCCATGTACACCGACATCTGGACGCCATGGATCGACACACCCGAGGCACACCACGATCGAACGAGTCGCGACTTCCAGGTGATTGCTCGCCTCAAGCCCGGCGTTGCACTCGCTCAGGCGCGTTCCGAGATGGACGGAATTGGCAGTCGCCTGGCGCGTCAATATCCGCAGACGAACGCCGGGCGCAGCGTCAGCGTAATGCTTCTGCGTGACACGATCGACGAATATGCCGACCGGTTCATGGCCGTAGTGACCTGCGCCGTGCTTTTCTTGCTTCTGCTCGCCTGCGCCAACGTTGCGAATCTGCAGTTGGCGCGCGGCGCGTCGCGTCGGAACGAAATGGCGATGCGCATGGCCTTGGGTGCCAGCCGCTTGCGCATCGTGCGGCAGCTCGTCCTGGAAGGCACGGTTCTGTCCGTCGCTGGCGCCGTCCTCGGGCTGCCCCTGGCGGTCTGGGGCCTGACAGTCATCAAGGCCAATCTGCCTGAAATGGTTTGCCGCCATCTTCCCGGGATGATGTATGCACACTTGGACCAGACCATGCTCGTGTATACGCTGGCCGCCGCGCTGGCAACCGGAGTCGCTTTCACCATCCCGGCAGCCGCCCAGGCTTGTTCCGAACGCCTCCACGAGACGCTCAAATCGGGGGGGCGGAGCGTCTCGTCCGGCCGCGTCTGGATGAGGTCGGCATTGGTTGTTTCCGAGATCATGTTCGCGATTGCGCTACTGATCGGCGCCGGCTTGATGGTGAAAGGGTTTCGTGGCCTTGCGTCCCTGAACCAGGGTTTCGATGCCGCCGACGTGCTGACGTTTCGCATGGGACTGCCGGCGTCGCAGCATCGCAGCGGCGCCCCCATAGTGAATTTTTATCGCGAATTACTCCGGCGTTTGAATGGCGCCGCCCTTGTCAGCAACCTGCCGGCACTTGCCGAAAGCTGGAGCAACGCGATTCTGATCGAAAGCCAGCCGCCGTCGCCGCCCGAACGTCCGCTGCTAGCCGAGGTGCGCGTGATTAGCGAAGATTATTTCCTAACGCTGGCCATTCCCGTCCGGAAAGGGCGATCCTTCTCCAGCGCCGATAGTGAGGGAACGATGCCGGTAGCGATCGTCAGCCAGTCTGCCGCGCGGCGGTTCTGGCCGAAGCAGGACCCGATCGGCGAACGTGTCAAAATGACCTCGCACGATCTGGCTACGTCCTGGCTGACGGTGGTTGGCGTCGCAGGCGACGTGAACCATTTTTTCCTGGACAGCGCGGTACGGCCAACCATCTACGTTCCCTACACGCAGCAGCCCGTTCGCTCCTTCAACGTGCTCTTTCGGCCGGGACCGTCGCTCGACCGCACCGTCACGGAAGCCCGCGCCGTAGTTCACGCGCTGGACGCCACCCAGGCGGTTCCCAATATTCAGAGGCTGAGCCGCTATTTTGCGGATCTTGCCGGCGGCGTCGGCGTCATCGCGTCGCTCATGGCGGTCTTCGCGGTCATTGCTCTGATCATGGCCGCCGCGGGGATCTATGCGGTCGTCTCCTATTCGGTGGCGCAGCGCATTCGGGAAATCGGCATTCGCATGGCATTGGGGGCGCGGCCGCGGGATGTCTTGCGATTGATACTCGGCAATCTGCTGCGTTTGGCAGCCATCGGTCTTGGAATCGGTTGTTGCCTGGCTTTCGCGCTGACCAGGGCAATGTCGAAATCGCTCCCCGGACTGGTTGCGCTCGATTCTTTCACTTTTGCTTCGTTCGCGGTGTTATTGACGGCCGTCGCACTCCTGGCGGGCTGGCTTCCATCTCGACGGGCGGCCAAGGTGGATCCCCTGCTGGCAATGCGCTCCGAATGAGCCCAGGTCGTTACACTAGTACTTAAACATGAAGGCTCCCGATTCCGGCGGAATAGCCGTGCTCGCCGAAAAGCCTTCGGTGGCGCGCGATATAGCCCGTGTACTGGGCGCCACCAAGCAGGGCGACGGGTATCTGCACGGCAACGGCCACATCGTGACGTGGGCCGTCGGCCATCTGGCAGCTTTGGCGCAGCCTCACGAGATCAAGCCGGATTGGAAGCACTGGCGGCGCGATCTTCTGCCGATGCTCCCCGCCGAATGGCCGCTCGTGGTCTACGAAAAGACCAAGGACCAATTCCAGACCGTCCAGCGAATCCTCACTTCGCCGAAGGTCTCGCGCGTGGTGTGCGCCACCGACGCTGGCCGCGAGGGCGAGTTGATCTTCCGCTACATCTATGAGGCCGCGCACTGCGATAAACCCGTTAGCCGGCTGTGGATCTCCTCGCTAACACCGGAAGCTATTCGCAAAGGTCTCGATTCGCTTCGTCCCGGCTCGGATTACGATCCGCTTGCCGACGCCGCACGCGGGCGCAGCCGCGCCGACTGGCTCGTCGGGATGAACCTGTCGCGCGCCTATTCGCTCACCTACGGCGGCAGCGAACTTCTCTCCATCGGTCGCGTTCAAACTCCGACGCTGGCCATGCTCGTCGAGCGCGAACTCGCAATCCGGGCTTTCGTTCCGGAAGACTACCTCGAAGTGGTGGCGACGTTCCAGCCGGTGGCGAAGGCCGATCAGAAATACAAAGGAACCTGGTTTCGCAAGAAGCCCGACGAAACTCGTCTGCCCTTCGATGGCGAAGAAGCGAAACAGATCGTCGCACGCGCAAAAACAGGGACAGCCGCCGTAGAGTCGGTGAAGTTCGAAACCCAGCGCATGGCGCCCCCGGCCCTTTACGACCTCACCGAATTGCAGCGCCACGCGAATCGGTTGTTCGGCTTCAGCGCGCAAAAGACCCTGGACCTCGCCCAGGCGCTCTACGAAAAGCACAAGCTGTTGAGCTATCCCCGTACCGATAGCCGCCACCTGTCGCAGGACGTTGCCGCAACTCTGCCGCGCATCGTCCAGGTGATCCAGGAGCCCTACCGCGAACACCTTGCTCCGGGAACCGGCGAGCGGCCTCTCGGAAAGCGCTTCGTCGACGATTCCAAAGTCACCGACCATCACGCCATCATTCCGACCACGACGCCACCCGACAAGGCCAACCCGTCGCCGGACGAACGCAAGATCTACGACCTGGTCTGCCGGCGCCTCCTTAGCGCCTGGCACGACGACCATATCTGGTCCGTCACCACTGTAATTACGGCAATCATCAATCCCGGCATTGTCGATCGCTATCACACCTCCGGGACCGCGGTGAAGCAGGTGGGCTGGAAGGTTCTCGATCTGGCGCCTCCGGCGAAAAAGAAAGACACGGAAGCGCCGGCGCAAGTACTACCGCCGGATTTGAAGGAAGGCGACGCGGTCAACGTGCTCGACGTTGAGGCCTTGAAGAAGAGGACTCGCCCGCCGAAGCGCTTCACCGAAGCCACGCTTCTGACAGCCATGGAGACGGCTGGCCAAACGCTGGACGACAAGGAACTCTCCGACGCCATGAAGGAGAACGGCCTCGGCACGCCCGCCACGCGAGCGGCAATCATCGAAGTGCTGCTCAAGCGGGAGTATATCGTCCGCAACGGGAAGAGTCTCGAAGCCACCGACAAAGGAATCCGGCTAATCGAGGTCGTGCATCCCGAAGTGAAAAGCCCCGCCATGACGGGACAATGGGAGGCGTTCCTCAAACGGATCGAGCGTGGCAAAGCCCAACTCGCGCCGTTCATCCACGGAATCGAGGATTACGTTCGCGAGGTGGTGGGGAAGGTCGGATCCGCTCCTGCGGCTGCACACAGCAGTGAGCCGCGTCCGCCTGAGCCTTCGGCTCCCGCACCACGTCACCAAACGGATCACACCGGAAAGACTCCGCTGGAACTCCTGCACGAGGCGTTCGGTTTTAAGGAATTCCGTCCCAACCAGGAAGCGGTGTGCCAATCCGCGATGGCCGGCCAAGACGTGCTCCTGGTCATGCCGACCGGCTCCGGCAAGTCGCTATGCTACCAACTACCCGGCATCGCGCGCGGCGGCACGACATTGGTGATCAGTCCCTTGATCGCGCTGATGGAAGACCAGGTCGCCAAGCTAAAGGCTGGTGGTTTTGCAGTCGAGCGGATTCATTCCGGACGCGAGCGCGGGGCCTCACGCCAGGCCTGTATCGACTATCTCAACGGCAAGCTCCAATTCCTGTTCATTGCGCCGGAACGACTGCGGGTCAGCGGCTTCCCGGAAATGCTTGCAAAGCGGAAACCCACGTTGATCGCGATCGACGAAGCACACTGCATTTCGCAATGGGGCCACGATTTCCGTCCCGACTACCGCATGATCGGCCAGTATCTGCCGACGTTCCGCCCGGCCCCGGTGATTGCATTAACCGCCACGGCCACGCCTTTGGTTCAGGATGACATCGCGGCCCAACTCGGGCTCCACGATTCGATGCGCTTTATTCACGGTTTTCGCCGCGACAATATCGCAATCGAAGTGGTCGAGATCGCCCCCTCGTCGCGCGGCGAACTGGTGGCCGAACTCCTGTCGGAGGACGATAGCCGACCCGCCATCGTCTACACGCCAACCCGGAAGCAAGCCGAGGACTTGGCCGCCGAACTGGCGGCGTATTTCCCTTCCGCCGCCTACCATGCGGGCCTGGACGCAAGCCGCCGCAAACAGGTGCAGGAGGATTTTCTCTCCGAGAAGACCCAGGTCACGGTCGCGACCATCGCCTTCGGAATGGGCATTGACAAGCCCAATATCCGGACCGTGATTCACACCGCGCTGCCGGGAAGTCTCGAAGCGTACTACCAGGAGGTCGGACGCGCCGGCCGGGACGGCCTGCCGAGCCGCGCCGTCCTCATGCACTCCTACGCGGACCGCTACACACACGACTTCTTCTTCCAGCGCGATTATCCTGACCCCACCATCCTCGACTTGATTTTTCAGCGCCTCGGGCCCGATTCGCTTCCCAAGGCCGTGCTGCAGCGCCATCTTCGTCTCGATTCCGATGTCTTCGATAAGGCGCTCGAGAAACTCTGGATCCACGGCGGCGCCGTCCTGGACTTCGCCGAAAACGCCAGCCGCGGGCACGGCCACTGGCGCGAATCTTACATCGCGCAGGCCGAGCAGAAGCAGGCGCAAATCGACCAGATAATCCGGTTTGCCGAATCGAACCAATGCCGCATGTCGAGCCTGGTGCGCCATTTCGGCGACTGGAGTGATTCGCGGAATGAGTGTGGCGTCTGCGATTTCTGCGCGCCTCAAAGCTGCACGGCGCAGCGGTTCCGCTCCGCTACGAAAGACGAGCGCGAAGCGCTGTTTAAAGTGGTCGCGGCGCTGCGTCCCAACGGCAGCAAATCCACCGGCAAGCTGCACGAAGAGCTGTATTCCGACGGCCGGCTGAGCCGCGATGAGTTCGAAGAGGTGCTTGGCGCCATGGCGCGGGCGGGTCTCGCAAAGCTCATGGACGCGGTCTTCGAGAAGGGTGGAAAGCAAATCCCTTATCGGAAGGTGAGCCTGACGCGCGAAGGGTCGGCGCTTACGGAAGAGAGTCCGATCGACTTCGTCATGAAGGAGACGGCCGCGGCTTTCGGAAAGAAGAAGCGCAAGAAACGGAAGACTCCTTCTGTTTCTTCTGCCGCGCCTAAGGCTGCCGCGAAGTCCAAAACATCGCCGCCGCCTCATATTGACGCGAGGCTGGAGGAAGCGCTTCGGGCGTTCCGGCTTGCTGAAGCTCGCCGCCGCGGCGTGCCGGCCTTCCGCATCTTCACCGATAAGGTGCTCACCGCGATGGCTCAGACGCGCCCGACCAGCACTCGCGAGCTGCTTGCGATTCCCGGCATCGGCCTCAGCACCGTGGAGAAATACGGCGCCCAGATTTTTCATATCCTCAGTTCTTGAGGTCCCTCCGCCACCTGATTCTGCTTTTCGGTATCGTCAACGCGTGCCTGTTCAGTTGTCTTCTGCCGCTCTGGGAAGGATTCGATGAGGCGTTCCATTATTCAAGTGTCGAGACTCTGTGGCAGACCGGCCATTTTCCTGTCCTGGGGCGTACGCTCGTGCCAGACGACGTCGCCCGGTCGTTCGAGTTCGCGCCGCTGAGCCATGTCGTTCAGCGCTGGATTCCCAATGCCACCACGTTCGAAGCCTGGTTTTCTCTGTCGCAAACCGAGAAGGAGCAGCGTCGCATCGACCTGACGCATCTTCGCCCGACACCCGCCAGCAGCACCCGGCCCGACTACGAGGCGCATCATCCGCCACTCGCTTACGTGACGCTCGCACTCGTTGATTGGCCGCTTCAGGCGACGCCGCTCACGGCTCGGCTGCTCATTCTACGGGTGATCGCGGCCATCACCTCAGTGCTCCTCGTCTATTTCGGCGCTACCGCACTTTGCCGGACCCTCGCCATGCAGGAACGTTTCATCAACGCGGCCCTGCTTACCATCTTTTGCTCTGAGATGCTGTACGCCACCACCGCACATGTGTCCAACGATTGGCTTGCGGTCGGCTTGAGCGCCTGTTTTCTCGCCGCGCTCGCTGAGTTCATGCAAAAACCGGAGCGGCAATCCGCAGTGCGCGCGGGAGCCTGGCTCGCGGCGGGACTCCTGACAAAAGCCTATTTCCTTCCATTCGCGTTCCTGGCTCTGTCGGTCGCGACGATACTGGTCTGGCGCCGCCGCGCTTCAATGAAAGCCTTGCTTCCCGCCTTTGTACTTGTATTCGCGTTCGCTGGACCCTGGTACACACGAAATGTTGCACTCTACGGCAACATCAGCGGCACGCACGAGGAATTCGACGGGATCGGAATGCGGCAGGCGCTCGCTGCCGTCCCGCATATCGACTGGCCGGCAACCACGGGCTTCCTCGCGCGCAGTTCCCTATGGACCGGGAACAACTCTTTCACAAGCTTCTCCCGTAGCACGCTGAACATCGTTCTTGCGCTTCTATTCGCGGCGCTCGCGGCTTGGGCCGTCCAATTTAAAGCGATTCAGGCGGCTGAGCGGGTCACAGGTGCCGCCATTGTGCTGTTCTCGATCGCCGTGGGATATGCAACCTGCGCCGCGTTCGCCCACACGAAGGGCGAGGTTGCCGGCGCCAGTCCCTGGTATACGCAGGTCCTGCTGGTTCCCGTCCTGGCGTTGGCCTATCTCGGCATGTCCCGCTGGAGACGGTTGGGTACAGCGCTCGCCATCCTGACGGTCGCCCTTTGGAGCTGGATTCTGATCGCCACCTGGACCGTCAAGCTCTTCCCAATGTATTCAGGCGCGGGAACGTCGCCGATGCGGATGCGCGACTTGTGGAACTGGTATGCGCACGGCGCTATCGTACGCGCTCACGATCTGTCCCTGGTCGCGCTCGTGCCGGCGCCTCTACTTTATGCCGGACTGGCGGTTTCGGTAGTACTGTGCGTCCTTCTCAGTGCGGCAGTAATCCGTGACCTGGTTACGCTAAAGTATGATGCAGCCTGAATGACCGGATTACTGACGGATCTTTACCAGCTCACCATGGCGGCCGGCTATTTCGAAGCCGGTAAAGCCAACGAGACTGCTACGTTTGAGCTGTTCTTCCGCAAGCTGCCTCGTTATCGCAATTTTGTGCTCGGAGCCGGCCTGCAGCAGGTAGTCGACTACCTCCTGAACCTGCACTTTACCGAGGAAGAAGTCCGCTACCTCGAGAAGCTTCCGCAATTCGCCCGGACATCTCCCGCCTTCTTCGACGCGCTGCGTGCACTTCGATTTACCGGCGACGTGTTCGCCATGCCGGAGGGCACGCCGATATTCGCTGGAGAACCCTTCCTGACGATTCGGGCGCCGCTGCTCGAAGCGCAGATTCCCGAAACGTACCTGCTGGCGACCATTGGCTTTCAGTCACTGATAGCCACGAAGGCTGCTCGAATTGTGGAAGTCGCCGGGGGCCGCGGCGTAGTCGATTTCGGCACGCGGCGGGCGCACTCGCCGGAAGCCGGCGTAATCGCAGGACGCGCCTCCTACATCGGAGGATGCATTGGAACCAGCAACACCGAGTCGGGTTATCGCTACGGAATCCCGGTGTTTGGAACCGCCGCGCACTCCTGGGTCCAGTCGTTTCCGACCGAACGCGAGGCCTATCAAAAGCTGCAGGAGCTTCTGGGCCCCGCAACTGTCTACCTGATCGACACCTACGATACGCTCCAAGGCGCACGGTTGGCGGCTTCCCTGGGGCGGCCGCTTTGGGGTGTCCGGCTTGACAGCGGGAACATCGTCGAGCTCTCTCGCGGCGTGCGTAAAATCCTCGACGAGGCGGGACTGCCCGACGCGAAGATCATGGCCACCAGCGACCTCAATGAATACAAGATCCTGGAGTTTGCCGCAGCCAAGGCGCCGATCGACGCGTTCGGCGTCGGAACCGATCTTGCGACATCCACCGATTCCCCTAATATCGGCGTCGTTTATAAACTTGTCGAACTCAATGGCCGCCAGACGGCGAAATTCAGTGAGGACAAGCACACAATTCCAGGCGCCAAGCAGGTTTTCCGCTTCGCCGATCACGACATTCTCGCGTGTTCCTGGGAGTGCCACGGCTGCGGGTCAGATGATGCCTTCGCGCTGCTGCAGCCGGTCATGCTGAATGGCGAACTGATCGAGCCGCTGCCAACCCCAGAGGAAGCACGAGAGGCTGCCGCGGAACGCATTCGACTGCTGCCCACCGCGACGCGAAGTCTCTTCGATAGCGAGCAACAATACCGCGTCGAGCAGAGCCGCGAACTAGAGAAGCTGGCAATCGAGGTGCAGGCGGCCACCATGGGGCGCCGCGCATGAAGACGGTGTTCTTCGATGTCGATACTCAAATCGACTTCATGTATCCTACCGGCGCATTATATGTGCCGGGCGCCGAGCGCATCCTGCCGTTGATCGCCGAACTGAACCGTAAGGCTCCCGTGGTGATCTCCACCATGTGCGCGCACTCCGAGGATGATCCGGAATTCGCGATTTACGGCCACCATTGCGTGGTCGGCACGGTTGGTCAGCAGAAGCCCCCAGCGACATTGTTAAACGATCCGGCGCGGCAGATCATTCTTGAAAAGCAGCAACTCGATTGCTTCAGCAACCCGCGTTTGACGCCGCTCCTCGAACGCCTGAATGCCGACCGGTACGTCGTTTACGGCGTCGTTACCGAGATCTGTGTCCAATTCGCGGCGTTCGGGCTCCTGAAGACGGGTAAGCCAGTGAATATCGTGGAAAATGCCGTCCGGAGCCTCGACGAAGCCAAGGCTCGTGCCATGTTTTCGGAGTTCACCGCCGCCGGAGGGCGGCTCATCCAAGCTTCCGAACTGTGAAACAGGTGGGACAGGCGGTTTCGCCTGTCCTTTCTCCGTGAAGTCCAAAGGCAGGCCTGCTCCACCCACATCCTCTAAATCGTCGCGGGACGCTTAGAGTCAGAGGCAGTGTAATACCCTTCCAGCCTTGACACGGCGGTTTACGACTGTGACTATCGCTGTAGCGACGCAGACATCCAACAGGAGATTAAACAGCAAGAGATGTTTGACGTTGTCCCAACCATCGGCGAGAATCGCAATCAAGAACGAAACGACGGCACACAGGGCGACAACGCCGTAAAGCCCACGTATCTTCCAAATACCGGTGACCAGAAGCCCGAGCAAGACCCAAGCGGCGGCCCGTCCTGAACTCCATTCCCGAAAATCACTCCACAAGCTAAAGCAGTGCGAACGCGCCAGCGCTCCATTTCCGTTCTCGCGCGAGTGCTCACCGTATCGCTTCAACACCACCGCCTTTTCGTAATTCCCGCAAAACTCCGGCCGTAAAGAGAGTGACACCGGAAGCACCTCGCGAATCCGCGCCCATGCCCTGCCAGGATGTGTCAGATAGAAAAGCGCGAGTTTCGGTTGTGTCACGCGCCTGCCGAGTTCGTCCGGAAAACCGGGAAGATGCATGGCGGTTCTCACCCCTAATCCGCCGGTACCGCTATATTCGGCCAGCTCCGGACGCAACCCGAACCATCGTAAGTCCCCGTGTGGATCGGCCGAGACCGGCAGGATGCCCATGAACACTTCGTTGTAGGTCGCGATCAGCCGGAGAATCGGAGGCGTCGACGCGTAGACCCACACGGCTGCGGCGATAATCCCTGCGAGCACGGCAATTCTCGCCACACGCGGTCCGTTCACCTGCGACACAAACGCGATCCCGAGCAGCACGCCGACAATAGCATTCTGAGGTTTTGCAGTGACGAACAGAATGGCGGCGGCTCCGAACGCGGCAAGCACCCAGACGCCGCGCGATCCCGCCATCACGTGAAGCCAGATAGCGATCGCCAACAGGAGGTATAACAGCGTCGCCGTTTCTGTGTAGAACGAGTTGAGATAAACCGCGTACGCGGTATCGCCAAGAATGAACAGCGTAATGAACGCCAGCGCGATTCGTCCTGAAAGGCTCAGCAATCGAAACGCGCCCCAAGCCAACAACCAGACGACGCCCAACAAGACCCCCAGATTCAGCGCGCCGACAACGCGAATATCCAGCGGTCCTCCATGTGCAAGCGCAACCGCGGCGGCTGTGCTCAAGTACTCAGAAGTGAAGAACTCCCAGTTCGGGAATCGAAAACCCGGGTCGGGAACGTAAATGCGATTAACGAAATAGTAAAGGCGGTCGCTGAGTTCGTTCGACACGAGCGGTCCGTAACCAAACCGTCCGACGACCCGCGCGAAATCGCCCTGGTCCGCCAGGCCCAAAACCGGCGGGACCATGAGCTGAAAGATCAGGAGTGCGGCCAGGCATGCGACTACGATCGCACTCTGAAGCTTCACTGCCTCCCATGGTACTCTGAGCTTTCGCCCCTACGCTTCATGTCTGTTCAAATCCTGCTTCTGGGGAGGATCACCGGTGCGGAGAGTTTTCTGCTGGCCGGCTCAGAAGGCCAAGTCGAATTGGCCGGCCGTGCTCAGTGGATTAGTCTGCTTAGCGAGGTCCTGCCCAGAGCGCTGATCGACGAACTCGGTCTCTCAAAAATGCTGCTCGGATCGAGCGGCGGCGAGCAGTTTCTCGTCGTTTTGCCAGGAGAAGTCCGCGCCCAGGCGGAGGAATTCTTAGCGGCGGCACGCACCGACATGCTGCGGCTGAGTGGCGGAGCGCTCGACCTGGTTTGGGCGATCACGGAAAACCTCGGTGATTGGACCGTTGTGCGCAGGCGACTCAATGAAGAATTGATGCGAAAGCAGGGTACGCCGCTCGCGAATGGTCCCATCGCCCTCAGCTCAGCCGCCCCGGAAGAAGGTTATTTCAAAGGACTCGGAGAGTCGTTACGCGATGCCGCGACGGTCGGTTGGATGCCCGAATACCCGGCGTCGCTCGTAGTCAGCGGCGGTAAACACTCCTGGCAAATCGGTAGTAGCCCGGACAGTATCCCGCTAGCGCGCCATACCGCCCTTACCGACGATGGTCATGCAGTTGCGAGCACCGCTAACCTCGCAGTCCGCGCCGAAGGCAGCCCCGTGTGGGGCATCCTCCGTGGTGACGTCGACGACTTCGGCGTGCGTTTGCGGCGGCTCACGACCATTGAAGAGCACGTCCAAATCTCCGTTCTGTACAAGCAGTTCTTCGCGGGCGAGCTCGAAGTTCTCTCGTCCATGCCGGAGTTCTGGCGCAAAGTAACGCTGCTGTACTCCGGTGGCGACGACTTCGTGGTTTATGGAGCCTGGGATGCGCTCATCAATTTCGGCCGCGAGCTGAAGCGCCTGTTCCATCGCTTTACGGAAGAACAACTCAAGGATTTTCCAGGCGCGGAAGGCAAGAGTATCACAATGGCTTTGGCGCTGGCCCCGGACAAGCGGGCGCCGATCGGCCCCGTGCTGGAAAAGGCCGGGGAAAAGCTCGCGATCGCCAAGTCCGCCGACAAAGATTGTTTCTACCTGCTCGGACGCACGCTCGAATGGAAGCAGGTTTCAGACGCTGCCGATCTGAAAGACGAGCTGACCCGCATGGTCAGCGAATTCGGTGCGTCGCCGCAATACATTCGCGATCTTTGCGCGATTTATCGCGAAACTAAGAAAACCACCGGAAGCGGACCGCGGCCCGGACGTGTGGAACGCCCCTGGCGGTTCCATCGCCGTCTGAACCGCATCCTGGGTACCTCTCGCTCGCGCGAATACCAGAAAGCGCGCACGAGCCTGGTCCAGGACCTGGCGGGCAAGAATCCCGCTAATCTGAAGTTGCGTCCCTCAGGCCGGGTGGCGCTCGAATGGGCGAGACTCGCCACCGAGCGTTCCAACAGCAAAAAGAGTTAGACAATAAAGAGGAATCATGCCGGAACAGCAAGCTGAAGAGAAAAAGCGCGAGGATCGGCCACGCGGTGGCGGAGGCGGCGGCAGAGAAGGCGGCGGGCCTCGTGGAGATCGCGGCGATCGTCCGCAAGGCGATCGGCGTGAAGGTGGGCGTGGTGACGATCGGCGCGGCGACCGCGGCGACCGGCGTCCCGACGGTCCGCCCGAAATCGATCTCGATAAACTGATCTCCGATCCGCTCTACCTCGACAACCAGGCCCATGCCGTGGTCAGCCGCATGCGCGACATGGATTCCGGCACCAAGAGCCAGCTTCGGCGACTTTACAATGCAGTCCGCCGCGCTGTGCGCGCCCCCGAAAGCGAGCGCCAGCAGCAGTTCGTCATGCTGCGCGCGCGCCTCGCCTATACCATCGCACGCCACTCCCTTCGCAGCCTCGATACGCTCGAGAAGCTGTTACTACAAGTCACTCGCAAGAACGACGCGCGCGGCTATGAGCGCTTTCGCGATCTTTTCGAAGCCATCATCGCCTACAACGAATAACCCTGGACAAGGACTGGAATGAGTTCGCACACTGCGCAAACGGAACTTCGATTCATCGGAAAACTGATTTTGGAAGGCGATCTGGAATGCCAGACCGGATTGCATATCGGCGCGGGCAAGGGATCGCTCGAGATCGGCGGCGCTGACAACCCCGTCGTCAAAGACGCCTTCGGATTGCCCTATATCCCCGGCAGTTCGCTCCGCGGCAAACTTCGCTCGCTCCTGGAGCAGTCCTCGGGACTGGCTATACCCTCCGAGCTCGTTTACCTTTCGAAACGCAAGGGACAGGAAGTTCGCATCCACCAGAGCGACCGTCCTGACGACGAGGTCTGCCTGCTGTTCGGCCGCAGCCCTGGCCGCATGGACCGTGTTTCCGGAGATTCGGCCGAGACTACGACTGCCAGCCCGGCGCGCCTCACCGTCTACGATGCCCCGCTGACGCCCGAAAGCATCACGCCGCAGATGCGCGAGAATCTTGACGACGAATTGACCGAGGTGAAGAGCGAAAACGCGATCGATCGCATCACGTCGCAAGCAAATCCGCGGACGCTGGAACGCGTTCCTGCCGGCGCCCGGTTCCATTTCCGCATGGTGCTCGACATCCTGTGCCAGGAGGACCGCGAACTCGTGCCTCGGATGGTCGAGGCGTTGCGGCTGCTCGAAGACGACAGCCTCGGCGGCGGCGGTTCCCGCGGCAGCGGCCGCGTGCGTTTCGGCGGCCTGAAAATGGTTTGGCGAGGACGCGGCTTCTACGCGAGCGGCGCTTCCGAACAGGAACTCACGGCCGGCTCGGATCTCGCGGCATTGCAATCGAGCATCGCCGCCCCTGAATTCGCTGACAAGCTGACGGAATAAGAATGTCAGCTGGCTCCATTGTCCGGTTCCGGCCGACGGGACCCTGGCGGTTCGGACCCGATTCCGGCAGTCGCGACCGCATCGATGTGATCTATCACAGCGATTCCGTCTTCTCGGCCGTAACTACCACCATGCAGCGTCTTGGCGCCATGGAAGAATGGCTCGACGCTACTGCCCGTCGTGGCAGCGAACCCGAGGTGCGTTTCAGTTCCTTCTTCCCGTTCCAGGACGACCTGCTTTACGTTACCCCGCCGCGCAGCATCTGGCCGCCCGCCCCGTCGCCCAAGATTCGATATAAGGGCGCTCGCTTCGTTCCGTTGAGCGTGATTCAAGGCCTGCTGACCGACCAGCCAATCAACGAGGACCGCTGGACGCTCGATGGCGAAAGCCAGTGCCTGATTCCGACCGGCAAGGAGGCTCGTCAAGGCCCATTCCGGGTATCCGTTCGGTCGAATGCGGCAGTGGACCGCCTCAGCCCGGCATTTGTCGAAACTCACACGACGGCTTGTATCGAATTCGCGCGCGATGCAGGTCTGTGGACCGCGGTCATTTACTCATCGGATGAAGCTAGGGAACGTTGGGAAGCCCGCCTGCGCAGTGTCTTCCGCCTGTTGGCCGATTCGGGTTTTGGTGGCGGCCGCTCATTAGGCTGGGGCAGGTCTGAAGACCCCGAATGGAGCAGTGACGATCCGCTGAAGGTGGATCTCATGCCGCCGAAACTGGAATCGCCGGATGAGCCCAGCGTACCGTGGCCGGCGGCACATTGGTTGTTATCCGTCTACGCGCCGGCGGAATCTGATGGTGTCGACTGGAAGACGGGGAACTACGCGACGATTCAGCGCACCGGCCGGACCGAGACATCTTCAAATTGGGGCGCTCTCAAACGCGAAACGCTCATGATCTCGGAAGGTTCAGTCCTGGTAGCGTCCAACGCGCCGTGCGGCGAGGCCCGCGACGTGTCGCCGGCCAATTTTCCCCATCCAGTGTACCGGGCCGGATACGCAGTCACCATTGCAATTCCGTGGCGAGGTGTCTTATGAGATACCGGGTCACGTGCCTGACGCCGACGCTGGTCGGCGACGGCCAAAGACTCGCGCCCATCGACTACATGGTCTGGCGCGACCAGGTGAATGTCCTCGACCAGAACCGCATCTTTCGCTTGCTGGCCAAAGGTCCGAGGCTGGAAGGCTACCTTGGCCAGCTCAAAAAGGCCGATAAGCTTGATTTCGCCTCGTGGGGCGGTTTTGCCCAGAATTATTCCGAGCGGCGCATTCCGTTCGAGCACTCCAGTTCGACGCCTCACTGGGAACGCGGCCGTGCGGAGAACCTTTTCATTCCGACTTTCGCCACCGGTCCCCGGGGTCCCTATCTTCCGGCCACGGCGCTCAAAGGAGCGCTTCGGACCGGCGCCGTTCACGGCCGGGCCACCGAAGAACTTCTGAAGCAGACCGCTGCCAAGATCGGGAACGAAGGCCGCGGTTTCCGCCAGGCGGCCCAGCAGCTCGAAGATGCGACCCTGGGCGGGAACGGCGCCGATGAAATGCGCCACGTCGCCATCGCGGATTCCAACCCGGTCGCGGAGAACGTTTTCAAAATCTACCTGCTTCGGGTTTCCACGCTGGAAGCGCGTGGACCGCGGCAGGAACTGGGTTGGAAAACCGCTCCGCGAGGCTCCTCGAAGCGTCCGGAGGAGAGCACACCGATGTTCGCGGAGATGGCGCCTCCGGGAACCACCTTTGAAGGGATTTGGAGTGAGAACGAATTCCTGAAGCGGCCCGAAATCGCCAGGGCATTGCGCCGCCGGGACCGCCTCGATACTCCGGCTTTGTTCACGCTCGTAAACCAGTACGCGGGCGACATCATCAAACTACACAGGCGCTATGCCGAAACTACTGGGCTGGCGATCCTAAGGGCCGGAATGGATGCCTTGGAGCAGCGCTTAGCTGCCATGCAAGAGAGCGGTAGCGGCTGCATGCTCCTGCTTGGCTGGGGAGCCGGATTCTTCTCCAAAGCGGCTTTCTCAGATACCGAGAATGCCGAATACCGCAATATCCTGCGTCAGCTCCCGTTCTATTCGCGAGCCATCCAAAGCGGTCTTCCCTTCCCGAAAACACGTAAGATCGTCTTCCTCGGAGGCCAACCGGCCACCGTTCCCGGATTCGTACAATTAGAAGTGGGTTAGAGCCGTGAAAACTGTACTTTGTCTCCTCGCCCTCGTGGTGTTCCCTGTTTTGCGCGCTGACGAAACGACCAAAGGCGCCAAAATCGAAGAGCTGTTAACGCTCATGAATGTCAACCAGGCCCAGACTCAGATCATGGATTCGATGAAGGACATGGTCGAGGGCATGATTCGCCAGCAACTCGGCGGAAAAGAGATGCCGCCCGACGCCGTCAACGCGGCGGCGGAGACGCAGAAGCGGATACTCGCCATGGTGTCGGAGCGGCTGAGCTGGGAAAAGCTGAAGCCGACCTACAAACAGGTCTACGGTGACACGTTTACGGAAGAAGAAGTGACGGGCATCCTGGCCTTCTATAGGTCTCCCGCGGGCCGCGCCATGAGCCAGAAGATGCCAAGCCTGGTTCAGAAGACGATGGCTCTGACCCAGCAGCAGGTTGGTGATCTGATGCCGGAGATTGAACGGATTACCAACGAAGTGAAGGAGAAGTACAAGACAGGCTCTCCGAAAGATCAGAAGTAAGTCGGAGGCGGTCATCACCGGATCAGTTTTCCAGTTCGAGTGGGACCGAGCGAAGGCAGACGCGAATTTCCGGAAGCATCGGATTAGCTTTGAGCTGGCATCAACGGTTTTCTATGATCCGCGGTTGCTCACAGTACCTGATTTGGAGCATAGTGCTACCGAGGACCGTTGGTTCTCGGTCGGTGTCGCAAGAAACGGCGTGATGCTGGCGTCGTCTATCTGTGGTCCGAGTTCGATTTAGCCGCATTTAAGATCCGGCTTATTTCTGCTCGTAGGGCGACGCAGAAGGAGTCCCGTCAATATCGAGAGGAAGTATGAAAGGTCCGGACGTTAATCCCGAAAACGAAATGCCTCACCAGATCGACTTCTCGAAGGGTACTCGCGGCCTGCATCACATACCTCCCGGCGCCCGAGTTTTAATGCCTGTTTCCATCGAACGGAGTGTTTGGGAGTATTTCTCTGGCAAGGCGAAGGAACGAGGCTTGGAGGTTTCAGAACTCGTAACCGAAGTTCTGAAACGGGATATTGAAATTACAGAGACGCTGAAGTAACCAATCACCCAAAACAGTTGCTCCAGCCCCCCATAATGTCACCTAGATTTCTTGCGATGCGCCGCTCGACGAAGTGAAGAGAAGTTCAAGACCTGCCAGCGAGCTGTCCTTCGAAGCAGGAACGTTTTGGGATTCGGCGGCAGATTGTCCAGGTCTCGACTTCGCGCTCCAACAGCTAGCTTCCTTCGGATCGGTAGCGCTAGTTTCTGCCATCGATTTGACTTCAGGAGCCAACCGCCGAAAGGCTCGCGCTCTGCCGGATTGGGTTTCGATGCAGCCTTCATAACACCTTAGGCATCACAATGGTGCAACTATAGCTCCCACCTTTGCTCCACGCTCGGCCCCCAAATTGCGTCTAACTCTTTGTGACCCGTACATCGGCGATCCCAATAGCACTCTGCGTGTGCCTGTGTCTAGGCTCAGTTCTGGCCGGAGCCGCCGATGACGACAGCTCTCGTATTTTGAAGAGCATACAGGACCGTTACAACCACGCGAGAACGCTCCAAGTCTCATTTACTGAGACCTATACGGCGCAGGGACGGCCGCGACAGACCGAGTCGGGGCTGCTGACACTTCGCAAGCCGGGGCGTATGCGCTGGGACTATTCCGCCCCTTCCGGGAAGCTCTTTGTCTCGGATGGAAAGGACGTCTACCTCTACACTCCGGATTCCAAGAAGGTCGAAAAGCAACCCTTGAAAGCCTCCGAAGACATGCGTGCGCCGCTGGCTTTTCTCCTCGGTAAGTTGGACTTTCAAAAGGAGTTTCGGGATTTCGAGATCAAGC
Source organism: Bryobacteraceae bacterium (assembly GCA_035295125.1). Taxonomy (GTDB): domain Bacteria; phylum Acidobacteriota; class Terriglobia; order Bryobacterales; family Bryobacteraceae; genus JAICMB01. The sequence goes on along the minus strand of DATGJP010000068.1, from coordinate 181,438 downwards.
CTGAGGGCAGCGCCTTTGTCATAACAGCCAAAGCCAAGACTGACAAACTGCCCTATGACGGCATCAAGCTGACCGCCGCGCCGGACTTTCAGATCCGCAATCTCGAGATCCGTGGGGCGGACCAATCGGTTCTGGCGTTCAAATTCGATAACGAAAAGCTCAACCCGATGGTGAACGACGTGCTTTTCAAGTTCCAGATGCCGGCTGGAGCGACCCTGGTGACTGCGGAGGCGAGCCAATAGTATGGCGGAATACGCAGTGAAGTACGCCGACTCCCGCGGCGAAGTCCACCAGAAGGTGATGGAAGCCAGTACCGAAAACGAGCTGCGCGAGCGCTACACGCAGCAGGGCTTCCTGATCTATTCCATCAAAGAACGCGGCCGCGAAATCGCCGGTATACAGATGAATATCGGCCGCAAGAAGAAACTCAACCTCGAGAAGTTTCTGATTTTCAATCAGCAGTTTGTGACGCTGATCCGGGCCGGCCTGCCAATTCTGAAAGGGCTCGATCTCCTGTCCGAGCGCCTCACGGATGCCAAACTTGGTCCTCACATCAAGCTTGTCCGCGAGGAGGTCAAGAACGGTTCGCTGCTATCGGACGCATTTGGGCGCCAGGGAGTCTTCCCGCCGATTTACGTGACCTCCGTCATGGCGGGTGAGAAGAGCGGCGCGCTCGGCGAGGTTCTGGAGCGCTACATCAACTACCAGAAGCTGTCCATGGCGGTGCGTAAGAAGCTGCTGATGTCGTTGATTTATCCGGCGCTTCTGCTGATCCTGGTGATCTGCCTGATGGTGTTTTTGATCACCTACGTCGTTCCGAATTTTGCGGAACTGTACAACAGCATGCAGGCGAAACTGCCTCCAGCCACCCAGTTGTTGATTGCTCTCGGCACGACGGCCCGCAGCTATATCCTGGCCGGGTTCGCCGGCCTGATTGTTGCCGCAATTGCGTTCCGGTTTTGGGCGAAGACGCCGAATGGTGAGGAATGGGTGGACCGCGCCAGGTTAAAGCTGCCGATGATCGGCGAAATCTGGATCAAGTACCAGGTCTCGCAATTCTCGCGTGTGCTGTCGACGCTGCTCGTCGGCGGCATTCCCCTCGTGCAAGCTCTTGATACGGCGGGAAGTTCGCTCGGCACCACTTTACTGAAGAAAACTCTCGAAAAAGCTGGGAAAATGGTAAAGGAAGGGCAGGCGCTCTCATCCGCCCTCAAACAAACCAAGATCTTCCCCGGACTTTCCATAGACATGATAGAAGTTGGCGAATCGACTGGCGCACTACCGGCCATGCTGACGAGCGTTGCGGAGTTTTATGAAGACGACGTGACCACGCGCATGACCGCGGCTTTATCGCTGATCGAGCCCGCCATCATGATCTTCATGGGTTGTTTTGTCACGTTCGTGCTCGTGGCGTTGTATCTGCCGATTTTCTCCCTGGCCGACACGCTGCGTTAAAGAAAGAAGGATATGGCCGCTGCTGATCGACTGAAAATGACGGACCCGGCGAAGGAGTCGGAGCAGGCGCAGGCGCTCGCCTTGCGCTATCGGCATGATTTCGTCGATCTGCGCGAAGTGCGCATCGACCACGATCTGTTCCATTCCGTGCCCGTCGACCTGATGTTCCGGTACAACTTCGTGCCCATCTCCGGCCAGAACGGGACGCTCGAAATTGCCCTCGCCGACCCCCGCAACCTCAACCTGATCGACGAGTTGTCGGTCCTGCTGCAGAAGAAGCTGCGGGTCAAGGTGGCAACGCTGACGCAGATCTCCGATCTGCTCAAGAAAACGGAACAGTCGCAGCGCGTACTCGAGGAGGTCACCGAAGGATTCGCGCTCGATGTTGTGGGGGATGAGGAAAACCCCGATGAAACGCTGTCGATTGACAAGCTGACAGCAATCGACAATGATATCGCCCCGGTCATTAAGCTGGTCGACACCACGATCTTCAACGCACTCGAACGCCGCGCTTCGGATATTCACGTCGAAACGCGCGACCAGGAAGTGGCCATCAAGTACCGTATTGACGGCGTGCTGCACTATGCCATGCCGCCGATCGCCAAGGACTGGCATTCGACAATTCTGTCCCGCCTGAAGGTCATGAGCGAGTTGGACATCGCCGAACGCCGCGTTCCCCAGGACGGCCGTTTCCGCGTCCGTTACAAGGGCCGCCTGATCGACTTCCGCGTTTCCATCATGCCCACCATACACGGCGAAGACGCCGTCCTCCGTGTCCTCGACAAAGAGTCGATGAGCGAGAAGTTCGCTAAACTCAGCCTCGACGTGGTTGGCTTTTCGGACAGCGACATCACGAAATTCCGCCGCTACATCAAGGAACCGTATGGAATGGTGCTGGTGACCGGTCCTACGGGTTCCGGTAAAACCACGACGCTTTACGCCGCGTTGAGCGAAATCAAGAACGACGAAGACAAGATCATCACAATTGAGGACCCGGTCGAATACCAGATCAAGGGCATTACGCAGATTCCCGTCAATGAGAAAAAGGGTCTGACGTTTGCCCGCGGCCTGCGCTCGATCCTGCGCCACGACCCCGACAAGATCATGGTCGGCGAAATTCGTGACCAGGAAACCGCGCAGATCGCCATTAACGCCGCCCTCACCGGACACCTGGTGTTCACCACCGTCCACGCCAACAACGTGCTCGACGTACTCGGCCGCTTCCTGAACATGGGTGTTGAGCCATATAATTTCGTGTCAGCCCTGAACTGCATCCTGGCACAGCGCCTGGTCCGCTTGATCTGCCCGCACTGCCAGAAAACAGTTCGTTATCCGGACGATTACCTGGTCGAGAGCGGGCTCAACCCCGCCGAATGGCGCGACGTCAAGTTTGTCGAGGGTGTCGGGTGCTTCGAGTGCGGCGGCACCGGGTTTCGCGGCCGAACCGCCATCCACGAACTGCTCGACCTTAGCGAGCGCATCCGCGAAATGATTCTCGACAAACGGCCCGCTTCCGAAATCAAGCGTGTGTCGCGCGACGAGGGGATGACATTCCTCCGCGAATCGGCCTTAGAGAAGGCGCGCCTGGGTCTCACGACGCTGAAAGAAATTAACAAGGTCACATTCATCGAGGGTTAATGACGAGTCTGGCCAAACTTTTGAAAGATCCTCCGCCTTCGTGCGCGTTTGAACTATCGGAAGCCGGCGTTGCTTTTGCGAAGATCGGCGATCAGGTCCAACCCAGCTTTGAGGCGTTCGAAGAACCGCTGCTGAGCGTTTCGCCGGTACATGACAACGTGCAGAACGCCGAAGCTCTTCAGGCCAAGATCAACCAGGTGGCGCCGTCGAACGGACACCGCAAACGCCGCGCCGCGCTCATCCTTCCGGATTATGCCGCGCGTGTCGCCGTGCTGGATTTCGATGCTTTTCCGTCGAACCCGGAAGAACAAATAGCGCTGGTGCGATTTCGAATGAAGAAGAGTGTTCCGTTCGACGTCGATACCGCGCTGTTGAGCTATTCGGCGCAGCCGGCCACGAACAGCAAGAAGATCGAAGTCGTGGTGGCTATCATGGCGCGGGAAATCGTAACCCGGTACGAGGCTCCGTTTCGCGCCTTGGGGATTCTACCCGGCTTCGTGACAACCTCCGCCCTCGCCATGTTGAACCTCATCCAGCCAGAGGGTCTGAGGATCGCCGCCAAGCTCACCGGCCGCACGCTCACGGCAATGGTTCTGGACGGCAGCGTCCTGAAGCTGGTTCGCTGCGTTGAGATGGCGGACGATTCGCAGGAAGAAATCGAAGATGTTCTGCACCCCACCGTGGCGTATATCGAGGACGAACTCGCCACGAAACCGAACCGGATCCTCTTGTGCGGCTTCGGAGCGCGTAGCGCAGACCTGGCTCGCGAATGGGAAGAGCACTGGGATGTCCGCGTAGAGCAGCTGCAGTCGCGACTGGGCATGCTGGGGCAAAACAATGCCGGACTTCTGGGGTATCTGGAGTCGGCGAAAGGTTAACTCATGGCAGTGAAGATTCCGATCAACCTCGCGACAGAGCCGTTCCGGCGTGATCGGCCGCTGATTGTCGGCGCCGTGGCTTTGAGCCTCCTGCTGCTGGCAGGTCTGGGTCTCCAGGGCTTTTATATCTGGTCCGAACATGGCGAGGCATTCGGCATTCGAGTACTGCGCGATCGCCTGGAGAGGCAGGTTGCGGTGCTGGATCGTGAACAAGGTCAACTTACGGCCAAGCTCACCGAGCCGGCCAATGCCGCTGTAATCGATCGCAGTCTTTTCCTCAACAAGCTGATCCAGCACAAGGCGATCAGTTGGACGAAGCTGTTTTCCGACCTCGAGAAGGTGATGCCCCCCGAGGTGCGGTTGATCACGGTTCGCCTGCCGCAAGTGGACTCGCAGAACCGGGTCTGGCTGGACATGGTGGTTGCCGCCAAAGATCCCGGACCTGTACTTGAATTCATGAAGCGCCTCGAAGGGGCGGCGCAGTTTGGGGCGATTTCTCCGATGAACTCCATGCCCCCATCGCAGACCGACCCATTCTTCCGTTATCGCGTGAGTGTGAGCTATGCTCAAAAACTTTAGGTTCTCCTGGAATAACCCGGTTCACATCGCACTACTGGTGGTAGGTGTGCTGGTGGTGATGAACCTGGTGGCGGCCTATTTTGTGTTTGCGCCTCCCGGCGGGTCGCCTAAGCAGTTGAGCGAGGAGGTTCGAACGCTCACGTCTCAGATCCGGCAGAAAAAGGGCGCGCTGGAACGGACCCGGGCCCTCGTTGTTAAGGTTCAGGCCGGCAGAAACGAGGGCGATTCATTTCTAGGCGAGTATTTCCTTCCGCGCCGCACAGCATACACGACCATTCTGGGCGATCTGCTGGAGCAGGCGAAGAAGGTCAACGTCACGCCTAAGGAAAGCACAAATAACCTGGAGCCCATCGAGGGCAGCGATGATCTCAGCGAGCTGACCATCTCGGCCAATTACGAATGCGAGTATGGAAATTTGATCCGCTTCGTGAATGCGCTCGATAAAATTCCGCGTTTGCTGATCGTGGAAAGCCTCAGCGCCACGCCGCAGCAGGGTTCAAAATTGTTGAATGTCCAGATTAAGATGGATACCTTCGTGAGAGAGGACGGCATCGTGCAATGAACCTGAAGCTCTCGGGGTTGGGCGCTGAGCCGAAGAAGCTGATCTTTCTGGGGATTCTTGTTGTCGGCGGTGGTTACTACGTCATCTCTTCCATGAGTTCCTCGGATGGGCCGGCCACCACCCCGGCGCGTCCGGGAGCCGCCACTGATGCTAGCCCCCGGGTCGTAACACGGCAGGTATCGCGGACGACGCGGGCAAACCACGGTGTCAGCGTACGCACCGCCGAGGAATTTCATCCCTCGATGAAGAAGAACCGGGATGATCCGCCGGTCGACCCGAACACGGTAGATCCGACACTAAGATTGGATCTGCTGGCGAAGCTTCAGAAGGGCGGGGAGATCGAGGCTGGCCGGTCTTTGTTTGACTTTGGAGCGGCGGCGCCACTCGTGGCAGTGAAGAAGGAGCCGGATAAAATCGTGCCCAAGGTCGTATTTCGACCCCAGGGACCACATCTACCACCGCCTCCTCCTACACCCGGAGAAATAGCAGCTAAGGAGGCGGCATCGGCACCGCCGATCCCGCTCAAGTTTTACGGCTTCGTGAACCGCTTCAAGACCGGCGATCGCCGTGCGTTCTTCATGGACGGCGAGGATATCATTGTCGCCAGTGAAGGGCAACTGGTGAAAAACCGCTATAAGATCGTTAAAGTTGGACTCACTTCGGCCGAAGTGGAAGATACGCAGTATAAAAACCACAGACAGACACTGCAGATCGTGGAAGAGGCCAAGGAGCAGGGCGCATGAAGCACGTGATTCAGCGAAGACGAAGAGAAGACGAGGGCGGTTTTGCCGTCCTGATGATCTTCGTCCTGGCTGCGGCAATCGGAATTTCCCTATACATGGAAATGCCGCGCGTGACCTTTGAGTCGCAGCGCCAGCGCGAGTTGCTGACCGTCATGCGTGGTCACGAATACGAGCGCGCCATCCAGTTGTATTACCGGAAACTCGGGCGCTACCCAACGAAACTCGAAGACCTGGAGAACACGAACAATATTCGTTTCCTTCGCGCCAAATACAAGGATCCTCTGACCGGTAAGGACGACTGGCGGCTGGTCCATGTTGGTCCGGGCGGCATGCTGACCGACTCGCTAGTGCAAAAGGCGCAGAATCCGCTGGGCGGCGATAGCAAAGACGGCAAGGATAATAAAGACCAGACGACAGCCCAGAACGCGACCGGCCAAACGCCGCCCACCGACCCGAATGCTCCGGCGGGGCCCATCAATTTTGGGAAAGCGCAGCGCCCGAGCGATCTTATGGCGCAGCAGCAGCCTCCGATTGGAGGCCAGGGTTATCCAGGACAGCCAGATCCGAACCAAAACGATCCAGGCCAACAGCCGTATCCCGGGCAGACTTCAACGCAGCCCGGGCAGCCCGGACAGCCCGGACAGCAGCCCTATCCGGGACAACCGGGCCAACCTGGGCAGCCTGTCTATCCCGGACAACCAGGATACCCAACGCAGCCGGGACAACCTGGGCAGCCTGTTTACCCTGGACAACCCGGATACCCAACCCAGCCGAGCCAACCTGGGCAGCCCGTTTATCCGGGACAACCCGGATACCCAACCCAGCCGGGCCAACCCGTCTTTCCGGGCCAACCCGGATATCCAACACAACCTGGCCAGCCCAGCCCGCTTCCCGGACAACCGGGGACACCATTTCAGCCTGGCCAGCCTATTTATCCCGGACAACCGGGCTATCCGACAAACCCGCCGATCCCGGGACAGCCTGTGTATCCCGGCCAGCCCGGATACCCGACTACAATGCCGAACCAGCCGGGACAGCCGGGGCAGCCTCCGTACAATCCGAATCAGCCCTTCAATCCCAATCAGCCTTACCCCCAGCCCGTCACGGGCAGCGCTGCGACTCCGGGCGGTGCTCAGTCGAATATACCGGGCGCGATCACGAACTCCATTTTCGGACCCGGCGGGCGGGCGACTCCGTCGACTACGGGAGGCGCCGGCAGCACAAACGGAACGAACGGTCCTGGCGGCCTGGGAATCGCAGGTGTAGCGAGTAAAGCAGCCGGCACAGGCATCATCCTGGTGAACGACCGCAGCAAGTACAAGGAGTGGGAGTTTATCTACAACTTCGCACAGGACCAGGCCAAGCAGGCCGGCGCCGCGATAGGCGCGGGCGGAGCGGGAGCGAACATGCCGGGTGGCAACACGAACACGGGTTCGGGAACCGCGCGGTAGCGCAGGCAAAGCAGGTTTCAGAGAAAGATCCCGGCCTCGCGCAGCTTCTTTGCCATTTTCGAGCGGAAACTTGGGTCCTGCAGTTCCACCACAGTGTCACTGATCGCGGTGAGCTTTCGCGGGTCGATCGACATCACCCGCATTGCGGTTTCCATGTCCGGGCAGTGAATCAGATATGCGGGGCGGCCCATAACCGTACGGCATTGCGCAAACCAGCCATGAATCTCGCGTTCGACGTTCGCGGGAACGGCTACCGATGTCACGGAACTCAGGGTTTGCATCACATGGGCTGCCGTTAGGCCCGTCGAAGCCGCGAGAAGTATGGATTTTTTCGTGATCTTGAAAAGCACACCGATCCGCTTCGCGTTCTGGCGCTCGGCAAAGCGCCCCAGCTCGGCCTCAACCCTGGGCGCCGGCATCATGAACATTATGTCGAAGTTCGGCTGCACAATGATCTTCGCGTCGTGATCGTTCGTCACCCATTCGAAATCCTCCGCCTGCCCGAGCACGTACCGGCCTATCGGAGTGACCCGGAAACATAAGTGGCCAGTGTCGTCGGCGCCGAGTTCCACTGCGCCGAGGCGGAACATGCCAGGTATTGTGGCGGCCATCAGGATCCTTTTCCAGAGGTCGTCCAGATGATCGCTGGTTTGTGTATATCCCCCGAAGTCCCGCCGGCGGCGGCCTGATTTCAGGAACGGATTCTCGCCCAGCCAGTATTCGACAAAATCCGCAAATCGGACAAACCCGTCACCGGCTGTCTGGCGGAACGCATCGCGAACCTCCTTTTCGACGCGCATGGATTTTCCGTACTCATATGCTACCGGGGGCGTAAGATCCCCGGGCCCATTTTCGCTGTACTGGTCGGGTCTTTTCTCTTCGGGCGCGTTTCGGGCCTGCCGCAGAAGCAAGTTCAGGCGTTCCTTTGGGGGACTGGCGAGCCAGAGCTTCCCCTTTTCGGTAATCGCCAGGTTATGCCTTTCCTCGTCCTGTGCCCGCTCGAGAAACGAAAGGAGGGTCAGGTGTAGAACGGCGTCTCTTATACGAGATTCGGGCGGAAAATCGATGTATTTTGCTGTCCAATCCGGTAACTCTACAAGCCGGGGCGCCAGTTCCGTGACGTGCTTCTGGTAGATTTCGTCGTAGCTGTTCGCCAGAACTCGAAAAGGTTGTACGGCGGCCGCCGCCAGGACGACCGCCATGTCGTCCATGAGAAGCGGGGCCTGGAACTGCACTTCAACTTTTGCCTCGCGAGGCGCCACGGCGGGCAACCGGTGCAGACGTTTCGTGATGCCTGGCCAGATGCCGACACAGGGATCCAGCGTCTCGCGGTTGAGCATTGGGAAAAAAAGCGCAAATTGAATGCCCGCCGCCATGGCTGGCCCCAGAAGGTGGCGGGGGCAGGCTTTCGCCAGCTCTTCAAAGGACCGGCGTTCCGGCGAAGCCCGCAGCTTTCGAACGATCGTTTTCAGAGATTGAAGCACGTCGGTGTCGAGGCCTTGCCATGGATCTCCGCCCCTTGACCGTAGATTCCACCCCGTGTTATCAGCCTGGAGGAGCCTCTCCAGCCACTCCGGCGACGTTACGTTCACAATGGCAATCCTACGCACCGAGTCGAAATAGAACTCGCCGCCTCCCAGGGCCGCCCATTCCTGGCGCGTGAAATTATCGGCGAGATAAAGATCCAGCGCATGGGCATCCGGCTGTACGTCAATGCGGCTGCGATGAATCGCTCGCATTGCTTTGACGAAGCCGCGAAACTCGGGCTTTATGAGAAAGAGATTGCCCGTCGAATTGGTCGTGAACAGGCCGCTCTCGAGAACCTGAGACTGCATTTCCCCAAAGCGCGATTTGTTAATGGGCTGGCCGTACGGGCCGTTTGCGATGAGCGAGGCCTTGGCCGGGAGACTCATGCGCTGATAAACAGGGAGCGCATCGAGGAACTCCACCCAATCGACGTCCAGGTTCTTCATGCGAGCGCGGTTGCGGGTGTCTCCGCGTCGACAATCGAGTAGGAGTACCCCTGCTCGCAAAGGAACAACTGCCGTTTCAAAGCGAAGTCCTGTTCCACTGTGTCGCGCGTTACGAGCGTGTAGAAATGCGCCTGGTTGGCGCCGTCCTTCGGCCGCAGAATTCGTCCGAGCCGTTGCGCTTCCTCCTGTCGCGAGCCGAAGGTCCCTGAAATCTGAATCGCCACGGAGGCATCCGGCAGATCGATCGCAAAGTTGGCGATTTTTGAGCAGGCCAGAACGCGAATGTGCCCGGCTCTGAACTGCGCGAAAATCCGGTCGCGCTCCGCCTGCGAAGTCGATCCGGTAAGCAGGTGCAGACCGAGCGGCTTGGCCATGTGCTTGAGTTGATCCAGATACAGGCCGATGATCAGCACCTGCTCGTGGCGATGACGATCCAGTATTTCTTCGAGCACCCGGTTCTTCGTTGGGTTTTCCGCGGCAATGCGATGTTTGTCGCGGCTTTCGGCGATAGCGTAGGGCAAGCGCAGCTCATCCGGCAGAGGAACGCGAACCTCGGTGCAATTGGCAGCCGCGATCCAACCCTGATTCTCGAGGACCTTCCAGGGGACATCCGCCTTCTTGGGTCCGATCAGCGCGAACACGTCGTCCTCGCGGCCGTCTTCCCGGACGAGAGTGGCCGTCAGCCCGAGCCGCCGCCGGGCCTGCAGACTAGCGGTGGCGCGAAACACCGGCGCGGGCAGCAGGTGCACCTCGTCATAGATGATCATGCCCCAGTTTCGCTGGTCGAACAGCTCCAGGTGGCGGAATTCCGCCTCCTTGTGCGCTCGCGTGGTCATGATTTGGTACGTGGCAATCGTGACGGGCCGGATTTGTTTCGTTTTGCCGGTGTACTCTGCAATTTCGTCCTCGCGCAGCGTTGTCTTATCGAGAAGCTCACTGATCCACTGACGCACCGCCGTGGTGCTGGTGGTCAGGATCAGCGTGGAGCATTGCTGCTTTTCCATGCAGGCCATGCCGATGATGGTCTTCCCTGCGCCGCAGGGCAGCACGATAACGCCGGAACCACCGCGCAGCGAACCCTGGGCATGAAACGACGCTGCCGCGTCAACCTGGTAAGCGCGGAGCTGGAATTCGTGTCCAGCCTGCGTGGTCTGCCGGAGCGAGAACGCGAGCGCCTCGCCCGCGACGTACCCGGCGAGGTCCTCCGCCGGGAATCCGATCTTGATCAGCGCCTGCTTAACGTCGCCGCGAGCCGACGGGACAATCTCAAACTCCTTGGCATTGATCCGGGAGCGCAAGAAATGCGCCACCTGTTTACTCGACGCGATCTCTTCGGCGATAATCCGGTCGTCGGTAGAGAGAATCAAGCCGCGCTCGTCCCGCTTGAGTTGTACTCGGCCGTAGCGCGAAGCATAATCGCGCACCTCGTGAAGGACGTGCTCAGGGACGGGGTACTTGGCGTACTCGATGAGGGCCGTGGTGATTTCCCCGGCGAGCATGCCGGCCGCGCATGCGTTCCAGATCGAGAGAGGCGAAAGCCGGTACGTGTGCACATGCTCCGGCGCCTTCATCAGTTCGGCAAACCGCGCCAGAACATCGCGGGCGTCAGCATAGCGAGGGCTTGCGACCTCAACCAGAATGCTCTGATCTCCCTGCACGATCAGAGGGTTGTCGGGCCTGAAAGACTGCATGAGTTGGTCGGTATTCCGTTCAGAACTTTTGTGGCACGTTCATTGGTGGGATGTCAACAATGGCAGCCTGTTACCATAAACGTTTTCCCTCGGAATGCTTCGCTTCGAAACAGCCGGTGAATCCCACGGAGAATGCCTGTTAGCAACGCTCACAGGACTCCCCGCGGGCATCCCCATCTCGATCGAAGCTGTCAATCGCGAATTATGGCGGCGGCAGCAGGGGTATGGCCGCGGTGGCCGCATGAAGATCGAAACCGACAGCGCCGAGATTGTCGCCGGTGTGCGCCACTCGAAGACCATCGGATCGCCCATCGGCATCATCATCCGCAACAAGGATTGGAAAAACTGGACCGAAGCCCTTCCGGTGGAGGATGTTGAAGGGGCTGAGGATAAGCGCAAACCTGTCACGCGTCCGCGCCCCGGCCACGCCGATCTTGCCGGTGTCATCAAGTACAATTTCGACGACGCCCGCTACATCCTGGAACGCGCCAGCGCGCGTGAGACGGCCGCTCGCGTTGCCGTTGGAGCACTGGCAAAGTCGCTGCTGGCACAATTCCAGATTGTTGTCCTTAGCCACGTGATTCAAGTCGGTGAAGCCCGGCTCGAACGGAGCGCGACCTGGGACGAGATTGTCGAACTCAGCCAAAACGAAGATGTTCTCCTCGGTTGCGTCGATGCTGAGGCCGAACAGCGGATGAAAGCCGTAGTCGACCAGATCTATCGCACGGGTGACACGGTGGGCGGCGTGTTCGAGGTTGTGGCGCACAATGTGCCGCCAGGCCTGGGCTCGCACATTACATGGGATTCGCGCCTGGATGGCCGGCTGGCCCAGGCCATCGTTTCCATGCAGGCCGTCAAGGGTGTCGAAATCGGTTTCGCCGCCGAAGGTTCAGCGGCGATCGGGTCGCGCGTCCAGGATACGATCCACTACAATCGCGAAGAGCGGCGTTTTACGCGCGGCGCCAACCGCGCCGGAGGACTCGAAGGCGGGATGACCAATGGTCAGGATATCCTGGTTCGGGGATTTCTCAAACCAATTTCAACGCTACGGCGTCCGCTGGAGTCCGTCGATCTGGCAACACGTGAACCGGCTCTCGCGGCGTATGAGCGCAGTGACGTTTGTGTGGTGCCGGCCGCCGGAGTCATCGGGGAAGCAATGGTCGCGATCGTCCTCGCCCAGTCGTTTCTCGAGAAGTTCGGCGGAGATTCGCTCGGCGAGACGCGCCGTAATTTCGACGGCTACATGGAACAGGTTAAGAACTTCTGATGATTTATACGATCGTAAAATATGGCGATCCGGTCCTGGAGACACCGGCCGCCCCTATCGAGGAGTTTGACACTGAGGAACTGCACAAACTTCTCGACGACATGTTCGATTCCATGTACGCGGCAAAAGGCGTGGGACTCGCTGCGCCGCAAATCGGAATCGCTAAACGTATAGCTGTCATTGATACCTCGGTGGGAGAGGATCCTACTCAAAAGATCGTTCTCATCAACCCGGAGGTGATTCGCAAGGAAGGCCACCAGACCGGGGAAGAAGGTTGCCTCAGCCTGCCGGGTTTCCGCGAGCAGGTGGCGCGTCCGATGAAGGTGACGGTCCGAGCCCGCGATGCCAAAGGGACAACTTTCGAACAAACCGGCGAGGACCTGCTGGCGCGCGCCTTCGTTCACGAGATCGATCACCTCAACGGCCGTTTGTACATTTCGCACGTGAGCGCGCTCAAGCGCGACCTGATCCGCCGCAAGGTCCGCAAGCTTGTGAAGGCAGGCGACTGGGAGTGATCCAGGCGACCAGGACTTGCTCATTGTTATCGCCGGAACGAACAGACGAAACCGCTTGCGCCACCTTGGTTTTCTCCACTTTCGTGGACTGCAGGTCCTGGACACGATAGCAGGCTGAAGCGGGGCCTCCCCCAAAAGCGTCGCTAACGCATCAGCTTCCGATGCTCCTTCAGGATGCATCGATCCATGACAACTGAAAGCCCAGCATCGAGCGCCTTGCCCGCGGCTTCTTCGTGAACAACCCCCTCCTGCATCCATACCGCTCCTGCGCCGACCCGAATCGCGGACTCCACAATATCCGGGACGAACTCCGAACGGCGGAACACGTCCACGATGTCAATGTGTTCGGTTATGTCCTCGAGGCGGGCATAAGCCTTCTCGCCGAGCGCCTCGGAAATCTGCGGATTTACAGGAATGATCCGGTAGCCGGCATGCTGCATGTACTCGGAAACGCCATGGCTCGGCCGCCAGGCGTTGTTCGATAGCCCGACCACAGCAATGGTCCTGGCGTTACGAAGCAGTTCGGGTATGTTCGCCATGCTTTGCTTCTTCGTCCAACTTGAGCACCTTTCGAAAACGCGTGATCTCGCCCGGCGTGAGGTGCCGGAACTCTCCCGGCTTGAGTGGTCCGAGTTCCAGAAATCCGATCTTGACCCGTCTGAGCTTTTCCACGAGCAGACCGAAGTGGTTAAACATGAGTCGAATCTGGTTCTGGCGCCCCTCAATCAGTCGCACCTCGTACCACGGATTCTCGGCGCGGCGGATCAGCTTCAAACCGGCCGACGCTGTCATTCTGCCTTTCAGACGAATCCCGGTCCGGAATTGCTCTTCCTGTTGCTCGGTAAGGTGCCCGTTCGCCTTGACGACGTATATCTTCACGACGTGCTTGGATGCTGAGGTAATGCGGTTCGCGAATTCGCCATCATTGGTGAGCAGCAGCAAACCCTCGCTCTGGTAGTCCAGCCGTCCGACCGGATACACGCGCTCATGAACGCCTTTGAGCAGGTCCATAACGGTCTTGCGGCCTTCGGGGTCGCTGACTGTCGTCACGCAATTCCGGGGCTTATTAAGAGCGAGGTAGATGGGGTGACGAGTTGCCCGGATCAGCTTCCCATTCACTTTGACGTGATCGTGGTCCAGGTCGGCCTTCGTGCCGAGTTCGGTGATAATCTTCCCGTTGACGGTAACGCTCCCGGCCAGTATGAGTTCCTCGGCTTTGCGGCGGCTGGCGATGCCGGCGTGCGCGAGCAACTTCTGCAGTCTCTCTTCGGACATTCTTAATCGGTAACGGGAGCTTGTTCCGGATCCGTCGGCGGCTCGGGATCGGGCTCGGGCTGAGGTTCCGGGTTTGGTTGGGGTTTCGGGTCCGGTTGAGGTCCCGGCTCGGGCTGCGGCTCCGGGTCGTGTTGGGGAACCGGCTCGGGGTCCGGCTCTTTCACCGTTGGGGGAGCGGAATCGGGCTCGTTCAACGCCAATCGTCCAAGCTCCTCGAATTCCTTCAGTGTTGGCAGTTCAGCCAGGTCCTTCAATCCAAACTGGACCAGAAAGTCTTTCGTCGTTTTGTACAGAATCGGCTTGCCGATCACCTGTTTCCGTCCTCCGGTCGCGATCAGCTTGCGGTCGATTAGCGTTTTCAAAACGCCGGACCCCTGAACGCCTCGAATTTCATTGATCTCAGGCGCCGTAATCGGCTGCTTGTACGCGATGACGGCCAGCGTTTCGAGGGCCGCCAGGGACAGCTTCAGAGGCGGTTTCAGGTTCTTGACGAAGTTCCGAACCGCTTCATGATGTTCGGGCTTGGTGGCCATCTTGTAACCACCCGCGACCTCGCGGATGCTCAGCCCTCGCCCCGGACTGTTGTAATCGAGGGCCAATTCATCGAGTAGCCGATTTACGATCTCGGGAGGCTGGCCCAATGCCGCAGCAATCTGTGCGGCGGATAACGGTTCATCGGTAATGTAGATTGCAGCTTCGATTACTGCCTTCAGTTGGGTGTCTTGGTCCGGACCGGGAGCCGATTCGACCACCAGTTCCTCGACCATCACCTCCTCGGCGGGAGCCCCCTCTTCAGATTCCTCGGGGGTAGTTTCCACCGCCTCGTCCTGAGAAACCTCGGATTCGGGCTGCTGCTCCACCGGGGCTTCCGGATTCTCCTCCACCGGCTTCTCCGCCACCGGACTGGCCTCCGGCGATTGTTCTTCTACTTCGTTCATTTGCTCTTAGCTGTATTCCTGTTCGATCGCGGTGAGCGAGTCGTCCGCACCCAGCGCTTCCTCAAAATCGCGGTTTTTCTTAATGCCGATGTCGCCAAACAGATCGCCCTGCGTAAGCAGGATGGCCTGCCGCTTGACCAACTCCAGGATCGCCAGAAAGAGGACCACCATGGCCCGGCGGGTCTTCTGCTTCTCGAATAGCGCTGTCGCCGAGACGCTCTGGTCTTTTCGGGTGGTCTTGAGCATGGCCTCGACGTACCGTATCATATCGGGGACGCTGACGGACTCCCGGTCGATACTGTATGTGGGCCGCGATTTTGCGCGCTCCAGTACGGTCTGGAACGTCCGAACCAGGTCGAATATCGTCACCGCCAGTCCCGGGCTGTCCTCTTCCGACAGAAACTTGTCGATCTGAGGGTTCGACCAGATGGCCTCTTCAACCAGTCGCTTCTGCTGCAGCATCTCGGCGGCGTTCTTGAAGCGCTCATGCTCCAGAAGCCGGTCCACCAATTCTTTTCGCGGATCCTCTTCCGGGGAGATCTTTTCCAGCTCCGGATCCTTTGGAAGCAATAACTTAGACTTGATATGGATCAGCGTAGCCGCCATGTAAACGAACTCGCTGCTCAACTCCATGTCGAGCTCCGTGGCGCGCTTCATATACTCCAGGTATTGTGCCGTTATGGACGCAATGGGGATGTCGTGGATGTTGATCTCCTGCTTGCGGATCAGGTCCAGCAGCAGATCGAGCGGTCCCTCATAGTGCTCCAGGTGGAAATTTAACGGCAACGACACTTCCCTCACGATAGCATGCAGAGGCGCTGCAAGCCGCCGCTTGCGTAGAGGCAGACGACTTGATAAAACAGATTAAAGTCCGCAATTGTTGGGGTGTTGGAGGTAAGGTGAAGCTGTTGTGCGCATTCGCGCTGGCCACGGCAACGGTTGGAGCCCAGGCGGTCTTCAATAATCAGGATTACCAGCGGCCGGAAAAGTGTCTTCCCTGCCATCAGAGGCAGTATGACGAGCTTCGCAGCGCCGTAAAATCCGGGTACCGCAACATCAGCCCGCTTATGAACGGCCTGGAAGTTTCGGCCAACTTCCTCAATGGAGGTCTGCTGCGGCCGGTTTATGCCGACAGCCCGAAGCTGCTCCCTGATGGGACGGCCATGAACACAAACATGTTCACGACCCCCGCGTTTACAAATTTGCGGCAGGTGCAGGCCGGGTTCTGTCTGACTTGCCACAATCCGCATACCGAGCGGATGGGGGACAGTCCTACGACGCGAGAAGTGGCTGAGTTGACCGGCATTCTGAATGACTTCCGGCCGGACTTGTTCCGGCCGCTCCGGGATTACCATCTTGTGGATGCCTCCGGCAATCAAGTCCTTCCGGATCAGCCCGGCGGTGCACCTCCGGCAGGCGCGCAACCGTCGTTGGGGGCGGCCGGTATTACCTGCGATCTCTGTCACAACGTCGGCGGCATCGACCTGAATCGCAGCTTTCAGCACGACGGTTTCGCCAACACCTCCCTGATCTTCAATCACACGGTGGAAAAGGTCGGGCCTTTTCAGTTCCCTGTGATGGCGAAGGGCAACTTCCACGTCGCCAGCGACGACCCGGATAAAATCGCGCTGCTGCGGAGCTCGGCGTTTTGCAATGCCTGCCATGATGTCCGGGTGCCGCTGGGCGGTGAGGGCCCCGGCAATCTTCAGCATTATGAGCACGACATGAACTTGGGCGGCGAGTCCGTCACCTATTTCCGCCTCGAGAATCTCAGCTCCGAATGGCAAACGGGAGCCTACAACAGCACCAATAATCCTTTCGGCGCGGTGGTTCGGTGCCAGGATTGCCACATGTCGACCTTCCCGTTCGCGGGCACGTCCACTTACACCGTCGGCGATATGAAAGTCACCAGCCCGACCCCCGGCATTTTCCCGCAGGATTACGCCGCGGTGCCTGGTGTCTCCACCGACGAAGGCTATCCGCTCTCGAAGCGCCAGGTAGTGACGCATTATTTCACGGGTGTCGACGTGCCAATGGCGGGTGACGATGCGATCCGGGCACGGCTTGGCCCCCAATATCCTAACGTGTATGGCACGGGGGTCGACAGTCACGGCATCCCGGCATCGTTGGGCGATCGTCGGGCGGCCCTTCTGAACGCGGCGGTTCGCATTAACCTGGATAAGACCGACGCGACCTTCCAGCCCGGGCAGGATCTGAACGTCCGGGTGGAATGCGTTGCGCTCACCGGTCATCGGTTTCCGGCGGGCTTTTCGCAGGAGCGCACCACGTATATCCAGCTTTCCGTGACCGACGACAATGGATTGCTGCTGTATCAGTCCGGGTATTCGGTCGACAAACCGCACCCCGAGACCGGAGAGACGCAGCCGGATGGTAATCTCGCCGACGAAGACCTGGAACATATCCACGCTGTCGTCGACCCCGGCCGTCACACGGATACGTATGCTCCGGGGGCGTCGACCAACGGTCATACGAACCAGGTTTTCGAGTTGGGTCCGGATGACGGTCCCGACGCCCGCGTGTATGCCGGGGCAACCGAAGGCCTCGTGCTTTTCCGCAATGAGCTGACGCGCGTCTACCTTCCCGGCCAGAGTTTGGGGCGAACGGACGCCGACGGCAATCCCGTCATCGCCGCCAATCCCCATTACGAGGAGACCTTCAGCGCCTCGTTTGCCAACACGGTGGACAATTTCCGGTCGCTGCGGCCCCTGGTGCCCCGGACCTTCCGATACCAGATCAAGCTGCCGACCCAGGACGAGCTTTCGGAATTGGGAGTTGATTCGATCAAGGCACCGCTGCACATCCATGCGCAGGTGAACTATGAACACTTCCCGCCATTGTTCATGCGATTCCTGGCGCGCACGACCGGTCCGGACGGCCCGGCCGGCCATGACCTGCACCTGCTCGACGAGAGCACGATTGACAGCTATCTGAAGAACATCACCGCGATTGCGACTGCCGACGTTACCGTAGGAGCGGCCCAGGAGTAAGCAATGCGGACCCTCCTTTTCGTCGTATCGCTGACCGCGGCAGCCCAGAGTTACCAGCCTGGCGTTACCTACCAGACAGCCAACCCGAACTACCCGGTCCGCAATCCCTTCTACTTCGAGGGTCGCGTCGATTGGGACTTGCTCAGAATCGACCAGCCTTCGAATGCCTGGGAATTCGCGCAGCGCGGCATCCACAAGCAGGACGACCTGGAAGATTTTCAGGGCGCCATGGACGATTACCGGACGGCTCTGTCGATGAATAGCCGGGTGAACGGGACCTGCCAGATCCTCACCTCGGCGCCGGCGGGCTTCGGCCAAACCACCGATCCGCCGCCTTGTATGTTCACGGTGCGTCTGCGGCTGGGCAACCTGCTCAGGTGGACCAATCCCGAAGACGCCATCGCCCTGTTCAAGGAGGTGCTGGAGATCGACCCGTTGCGGCTCGGCGTCAACGCCCTGATTGGCGACACGTACGCGGGCATGCCGGATTCGGCCGCCCATGCGATCGCGGCGTATAAAGCCGAACTCGCGCTATCGCCGGTTACCGACGTATCAAAAGCCGTCACGGGCGACGAGGCCAACAACGCCCACGTCCATTGGTCACTAGCCGGGCTTTACGAGAAAATGGGTCTGGCGGCCGAAGCAGTCACGGAACTGGATCTGTATCTGAAAGCGACCCAATGGCACAGCGACACCTATCCGTGGCGAATTGAGCTGGCGAAAAGACGCATGACGAGATTACAGAGTCAATCGGGGACAACAGAGCCCAGGCGGTGAACCAACGGCGTTGGTACAGCGTATTGATCTGTCTTTATTCCCTTACGCCCATCCTCGGAGCGCAGGATTCTCCACCGACGATCAATCAGGCATGGGATGCGCTGCTCGGCTCAACGAGCCTGCCCCCGCTTCAGAACCGCGACGCCAATTCCGGTTTCAACGGCCATTTCTTCTTCGAGAGCCGGTCGGAGTATTGGCGCTACAGCACCAGCTTCACCGGTCTGCCGACCATAACCGGCGTTATCAACGCGCCGTTCACCGGCGTTTTCAATCCTGGCGGCATACCGTATCAGCAGGCTTTCCAGCCCGACTCTAACCGTTTTTTTGAACTGTTGGATTTCGGAACGCGAGGCTGGCTCTCCGATCGCGTGAGCACGCATTTTACGGCGCGCTACGAGCAGGATCTCTCGAATGTCGCACCGGGCGCACCGGCACAGAACATCCTGGAAACGTTTCCGTCCGACCGGCGCATTGATCTGCTGAATGCTTCGATGAACATCCAGATGCCGTCGGGCGTGTCGCTGCAGTTGGGACGTCAGTATAGCCAGAGCCTGGAAACAGCGGCGTTCGATGGCGCCTCCCTGACCGTGGACCGCCGTCCATTTGCTCTGACTGTGTTTGGCGGCCGGCGCTTCACATTCTTTGCGGACCCGGAGCCGCGCGCCATCGGCGGCGCGAACCTCGTCTTCCGTCTGCCCGGCAACGGCAGTCTTGAATACGAGACGCTTTGGTACATTCGCGGCTCGAACAGCCTGACTTACCGCCAGCGGATCGGCCGGGACTGGCTTTTGAGCACTTATTTCCGCGTGTTCGGCGGTTCGCCAGTAGATTTGAGCACGCAAGCGATGTATAGCGGGCGAAATGGCCGGACCATCGCCCGGCTCAGCTTTTTCCAAAAGCTGACGAACAAGGATTACGTTTTTGATTACACGTTCATCCTGCCTCCGCGGCTGAACTTTGGTCCGCTGTCCCCGTTCAGTCAGTTCGTGGGAAGCCTGCAACGCACAGTGTCGGGAACGCTGCAGTTGGGCGGCGCCGTGTGGGTGCGGCGGCTCAACGATTCCGCCGATCAAAGCGCCTTCGACACGTCATTCCAGGATTACCGGGTGAACGCGCAATGGATGCCCGCGCGCAAATACCAGGCCTTCTTTGAATATCATGAGCACGACTCCGACCGCCTGAGCGCGTTCAACGCTACAAGCTTCGATGACGTTAGCCAGTCCGGTGAAACCAGCGTCAAGGATCTTACCGGCCAGATCGGCCGCGCGTTCGCTGAAGGACGGCTGAACCTGAGCGGTGGCGCCTATTATCGGCGGATTAGCCTCCAGGACCGCTTTCTCATTAACTCGGGTCTGCACCAGAGCGGATGGCTGGCCGACGGATGGTGGCGTCTCGACCGCCATACGCGCGTGTATGCCGGCTATAACCTGGATAACGACTTCTTCCTGTTCCGTCCCGACTTGAAGAACTCCCGCGTGTTGCGCCTGGGCGTGAATTGGAAATACTAGCCTGTGACTTCCCACCAACCGAGTCTTGAGCCGTCGCCGCCGACCGCGGGCTCCTGGGAGTGGATGAAAACAAGGTGGCGCAGGCGGTTTCGCCTGCTCGTCTCCGGTGAGGTCAAAAGGCAGGCGAAACCGCCTGCGCCACCTCTGGGCCGGCTAACCGCGTCGGTACTATGGCGCGTCTGGGTTGGATTCGTCCTGCTCGGCGCCAGCACTGTACATGCCGATGTGCACGCTCTTCACAAAGCGAAATTAGGCACCCTGACCTGCAGTCTCTGTCATGTGCCGAGCGAACGAGGTTCGGTGATGCTCAAGAAGCCGGGCCACCAGCAATGCCAGGTCTGTCACCAGGAAGCTTTTGCGAAATACGACAAGAATCCGTCGGCGGTGTGTGCGGTCTGCCACGGTCCGAATCGCGAGCCGGCGCACACGATTTTGAGCCGCTTCTCGCACGACCGGCACATGGACGGCAAAGCCCGCCGGGACGCCGCCACAGGATTCCGGGCTGATTGCGCCTACTGCCACAAAGTAGCGGCTAACACTGTCCAGCCGGCAATTCCGACGCACGTCGAATGCGCCGCCTGCCACTCGACACCCGGCATACGTCCGCGCCTGAGCGCATCGCTCGTAACCAGCGAATGCGAAGGCTGCCACTCGCCAGTGGAGATGGAATCGCAGCCAGTGCGCATCGCCCCAACCGCGGACCTGCGATTTTCTCACGCAGTCCATTTCAAATCCAAAGACATCAATGGCGTCGATTGCACTACCTGCCACCGTCTCAGCGATCCCACAAAATACGACTGCGCCAATTGCCACCAGGTGATGAAACCGGCTTCCCACACGGCCCGCTGGAAAGATGACATCCACGGCCAATTCGCAGCCATCGACCGCGCCTCATGCGCCACCTGTCACGTGGCCGATTTCTGCGTGCGGTGCCATAGCGAGCTTCCCCGCAGCCATCAGCCGCTGCCCCTCTTTAAAGCCGGAGGACACGCGCGAATCGCCATGCTGAACCAGCGTGCCTGCATGACCTGCCACACGTTCGAAGACACTTGCGGAGGTTGCC
Organism: Bryobacteraceae bacterium; assembly: GCA_035295125.1. Classification (GTDB taxonomy): domain Bacteria; phylum Acidobacteriota; class Terriglobia; order Bryobacterales; family Bryobacteraceae; genus JAICMB01. Next base: position 160,117 of record DATGJP010000068.1, on the reverse strand, counting down.
ACGTCCGTGGACTCCGCTAAGGCGAATCGGATAGGATTTGAGCTTGGGAAATGGTACGCCGATTGCGTTTCACCTGACGGGGACGTGTTCATCGGATACTGCGCCAGGTTGCGGCTTGGGTCGATTTCCATGCCGTATCAAAGCGCTCTGGTTTATACCCGCGACCGAGCAACCGAGTCGTGGAGTTCCCTGCGCCGTTTGGCCTTGCCGCAGCCGTTGGATGAAAAGGTGATTTGGCGCTGTGCCCCACTGGGAATGCGAGGGGAGTGGGTGTCACGGTCCCAGCCATTGCGGGAAATCGTATATCGTTCCGAGGAGGGAGAAGTGGAGTGGAGTTGCCTGCAGCCCGATTCGCGGGCTTCGGTGACCACGCAACGCGGACACGCGATTGCCGGGCCGGGTTACCTTGAGCATCTACGTCTCTCGATCGCGCCCTGGCACATGCCGATTTCGCAGCTTCGCTGGGGGCGGATCGTGACGGATTCCACGAGCGTGGTTTGGATCGACTGGCAAGGTGCGTATCAAAACACGATTCTTTACCTGAATGGCGCCCGAATCGGTGCAAGCCGGATTGGCGACGATGGCCTTGACTTGTCCGATGGGACGCGAATCAGCTTTGACCGCAGCGTGGTGCTCCGGGATGGCGCCCTAGGTTCAACAGTACTCACCTCGATCCCTGGCATCACGCGGTTCGCTCCCGCCAGCACGCTCCTGATCCAGGAATGTAAATGGCGCAGCCGCGCGCTTCTGACTCGGGCCGGCGCGACCCCCGAGGAGACATGGGCCATCCACGAGGTGGTCACATGGCCGTAAGCGCTCGCGAAGCTGTCGGCAAGACCGCCTATGCTGTTCTCTTTTGTGTCCTACTGCCGTCGCTGCTGATTCTATGGGCCGCCTCGACGCGGCAACTCGTGGATCTGCCGGCGTACGGAAACCCGCTGCTTGGCTGGCTGCTCATTGCGGGCGGAGCGGTGATGATGGGGCTCGCGATGTATCTGCTCTGGTCGCGCGGCGGCGGCCTGCCGATGAACGCCTTCCCGCCACGCCGCTACGTGACAGAGGGGATTTACCGCTTCCTTCCGCACCCCATCTATGCCGGATTCACGCTCGTCGTTTTTGGCGCCGCGATGGCATCGGGATCGCCGAGCGGCTTGTGGCTCGTGTCGCCCGCGGTCGGCATGGGCTGCGCTGCTTTGGTCCTGGGGTATGAACTGCACGATGTGCGGCGGCGATTCGAGAATACATCGGACAGCATGTCTCGCTGGATGCCGCCCGCGACGCTCGAGCGGCCCAGGAAGATCGACCACTCGCGTTATGTGTTCTTCGTCCTGGTGCCGTGGCTCGCCGTCTACGAGATCGTAATCGCCATCGGGGTCCCCAGGAAGACGTTCATCCTCGCGCTTCCCTTTGAGTATCGGATGCCGATCCTCTCATGGACGGAGGCGTTTTACGCGAGCATCTACATCGCCGTGCCATTGTGCTCCTGGTTTGCCCGAACGCAGCGGGACCTGCGGCTGCTGACCATCCGCGCCTGGGTCGCGATGGCGTGCACGTTTCCTGTTTACCTGGCCGTGCCGGTGCTCGCGATTCGAAAGCCCTTTGTTCCAGCGAGTCCGCTCGGTTACCTCCTCGCAGGCGAGCGTGCCATCGATCTGCCGACGGCGGCGTTCCCGTCCTTTCACGTCATCTGGGCGGTTCTCGTCGCTGATTTGCTGACTCACACGAACCGGCGCCGGCGCTGGTTGTGGCGCGCCTGGGCCGCCTCCGTGGCAATCAGTTGCGTGACCACCGGAATGCACACCATCGCCGACGTTCTAGCCGGCTCCGCATGCGGGGTAATGCTGATTCACATGCCCCGGGTGTGGGAAGCAATCCGCGGCGGGACCGAAAGGGTCGCCAACTCCTGGCGCGAATGGCACTTTGGCCCGGTCCGCGTTATCAACCACGGCTTTTACGCGGGTGCTGCGGCTTTTGCCGCGGTCGCCATTGTCAGCCAACTCATCGGAGCGCAATACGAACCGATGCTGGTGTTCAGCGCTTTCTGCGCGATTCTAGGGGCGGGGTTGTGGGCGCAATGGGTGGAGGGATCGTCGAGACTGCTGCGGCCCTTCGGATATTATGGCGGCCTGTTCGGCGTCGTTCTCGCGGCTGTTGCCGCGCCATTCTTCCGAATGGACCCGTGGCTGCTACTCGCTGCGTATGCCGTCGCCTCCCCCTGGATGCAATCGATCGGGCGGCTGCGCTGTCTCGTGCAGGGTTGCTGTCACGGCAGGCCTGCCCGCGAGGAAATCGGCATCCTCTACCGGCATCCGTCATCGCGCGTATGCCGTATCGCCGAGTGGAATGGCGTCCCACTGCATCCGACGCCGCTCTATTCCATTCTCTGGAACATGTTTATCGCCATGGTCCTGGTCCGGCTGTGGGCGATTGGTGCGCCGCTTCATTCCGTCGGGGGCGTCTTTTTGATCCTGAGCGGCCTGGGGCGGTTTGTTGAGGAAGGCTACCGTGGCGAGCCGCAGACCGCAATCATCGCGGGTCTCCGGCTTTATCAGTGGATCGCAATCGCGTTGACGGTCACAGGCGCGTTGATCACAGCGGTATCACAAAGCGCGGCCGCGCCGGCCCCGTTGCTCAACTGGTCCGGCATGCTGTGGGCGCTTTTTTTCGCCGTACTATCCTTCTTTGCTTTGGGCGTCGACTGGCCGGAATCCAACCGACGCTTTGCGCGGTTGGCGTAGGCGCTTTCAGCTATTTGCTGAACAAGGTGACACAGGCGGTTTCGCCTGTGCGCTTCTGGTGAAGTCCAAAGACAGGTAGCCTGCCGGACGGGTGTTTAGAACACCGACCGGCATCACAAGAACAGCGGGAACAACTAGGTTACTCGACGTAGCCGATTTCGCGTAGTGTTTTAGCGGGTTCGCTTTCCTCGAAGTTCGAGACTACCGCTTTCTGGCGGCCCTTATCGAGGGCCACACCGTACGGCGGATCGACAAACTTGAAAGTTTCGCGCATCAGCTTCAGATCGTTCGAGGTGCCCCCTTTAAGACCGGTGTCGTGCAGGAATGAAGCGGCAAATTGGGGCATCCGGGTCGGAATGCCCACCACTTTGGTGTCTTTCCAGTTCAACTTCGACATGCGGCGCGCGGCGGCATCACAGTGCATGCACTCGGGATCGTAAAAGAAAACAAAAATGTGACCCTCGTGGAGCGAAAAGGGCTTGCCGTCCACAGTGATTGTGGCCGGCGCGTGGACCCCGCTGTGTTGGTTCGCGTTAACTCCGAAGGAGACTCCCGCGAACACGGTTACGATCGCCAGCACCAACAGGGCCGCACGGATGTTGTCGGAGCGGCGCGACCAGGCCCAGACCAGCGCCGCAAGGGATAACATGATGCCGTCACCGACGAAAAATCCGGGCCCGATGGTTCGTTTTACGAGCGGAAAACAACTGCAGTCTTTGCCGGCCAGGGTGGCGTAGTTTATGGCGAAATAACCCATGAACGCTATGAGCAGCAAAGCGATCAAGAGAGCTCCCCAACGGCGGAAGCGCGGCACGATGATCAAAGCTGCGGCGAACGCTTCGGCAATTCCGAATCCGAGAGTGCCTGGCATTGCGAGTGCGGTAGGAACTTTGAATTCGGTCAGTGCCTGCGACCACGTGAACGGGTCGGTCAGCTTCCAACTGCCGGACACAAAGAACAGAACACCAAGAAGGACTGCGGCAACCGTGCTTGCGATCGTTTTCCAAGGGGGGAGGGTCACGGCGTCCGCGGGGTGATAACCCAGCGAAGAGGCCGGATTCTCATGCATATGTACTTTCTATTTTAGCCGACAAGCTCGTGCTTGTTGTAATGGAGCAGGCGTTTGCTGCCTAGGCGGGGACCGGCGTATGCTGCTCGTTTCTGTGGCGGTCGAGGGAGGTGGCGATTGCCATTTGGCGCTTACGGCTGGCATGGATCTCGGTTTCAACGGTGGGATCGGATGATTTCGGCCCAGCGGTCCAGTGGGATCTTTGGCGCAGAATGGCTCGCGTTTCGATTTCCGACTCACGCTGGAGTTCGTTTTGAAGATTCAAGCACACTGCACATGTCATAAGTGGTCGTTTCCATATGGTATTACTTTGGCAGTTGGCGCCGTGCGCTCCTCACTTCGGATACACTATTGCCCTATATGGCGGACATTGAACTTGAGCCACTCGTGTACTCCGAGTTGCACCGCCTGGCCGGCTCATACATGAGGGGGGAACGTCCCGGACATACGCTGCAGCCGACAGCATTGGTGCACGAAGTGTATCTGAAGCTGGTGAAGGAAGACGCGCCTGACTTCGAGGATCGCTCGCATTTCATGGCAATCGCGGCTCGCCACATGCGGCAGATCCTCGTGGAACATGCACGGAAGCGCCAGGCCGGAAAACGTGGAGCGGGGGCTCGTGCCGTCTCGCTCGACGACCAGACTTTGTTCACTCCCGAGCGAACCCCCGAACTGCTGTTCATCGACGAAGCACTTTCGGAGCTGGCGAAATTTGACGAGCGCAAAGCAAAGATTGTAGAAATGCATTTCTTCGGGGGCATGACGCAGGAAGAGGTTGCGGCGGCGCTTGGAGTTCATGTCAATACAGTCGCCCGTGAATTACGTCTTGCCCAGGCATGGTTAAAGGCCCGGCTCGCGCCATGACGCCCGGACGCTGGCAGCAGATCGAAGAACTCTTCCATCGCGTCTCGGACCTGCCGGGTGAGGAGCAGGCGCGTCTGCTGGCGGGCGTGCCCGAAGATTTGCGGCTGGAAGTGCAACGTCTGCTCGATGCCGAAGGTTCACCGCTCGACGTTCACGGCGCGGTGCAATCGGAAGCCGCTCAGATGACGGCCGGACCAATGCAAGGCAAAAGGTTCGGCCCGTGGGTCGTGACGGGGGTGCTGGGGCAGGGCGGCATGGGAGCGGTGTACCGCGCCGAGCGCGCCGATGGCCGCTTCGAAAAGCACGTCGCGATCAAAGTGCTCAGAGCAGGACTGGATACCGAGTTCGCCCAGGCGCGTTTTCGTTACGAACGCCGGATCCTGGCAGGGCTCGAGCACCCGTATATCGCCCGGCTTATCGATGGCGGCGAATCGGACGAGACGCCATATATCGTTCTCGAATACATCGAAGGAGCGCCTGTGACGGAGTACTGCGCGGCCAAGCGTCTCGAGACGGACTCGATTCTGCGGCTCTTCCTTAAGATCTGCGAGGCGGTGCAGGCGGCACATCAGCAGATGATCATTCATCGCGACTTGAAACCCTCGAACATCCTGGTGACAGCCGACGGCACCCCCAAGCTGCTCGACTTTGGCATCGCCAAACTGGAGAACCCGGAACTCCTGCGCGAGGCCGCCGCGGAAACGTCCACGGGCATGCGGCTGATGACACCGGAATACGCGAGTCCGGAGCAGGTCCGGGGAGCGCCCGTGACGGCGGCGTCGGACATTTACTCGTTGGGCGTAGTGTTATTCGAGCTATTGACTGGGGTGAAAGCTCATCGGATCGACGGGCACGACCCTTTGGAGATTGCTCGCGTCGTTTGCGACACGGAGATCCCGCGCCCGAGCGCGGTGGCTCGTCCGGAAACGCGGCGGAAGCTGGCTGGCGATATAGACAATATTGTGTCCAAGGCGGTGCAGAAGGAACCGTGGCGGCGATACGGGTCAGCGGCGGAACTTGCCGTGGACATCTTGCGGTACCTGGCCGGCCTGCCGGTGCTGGCGCGGCCGGATACGACGTGGTATCGTACGTCAAAGTTTCTTCGGCGGAACCGCCTGGCTGTGGCAGCCGCCGGGCTGGTGGCGGCAAGTCTCGTTGGCGGAACGTTTGTTAGTGTGTGGCAGGCACGCAAGGCGGAGCAGCGTTTCGCCCAGGTTCGTACACTCGCGAATCAGTTCCTGTTCGACATTCATGACGAAATTCAGTACACAGCGGGCACGACCAAAGCGCGGGAGAAAATAGTCCGCATTGCCCGAGACTATCTCGACAGTCTGGCTGCCGACTCAGGCCGGGACCCGCAACTGTCGACGGAGCTGGCCACGGCATACATCAAGGTGGCCAATATTCAGGGACGGCCGCGAGTTCCAAATCTTGGCCAGACCGGCGAGGCACTGCGAAGTTACGGAAAGGCGGTGTCGATTCTCGAGAATTTGCCGGACCGGGTAAGACTGGATGCAACGCACCAGCGGTTGCTCGCGGAAGTTTATACCCGTGATGCCGACTTGCGTGAGTTTACTTCGGATCGTAAAGGGGCTCTCGCGAGCGTTGAAAAAGCCATTGCCATCGTGGATCGCCTTATGCCGGTCCCCTCATCTGCGGGCGCGGAAGACTGCGATCTTGCGCGGCTGGCATATGGCGCACTGGCTGACATCCGGGCGGGAGAAGGCGACTTCAAGCGGGCGCTGGCCGCGTACCGGAAGGCGCTTGATTTTGCGCGCCAAAGCATGCAGCTTCGGCCATCGACTGAGGCTCGGCGCGCGCTCGCGCAGGCGCTGGATCATGTCGCGACGAACTTGCAGATATCGGCGGACCTTGCCGGAACGTTGCAGTTTTATCAGGAAGAAGAGCCGATTGTCGAGGGTCTGCATCGCGACGATCCTGCGAATGTGCGCGACAAGCGATCGCTGCTGATCTTTTATCAGAACATCGGCAATCTGTATGGCGACAGGGACACGGCAAATCTAATGCAGCCGCAGAAGGCGCTCGGTTACTACCGCAGAATGTCCGATCTCGCAAATGAGTCCTACGCTTCCGACCCCAACGACATGACGGCTTTAGCGGACAAGATCCGCGCGGCGCTGAAGGTTACTAATATTACCCGCGAGGCGAATCCGAGCGCTGCAATTCTTCAATACGAGGCGGTCATGCCTTTGAGATTCAAGCTGCCCCAGGGGCGGGAGCAAAACTATATCGGTTGTGCGGGTCTTGCCGAAATGGCAGTCGCGTACATGGAGACACGCCGTTTCCCGGAAGCTCACGAATGCCTCCGGGAAGCGGCCAGGCTGGTGGGGACGCTGACGTCGAATGTCGCGCTCAACTCCGATCCCGACTCAGCCATGGCCGTGGTTTATAGCCGGGAGGGCGACCTGGCGGTGCTGGAGCGCAATTGGCCGGTGGCGCTGAATTCGTTCGCGAAGGTATTGAAGACGGCGGACAAAGAGTGGCGGGATGCCCCAGACGATTTATTGGCTCGATATGATCTCGGCTACGCCTACGATCGCATGGCGCACTATTACGAGGCGATCGGCAATCGAATGGGTGCCCGGGATTGGCACGCCAAACGCCGGGCGCTGTGGAAAGATTGGAACGACAGGTTCATTCCGAACCCGTATTCCGTCTCGGAGGCGTCGCGTTAGCATCAAAAGTTTTTCTCGTTTCGGTTGTGGGTTTTCTCGGCGTTTCACGCCCTACCAATCGAGCGGCAACCTGACGCTGCTCAGAAAAAGGAGAAACGACAATGACGACCAAAACGAAGGTAAAGGCCGGTGGTATGCGGTTGAACCACAATCAGGGGCTGACGATCCAGACGGGAGTGAAGGCCAGCGGGATGTTGCTGAACCATAGTCAGCGTCTCGCGATCCGCACAGGTTTGAAAGCTGGTGGGATGATGCTGAATCACAATCAGTCACGCTGAAGCGGGCCTCCGGGCGACTGCAACTGAACGATGCATAACTTGTGCCGAGACGTCGAGACTTGGACTGTGTTTCCTACAAGCAGGCGAAAACCGCCTGCTTCACCCTTCTACAGAATCCAAAACCCGGCGCAGTGGGGCGGAATGCGTAGCCGGCTCGCAGGTCTGCTCCATAAAATGGTAGGCGATCATGTGGCAGACGACCATGTGGGCGTCCTCGATGCGGCCCATGTGGGGCACTGGAACCTGGATGCTGAGCTGGGCCAGGGGTGCGAGCTTGCCTCCGTCGCGGCCGGTGAGGGCGATGGTCTTGCAGCCGATTTCGTTGGCGTATTGCATCGCGCAGACGACGTTGGGCGAGTTGCCCGAGCCGCTGATGCACATCACTACGTCGTCCTTTTGCGCGAAATTCTTGAGTTGTTCGGCAAAGACGCAGTCGTAGCCGACGTCGTTGGAGTAGGCGGTCAGAGTGGGAAGTGAATCGGTGAGGGCCAGGATGCGGAAGCGCAGTCCGCGGTTGTAGCTGGCGCCTTTCACGATGTCGCAAGCGAAGTGGGAGGCTGTTGAAGCGCTCCCGCCGTTGCCGCAGACGAAGATGTGCCGGTTTTGAGAGCGGGCTTCATCGAACCATTGGATGGCCGTTTCGACACGCGCAGTGTCGATGGCGTCGATGGCGCGGAACAGTTCGTTGCGATAAAGCTCCGGGAAGCTCATATCAGGAAGAAATCCAGGGCCTTGGAAATATAGTCTTTCATTTCCGAACGCTTCACTACGGCGTCGAGAAAGCCGTGCTGCAGCAGGAACTCGCTGGTTTGGAAGCCTTCGGGAAGCTTTTGGCGGATGGTCTGCTCAATGACACGCGGGCCGGCGAAGCCGATTTGCGCCCCGGGCTCGCCGATATTCAGGTCGCCGAGCATCGCGAAGCTGGCAGTGACGCCTCCGGTAGTGGGGTCGGTGAGGACACTGATAAAGGGCACTCCGGCCTGGTCGAGGCGCATCAGGGCGGCGGAGATCTTAGCAAGTTGCATCAGGCTGACGGCGCCTTCCTGCATGCGGGCCCCTCCGGAGGCCGACACGATGATCACTGGGGTTTTCGTTTCCGTGGATCTCTCGATGGCGCGGGTGATCTTCTCACCCACGACAGCTCCCATGCTGCCGCCGATGAATTTCAACTCCAGGGCGCAGATGTTAACGCGGCGGCCGTTGAGATTGCCGGCGGCTGAGATGACCGCGTCGAGGAGCGAGGTTTCCCTCTGCATGGCGGCGAGGCGATCTTTGTAGCGCTTGGAATCGACGAACTCCAGGGGATCGCTGGATTGAATGCCGTTGTCCAATTCCTCGTATTTTCCGTCATCGAAGAGAAGTTCCAGGCGTCTCCGGGCGTTGATACGGAAGTGGTGTTCACACTTGGGGCAGACGTCCAGGTGTTCATCCAACGCTTTGCGCCAGACAATTTGGCTGCATTCTTCGCACTTGAGCCATAAGCCTTCCGTGCGTACGCGCCGCTCAGCATCGGTAGCGGCTTGCACGGGAGTCTTATCGCGTGTGAACCATGCCATTCTTTTCAGTTTGGCATAGCGCGACTGCCAGTCGCGCGCAGGCTGCCGGCCCAATGCACAGTAGGTTTCCACAGATCCGAGACCTTGATCAACCCGTCGCCATGGACCCTTGGTCCACGAAAGCGGATAAAAACCGCCGTAACGCAGCCTCCAGGCTGCCCATATGCCGGCTGAAGCCGGCGGTGCTGGCGTTTGCAATGCTGCGGCTTGACAACCAGCGCCGGTTACCAACCGGTGGCTGGCTGGCAGCCTGCATCACTTGTTGTAGGGGTGACCTCGGAGAATCGTGAAGGCCCGGTAGATCTGTTCCGCCAACAGGACTCGTGCCAGTTCGTGAGGGAGGGTCAAACGCGAAAGCGATAGGAGTTGGTCGGCTCGGTCGCGCCAACCGGCCGGATAGCCATCGGCTCCTCCAACCAGGAAGGCGAGGTCGGTGGCCTGGAGTTCGGCGCGGGCGACCAATTCGGCAAACCTCTGCGACGTCAGCATCTGGCCGTCGGGATCGAAGAGGATTTTGGACGCCGAGGGGTGTTTCGCCCAAAGGTCGAAGCGCGTGGGCTGAATCTCCCGCATCTCGCATTTGGCGTAGCGAGTGGAGCGTTTGACGTACTCCTCGGCCAGGGCATTGGCGCTCGGGTCGCGCGGCTTGCCAATATAGTAGATGAACACTTTCATCGCGGTAGTAACCTAGTCATGATGTCCCCAGGCACAGCATCCAAGCAAGCATTTACTGAACTGAAAATCCAGGGTCCGGATGGCAAGACCCGCCCCATTCCGCTCGATCGCCCGCGGATCACGATCGGGCGCGCCAGCACCAACGAGCTTTGTTATCCCGAGGATGCGGGTTTGTCGCGGCAGCACTTGTCAATAGAACGCAGCGGCGATGGCTGGGTGGTCACGGACCTGGGCAGCAAGAACGGCACGTTTGTAAACGGAATGCGGCTTTCGGCGCCGCACCAGCTTCGCCCCGAGGATCGCGTTACGGCGGGCCACCTGGTTATCGAAACCGCGGATCGCGTTCCCGCGATGGATAAGACCGTGGTGTTTATCGATCCCGCGCAGGCGCCGTCGTCGGCATCCACGGTGATCAGCCTCGATGGCGTGCTGGCAAAAGATAAAGGATTCGAGGCGGCCGCACATATGCGCGCGTTGGTGCGGGCCGGGCGCGAACTGTCCGAGAATCTGCCGCTGCCGAAGTTATTCGAGCTGATCCTGGAATTGTCGATTGAAGCGGTGGGCGCGGCGCGCGGCGTTCTCATGACGCTGGAGAACGAGGAATTGGTACTGCGAGCGGCCAAGGGCGAGGGGCTGCGGATGAGCGGTGCGGTGCGGGATCGCGTGCTGACCGACCGGCAATCGTGGTTGGTTCGTGATGCGCGGCTGGACGAGGCGCTGGCCGGGAGAATGAGCATTGTGGAGCAGCAGATTCGCTCCATGATCGCCGTGCCGCTGCAAACGGAGGAGCGCGTCATCGGTCTGATTTACCTCGATTCCCCGTTCTTCGTACGCGAATTCACTGCGGAAGACCTGGAATTGCTTACTGTCATGGCGGCGATTGCGGCGGTTCGCATTGAGCGCGTGCGGTTGGCCGAGGTGGAGCAGGCGGAGCGGATCATGGCCAAAGATCTGCAGCAGGCGGCCGAAATCCAACGCGGGCTGCTGCCGAGCGAGGCTCCGAAAGTGGAAGGCTTCGATATCGCCGGTTTCAACCTGCCGTGCCGGACGGTGGGGGGCGACTATTACGACTTCATTCCGTCGGCCGACGGGCGGATCGCGATTCTGGTAGCCGACGTGGCGGGCAAGGGTATGCCCGCTGCCATGCTGATGTCTAACCTGCAGGCGCGGGCGCAGGTCTTGTTTGAGGATCCGACGGACCTGGCGAGCCTGGTCGTGCGGTTGAACCGTGTTTTGAGGGCGAATTGTCCGTCGAACCGGTTCATTACGTTCTTCGTGGGCGTACTCGAGCCGGCGACCGGTGAGTTGACCTACGTCAATGCGGGGCATAATCCGCCGCTTTTGGTGCGGTCGGACAACAGCATCGAAACTTTGCCGGCGACTGGGCTGATTTTGGGAATTCTGCCGGCGGCACAGTATGAGCAGAAGACCTGCACGCTCCGCCCTGGAGAATTGTTGGTTCTGTTTAGCGACGGGGTGACGGAGGCCAGCAAGCCCACCGTGGACGAGGAGTATGGCGAGGACCGGTTGGCGGACGCGGTTAAGGCTATGCGGGGGAAGCCTTCGAAGGAGATTATCGACGCGATTCAGGCCCAGGTGTTTTCCTTCCTGGCAGGCTATCCGGCGGCGGATGATATCACGCTGATAGTGGCGCAGCGGACGCCTTAGATTTCGCCTTCGTACAGCCGCTTCTGGTCGACGGCGATGGTGTCCCAATCGAACTGCCGCTCTACGGTTTGTCGGGCTTCGCGCTCCAGGGCACGGCGGCGGTCGGGATTTTTCAGTAGGTCTTCGATCGCCGATGCCATTTCTTCGCCGGTAGCCGCCACGATGACGTCCTTTCCGGGGTTTAGATCAAGTCCGTTGATGCCTCCGGGAGTGCTCACAATGGCCTTGCCCATCGCCATGGCTTCCATGATCTTGATGTTGGTTCCGGCGGAGGCGAGCAGCGGAGCGACGACAATTGCGGCGCGTTCGTAGGCCGGTCGGACGTCGGCGACGAAATCCTCGACCTCGATCCCCGGCTGGTCGAGATTTGGGTTAGAGCGCTGGCGGTAGCGATCGAGAAAGAACTTGTGGCGCGAGCCGGCGATGACGTGCAGCTTCGCGCCAAGGGGCTGAAGCCGGGGCCAGCATTCGCGCAGGAAGAACTCGATGGCGAGCACATTGGGCAGGTGCGCGAAAGAACCTATGAACAGGAGACGCAGCGGATCGGGTTCGGAGCTTGGCGGGCGAAAGCGCTCCAGGTCGACACCATTCGCGAGACAGACCGAGCCGGGGATCATGGCTTGATCCTTGCCGGACATAACCACCACGCGATCGACCTGACGCCAGGCGGCGGTTTCGAACCTGGTCCAGCGTTTCAACTGGCGGCGTGTTTCCCAATCCTCGCTTTGCGCGAGAAGCTGCTGGTAAAGGTCGAGAGTAACGTCGTGCTCTACGAGGATGGTCTTGGCCGGGGCGCAATCGGCGGCGTATTGCGCCATCTGCGTGAACTCCAACTGCGCAACGATGGGTTTCCACTTGCGGACCGTCTGACGGACGGCGGCGTGAAATGCCGGCCAGTCGAATTCCTCAACGGTATCGGGGCGATCGGTGGTGGGACGGAGATGGGTGCCCACACGTTTGACGGTCAGTATTTCGGTACAAATGGCGCGAAGCTCGGGCTTGATCGGCTCGAAGTGTTCGACGAACGCGATCAGGACCTGGTCGAAGTCGAGGGCGGCGCGTCGCATCAGGTTGTACATACGCACGGCTCCGCCATGTGCCAGCGGAAATGGAACGTACGGGCTGACGACGAGGACCACGGGTTTGCCGGTCCGCGGGATGCCGGGCGTGACGCAGATGTCTCCACAGCCGACGGCAAGCGCGTGCTCGATGGCCGCGGGGTCGCGGAAACGGCGATCCACCCAGGCGGGTGCTCGCCAGGCTTGGCGTAAAGCGAATTGCGCAGCGTCGACGGGGTCGGTGAGGGCGGCGTGCAGGTTGATCCTGACGAGGGCATCCCTCCAGAGCCGGCGAAAGGTGTGCCCGCCGCTGATTGTGCGTACGACGAACCGGAGATAGTTGAGCTCGAGGATGCGGTCGAGGTGCGCTTGGGTGTAATAGCGAGACGTGGTGGTACGGTGATCGTGAACCACCTGCGCGCCGGCGGCGAAGACATTCGGCCACCCACGCTCCCAGGCGCGGACACCGAGATCGAGGTCTTCGACGTAAGCGGGTTCGTAAATTTCGTCGAAACTGCCGAGGACGCGGAGTTTCCGGGTATCGAAAAGCGAACAGCCGCCGCTTCCGTAGAGGACGTAGCTGTGGTCTTCCCCTTCGAGCGGCAGGAAGCACGTGACAGGGAAATCGGTCGGCTCCCGGCGGGAGGGCATTACAGCCTTGCCGGTCTCCTGTCGACGCTGGCCCGGTGGGAAGAAGATCTGAGCGGTGGAGCTGAAGAGGTCCGGGATTTCGTCGAACGGACGGCGGAGCGCGTCGAAGAAGCCGGGCGCGATCACCATGTCGTTGTTTAGCAGGCAGACGTGCGAGAAACGGGCTCTTCGGATGCCGCAATTGACGGCTTTGGCGAAGGAGAGCGGGGCGGCGCTCTTTTCAACGATGACGGTGGGGAATTCCCGCGCCAGGAAGTCGGAGGACCCATCGTCGGACCCATTGTCGACCACGATGACCTCGGCGGGACGCTGCCGCACGACTTCCGGGAGCATGCGGGCGAGCAGGTCGCGGCCGTTGCGGGAGGGTATCACGACGGAAATGCCTTCGGGCAGCGGCGGACCGGGTTCGGCAGCGGGTGCCGTACGCATAGCTTTAACGCCGGAGGTCAGCCAACCGGCGAGCTTCGCCAGACGGTACAGCAATGGGCGCCCGTATGCCGACGGATGGCGCAGCCGCCAGAAGAAGGTGTAGGCTCCGCCGCCGGGAACCGACTGCACGGCGATAAAATTCCGGGTGCGCCAGGCGAGATGCCGAAGAATGATGGGGAGCGACTGCGGGCGCAACATCCAGTGGCCGAAGTTCTCGTTGAAGGCCAGCAGATTCCAGGGCGCCAGTGCGAAGGCGAGAAACCGCAACTGCCAGTACGGCATTCTCGGCTGCAGGATGATGGCGGCGATGCGGATGTTCTTGCCGCGGAAACTCGCCCGGCAGCGTGCGAGGTTTTCCCAGAAACTGCGGACCGGATAGTAGGGCGTCCAGCGTCCCTCGGGTGGTGCGAATTCGGCGACGACTTCGAGGGGCAGTTCGGGATAAATTGCCTTGAGGTGCTCGATGGCTTCCGGAATCAAGTCCTCTGATCCGGAGGCGAACAGGACCTTGACCTTCTGTTTCAACGAACCTTATACCAGGTCGTGCACGCTAGCGGAAAATGCCCCTGCCTGGTAGTCGTCCCAAAGTGCCAGCGCCTGGGCACAGAAGCCAGTGGAAACAGGATTGACGAAGGGTAGCGCGTCGGCGCCTTTTCGCCCGAACAGGTAGCCGCCGTCGAAGCGTTTTTCGGAGGATTCGAGCTGGAATGTGGCGGTGCAACGAGCTTCGTTCCCGGCAGCGGCTTCATCTAGCGCGACGACGCCGAGATGCGCGGCGTACAGGCGAACGCGCAGGAGTTGGGCATAGACATCGGAACGGGCAAACACGGGCGCGATCTGATTCAGATAGCGCGCGGTACGTTCGATGCCGTTGCGGATGGCCGCCCGGCAAGCGGGCCTATCGGCGCACGGCAGCATGCCTTCCAGGTAGTAGGAATACGCGTGCAGCCGGTCCATCACTTTTTCCTGGTCGTCTACGCCGGGGAGAAAATCGCAATCGTTGGCCAGCGCGGCGTGAAGTGCCGCTTCGTAGGCGTCGCGGAAGCAGTCTTCTCCGGTTTCCTCAAACAAATCGTGCCAGGCCATCGCCGATTTGAGCTGATAACATCCGGGACTCGCCGACCATTTCGGCTCATAGGGAAGCGCGCATTTGCCGGGCAGCCCCAGGATCGGATGAATGGTCGTATGCGCCAGGAAGTCGCCGATCATGGAGTGGCCGGCGGCAATCGCCGTTTCGAGGAAAATCTCTTGCCTTGAGGCGCGCCATGCGGCCAGCAGCCCGCGAACGATGATTCCGCAATCGAAAAAGTACGCGAGGGCTTTCGGTTGGTCGCAATTGTCGGAGTATTCGAAGGGGAACGTCCGCAGCGCGCGGTCCCAGGCGAGATGGGTCAGGAAGTGGGCGGCGCGAAGGCCGGCATCGCGATACTGTGCGCTGCCGGTTTTTTCGGCGAAGTATAACAAAGTGCTAACGGCGTAGCCTGTGATCTCGTTCGACACACGGGCATTCTTGCCGAGGTCGGAACGGTAGTATCGCGCGACGCCTCCCGTTGGCTCCTGAATCCCTGAAAACAAAAACCAATCGGCGGCCCGGCTGAGTGCAAGATTCGTTGTCCGCAAAATGCTTATTGTATCAGGCGGAATACAAGGACCCTGCGATGTATCTATACTTTGAGTGAACCGATGCCGTTACGGAATGTGACAGTTATGGTTGCATTCGCTTGCGCCGCCACCGCGCAGGAGAATGGCCCGATTGGCGTCCTGCGAGGCAACCTGGTGGCCTGGAACGGGACGGCGCGCGCCGGAACTCTTGAATTCAACAGCTCCGGTGGCCGGCTGCTGCAGTGCTCCTATGACGACAAAACGTGGTTCGAGCGGGAAAACCAGCGAATTGCGGTGAGTGGCATGTCAGTGGGCGAGCGAATCGAGCTGGTTGCGGACCGTAATCCGCCCTCGCCGGCGTGTTATGCGCGAACCGTGCAGGTGTTCGACGTTCGAGTGCCGACGCGGACGGCGGCGGGGAAGCCACGCCTTCTGTCTTCCAGCGTGACGGATTCGTTTGCACCGCGCGGCGATATGACGATCGCGGGAATCGTGTTAGGAATTGACGGGAACTGGCTCAAGCTGCGCACCCGGAATGACGGACATCGCGAAGTGCTGCTGCGCCCGGACACCCGGTATCTGGGGTACGGGACTCCGGCAGATCGGGCAAGTTTGCGGCAACAGACGGTTGTGTTCGTCCGGGCAGGCCGGAATCTGGATGGGGATGTCGAGGCTTACCAGGTGATTTGGGGGGAGATTCTGCGGACGGATCAATGACGCAGCTTAGAAGCTTCTAAGTTAGTTTTACAGCCTAAAGGCTGCGTTACTGCAGCGTCAACGCCGTTTTGTTGCCGGCTTCGTCTTCATACAACAGTTCGACCGAGTGGATGGACTTGGTTTTGCCCTTGAACGGGAAGAACAGAGAACCTCTTTTTGGGGATCGAAGTTGACCCTCAGGCAGTGCGGCGCGAGCAACTTTCTCATCCATCGACATGGCTTCGGGTTTGGCAGGCGGAGCTTCATCCGTCTTATTGGGATCAGTGGTAGGCCGTGGAACGCGCCTCTCCGCCGGGTCGCCGGGAAAACGAGCGACCTGGGGCGGACCGATGAGAATCTGGCCATCGCCGATTCCGACATCTCCGGTCAGTCTCGGCTGAACGCCGTCCCAATCGGGGTACTTCAACGACCCGGCTACCATTCCGGGCGATTGGGTGTAGAGCACCGACTTCCTGCCGTTCAGCCGGAGCGTGAAACGTTCAGCGGACATGTTGACGGGGCCGTGTGTGGGATAGATCGCGACCTCAACCACGATGTAGTCGTTCGCAAAGAGATTCCCGTCTTCGGTGGGAATGCTGTGGACCATGTATTCCGCGCCGATATCGAACGCCGCGGTCGATGTGTGCGCCGGATATTCGGCGGCTTTGCGGGTGGGGTTCTCCTGCCCGAGCGCTAGCGCGCCTGCCAGCAGTGCCATCCAGCAGCGGAGAACCACGCTTCGAGTATAATCCCGATCAGTGCCGCGAAAACAGCTCATCACCTCGCTCGCCTGCCTCTTTTTTCCGCTTGCGATGGCAGCGCGCGCACCGTCGCTCTTGAAGGAAAAACTGGATGCGGTTTTAGCAAACTCCCCGAAATTGGCATCCGCGTTCGTTGGCGTCTCCATCGTCTCGCTGGCCGATGGCCGGCCGTTGTACGAGCGCAATGCCAACAATCTGTTTGCGCCGGCTTCGAATACAAAGCTGTTCACCACCGCCCTGGCGCTGACCACTCTCGGTCCGCAGTATCAGTTTGCGACGTCGGTTTTGGCTGACGCGCCGGCCGACGAGGCCGGTCGAGTGGCGGGAGACCTGGTTTTCGTGGGCAGCGGCGACCCGAGCATGTCGTCGCGCCATTATCCGTACCAAAAACCAGGCGGCACACGCGAGCCGGCGCCCGGCGTCGTGCCGGCCATCGAGGAGCTGGCGGACCAGGTGGTGTCCAAAGGGGTGCGGCGCATCGATGGAGCCATCGTGGGCGACGATCGCCGTTACGTTTGGGAGCCCTATCCCGACGGCTGGAGCGCCAACGATCCAACCTGGGAATATGGCGCGGCGGCCAGCGCCCTGGTGGTCAACGACAACACCTTCGCGCTATCAGTCCAGCCAGGAGAAGCGCCCGGCCAGTTGGCACGGTTGTCTGTGGCACCATCACTCGAGGCGTTCGTGATTGACAACCGCGTGGTCACAACTTCGGGCGGCGAACGGAAAATGGTTGTGCGGCGCGATGTGGGGACGAACGAAATGTTCGTGTCGGGAAGTATCCCGGTGAAAGATTCGGGAACCGTCGAGCTTCTGGCAGCGGGCGATCCGGCTTTGTTCGCGGCCCGTATGCTGCGTGATGCGCTGATCCGGCGCGGTGTTTCGGTGCGCGGAGACGCGGTGGCGCGGCATCGGCAGGCTGATGAGCCGGTCCCCACCTGGGCAGGAGTGGAGTTGGCCCATCGTGTTTCGCCGCCTTTAAGCGAACTGCTCCAGGTCATCGATAAAGTCAGCCAAAACCTGCATGCCGAGATGATGTTGCGCGAAGTGGGTACAGTCCGGCGCAATCAAGGGAGTTCCGAGGGCGGGCAGGCGGAGATGAAGGCTTTCCTGGCGCAGGCCGGGGTCTCGGGTGACGAGTTTCATCTGGTGGACGGATCGGGCTTGTCGCGCCTCACGTTGGTGGCTCCAGCCGCGGTGACGAAACTGCTGGTTCACATGTACCGGTCCCGTCACCGTCAGGAATGGATTTCGTTCCTGCCCGTCGGAGGCGTGGATGGAACGCTGCGGTCCCGCTGGGAGGGGCACCCGGAAGCAACTCGGATTCAGGCCAAGACGGGAAGCCTGAGCCATGTGCGGGCTTTATCGGGCTACGCAGAATCGGCGAGATATGGCCGGCTGGCGTTTTCGTTTATTGTGAACGACGCCCTCGCGGAACCGGGGGCTGTTACGCAGTTCCTTGATACCATGGGACTAAAGCTGCTGGAGTAACCAATGCCGATCTACGAATATCTTTGTGAAGATTGCGGGACGAAGTTTGAGAAGCTGGTCCGCCGGACGGGAGACGAGGTTTTATGCCCGTCATGCGGGCAAAACCATCTAAAGACGGAGCTTTCTACGTTTTCAGCGCACGCCAACGGCGGCACAAAGCGTGCCTCGGATTTTCCGGCCTGTCCGGGCGGGATGTGCCGGACGCCCGATATTTGCGGCCGTAACTAAGCCTGGGGGAGACCTGAGGAAAGTAAGGCAGGATTGCATCCTGCGCACCAGTTTGTTACTGGTGCTGGTCGGGGTGTTTGGAAGCGTTGAAAAGCGAGGCCGTTGGTTGGACCTGCGTTTGGACTTCACCGGGAAACGCACAGACGAAACCTCCCGCCCACCTTGGTTTCATCCACTTTCGTGGACCAGCAGTCGATGGCGACCCGGCGATACCCGATTCGTGGGAACTTTTACCCTCACGTCCCACAATGCACAGTGACCGCCTTGATTGACATAAGCGACGAAGAGCTATACCGGCGGATGAAAGCCGGGGACAAGGCCGCTCTGGTTGAGTTGTACGAGCGGCGTGAACCCGGGTTGTATCGGTACGCGCTCCACATGAGCGGGAGCCGGGTTGTCGCCGAGGAGGTCACGCACGAGGTGTTTTTTCGCCTGATCGGACCGGGTGTGAAATTCGACCCGCGATTGGGTTCATTAGAGGCTTATTTGCATGGCGTGGCCCGGAATCTCCTGCGGGGAATTGCACGTATTGCTCAAAGGGAACCGGAATTAACCGAGGTTAAAGCCGCGGCGGAGCATGATCTTCTCAAGAGCCTGATCGATGATGAGATGACGGCAGCGCTCCACTTGGCATTACAGGATCTCACGCCCGAATATCGCGACGCGGTGGTGCTGTGCGACCTCGAGGAACGTAGTTACGAGGACGCCGCCAAGCTGATGGATTGTCCGATTGGCACGGTGCGGTCCCGATTGCATCGGGCGCGAGGTTTGTTGGCATCAAAGCTGAAGCGCTTCAAAACGGCGCCGGGAAGCAGGACGGTGGTGGCATGATGACTTGCCGGGAGTTCAGTTACGAAGTAATGGATTACGCGCGCGCGGACGTCCGTCCGCCGGCGGAATTGGAAGCCCACTTAGCAGTCTGCGCCCAGTGCCGGGAGCGCTGGGAAATTGAGCATGCGCTGACGAACAGCCTCATGGACATGCGGGAGGCCTTCGCCATGGAACGGGCGCCCGGCGACGTGCGTGAGTCCATTCTTCGCGAATTCTCGAGGCGCCATCGTACCTTGGCCACCCCGGCGCCTTTCGTGAAGTGGGGATTGATCGCGGCGATGTTGCTGGCAGGGTTTTTCAGCTTCCAGATGTGGCGCATGCGGTCGCAAGCGCCTCGAAACGCCGATTCTCCGTCGGTGCTAGCCTCCGATATCGAGTTGTTGGGCCTCCAGGATGAGGGCGGGTTTGTTGCGATTCCGTATGCTCCACCGCTGGCCCCCGGAGAATTTGTGCGCGTCGTGCGCACGCAATTACAGCCCGTCGCATTAGCGCGCATGGGTGTAGATGTAGGTGATGTTTATGGTGATGAAATCACCGCGGATTTGGTGGTCGGTCAGGACGACATGCCGAGAGCTGTTCGCCTGCCGGAGACAGCCGTAAATTTTTAGGGAGAAGGATTCAATGAACGGTATGAAGAGACTCGCGCTTTTGACAATTCCGGCGGCCATGGCATTGGTCGCGCAAGGTCCCGGGCCGGGCCGCGGGCATTTTGCCATGGGCGGCGGCCCTCGTTTCGACATGATGGGCATGGGCATGAGGCAAACCGTGACGGGTGCTCCATACTCTGCCGTTGAGACGGTTCAGGAAGAGCAAACGCTGTCGGGCGGAAACGTGATTCAACATCAGAATCAGTCGAAGGTATACCGCGACAGCCAGGGACGGGTGCGAATTGAGCGCACCATTCAGCCTCCTCCGGATTCAGCGAACACCACAGCTCGCACGGAAGTCACCATTTTCGATCCCGTCGGCGGATCTTTCTCGGTGTTGAACTCGCAAAAGATGACCGCGTTCAAGTCGAATCTGCCGCCGCAGAGGAATGAAGCGAACCGGCCCGCCCATCCGGCGGACCGCCACAACCCGTCCGGAGCGCAGATTGTGAAGGAGAATCTGGGGACGCAGAGCATTGGCGGTGTGACAGCGACCGGTACTCGAACGACGGAGACAATCCCAGCCGGTGCGATCGGGAATCAGCAGGCGATCCAGGTTGTGCGCGAAGTCTGGCTCTCCAGCGACCTCAAAGTCCCCGTGATGATTAAGACCACGGATCCCCGGTTCGGTACCCGGACGATGCAATTGACCAGCATCGTACAGTCGGAACCCGACGCGAGCTTGTTCCAGGTCCCCTCAAACTACACCGTTGAGGCGCACACTGGAGGCCCCAGGTCGGCGGGCCACATGCGTCAGAATCCGAATCAGAACCAGAACCAATAGCCGGACAACATGGCCTGGACTGAGTGGGGCGCCGCTATGGGTGTGTTCGGAACACATACGCCAGGACCATCCGCGCTGGCGCCGCTCACCGAGGATCCCTCGGGTGCCTCCCGGCGTTTTGTCGAGGCCGTGTGTAGTTTGGAAGTGGAGCGCGTGCTCTGCCATATTATGGATGGCACGCGCCTGGCGTTCGGAAAGCGCGCCGGCGCGGTGGGGAGAGTGGAAATCCGGAAGTTTCTCGTCAGGGGATTTTCGCTTTTGCATTCTCTTCACTGCGCACCTGCCGTGATCTGGACCAAAGGCAATCTGAGCGTGATTGAAGCAGATATGTGTTGCGAGAGGCTGGATGGAGCTTTTCTGTCGTTTCCATTGACCATCGTTTTGAGATTCAGTGGTCCATCGATCTCAGGGATCCGTGTTTTTACGTATGAACCGGAGGTTGTCAGCCAGTTCTTGTCCCCACGCAACTGATGTAACCTGAGGTGCTAAGAGTTACGCCGCTAGGTAGTGACGTTGTGATTCGGAACCTGGGTCGATTCTGCATTCCGGTCTTGCTTTTCTGCGCGGTTGAACTCTCCGGTCAGAACGCCGTGCAACTCCTCCGTCCATGTGATGTTCTGTCGGACCTGCACTCCTACAATGGCAAGTCGATTGCCATCGTGGGGCGCTATTCGTTTCGCCAGAGCGGACGCTTTTTCAGCGAAAACACCTGCGATCACGAGTTGAAGAGCGGCGATTTTCAGTGGCCGAGCTCGTTGCAGATCGTGTTCGACGACAAATCGGCGCCCAAGCCTCCTGAACATCTGGAGTTGGATTCCAGTTCCGTGTATGGGATGCTCGGATCGATTCAACTCCATACGCAGCTGGCGAAATTTCGATTCGGCACGCCTGACTACGATCGTTGGGCCGTTGCCTTCGGGCGGATCGAAATCGCGAAGGATTTTGAACATCCGGCTGTCAATGGAAGGCATGGGCCATTAGAGCCAGCGCCTGTCACGCTGATCTGCGTGGGCGACGCGGCGGTGGTGTTCCTCGTCGATCGCGAAGAGGATCCGAGGGTGTTTCGGAGCCGGGCGGCGGCGAAGTAGTTTCGCCGCGGACAAGCCCGTGGTGACAGTCGACTTTGCACTGTACCACGGGCTCCCAGCGGCTTAGGGTGCGAAGTACGCGTTGATGTCGAGAATCAGGTCCGTCGGGTCACTGGCAAACACGCTGATCGCCCCGTTCTGGCCCGCGGGGATGATTGCCGCATTCGCCACAATTTTCCCCAGGAATGAGTTCAGCGTCGAGACGAGGGGCTGTGCCTCACCTGTTGGCCACGCCGTCAGATAAATCAGCCGTCCTGGCGGCACTACAGTCACATTCATGGAGTATGCCTGAGCGGTCCCGGGGATGCTGCAACTGCTGGTTGGAACCGCGAAGCTCCGCGAGGTGTTTCCCGCCAGGCTCGGCGGACCGAACGTGGCGCTTTGCCCCGGGCGCGTATCCACCACGCGGCACGGCATCACGGTGTAGAGCGACAACGCTCCCGACGAACCCGCCGGCGCGAAATATCCGTTAATATCGACCACCAGGTCGGTCGGATCGGTCGCAAAAAAGCTTACACCACCACCGGTCCCCGCGGGCACGATCGCGGCATTGGCCACTACGCTGCCGTCAAACGAGTTCAATGTCGACGCCAGGGGCTGCGGCTGTCCCGCCGGCCACGTGGTCAGATACACCAATTTCGCGGACTGCGGCAGCGCCGTCACATTGAGCGAATAAGCCATTGCAGTGGCCGGGATGGTGCAACTACTGCTGGGCAGGGCATAGGTTCGTGAACTGTTGGCCGCCAGACCCGGCGGACCGAAGGTGGCACTCTGCCCTGGCCGTGTATCTACCACGCGGCACGGCGTCAGCGGATAGAATGCCAGGCTGTTCGCCGTCGTTGCGGGCGCGAAGTAACCGTTGATGTCCATGATCACGTCGGTGGTGTCGCTGACGAACGCGCTTACGGAACCGCCGCTTCCCGCCGGCACAACAGCGGCATTCGCCACTACTCTTCCATCGAACGAATTCAATGTCGACGCCAACGGCTGCGTTTGGCCGGTCGGCCAGATGGTGAGATAGCTTAATCGGGCCAGCGGTACGACTGTAATGTTCACGGAATACGCCACGGCCGTATTCGGAATCCCACATGTACTTTGGGGAATGGGAATGCTTCGTGAGGTCCCGCCGGTGATCGAGGGAGATCCGAAACTGCCGCTGAACCCGCTGCCCTGACGTGTATCCATAATGCGCCAAGGTGTTACGGGCACGAATCTCGCCCCCGCCGCTTGAAGAGCGGAGAGGAATACGCCGGAATCGGAGGTGTACGTAACCCCGGACGGCAAGATCATTCCCACCTGCGAAGGGTGGCTGAAATCGGCCGTATCGCCGTTCGATCCCACCGTCTGCAAACGCAGGGTGACGGGAAGCGTCGCGGAAGCGCCCACCAGGTTGTAAACTCCGGTGAATTGCACCAGGGAGGGCGTTTGGGAGGCATATGTGTACGAGACCCAGCCGCTCTGTGCAACGCCAGTCAGCGTCGGTGGACCGCCGAAGACATCTTCGCTGGCCGAAACCGCACCGCCGAACTGAAGAGAGCCCTGGGCCGACACGGGGGCGCCTTGAAAGCCGAGATTCGGTCCGCTTAAGGAGCCCGAAAAGTCCACGTGATCTGAATCGGTGTAACGGTGGTACTGCTTGCGCCCGCGATGACAAAGTGCGCGTTGTCTTGTATGGATACGTTGGCGATCCCCTCGGCCCCGCTGCTACCGCTACTTATCGAACTGACCTGTCCCAAACTCAAATTGCCCATGGAGTACGCCTGCGCGGTTTGACCGGTTGGCGAGTTCAGGCTCAGTGTTTCTGAAGCGGTGGTAGCTGTGCCGGTTGTGTCCATATTGCCGGTCACGGTGGCGTAAGGGTTGGCTTGGAAAGCAAATCCCGGTGGATTGCAATTGAGCCCGTCGGGGCCTTGCGATCCGCCGCCGTTATAGCACACCACAGATCTTACCGAGTTGCTGTCCGAAAAAACCTCGTTCACGATGGATACGAAAGGATTTGGAGTAGCGGCCTGTGCCGCGATAGCGACGAACAGTCCTATCGCGATTCTCCCCCATCCCATCGCTGGCAGCACGTTGCTGCAATTTGCTGCGTTGAAATTAGTATTTGACATAGTCGGCCCTCACCTACTTCGCGCAACACTTGCGAAACTTGCCTCATGTTTCTTAGTGCCAGCTAGCGGGGCGAGATGGAGAGAACGCCTCGTCAGAGGAATGTGTGGGCCATTGAGACGCCCGGTTGGCGACGGGGACCTCGGGTCGTACCCGTTGCTGGCCAGGATCTGACAATCGGGCGTTTCCCGCTATCCTAATCGCTAACGGCGGACACTCCGTCCCAAACCCGGACAACCCAATCCTCCGAATCTTCGCGTAAGTGATTGGCCTGCAATATCTTTCTCACGGTGAAGCGCGTGCTTCGATCCCACGTTCTGAGCGTAAGTTATGCGTGATCTTTTAAAACTGTTTACACATTCGTTTCGCGTGCTGCGAAAAAATCCCGGGTTCACGTTCTCAACGCTCGCCGTGCTGAGCTTGGGCATCGGAGCGAACACGACCATTTTCAGCGTTGTCAACGCGGTTCTCCTGCGCCCACTTCCTTTCCCGGATTCGCACTCTGTCGTGACAATCTTTCACGTCCCTCCTGCCGCAGCCTTTCCGGGCGTGAAAACCTTCGCGGTTTCTCCAGCGAATTACCTCGATTGGCGCAAACAGAATGATCTGTTCGAATCCATGTCGGTACTCGGCAGCCGCAGCCTCCGCATCGGCGGCGACGCCAAGCCGCGGCTGCTTCTTGCCACCAGCTCCGACTCGGGCCTCTTCGACGTCCTTGGTGTGAAACCGGAACTCGGCCGCTTCTTCACCCAGGACGAGTGCCAGCCCGGCCGCGATGGCGTCATCGTTCTCAGCCACGGTTTCGCGGAAAATTACTTCGGAAGCCTCGGTGAGGCCCTGGGAAAGACGCTTCAGCTCGGCGATCGCGCTATCCGGGTCATTGGAATAATGCCCCAACGGTTCCAGATGAAATCGTGGTTCCCCATGTCTACCGAGGGCTGGATGCCTATTGCCTGGACAGACAAGGACCGCGCCACTCGCGGCATTCATAACTGGCTCGTAGTCGCGAGGTTGCGACCGGGTGTAACCGTGGCCCAAGCCCAATCCGCGATGGATGTCATCTCCAACCGCCTCGCGCGCGAATATCCGGAGGATGACAAAGGATGGGGTGCCGTCGTCACCCCGCTCCGCGATTACCTTGTCGGCAATGTCCGTACCGCCTTGCTCACACTTCTCGGAGCCGTGGGATTCGTTCTTCTCATCGCCTGTGCCAACACCGCAAACCTGGTGCTGGCACGAACCATTGCCCGCCGCAAGGAATTCGCCATTCGCGCAGCGCTCGGCGCGAGTTCCGCCCAGGTGCTGCGGCCAGTACTCGTTGAAACCACCGTCCTCGCGATTGCCGGCGGCGCACTGGGCCTGCTCGTCGCAAAGTCCGGTCAGGCTCTCGTCCTACGCGCCCTGGCCGACCAACTCCCTCGAGCGACCGAGGTCCAACTGGATGGCGCCGTCCTGGCATTTACCGCGGCCGCCTCCATTCTCACCGGAATTGCGGCCGGCCTACTCGCGGGCGCGCGCCTTTTACGTGGCGATGTGAACGATTCCTTGAAGCTGGGCATGGGCAAAGGCGATGCTTACTCGGGCGGCCGCCGTACGCGGTTCGCCCTCGTCGTATCCGAAGTTGCTCTTTCGCTCATTCTGCTGGTGGGCGCGGGCCTGATGATCCGCACCCTCTGGGCGCTCCGTGGAACAGACCCCGGCTTCCAATCCGCCGGCATTCTCACGATAAGCATTTCGATTCCGCAATCGTGGGACAAGCTCCGCCGGGACCGCCTCACCGACGAATTCCTGTCCCAGGTCGGCGCGCTGCACGGTGTGCGATCTGCCGCCGCCATTGACAGCCTACCGCTGGAAGGAGGCGCCGAACAGCCGATCGCCGTCGAGGGCCGCCCAGCGGAGGTCCTCGCCATGCAGCGCAACGTTTCGGTGCGGGCGATCACCCCGAACTACTTCCGTACCATGGGCATTCCGCTTCTCGCAGGCCGCGACATAGAGCCCGCCGACGGCGCCAGACGCGACCGTCCTGCCGTCGCCGTGATCAGTCAGACAATGGCGAGGCTGTTCTGGCCCGACGAGAACGCCCTTGGCAAGCGATTCCGCATCTCGTTTTTGCCGGATGTCGTTCGCACCGTCGTCGGCATCGCGGGCGATATCAAAGAACGCGGGCTCGACAGGCTGGAGCCCGTATCCATGCTGTATCTGCCCGTGCGGGAACAAGACCCCTTCCCGCTCACGCTGGTGATTAGCGGCGAAACCCCCGTCACGCGACTCACCCCCGCGATCACCAATCTTCTGGTGAAATTCGATTCGAACCTGCCGGTTCGGAAAGTTCGAACCATGGACGCAGTCGTGGCCGCCACTCTGTCGCAGCATCGCTTCACTATGTGGCTGTTCGCGGCCCTGGCTGGGCTTGCCTTCCTTCTCGCTGCCGTCGGCATTTACAGTGTGCTGGCCTATAGCGTCCGGAGCCGCGTACAGGAAATTGGGGTCCGTATCGCGCTCGGCGCCGCGCGGGGCGACATTCTGCGTTTGGTGGTTTCGGAAGGCATGCGACCCGCCTTGGCCGGCATTGCGCTCGGCGCCTGCGGCGCCCTGGCGTTGGTAGGCGTCCTGTCGAAGCTTGTATACGGCGTCAACCCGGCAGATCCGGTCACCTTTTGCGCGGTGACGCTGCTGTTGTCGATTGTTGCTGTGTTGGCTTGCGTCATTCCGGCATACCGCGCTACTCGCATCCACCCAGTGATAGCGTTGCGTAACGAGTAGGAGACGTCATGTTCGCCGTCCTGCTGGAATACGGATCAGCTTGCTGGGAAAGTCCATCAGGTTAACGCTTTGGTGCCGTTGGTCGTACATAGTCCGTCGTTCTGAGCGATAGATCCTGCCTGGGTCGATTAACTGTCACCAATCGCGAGCCCACGTCTGGAGCCGTTCGGCAGACCATGCGCTCCCGCATCGAGCCCATGACGAAGACCGCCGCTCCCTTCGTCAGCACGGGAAGTTGATCCTCAACGACTTCGGGCGGGAACGCTCGTTTCCAGCGGCGTCGTGGAAGGCCTGAACCATAAGGCCAAAGTCACCATGAGAAAACACTACGGCTTTCGCACCTACCGGGTGCTGGAACTTGCCCTCTATGACTCGCTTGGCAAGCTGCTCGAGCCAGAATCCATCCCACGATTTCTTCTGACGAACCAAAAGAACTTTTCAGCCAGCCGATGCGAGCGGAAGCTCATGCCGCCAATCCGCACGATGCCCAGGAAGGCGATCCGTGTAAATGCAAGCTGAAGCATGCGGTACCATGCCACAGGAATGGCCCGAACAGCAGAGGTCGTCATTATCGGCGGTGGAATCGCCGGTTCCAGCATCGCGTGGCATTTGACGCAGGGCGGATGCAAAGACGTAGTCGTACTCGAGCGCGAGGCGCATCAGGGCTTAGGATCGACGGGCAAGAGCATGGGCGGCGTGCGAGCACAATTCGCCACCGACCCGAACATCCGCATGTCGCTGTACTCGATCCCCATGTTCGCGCGGTTCGAGGAAGTCACCGGTCATCCCTCCGGTTATAAGGCGCACGGTTACCTGTTCATGGCAACCACTCCGGCGCACATGGATTACCTGCGCACCAATCACGCAAAACAGGTGGCTTTGGGAGTAAAGGGCGCCGAGTTATTGGCGGCTCCGGACGTCGCAAAATTCTTTCCCCTTATGCGCACCGACGATGTCGTGGGAGGCAGTTTCTGTCCCACGGATGGCTTCGTGGACCCGCATAGCGTCATGACCGGGTTCATGCTGAACGCCGCCGAGCATGGTGCGACGCTGGTGCGCAGCGCCGAAGTGACGGCCATTGACGTCGACTCAAAAGGCGTGGCCGGAGTACGCACTCAGGACGAAACGATCGCGACCCGGGTTGTCGTAAATGCCGCGGGCCCATGGGCGGCGGCGGTCGCGAAGATGGCGGGCATCGATCACCCGGTCACTCCGTTGCGGCGATGCCTGGTGCCGTCCGAGGCTTTTCCGGACCTACCTGAGAAGCTACCCATGATTATTGACATGTCAACGGGTTGGCATTTTCGCCCCGAAGCCGTCGGTATTCTCATGGCCTGGAACGACCGCAACGAGACGCCCGGTTTCAAGAACGGAATCGATCCCGGATTTATCGAGACGATACTCACGCATGCGGCCAATCGCGTGCCGGCGTTTGCGGAACTCGCCGTCAATCCACGGCGCGCCTGGTCGGGGCATTACGAAATGAGCCCGGATCACCATGCCATTCTAGGGCCGGTTCCGTCGGTTCCCGGCTTTTTCGTCGCGAATGGTTTTAGCGGTCACGGGGTCATGCATTCGCCAGCTACAGGGAAGATCGTAGCGGACCTGATACTGCGCGGCAACACCGACCTGATCGACCCTGCCGAACTCGGTTTCGAGCGCTTTTCTAAAGGGCGCTTAATCGAGGAAACTGCTGTATTGTGAACGTGTTACCTTTCTTTACACGGACTCCAACCCGATGCTGGTAACCTCACAGCAGGCGGGATCACCTTAACCTTTGTAGACAACCCTCCTTGAGGAGAAACCATGAAAATACGATTAGCTCTGCTTGCGTGTTCGCTGGCCGTAGCCGCATTCGCGGCGGACGCGTCCGGCAAATGGACCTTTGAAGCACAAGGCCGGCAAGGCCAGACGATGACAACCACGATCACCCTGAAAGCCGATGGGGCCAACCTGACCGGCTCGGTAAGCGGGAGACAAGGCGATAC
The DNA here is from genome assembly GCA_035295125.1 of Bryobacteraceae bacterium. GTDB lineage: Bacteria > Acidobacteriota > Terriglobia > Bryobacterales > Bryobacteraceae > JAICMB01. The sequence goes on along the minus strand of DATGJP010000068.1, from coordinate 131,447 downwards.
GGATATTACGAACGGAAAAGTGGATGGCGACAACGTCTCATTCGATGTCGTCCGGGAATTTAACGGGAACAAATTTACCACTCACTACAATGGAAAAGTGGCGGGCGACGAGTTGAAGTTGAAAATCGCCGTCGAAGGCCGCGAAAACATGAATCGCGAGGTTACCGCGAAGCGTTCCAGCGGCACTTAGAGTTTTCGAATCGAGGCGCAAAACAGTGCTGAGTTATCGTTCCACAATCGCTTGCGCACTGCTTTGCGCCGCGGGTGCTTTCGCGCAGAGTGGGGTCGTGAAGTCAAACGGGCTTCCGATCCCCGGCGCGACAGTGACCGCAACTCAGAGCGGCAAGAAAGTCTCAACGACAACCGATGAGACGGGCCGTTATGAGTTTGAAGGGCTCGCTCCGGGCACGTACACCGTCGAAGTCCAGATCTTCGGATTTCGCGCGGAGCATCGTGAAGCACAGTTCCCTGGGCAGGCCGATTTTACCCTCCAGGTTTTTCAGCGTCCGAATCCCGCGGAATTACGAGCTCGCGCGCAAGCCGGCGGCGCCCAACCGAATCAATTGGAGAATCAGATCGATACCGCGGTGGCGGCAGCGGCGAGCGCCCCTCCCGCTGAGTCGTCTGACAGCGCCAACGAGGCATTCCTCGTTAATGGCAGTATCAGCCGTGGGCTCCAGAATGGACAGGAGGATGCCACGCTGCCGCAACGTCCGGATTTCGGGCCCGGCGGCGGACGGTTTGGCGATAACGGACCCGGTGGACCCGGCGGCGCCGGAGCGGGCGGGCCGGGCGGTGCTCCAGGAGGCGGTCCGGGCGGTGGCGGCGGATTTGCCGGGGGCGGTGGATTCGGCGGCCGCGGTGGCGGTGGCTTTGGCGGCGGTGGAGGCGGTTTTGGTGGACGCGGCGGCGGTCCCGGTGGTGGCCGTGGCGGTCCCAACGCAGCACGCAGACGCAATCCCAACGGCCAATTCATCGGCAATCGAGCCGGCCGGGGACGCGACACCAGCCTGCATGGACAGTTGTTTTATACCGGGCGGAATTCCTTGTTCGACGCCGCGCCTTTCTCGTTCAGCGAAGGCACTGTGCCGAAGCCTGATTACACCCAAAATCGCTTCGGCGTGACAATCGGCGGCCCCCTGCAGATTCCGAAGTTGTTCAAAGCGGAAAATACTTTTTTCTTCCTCAACTACTTTGGGACCCGCGCGAATAACTCCTTCTACAACGTCGGGACCGTGCCGACAGCGCTCGAACGTACGGGCGATTTCTCGCAATCGACAATTCTCGGGAACCCCGTATCGATTTACGATCCGCTAAAAAACACCCCCTTCTCCGGGAACGTGATCCCCATGAATCGCCTGGACCCCACGGCGCTCGGATTGCTACAGTTCATGCCGCTTCCCAACCAGCCGGGTTCGGTTCAGAATTACGTGTTCACGACTTCAGTCCCCCAGAACACGGATAACCTCAACATCCGGATGAACCAGAACATCACGAAGAAGGACCGGCTGGCCGGCACGTTCAACATGCAGGACCGGAGCGGGCAGAACGCCCAGTTGTTCGGATTCCTGGATGGCACCGACGGACGAGGTTTTAATACCAGTCTGAGCTGGACTCACAATTTCGGGACGCGGTCGATTAGCTCGCTTTCGTATACGTTCAATCGGAACCGCACCACCGCGGTTCCGTTTTTCGCGTTTGGGCAGGACGTTGCGGCAGAGCTCGGTATCAACGGTGTTTCGAACAATCCCGCCAATTTCGGACCTCCGAACGTGACGTTCACCAACTTCGCCTCGTTGAACGATGGGACTCCGTCCGTCAACGTGGTGCAGTATTCGAGCATCAACGAGACCTTTTCGTTTGTGAAGGGCCAGCACAACCTTTCGGCGGGAGTGAGCTACCGCCGGTCGGACCTCAACACGCAGACCGATCAGAACGGCCGCGGAACATTCAGCTTCTCGGGATTGGAAACCAGCGCCTTCGCGAACGGTCTGCCGGTTTCGGGCACGGGTTACGATTTCGCCGACTACCTGCTGGGTCTGCCGCAATCGAGCTCCGTGCGATTTGGCGATACGAGCACGTACTTCCGTGGAAATGTTTGGAGCGGATTCATACAGGACGATTGGCGCGTTCGATCGAATCTGTCATTCAACCTCGGACTCCGATACGAGTACTACAGCCCGCTTTCGGAGAAATACGGCCACATCGCGAACCTCGACGTTTCGCCCGATTTCACGGCCGCCGCGGTTGTGGTTCCGGGCGAAGCCGGGCCTTATTCCGGAAATCTTCCAGGGTCTCTGGTGCGACCTGATAAGCACGATTGGGCGCCGCGCGGCGCGGTTGCATGGAAGCCATTACCGAAGCACAGCCTGCTGGTGCGGGCCGGCTACGGCATTTACTACAATCCAACGGTCTACAATCAATTCACGTCGCGCCTGGCCTCGCAGCCTCCGTTTGCGAACACGGCAAGCCTGGTGGCCAGCGTCGATGCGCCGCTGACGATCGAAAACGGCCTCGTGATTACCAATGGCAAGGCAATTCTGAACACGTGGGCCGTCGATCCGAATTACCAGGTCGGCTATTCACAGAGCTGGAATTTCTCGCTGCAGCAGGAATTGCCGCGGGCGATTATTCTCGACGCCACATACCTTGGCGTGAAGGGCACGCACCTGGATATCGAGACAATCCCGAATCGCGCGTTCCAAGGATCACAGCGACAGATCGGCGATGCGACCGGATTCACATTCGAGAGCTCGAACGGCAACTCCATTTATCACGCGGCTCAGCTTCGCGTCATCCGCCGCTTCCGGCGTGGTATCTCAATCAACTCGACGTACACATTTTCGAAGTCGATTGACAACTCGTCAACTTTCGGCGGCGTTGGGAATACCGTGGCGCAGAATCCCTTCGATATCAGCGCCGAAAGGGGACTCTCGAGCTTCGATCAGCGGCACACGCTCAACTTGTCGTACATTTTTACCGCGCCGCGATCAGAGCACAAGCTGCTTTCAGATTGGACACTCAGCGGCGGCATCACGGCCACAAGCGGCACGCCTTTCACGGCGCGCGTTTTGGGCAACCAGTCGAATATCGGCGGCTCCGGGTCGGTCGGCAGTGGACGCGCCGAAGCGACGGGCCTGTCGATCGACGACCCTGCGGGGTTTTTCAATCCGCTTGCGTTCACTGTTCCTGCGCCCGGCACGTTGGGTAATGCGGCGCGGAACACGATTCCCGGGCTCGGGCAGTGGACCTGGAACACCGCGTTCGGGCGATCGTTCCAGTTCGGGGACACGCGGCGCCGCCTGGAGCTTCGTCTCGAAGCGAACAACGTGCTGAATCACGTGAATTTCACGAGCATCGGTACGGTGGTGAATGCGTCGAACTATGGTTTGCCGTTGGCCGCTTCGGCCATGAGGTCTGTTGATGCGACTATCCGCTTCCGTTTCTAAGCTCGTAGTTCTGGGTCTTGCGTGCGTCGCACTAGGCGCTCAGGATGCGCCGACGTTTCGCACTACGACGAACCTGGTGATCATTGATGTCACGGTTCGAGACAAATCCGGCAAGGCCATGGACAATCTTAAGAAGGAAGATTTCACCCTTCTCGAAGATGGGAAGCCACAGGCCATTTCGGTTTTCGAGCTGCAGCGGCTGGCCGGCGATACGCTGCCCGCCGTGGTGCAACCGGAGAAGACGCTCATCAAGCGGGATGCTTCGCAGCCCGCCGCCCCCGTCGAGCATGTCACCGCGCCAACGAAGGAGCAGCTTCACGACAAACGGCTGATCACGCTGTTCTTCGACTTTTCGTCGATGCAACCGGCCGAGCAGATTCGTGCCAGGGCCGCGGCCACTAAGTTTCTATCCGAGCAGATGACCAAGTCGGACCTCGTGCAGATCATGACTTTCTCTACAACTTTGAAAATCGTGGAGAATTTCACCGACGATCGCGAGTTGCTGCTTGCCGACATCCAGAAGTTTCGCACCGGAGAAGGCAGCGACCTGGCGGTGGACGGCACCACCGGAGCGGATGACACCGACGACAGCGGCGAATTCACCGCCGACGAAACCGAGTTCAACATTTTCAACACCGACCGTAAGCTGAGCGCGCTGGAGGATGCGGCGCGCAAGCTGGCATTGTATCCCCAGAAGAAGGCGTTGGTTTACATATCGAGCGGTGTGAGCAAAACGGGTGTCGAGAACCAGTCGCAGTTGCGTGCTACGGTGAACGCGGCGATTCGGGCGAACGTTGCGTTTTATCCCATCGACGCTCGCGGTTTGATGGCGCTGGTCCCCGGCGGCGATGCGAGTACCGCGTCGCCGAAAGGAACCGGCATGTTCAGCGGCAAGACGCAGAGCGGGATCAAGGATAAGTTCAACGATCAGCAAGAGACGTTGTACACGCTCGCAGCCGACACCGGAGGAAAGGCGCTGCTGGACAACAACGATTTGTCGGTCGGCATGACGCAGGTTCAGAAGGACATCAACACTTATTACATAGTCGGGTATTACAGTACCAATCCAGCCGAGGATGGAAAATACCGGCATGTCAACATCAAACTGAATCCGGCGCTGCAGGCGAAGCTGGACTACAAGTCGGGTTACTTCGCGGCGAAGACATGGCAGAAGTTCAGCTCCAATGACAAGGAGCGCCAGCTTGAGGAAGCCTTGACGCTTGGCGATCCGGTCAATGATCTGCCGCTCGCGGTCGAGATCGACTACTTCCGCTTGGCGAAGGATAAGTATTTCGTTCCGATCTCCGTCAAGATTCCGGGTTCTTCGATCCTGTTGGCTAAGAAGGGCGAGAAGGGGCAAACGGAGTTCGATTTCATCGGTCAGATTAACGATCCGAAGGGCAAACAGATCGGTGGGGTGCGCGATGGCGTTCAGGTGAAGCTGGATTCACAGAACGCAGAGCAACTCAGCCACCGGCAAATCGAGTACGACACCGCGCTGACGCTGGGTCCCGGCGACTACCGCCTCCACTTCCTGGCGCGGGAGAATCAGACGGGAAAGATGGGCACCTTCGAGGCTCCGTTCACGGTTCCCAACCTGGACTCGGATAAAGCTACGGTGCGCATGAGTTCTGTGGTTTGGAGCAATCAGAAGGAGCCGCTCAGCTCGAGCATCGGGAATGCCGGGACCAACAAGAAGCTGCTTGAAATGCACCCGCTGGTCGACAATGGCATCAAGATCGTGCCCAGTGTCACCCGGGTGTTCCGCAAGGACCAGAACCTGTACGTGTACTTCGAGGTTTACGATCCTGCCAAGTCGGAAGATGCCAAGGTGCCTTCCTTAACGGCGGATCTGAGCTTGTTTATCGGGCGGGTGAAGACGTTCGAGTCGTCGCCGGTTCGCGTTCAGAAGCTGAATGCAAAGCGTCCCGATGTGGCAGCTTTCCAATTCCAGGTTCCCTTGGCGAAGATGCAGCCGGGCAAGTATGTTTGTCAGATCAACGTGATCGATGAACAGGCGCGGAAGTTTGCGTTTTCGCGGGCCCCACTGGTGTTGTTGCCGTAAGCGGCCATGTCATTCCGTCAGGTTGGAGCAGGCATTTCGCCTGTCGCCATGAACGGCAGGTCAAACGAGAGTGAATGAAACAGGTGGCAGAGGCGGTTTCGCGTGTGCATGCCGGCCCCAGTTAGAGTGCCGAGCGCTTCAATCCCCTTGCCCGGCGGCCTTCGCCAACTCCGGCAAGCTAACCACTCCGTCGGAGCCATAGGTTGACGCGAGAAGCCCGTTCTCGAACGCGAGGTTCGACGGGTGGTAAGCGTTGTCATGCTGGCAGCGGATCGCAACGCTGTTCGCAACTGTGGAGTTTGCAGCGATGGGGCGGACGCGCGGAAATCCATTAATCACGGTCCACGAAGAGTGAAGAGTGTCCATTGCGAGGGCGGGGTCGAGCGGTATCGTGTACTGCTTCAGAGCCGTGGCGTCGAACGTCACCCCGCACGCCATTGCTTTAGTGATCATCCAGGCGAGCGTGATGTCCGAAAGTGCGGTGGCGCCGGGTTGGGCTATGGGCTCGCCGCCGCCCACATCGCTATGCGCGCCGCAAAACCAGACCTGCTCCAGAACCTGGCCCGGAGCCGGATCTCCCTTCCACAGCGTTGCCGGGAATTGGGCGCGCTTTTCATCGATCGCCAATGCATGGTAGGCGTGCCGGACATCCGGGTGCAAGCTCGTATCGAGGAAACCGAAGGCGAGCGGATCGATTCCGCCGATTGCTGCCGGGATTCCGAGAGACCCGACCGTGTCCCATACTCCAACCATCTGGATGGTGGCCTGCTCCAGGTTGCAGTCCTTCAGTTTGTCGAGATACTTCTGACGGTTATCTTTGTCGCGATAGGCAGAGAACACGGTTTCGACCATATCATCCGTGAAGTCTTTGGTGGGAAGTCCGCAGGCGGCGATCATTCCGGCCAGGCTTCGCGCCGTGTAAGCGCCGCGGCTGAATCCGACCAGGTATACCGAATCCCCCGATTCGTATACATGCGAGATCTGCTTATAACCGTCTTTTATTTTGCCCCAGAGGCCCGCCCCAAAAGCGCCTCCGACCAAATGCTCGATCGGGTTTGTGTCTGCCCCGACACCATCGTCATACAGCGGGATTTGTTCACCATTCCGGGTGATGGCCTTGTAGATCTTGTAAACATTGGTGTGGCTAGTGGAACTATCCCATGTTCCGTCGGCCAAAAAGCAATCCGTTTACTCACAAATGTTCCTCCAGGGCCTAAGAATAGACTGGAACATCGTCTGAGTAAAGCAATTCTTTCAGGCGCGTTTGCTCCTGTTCAGAGGTAAAGCTGGAAACGATACGCTGACGCGCGGCATGGCGGATTCTTCCGCGATGCTCAGGCGAAGCGTCAAGCCACTCTACGACGGCCTCGCCCAGGCGGTGAAGCTGCCAGCGCGGCAGAATAATCCCGTCCACCCCGGGCGTGATGATCTCGGGGATCCCGCCAGCATCGCTGGCAATGCAACCACAGCCGGCAGCCATAGCCTCCAGCAGCGCGTTGGGCATTCCGTCCCACAGGGACGGCTGCAAGAAGACGTCGCAGAGCTGGAGGTGCTGGTTGACCTCCGCTGGAGTAGCGAGCTGACCGGTCACCACCACGCGATTTTCGGCAAATGTGCCCGGACCGAGCGATTCCAGCAGGCGTGGCATTTCCGACGGCCTCACCTCACCGATGATGAGCAGGCATGCCGGACGGGCTGACCGTACCACCCCCAACGCTTCGAGCAGGTATTTTTGCCCCTTCTTTTCCCGTAATTCACCGGCAAACCCGAGAACCGCCTCTTCGGGCTGGATGCCGAACTTGTGTCGCAGTTCGCCAGGCGGGGTGTCCAGCGGCCGGAAGACTTCGTGATCGACCGCATTTGGCATATGGATGACATCCTGGCGGTTGCTTGCCGCAGTCACTTTCCGCGCTAAGTCGATCGTGACTGCCGTTATCGAAGAGGCATTCTGGAGCGTCCAGAGGAGACGTGCAAAATCGCCCGGTGGGAAGGCATCGCGATCCAGGTCGTTACCCCGAATACTCACGGTCGACGGGATGTTCTTCAATCGACCGATCCATGTGGCCAGAAATCCCGCCGGCGCGAGGTAGTGTCCCCAAATACGGTCGTAAGGGTGAATGGTGGCGAGCCAGTCGACCAGGTTTATCGTATGTGGCATGGTGGTGTCCCACTCACGGAACCTGCCGATTCGGTAAACCGAGGGGTTGCCGTCCTCCTTCAGAACCGATCCTGGCGGCAGGTTGCGGGTCCAGACGACCACGTCGACGTCCGCTCCGAATGCTGCGAGGGCACGCGAAATGCGGCCGGCACTAGTCGCGACTCCACCCATGTCGGGCGGGTATCGCTCGGTTAAGAAAAGCAGGTGTGGGTTCACGGAGATTCCTAGAGTACATCGTTTCAAAATTGCGGAAGCGTATTGGAGATACCGCTCAGCTAGTTGTTCGCAAAATGCGCCCGCTAGGCGTTCAGGTTCCTGAACGCGCCCTTACGGCGTCCACCCGGGCTGAAAGCTGCCCACTGACCGCTTGCGGGCATGCGTGCGCGAATTTTTAAAGTGAATGTACTAAATTATCTTGTAGGCGCTTCCATGCGAAAACTGGCGGAGGTTGAGGATGCCAAAGCGCTCATGAGCGAGGCGCAGGACTGGTCAATCTGGCGTTGGCTGTTAGAGAAGAGCAGGGTGCGTCAGACGGCGGATAAGGGAACAGCGGCGCTGGATGAACTGGAAAAGAAGGTCAAGGCAGGGTGGTCAAAGGAGCTTAAAGCCGCGTACAAAGCAGCCGGCAGCGATTCCGTGGCGACACGCGTGAAGAAAGCCGACGAGGAGGCCCGGCAGGCCCGAATCGCCGCTGAGGAAATGTTCGACGAAGCCGAGCGGCGCCTGAGTGCAGGCCTTGCTCGGGAGGCAGCCAGGAAAGCTATCCACGCTTATGAATTGCGGGAGAAAGCCATCCGCAAGGCCGAAGCGGCAGCCCGTCTGAGGAAATAACCGCGTCGAATAATAGTAGATTTTGATGCAGGTTTGCCGGGAATTGAGAACCTGATTTCATTTGGTACGCGGTTGTGTCATTCAGCTCCCAGAGTGTGTGGCAATAGGACTCACAAAGGGGTGTGTCTAGTCCCAAAACTGTTAGGGTTCTACCACTTGGCATTAGAAATGCAGTAACAAGCTAGGGCATAGGCCCACTCTATAGATGTGGGGGGAGTATGAACGAAGACGAGAACGCCCCTGATCAGGCGTATTTTGAAGGGGTTATCGATTTGATGAATGCTCTTCGGAGACCCGCCAACGTTCAAACGATAGCCGAAGTAGCACTTGCGCTCCGCTGCAACATGGTGCAGGTACATGGTTTAGCCACATTGTACAGTTTTCTGCTGGCAACCTGGGTAGCCAATTGGGCCGGGCCGGGCGAAGCGGGGCGAGTTATTCAACGTCACGGGGAGCCCGACTGGGCCGAGCTGGCTCGAAAAGCGGGTGAGCCTTTCGATTTGGAGCACTGGGAGACGGAAAGCCGCAGACTGATTGAAGACTGGGCGATGCGTCATTCCGGTCAGGTACACGTGGTAGATGGGCCTCTGAGGCCGATCGTAAACCGCGAGACGTAATGCACAGGGCAAGGTAAACTTGCCCTGCAGAGTCGTCATTCTTACCTTCCCGTAACTCCTTTGTTTTTGGACCTTCCCTATCCAGAATCTGCTTGACTCGTCTCTACCACTAGGTTAATCTCGAAACCATCTATTGGTAGTGGGCGATACGCAGTTTTAGTATCCCGCCTTACTAGTTATCGCTACGGGTCCCGGCCTTATCAAACAGTCCGGAAGGGGTAAGTAAATGAAAAGCAACACCATTGGAACCCTGGTTGGCGTTCTATTGCTAGGGTTTTTGAGTACGCTTTCAGTTTTCGGCTCACCAGTAGGGAGCATTGCGGGCACGGTCAAGGATTCGACTGGAGCCATTGTTCCCGGGGTAAAGCTTACATTAACCAGCACCGCCACGAACGCCCAGGTCACGGCGACCACCAATTCCGAGGGTGAATTCCAATTCCTGCAACTGCCTCCAGCCACGTACTCGCTGGTCGCGGAGGCGAACGGCTTCAAAAAGGTCACGGCGAGCTCGGTGCTTGTTCAGGTTGAACAGATCACGCACCTCGAGCTGACACTCGAGGTCGGCAGCCTGGCCGAGTCTGTACAAGTCGAGGCCGTGGCGCCACTGCTTGAGAACGACAAGAGCACGCTGAGCAGCGTGGTGGACAGCCGCAACATCGATGCCATGCCGCTCAATGGCCGGCAGGCGCTCGATCTTGCGCTGATCACGCCTGGAGTGGTGCCGACTGCGACAGGAACCCAGGTGTTCAGTTTCAACGTCGCGGGCGCGAGATCGCAATCGAATATCTACCTGCTCGACGGTGTGAGCAATATGGACACGCAGGTCAATTCGAACCTGAATAATTTCCGGATCACGGACGCGGTGCAGGAGTTTGCGATTCAGACGAGCGTCTCGACCGCTGAATTCGGCCGCGGCACGGGCGGACAGGTGACCGAGGTCACAAAGAGCGGAAGTAATTCGCTGCACGGGTCGCTGTTCGAGTACCTGCGCAATTCCGATTTCGACGCCACCGATTTCTTCACAAATAAGGCTAGTGGAACGAAGAACCCGCTGCATCGCAATCAATTCGGGGGCACGCTTGGCGGTCCGATCATCAAAAACAAAACCTTTATTTTCGGATCGTTTGAGGAGTTCCGCCAGGTGGCCCCGACTGTCAGCCTCACGCGCGTTCCGACGGCCGCGGAGCGGGCTCAAGTAACCGACCCGATCTCGCAGCAGTTGTTGAAGTTCTGGCCAACCCCGAATACATCGGTGGGCGCCAACAACTTCATTGCGAACGTGGGGTCGACGCAGTTCGACTACACCGGATTGATCCGCGTCGATCACAAATTCAGCGACAAAGACAACCTCATGGGCCGGTTTATCGACACCCAGGCCGCCACGTTTACACCAGGGAAACTGCCGTCCGAAGGCGGCAACGGCAACACACCGGTGAGCAGAAATGGGGTCCTGACCGAGACCCATGTATTCTCACCTTCGCTTTTAAACGAATTCCGCCTCGGATATTCACGAAACCAGACATTTATCACCGTACAGGATATCGGGTTGAACGCGGCCTCGGTATTCCAAATCAACGGCCAGCCTCTTGCTGGCGTGGTGGATGGCTCCAAGAACATCCAGGACTCGGGACTCCCGACGGTGAGCGTGTCCGGAGGATTTTCGCCCCTGGGAAGCACGACGAATTTGCCACAAGGACGCATCACAAACACCACAGAGTTGTTCGACAACATGTCGTGGATCGCGCCGTTTGGAGCGAGTAAGCATTCCATTCGTTTCGGCTTCCACATTCGGCGGGAACAGGCACGACGATATCTGGACAGCGTCGAACGCGGTTCCTTCAGCTTTCTGAGCTGGGCCGATTTTGCAGCGGGGCAGGTGAACAGCTCGCAATTCAAGACCGGTAGCACGCTGGCATATTGGGATCGCCTTCCATGGGACCTTTACTGGCAAGACCAATACAAAGTTAAGGACAACCTGACCATTAACTACGGAATTCGCTACGAGTATCCATCAGCGATCTACCAGAACCGCAAAGATGCTGTGAATTTCCTCCCGGGCGTTGGACCGGTTCTGCTCGGGACGAATCAACTGGTCGTGATCGATCCTACCAAAGTTGGTCCGTCGGCCATTACTCTGACCCAGGCGCCGTTCACGCTCAGCGACAGCGGCGTGAAGTCGGATAAGAACAATTTCGCGCCGGTTATCGGCCTTGCGTACACGCCGCGTTTCGCCAAGAAGATTTTCGGCAATGACGACACTGTGATACGCTTGGGATTCCGGGTCGGATATGACGACATCTTCAACAATATCCCCGCGAACCTGGGCTTGAATGCGCCGTACAATCTGCAAACGACTCAGACTGCCGGCGTAACGCAGACGTCCAAATTCCCATGGGCCATCGGTTTCAATCAGAACGTCCCGCTAGTGAAATTCGATGCCAGTGGCAAGCCGCTCATCGGCCTGGTCGGGTTCAGCGCGGAAGACCCGAACATCCGCAGCGCCTATCTGTATCAGTACAACTTCGGGATCCAGAGGCGAATGGGCACGAAAACTTCATTCGAAATCGATTACCAAGGCAGCGCCGGCCACAAGCTGGGGCTGTTCGTCGATCAGAATCAGCCGAGCGTGATTGTGAACAATCCTGCCCTGCGCGGCAATCAAGCACCGAACGTGCAGGTATATCCATATCCCACGTTTGGGGCTATCGGCACAGGCAAGGACATTGGGAACTCGATTTACAACGGAATGGTCGCAACGCTGAAATACCAATCCACTCACGGATATTTCCTGCAAGCCTCCTACACGCTGAGTAAATCGATCGACGATGCTTCGGCGTTCTTTGGCTCGAGCGGCGAGGCCGGCGGCGTCGACGACCGCAACCACATCAACCTGGAGCGCGGTCCTTCGTCCTTCGATACCCGGCAGCGTGCGGTGGTGGTGTACAACATCGACTTGCCGGTCGGACCGGGACACCGGTTATTTGGCTGGCGTAATACCTTCAATCGCCAACTCCTCGGAGGCTGGCAGATTGCGGGTATCACGAGCGCGCAGACGGGTCAGCCGTTCACTATGGTGGACACCGCGGCCGATTTCAGCGGTTTCAATCAGACGGGCGCCGACCGCCTGGACGTGCTTGGAACCGGGCCGCTGCAAACCAACTACAGCAATCCGGACCGGGCGTTCGACACAAGCTATTTCTCGCTTGTGCCTCCGACGGGACGAGTGGGGACATCAGGGCGCAATCAGTATTATGGCCCTGGCCTGGTTAACTATGACTTTACGGCGGTAAAGAGCTTCATTTTCCGTGAAGATGGCCGGGCGCGGTTGCAGTTCCGCGCGGATTTCTTCAACCTGTTCAACCACACGAACTTCGCCAATCCGGTTCACGACCGAAGCAGCGCCTCGTTCGGTCAGATCACCGCAACGGTCGGGAGCGCCACGGCGACCTCGGTCGGCACGACGGCCGGGTACTCCGGCGGTCCGCGGCAGATCCAGATGGCCCTGCGATTGGAATTCTAGAGCTAAAATACGGATTGTAACGGCGGCGGCCTCCTGGAGGCCGCCGTTTGTCTGTCGGAATACCGCCTGAAGGCGGAGCTGCGTTTCGATCTATCTGTAACCTTTTGAGGAAGTTATACGCCGTGACGATATATATGTTCCAAGCGGGGAAATTTGACAGGATGCTCGTGTTCCGACTTCTCGCTGTTGGACTTGTCGTAACGGCTCCGATCGTTTTTACGGGGTGCAACGCAAACGGTAAGGCAACGCAGGCGGCAGGTCCCGGAGGCGGACACGGGAGCGACGGCATGGCGGTTCCGGTCACGGTGGCGAGAGTCGTCCAAAAGGATGTCCCAATTCAAATTCAGGTAATCGGCAATGTCGAAGCTTATTCCACGATCAGCGTCAAAGCCCAGGTGGGCGGCGCACTCAACCAGGTGCACTTCCAGGAAGGCGATTTCGTAAAGAAAGACGACCTGCTGTTCAGCATCGACCCTCGGCCTTATCAGGGCCAGGTCAACCAGGCTGAGGCGACGTTGGCGCGGGGAAGGGCGCAGTTGCTCCAAGCCGAGGCTAACCTCGCGAAGGACATCGCCCAACAGAAATACGCTAGCGCACAGGCTGCCCGGTACACCAAGCTATTCGACGAAGGCGTAATGTCTAAGGAACAAGCAGACCAGATGGTGTCGAATGCGGATGCTCTGACGCAGTCGGTAGGAGCCGATCGGGCTGCCATCGAAAGCGCTAAGGCCGATATCAATGCTGCGCAGGCGGCGCTTGAAACCGCGAAGGTCATGCTTGGCTATACCAGTATCCGGTCACCCATTGACGGGCGCACCGGCAATCTGACAGTCAAGCAAGGGAATCTCGTTGCGGCGAACACCGTCGAGCTCGTCACCATCAACCAGGTGCAGCCGATCTATGTGACTTTCGCGGTTCCGGAGTCGTTCCTTCGCCAGATCAAGCAGTACATGGCGGACCGTAAATTACCCGTAACCGCCTCGGCCCAGGATGATTCGATTTCCCCGGAGACGGGGGTTCTGACGTTTGTCGACAACACGGTAGACCCGAGTACGGGAACCATCAAGCTGAAGGGGACTTTCCAAAATGAAGGCCGGAGACTGTGGCCTGGCGAGTTTTTACGTGTGACTCTGCAGCTCACCACGCAGCGCGATGCGATGATCATCCCCAACCAGGCGCTGCAGACGGGCCAGGACGGAACCTTCGTATACGTCGTGACCCAGGACCAGAAGGCGGAGTTTCGGCCGGTCGTTGCGGGTTCGCGGGTCAAACAGGAACTCGTGATTGAAAAAGGGTTGCAAGTAGGCGAAACGGTGATAACGGACGGCCAGTTGCGGCTGGCGCCGGGAAGCCGCGTGCAACTCAAGGAACCGATGGGTGGCGGCGGCCCTCCATCGCCGGGCTCGGACGGAGCTGGAGGCACTCACCGAGATGGCCAGCCGCCCGCGCACTAAGCCTGGCATTCCGAAGGAGATCCAGCATTGAATTTTTCAGAGATCTTTATCCGGCGGCCTATCGCCACGAGTCTCCTGATGCTGGGTATCGCTCTCTTCGGGATCGTGTCTTATCGTGCGCTGCCGGTTAGCGATCTTCCGAGTGTCGATTTCCCTACCCTGACAGTATCCGCCAGTCTTCCCGGCGCCGATCCGGCGACTATGGCGTCGGCGGTAGCGACCCCGCTCGAAAGGCAGTTCACAATGATCGCGGGACTCGAGGAGATGACGTCTTCGAGCTCCACGGGTAATACCCAGATCACCCTGCAGTTCGATCTGAATCGCGATCTCGACGGCGCCGCGGTGGACGTGCAGACCGCGATTGCGGAATGCGGTCCGCTGCTGCCGCCCGGCATGCCCGCTCCGCCGTCATTCCGGAAGTTCAACCCGGCCGACCAGCCCATCATGATGCTGGCGCTGAGCGCGCCCACGCTGCCGCTCTGGACCCTGGACGAGTACGCCGAAACGCTGGTCGCCCAGCGCATCTCGATGGTCAGCGGTGTGGCGCAAGTGCAGGTCTTCGGCTCGACAAAATATGCTGTGCGCATCGATGTCGATCCCACGAAGCTCGCCTCCAAACAGATGGGCCTCGATCAGGTGGCCACCGCGGTCCAGGGATGGAACACAAACATGCCTACGGGAACGTTGTTCGGGCCGCATACGGCTTACAACGTCCAGGCAAACGGCCAGTTGATGAAGGCTTCCGAGTACCGCAACATGGTGGTGAGCTGGAAGCAGGGCCGGCCGGTGCATCTTTCGGAGATCGCGGACGTCGTGGACAGCATCGAGGACGACAAGAACGCGTCCTGGACGTATTTTCCGGACGGCGCGGAGCGAGCCATCAACCTGGCCATCATGCGCCAGCCCGGCACGAATACGATCGAGGTAACCGATGAGATCCGGCGTTTACTGCCGTTTTTCCAGTCGCAGATCCCGCCCGCGGTTCACTTGCGGGTGCGTTTCGACCGGTCGGTAAACATTCGCGAGGCTTTCAACGACATTCAGAAGACCATGGGAATCACGCTGGCTCTCGTGGTCATGGTGATATTCCTGTTCCTCCGGAACGCCTCCGCGACCCTCATCCCGGCGATGGCGCTGCCCTTCTCGATCATGGGCGCTCTCGCCATCATGTACGTGCTTGATTACAGCCTCGACAACCTGTCGATGATGGCGTTGATTCTCTGCATCGGATTCGTCGTCGACGATGCGATCGTCATGCTGGAGAATATCGTTCGCCACATGGAGCAGGGGGAGGAGCCGTTCGAGGCGGCGCTGCGGGGCTCGAAAGAGATCGGCTTTACGATCATTTCGATGACCGTGTCGCTCGCTGCGGTGTTCATTCCCATCCTGTTCATGGGTGGAATCCTGGGCCGTCTGTTCCGCGAGTTCGCGGTGACCATCTGTACGGCCATTCTCATATCGGGTATGGTCTCGATCACGCTGACGCCGATGCTGTGCAGCCGTTTTCTGCGGCATGCTCAACCCGGCCGCCGTAATATCTTTTACCGCGCGATTGAGGGCGGCTTCAACGCCATGTATCGTTTCTACGCGTGGAGCCTGTCCGGTGTTCTGAAGCACCGTTACGTAATGGGCGTGCTTTTTGTCGCGGTGTTGCTGACCACAGGCTGGCTATTCCGCGTGGTTCCCAAAGGCTTCATCCCCGACCAGGACATGGACCAGTTCTCCGTAACCGCCGAGGCCGCGCAAGGAACTTCGTATTACCAGATGGTGACGTACGCCCAAAAGGTCTCCGATATTCTGCGGAAAGATCCGAACGTCGACACGTTTATGATGAGCGTGGGAGGGAGCTGGAACGGCTCCGGGACCTCCCGCATGTGGGTTCAGTTGAAGCCTCGCCGGCAGCGTGAGATGAGCGTGGTGCAGATCATCGACCGGCTGCGGCCCCTTGTTTCGGGCGACCCTGGCTTCCGTGTGTACATGACCATGCCGACGAGCATTCGCATCGGCGGCCACATGACGAAAAGCCAGTACGCCTTTACGTTGCAGAGCCCCGATACCGCGGCTTTGTATGCCCAGGCCCCAATTCTGGAGCGTGAGATCGCCAAGATTCCGGGCGTCGCCGATGTCAACACGGACATGCAGATCAAGACGCCCCGGGTGAACCTCGATATCGATCGGGACAAGGCGGCCACGTACGGATTGAATGCCACTCAGATCGAGTCGGTTCTTTACAATGCCTACGGCCCGAACTGGATCTCGACGATCTATGCTCCGTCGAATCAGTACAAGGTTCTGCTCGAGATTCAGCCGAAGTACCAGACGTTTGCCGATTATCTGCAGAAAATCTATTTCAAGTCGCCCACGGCAGGCCTGATTCCGCTGGATGCGATAGCGAAGACGCGCATGGATGCGGGACCGCAGTCCATCAATCATGCGGGGCAGCTTCCGTCAGTTACGGTTTCCTTCAATCTCAAGACCGGGGTTCCCCTGGGTGATGCGGTCTCGGCGATTCAAGAAACCGCCAGCCGGGTCCTGCCGGCCAACATGACGGCGACATTCGAGGGGACCGCCAAGGCTTTCCAGGCGTCGCTGACAAATCTCAGCCTGCTGCTGATCATCGCCATTGCCGTGGTGTATATCGTTCTTGGCGTGCTGTACGAAAGCTACATCCATCCGCTGACCATTTTGAGTGGTCTTCCTTCGGCCGGACTCGGCGCCTTGCTCACGCTGATTCTTTTCGGCACCGACCTGAACATCTATTCGTTTGTCGGCCTCATGATGCTGGTTGGCATTGTAAAGAAGAACGCGATCATGCAGATCGATTTCGCTTTGGAGGCGGAGCGCCGGCATGGGAAGAAGCCTGCCGAAGCAGTTTATGAAGGCTGCCTGATTCGTTTCCGGCCGATCATGATGACTACGATGGCGGCGCTGCTAGGGTCTCTGCCGATCTCGCTCGGCTGGGGCGCGGGCGGGGAAGCGCGGCGTCCTTTGGGCCTGGCTGTGGTCGGCGGTCTGGTTTGCTCGCAGTTGATTACGCTTTACCTTACGCCCGTGGTTTATACTTTCATGGCTGCTATTTTAGAGCGCTGGCGGAAAGGCCGGCCGGTCAGTGTGGACGATCTGGTACCGCAGGCCTCGCCGTCGGTGGGTGATTGATGAATTTCTCGGAAACCTTCATCCGCCGGCCGATCGCCACCAGCTTGCTCATGGCTGCGATCGCCTTGTTCGGCTTCGTGGCGTATCGATCGCTGGCGGTCAGCGATCTTCCGAACGTCGATTTCCCAACGCTGTTGGTCACCGCGAGCCTGCCGGGCGCGAGTCCGGAAACCATGGCATCGGCTGTGGCCACTCCGCTTGAAAACCAGTTCTCGAACATCGCCGGGTTGGACTCGATGACCTCGATCAATTCGCTGGGTTCGACGCAGGTCACTCTCGAATTCAACCTGAACCGCAGCCTCGACGGCGCCGCTGTGGATGTCCAGGCCGCGATCACGCAGGCGGCGCGTTTGCTGCCCACGGGCATGCCCACGCCCCCGACG
This sequence comes from Bryobacteraceae bacterium, assembly GCA_035295125.1. GTDB lineage: Bacteria > Acidobacteriota > Terriglobia > Bryobacterales > Bryobacteraceae > JAICMB01. Next base: position 113,814 of record DATGJP010000068.1, on the reverse strand, counting down.
TTTACCAAGGTGAACCCGGCCGACCAGCCCATTCTGTACCTGGCGCTGACCTCGAAAACGCTTCCGCTGTATACGCTCGACGAGTATGCCGAAACTCGCGTGGCGCAGCGGATTTCGATGGTCAGCGGCGTGGCGCAGGTGCAGGTTCTCGGCGCGCAGAAGTACGCGGTACACGCACAAGTGGACCCTCACGAGCTGGCTTCGCGCCAGATCGGGATCAACGAGGTGGAGAATGCGCTGCGCAATTGGAACGTCAACCTTCCGACGGGAACCATCATCGGTCCGCAGCGGGCGTTCACGCTTCAGGCGAGCGGGCAATTGACCAATGCCGACCAGTACAAGCCGCTGATTGTGACGTATCGCAACGGTTCGCCGGTCCGGCTCGGGGAGCTTGGCAATGTGATCGATAGCGTGGAGGACGATAAGACAGCGTCCTGGTTCTACAACCACGATACCGATCAGCGGGCGGTCATTCTGGCGATTCAGCGGCAGCCGGGAACGAACACCATCGAAGTGACGGATGGCGTGAAACACCTGATCCCACTATTTAAGGCCGAGATTCCGCCGTCCGTGCACATGGATATTCTGTACGATCGTTCCGACACGATCCTCGAGTCCTATCACGACGTCCAGTTCACAATGTTGCTCACGTTGGGACTCGTGGTGATGGTGATTTTCCTCTTCCTGCGGAATGTGTCCGCCACCATCATTCCGAGCCTGGCTCTGCCGTTCTCGATTGTCGGAACGTTCGCCATCATGTACCTGCTGCACTACAGCCTGGATAACCTGTCGATGATGGCGCTGATTCTTTCGATCGGCTTTGTTGTCGACGACGCGATTGTGATGCTGGAGAACATTTTCCGTCACATGGAAATAGGCGAAAAGCCCCTGCTGGCGTCCCTGACGGGATCGAAAGAGATCGGCTTTACGATTGTGTCGATGACGTTGTCGCTCGCGGCGGTGTTCATTCCCGTGCTGTTCATGGGCGGCATTCTCGGCCGCTTGTTTCGCGAATTCTCGGTCACCATCTGCGTTGCGATTCTGATTTCGGGAGTGGTTTCGGTAACGCTTACGCCGATGTTGTGCAGCCGCTTCCTGAAGCCCCCGCAGCATCACGCCAAGCGATCGTGGGCATATCTTGCCACAGAGCGGTTTTTCGACGGAATGCTCCACGTTTACGATCGCACCCTGCGCATCGCGCTCAACCATCGCGCCCTGGTGATGGCAACCTTCGTGATCGTGCTGGGCGCGACAGTTTGGATGTTCATCCGGATTCCAAAAGGCTTCATACCCGACCAGGATACGGACCAGATGGTGGCCACGACAGAAGCGCAGCAGGGAACTTCGTTCTACCAGATGATCGACTACCAAAGAGCCGTAGCCGAGGTCGTCCGTCAAAACCCGAATGTCGAGGCGCTGATGTCGACAGTAGGTGGAACTTCGGCCTCGACGCTCGGCGGACCGAATTACGGACAGCTGGTCGTGCGCTTGAAGCCGCGAACCGATCGTTCTATTTTGGTCAACGATATCATCGAACAGCTTCGCCCCAAGCTTGCGAACTTCCCCGGCATGAAGGTGTACCTGCAGAACCCTCCGACAGTTCGGATTGGGGGGCAGGTGACGAAGAGCCTTTATCAGTTCACGCTGCAGTCGCCCGATAAACCCGAACTGTACGCGGCGGCCCAGAAAATGGAAGCCGCGATTGCGAAGATTCCGGGCACCCTCGACGTTACGAGCGACCTTGCGGTCCGCAGCCCGCAGGTAGATGTCGAAATCGATCGCGACAAGGCCGCGGCACTGCAGGTGAACGCCACCGAGATCGAGAACTGCTTTTATGACGCTTATGGGCCGCGCTGGGTGTCGACCATCTATGCCGCAGTGAACGAATACAAGGTCCTGCTGGAGCTGAAACCTCAGTATCAGCGCGATCCGCACGCGCTTTCGCTCCTGTATTTCAAATCCGCTGCCGGACCGCTGATTCCGCTTGATACGCTCGCACACCTCAAGAACGACATTGGGCCGCAATCGATCAGTCACAGCGGGATGCTTCCGGCGGTCACGGTGTCGTTTGACCTGGCGCCGAAAGCGCCTCTAGGCGATGTCGTTGCGGAGATTCAGAAGATCGCCGCCGAGCAGCTTCCGGCCACCATCAGCACGTCCTTCCAGGGCGCTGCCAAGGCTTTCCAGTCGTCACTGGGCAACCTTTGGGTTCTGCTCATTGTTGCAATCATGGTGGTGTACATCGTTCTGGGCATTCTGTACGAAAGCTACATCCACCCGATGACGATTCTTTCGGGTTTACCGTCGGCCGGTTTCGGCGCACTGATCACGCTGTGGCTCTTCAAGATGGATCTGAACATCTACGCGTTCGTCGGGTTGATCATGCTGATCGGCATTGTCGAGAAAAACGCCATTATGCAGATCGACTTCGCGCTGGAGGCGGAGCGCAACCAGGGGCTGCCTCCCATGAAGGCCATCTACGAAGGCTGCCTGATTCGATTCCGGCCGATTATGATGACCACGATGGCGGCTCTTTTGGGCGCAGTGCCGATCGCGGTCGGTTACGGGGCAGGTGGTGAGGCCCGTCAGCCGCTCGGCCTGGTGGTTGTCGGCGGCTTGTTATTCTCGCAACTTGTTACTTTGTATTTAACACCGGTGTTCTACACATACATGGCCGCGTTCCAGGAGCGCTTCCAGAAAAGCAAGGGGAAGAAGCAAGTCCGGGAGGTTGCCACCGCACCCGAGCCGGTGGCGCCATAGCGTGGATATTCGCCAACTGCAGTTGTTCCTCGCCGTGATGGAACACTCCAGCATCACTCGCGCCGCGGAAAAAGTGAACCTTTCGCCCGGCGCGATCAGTCTCCAGTTGCATAACCTCGCATTCGAATTGCGTACCGACCTGTTCGTGAAATCGGGCAAGCACCTGGTACCGACGCCGGCGGCAAAGCTGTTGGCTGAGAAGGCGAAGCTGCTGATACGTCAGGTTCGCGAGATCGAGCAGGAGTTTGAGAACGACGTCCATACCGACGCGCGGCCGTTCCACTTCGCTACCGGCGCGACGGCGCTGATTCACACTCTCGGTCGTCCGCTGCGGCAGCTTCGCAAGGAGTTTCCGAACGTCAGCATGCAGGTTACCGTGTCGGCCACGGAGGAGATGGTGGCCGGTCTTCTGGAACGCCGCTTCGACCTGGCACTGATTTCGCTGCCATTTCCCACGGACGGCCTCAAAATCATGCCGCTTTACGATGAGGAGCTGCTGATCATCCGGCCGGCGCATAAAGAGGTTCGCGGGTGGCACGTCGGATCGATGCCTGTACCGGAAATCGAGCGGGCTTCGTTTCTGCTGTACCCGAGGCGCAGCAACATGCGCACGATGATGAACGACTTCTTCAAGGACATCAGCGTCAACGCACGAGTGATCATGGAGGCGGACGACACCGAAGCGATTAAGCAACTGGTGGAGTCCGGGTTTGGATATTCGATTCTGCCGGAATTGGCGCTGCGCAACCAGCCGCGATATTTTCAGGCGTTTCGCGTTCCGGAGCGCCGCATGATTCGCAAACAGGCGCTGGCCATGGCCGATTCGGCGCATCCCCGCGCTTTGACATGGTCGATCGCGCAATTCCTGCAGTCGGCGCTTACGAGTGCAGCGGCTTCCCGTTCTGGCTCACGTCCTCAAGGGTAAGTCCCTTTACGTTCTCGATCACCATGGGTTCGGCAACGTTGTTGAAGCGGCAATGCTCGACGCGCACGTCCCGGATCGGGGCCGACTCGTATCCGCGAAAATGCAGGCCATACTTGCTCTTGTTGCAGGTCACGTCCTCGATGGTGACATTGCGGACGGTCGGGTTGTAGGGTCCGCCGGGGCCTTCCTCGTAATAGAGATCGATCTGGACCACGGCGTCCGAGACCTGGCCGACCTTAATATTTCGAAAGACAACGTTTTCCACCGTGCCGCCGCGATAGGAGTTCGACTTGATCCGAAGGGCGCGCTCCAGATGCGGGCTGCTCATTTCGCAGTGTTCGATGAAAACGTTGCGCACATTGCCGGAAACTTCGCTGCCGATTGAAACGCCGCCGTGGCCGTCTTTCATTGTGCAGCCGCGGATAACCAGGTTCTCGCATGGCGCATTGACGCGGCGTCCATCCTGGTTGCGGCCGGATTTGATGGCGATGCAGTCGTCGCCTGTATCGAAAACGCAATCTTCGACAAGCGTGTCGGTGCAGCACTCCGGATCGCAGCCGTCATTGTTGGGTCCGTGGCTGGAGATGTTGACGCCTCGCACCGTGACATTGCGGCAGAGCACCGGGTTGATCTCCCACATCGGCGAATTGACAATCGTGATGCCCTCGATCAGGATGTTCTTCGAGCGGTAGGGCTGAATGAAGTTGGGACGCAGGTAGCGGCCTTCGCCGAAGACTCGTTCGGACACTGGGGCATTTTTGTCGCCCATCGCCACCAGTTGTTTGCGTTCCGCGCGCTTCTTCCAGGACCACCAGTGCTCGTCGTCAGCCTGACCGTCGAGCGTTCCGGGACCTGTAATGGCGACGTTGGTCTGCTCGAAGGCGTAGAGGAATGGCGAGTAGTTCATGCACTCGGTGCCTTCAAAGCGCGTGAAGACGAGTGGGAGGTAATCTTTAGGGTCGCGGCTGAAGGCGAGACGCGCGCCGTCGGCGAGGTGAAGGTTCACGTTGCTCGTGAGATGGATCGCGCCGGTCAGGAAGGTGCCTCGGGGCACGACGACTCGTCCGCCACCTGCCTGCGTACAGGCGGCGATGGCCTTGCGGATCGCTTCGGTGCAGGGCTTCTCGCCGTCGGCCACTGCGCCGAATTTCGTGATCTCGAAATCGCGGCTCGGGAAAACCGGCGCCTTGATGCGCGCAAGGATATCGTCAATTTGCGAGGGTGCCCCGGCGGAAACGCCGATCGCCGCGACGGCGAGAAATGAACGGCGTGTCAGGCGCCGAGGAGGTTCGAAGCGAGCCATTTGATGTAGTCCCGGTTCCTGCGTCTTGTTTCGTCAACAACAGCTCGAGGAAGATTGTCGAGCGATTCCTTGAAGAAACGGCCGTCTCCATTACGGCTGCCGACCATGTTTCCAAGCCAGAAGACCAGGAAGAGATTGCCGTCGACACGTCCGCGGCTGGCATTCCCCAGGTAGGAGCCGTGCGAGGAATGGTACGGCGCCGCCAGTGTGCTCTCGTCGCCAAAAGCTCCGGCCGCCGCAAAGCGCTCGCAAGCCTCGACCATTCCATCGAAGACGTGACGTTCCGGCGAGTTGGCCGGGCATTCCGACAGCACGTCGAAAAGCTGCAACTGCAGTTCGCCTGAGATTTTGTAGTTCAGCCGGCCATTGGTGGCTGCCCCGATCGATTGCAGCACTTCGGGCTGTTTGCCGCTGCCGGAGTGTATGCTCAACGTTCCGTCGAAACGACGAGCCACGTCGGCAAGCTCGCGAACTCGCGCCTTCAATTCGGCAATCGGCTGGCCGTTAAATTCGGCCTGGACGCGAGGGAGCAACTCAGGCCACATCTTGTGGTGCGCATACTTCTCGAGCGCATCGAACTTCTCCGGGTAGGCCTGGCGTTTCTTGAACCCGAGGTTCGGAGGCACCAGTTGCGCCGGCCGTCCGCGCTCGCGGAGCCAGTGCATGTAAAATATCAGCTCGTTGGGTGTGGTCAGAGTTTCGGCTTCATCGAGCGACGGTTCAAAGTCGAACGGCGCACCGCCTTTCGCCTTGACGATTTCATCGTAGAGTTCTTCGTTCAGCTTCAGGCTGGGAACAAACTTGACGGCAATGCGCTTGACCTCGGGCTCGCCAAAATCGAACTCTGAGAGCACCCAGTGGCGCTCGTCGGCTGTCAGGCGGGCCGTAAACAGGGCGTCGATCTCGCTCGCCGACCACGGCGAGGGGTGGCGCGTATCGGCGCGCAGATCGAAAACGCGGGATGTGTCGGTTGTGAACTTGGTGTAGCCGGCGGCGTGATGGATGGCTTCCTTGACCCATTCGACCGACTTCGCGATCTCGGCGTCATTCGACCCGCTGACAATGAAGTGATCGGCTTCGGCGTTGTAGCCGTCCCGATAGCCGGAGCGGATCGCGGCCCACAGTCCGGCGTGATAAAGATGCCTGATGCTGACGCGGGTGTGGCCCGGCGCCGTCGGATTCGAGCCATCGCGGCGGGCGATCTCGTCCTCGGTGGTCATCTCGCGCGTGGCAGAGAGTTGAACCGTGGAGGCCAGATTCCTCCCAGTCTCACTCAGGATTTCGCGAAAGGCCGTGAACGCCGCCGGGAGGCTGATTTCGGGATGACGATTCCCGCATGCGATCGCCGGGAGCGATCCCTGCGGGCGAGGCAGGAAGGCGCGATCGATGCATTCGGCGTACGCGCGGATGTTGCCATGATCGGTTGAAGCGAAAGGATAGACGAAGACGTCGCCGTCCCGTTTTTCAAGGGGGGCCGATAAGCCGTACGGCGACGGGCTGCCGCCATGCTGCAGCAGCACGTTTTCATCAGTAACTTCGAATTTCATGACTCGCGCCGTACGAACTGTTCGAAATTGGTCCGGAACAGACGAATGATGTCCTGTTTGATGTCAGCGCGGCTCACCGGCCGGCCATCTTCGGCCAGGAGTTTATACATGTTCGCCAGAATCGGCGCCATAGTGCGGCGCGTGTTGCGCCATTTGTAGATGACCTGTTCGAGTACGCGAGCGTCGGAGTGCTGTGGAATGAAGGACGTTCCGATCATCTCCAGCCGCTCCCGAGTCATTTCTTCAACCACGGAAGGATTGTTGAGGAACCACCAGCAGCCGAATGGCATCAGGTTGCTGAACTTACGGGCGTAGACGCATAATTCGTGCTGGTTTTCGCGGCTCAGCACGCTAATCAGGAAACGGTTATCGGGATTCTGCACCGCCAGATGCTCGACTGCCCTCAGGTCGGCTTTGCCGACGGCGTCGCCGGCAAGCCGCAATGCCGGATTCACCAGGTAACGGACGCCAATCATGGTGGACAGTGGAATGCCGAACTCACGGCAGGATGGCAGTATGGCTTCTGCGATCAGCCGGCCGCGGATGCTGTCTTCGGGATACTGGAACGTATCCGGCAGCGAGACCGCCATGTAGACCGGCTGCATGCGGGCGTGCCACTCAGCCAGGAATCGACGGACCTCAGCGACGGATCTGCCTGAGGCATCTTCGTTTACGGCGTAGCCCTTCTCCGCGAGAATGCGCCAGTGTTGGGGCCACTTATTGAGGATACGGTCGAGCCGGAGAACCGGGTGGAACTGGGAATCCCGCTCGGCCCCGCGCTCCCACATGGGCGCTTCTTCGGGATCGAGCGGATCATTGGTCATAACGGCCTCGCTGATGCCTGCGAGCCGGAAGACGTTCCGGATGTGAGACTTCAGGTCCTGTGAGTCGAAAAAGGCGCGTGCTTCGGTAAGGTCCTCGCCGCTGGTCGGCAGGCCAAAAGCATGCAAAACGGCGACGACACCGCGGGTAGCCTCGGATACTGGTGGATTTTCCACGAACAAAGCACGCCAGATGACGTTGGCTTTCTCGCGCTTGGTGAGGGCGAAGTACTGTTCAGGCTTCAGGTTAGAGGACCGGAAGAGTTCCGCTTCGAGATAGTGGTATGTGATCAGCTCGTCTATGCCCCAGAGTCCGACCGCGCCAAGGGAAGGCATGAAAAGATGTGTGTGGACATCGATGAAGGGGGTGGCTGCGAGCTCATCCTGAACGGTGTTGAGAATTTCAGCAGTCGTCAGGCCGGGGGGTTCATGGATCAACACGGAGTTCATTCTACCTTGAAGGTAGGGTGAGCCAGGATTGGTGTCAAATTAGAAAAACCGAAGGATCTATTGAGGATAACTGAACGAAAAAGTTAGACGCAGGTACCGCACCGCATTCGGCGAGATCGTTGGGCGGGGATTGGCCGTCACGATGGCGATTCGGATCTGGAGCAGGGCATCTCGTCTGCTCGTGGCGAGTAACACCTCGCCAATTTCGAACTCGGGCTCAAATTAATCGCCATGGTGCTAAGACAGCAGTTTTAATAAATCTGGATACCTGAGGCGAATGCCGAACTCAAAGCTTTCTGTGAAAGCGGACTCGCCATGCCGGCGAGTAGTTGATTACTTCACCACGACCTTATCCACCGCCTGGTTGTCGTACTCATCGGCCACACGCACCGCGATGGTCTGCTCTCCCGTTGCGGTTCGCTGAACCATGAAGTGGTAGTCTTCGTCCGGGGAGTCCGACAACTTTGTTACAGGCACTGCGACCAGCCACTCGCCTCCGTTGACGGAATACTCGGCGTGATCGATGATGCTGCGAGCGTCGTGGGCGTGCCACTTTACATCAATTCCGGAAGGGCTCGACGTGGCGGAAAGGCCGCTGATCTGTGGCGGTGTGTTGTCGATCAGGAAAGGGTCGCTGACCAGGCTTGCCGTCAGAGCTTCACCGGGCGGATTGCTCGGCGCATCCGACGCCGTGATGCGCACTTCGTACTCACCGTCGGGAAATGCGGTGCTGTCCCAACTGTACGTTCTCTCGCGCAGATCGTCCTTCAGAAGCTTCCATGCGCTTTCGCCCTTACCACGAATCTCGATCTTGTAACAGAGCCCGTCGCCGTTATCGTCTTCCGACGCCCAACGAACTCCGACATATCCCTTCGAATAGGTCAGCGAAGCTGAACTTCCAACCTCGATGCTAGAGGAGGTTGACTTGTGCTGGCCGATTGGGGGCAACGTCAACGTAGTCGACGGAGTCAGTGTAAGACTATTGGTTGGGAACTTATAGTTAGCGGGCGTAATTTCGATCTGCTCGACCACCGGTGCGACATTCTTTGTTAAATAAGCAATCTCGACTTCGGAAATCTCGGGCGTCCGCGGAGACGACGCTAACGTGATTTTGTATTGCAGGAAGCGTGCCGAAGGCGATGAAATACGGCCTGTCAAGCCGTCGCCTGATGATGAAAGAGCTACGGACTGCCAGGGACTCCAGTTGTTAACGGGGCGATTCAGGTTGCCGGTTCGGCTTTCTAGGGTGACTCCCGAGGTAGCGCCTTGCAGCCGGATGCGGCCCCAGTAAGAAAACTCGCCGGCATCTAACGGCTCGCTCTCGAAAGAGCCTGAAGACGCGAGGCCGGGGCCGATCTGGTACACCTTGCCGATGTTCCCCGTGATTGCATAGAGTTCCCCCGCGTGGTTGTTGCAGAAGCTGGTGATCTGCGTGGGGGGCAAAGCCAGCAGCAACATGCTGGCGACGTTCGAATCGAGGCGATAAATGTGGCCGCGATTCCCGGTGCCAATCAGTGGCCGGCCCTCGCGGTCGAACGCGAGCGCGTAAACGATGTCCTGAGAATTGCTCCACACCTTTCGGGGCGACCCGTCCGGGCTGACGCGGTATAACTCGGAACCACCGGTCAGCGCCGCGGGCGCCAAAGAGGCCGGAGTTGGCGCGCCCACCGGTCTGCCGGCAGGTTGTGTAGCCAGGGCGGGATTCGCTATCGGCGAGGGCGTTAGAGGAGCGGCAGTTGGAAGTACGGGTAATGACGATCGGCTACCAACTCCGGAGGCGTAGATGGTGCCATCTTTCGCGATGGCAACAGCCGTGATTTCGCGCTTGGGAGCCTGGTAGAGCACAAACCCCATGCCAGTCGGCGTAATTCGCAGGATAAGGCCACCGGGTTCGGTGCCGACGATGAGATTTCCTGCGGAGTCGATCGCCAGGGACCGGGCGTGGGTTTCTTCAGTCTTGAAGAATACCGATCCTTTGCCGTCGGGTGTTACACGGAAGATCTCACCTTGATCGCCGGTGGCTATATAGAGGTTGCCGTCATTATCAAATGACATGCCCCAGATGTACTTCGCCTTGGGATTGAAGAAGGGCTGCGCTTTGCCATCGTGAGCAACCTTGTAAACCTGCCCATCCGGGGCGGTGGCAGCGTAGATCTGGTCGTGCTTGTCAACGGCGATGGAATGTATTTCAAGCCCGTCCAACTCCGCCAGCGTCTTGCTCTTGCCATCGCGGCTGATTTCGAAAAGCTTCGATTTTCCGTTGCCGGTGCCGCCTCCAGCGGTAAAGACGTTGCCGGCTGAATCGCACGCCGCTGTCCACAGGTAGGGGGTTGAGGAGTCGAAAAGCTCTCGCGAAGACGGTGCCAGGAACAGATGCCCGTCGCTTCGGAGGGAGACGTTTTGCAAACTACCCTTTTCGAAATCGCCCTGGTCGTTTTGATGCCAGAACCTGGTCTCGACCGCGTACAAGTTGAGCCCGAGTGCGCCGATCAGCGCAAACCCGAGCCACGAGCCTCGCCGCATCTTGTTGAAACGCGCAAAACGGACCGCGACCCGCTCTGCCTTATCGCAAGCACTTATCCTGTGTGGCGCCGCAGGTTCGCGGCCTTTGCGCTCTCTAATGTTCATTTTTCTGACTTACTTCACTGTGATTTTGAGGGTGTAGCTCCCGTTCACTACCAGGTCGAAGGGCATGCTGCCTTGTTCGATGGCGCTCTCCGGTGAACTGGCGAAATGCCGGCTCGCGGTGCGTCCCGTCTGCATCACGTTCATCACGGATGCGGGGAGACTGGGAAGGGACTTGTCCTCGTAATAAACAGTCGGGCGCGGCTCCAGAAGGGAGACATACGCCCGGTTGTTGGTGCGCTCCTGGTTAATGAGCGACACTGTCTGCGGAATATCCATGAAGCGGTCGGCCACCATGGCCCCGCTTTGCATCCGATTCAGCGTCTCGGCATCGCTCACCATAATGCGGTGCTCGCCTTTTGCCAGACCCGCGGGAATCTTAAGGTCAAATTCGCGCTGAATGCGCTCTCCGCGGTAGGGACGGAGGAAAACCTTCACCGGCAGCGTGGCGCCGGCCTCGACCTCACTGTTAGCAACCCAGGCGTTTTCGATCGTGGCGGCGCGGCGGTCCGGGAGCAAATCGACGGTCGCTTCCACGCTTCGCAGCTTGGGGTTGGTCACGGAATTCAGGAACAGGCGGTTGAACTTGTCGCCCCACCAGCCCGCCAGCACCATGGGAGCCGGGACGGCCATTTCACCCGGCGCAAGCATCGTGGACAGAGTGAGTTTCTGCTGGCCATCGAGCTCGACGTTTCCGCTGAGACGGTAGGTCGCCTCGTCCGCGAAATCGTTCAATCCGGAAACCGAGTTGAACAGCGTCAGCATCATGAGGTACGGAGTCCATTTCTGCTGCACGAACACGCTGAAGTGGAAGTTCTTCTCACTCCTGACCGTATTCGACTCATCGAAAGAGCGGACCTTCAACTCAACCGGCACCATGTCGGCTTGAGCGCCCATGACTCCCATAATGGCGCTATGGCGGTCCTGGTGTAGTGCGCCGACGATCTCGGTGGCATTGCCAAACTTGTTGGGCTGGAACGAGGAGGCGAGCGTCATCAGCACCTCACTCTTCGCCATTGGCATGTCGACGGGGCCCAGGTTGAAGAACGAATGGCCGCACGCCAGCATGTCCTTGCCGTCGTTGAAGGTGACGGTGCACATGCCGCTGACGCTCATATCGCCGGAGACGAGGACGCCGGTCACGGCGTCACCTGGCTGTAACGACTTTTGCCAACCCGCCACGGGTTTGGAATCGCGCAGCGTGCTGGAAGCGCCACCGGCGGCGACTGTCATTCCCATCTGGTTGAAAAACGGCGAGAATTCGCGGAGAACACCTTCGTTGAAGCCGGAGAAAGTGAGCGGCGTCTCAATGGGCACCATGGTCTGGGTCATGCCCGGCAGACTAGGGGAAGCCCCAGCCGAAACAACATGAGAAAGCATTTCACCGGGGAGATTAATCGCGGCAGCGGCTGCCGAGGTTGGCGCGCGGTCGGGAGTGCGCGCGTCCGTGGGCCGGCTCTTGTCGAAATCGTTTACCTCGAGCATCAGCTCGATTGGGGTGATGCCGCAAATGGCATCCGGGGAAAAGACGCTCAACCGGAGCGCTACCGCTCCAACCAGTTTTCCATCGATATAAACCGGGCTGCCGCTCATGCCGCCGGCGACGTTCGTCCGGATGGCCTTGCCCCCCATCTTGCCAATAATAATGTCCTGTTTCGGACCCCACTGGTTTTTCAGGATGCCCACGATTTCGACCGGGATGGGCTCGGGCTCCATTCCAGCCAGCACGGTCCAGGCGTAGCCTTTCATCCCGGGCCGGAGATCGGACTCCTTGAAGATCTCGGGTTTACCAATCTTGGGGCGAACCGGGGCAGGGGGTTGCGCGGACAACGCGAAAACAGAGACAACGGAAACTAGCGCCGCTAGTTTGAGCATGCGACCTTCCTTCATCGGGCTTGACGGCACCGCAATGTACTTTCTTTCATTATCCTTCAGAATCGGACCCAGCAGGTTCCCGAGTTGAAATAGTTCGGTAATCACCGCATCTAACGGTCTGAACCCGACTCCGCGTCCGTTCATGAACTTCTTGGAGGAAATTGATTGATGCAGCTTAGAAAACAGATAGCGTTGATGGTGACCTGGGGAGCATTGTCTGGGGCGGTTTGGGCCCAAACACCAACCACTCCCCCACCCACATGCACCACAGCACCTACAACGATAACGAATTTCTCGATTGAGCGTGTTTTAACGCTCGCGAATATTCTCACCACTCAGACGCCCAATATTCCGCCGGCGATTCTGCAGGCGATCACTTCGGGCGCCATGGAGATTCGCGAGAGACTGATTTATAATCCCCAGGCGAACACGCTTACGTCGACCGTGTTCCTCGTCGCGCCGGGCTCTCCGAACCCCACGCCGATTTCGACGGATGTGACGTCATCAACGATACTGTCCTACGTTTTCACCGTTGACAGGATCTATAGCTCGTGCAAACCGACTCCCAGCATCATGTTTGTCGGGACGCTATCCTCGGTGAGTGCCGGAAGCCCGTTCGGAAATGCCTCGGGAGCGCCGGTCGCGGTGTCAGTCGGCTACACGACCGACAATCCACCCAAAGTTAACAACGTTGTGGCATTGATTGCGGGCCAGGTTGTTTACTACGCCGCGGCAGCGAACGGAACGATAACATTCCCGGCTGCGCCGGTTACGCCTCCCGGATCAACCGGCGGCCCAAGCCCGGTAATCACAGGAGGACAGCCTCTCGGACCACTCTCCTCCGATCCTACGCATCCCACTCAGATCTTCCAGAACGGACTGCAGTTAGATTCCTCAGGCTCATCGAACCCAAGCGGCACGGCGCTGACTTATATGTGGTCGGCCGTGGTGCCTGGCACGACAACGGCGAAGTCTGCTGACTTCCTGCCGGGTACGAACTCAGCCTCGCCGAACATTCAATTCACGGGTGGCAGAGGCGTGTATCAAATCATACTGACAATAACTGACGCGAAGGGAGGGACTGGCTCCACAAGCGTCTACATCGACTACGAGGGCGGCACGCATTAGCAGGCCACCAGCGCCGCGTTGGCTCCGCGCGGCGCACTAAGTTTGAAGCTGTTATTGAGTTATCACGGGTAGCGGCTCAGTCCGCTACCCGTTCTCTCCTAAGTAGTTTCCTCGTCTGCCCGATCCTAGCCCCGACCTTGAAAGTGTTAGTATCTCTAGTGCTTTCCTAAGATCTTGTTGCAGTACAGTGCTGTAAGAGCCGGCATCATCTAAAACAAAGAGATTGATGACAAGGAGATAAGATGAAAAAGGTTCAAAAACTAGCTGTTGTGCTTTTCCTGGCTTTGGTCGTAGCGCTTTTGTCCATGCCGGCTCAGGCGCAGACTCTGGGTGCTCTCAGTATTGAGCGCGTCCTCTCACTCGCGAATATCCACACGCTCGTGACGCCGAACATCCCGCCGGATATTCTCGCGGCGCTGGCGTCGGGTGCCCTTGAAGCTCACGAGCGGATAATATATAACCCGCAAGCCAACACCCTGACGATTACAGATTTTCTCCTGCCGGCCAAATCACCCCTTCCGACTCCGGCCAGCCAGGACCTTACAGCGGCCACGATTCAAGTCACCGTAATCTCGGTCGACAAGGTCTACGTCACCTCGAAGCCGATTGGTTCAGTGATGATCAACGGGACGATATCAGCCTATGCCGGTAACCTGTATGGAACCGCGCTCGGGCTGCCCGCTTCAATTTCTTTTGGTTACACGACAGACAATCCGCCCAAGATCAATACTGTTGTTGGAGTTGTAGGCGGCTTGGTAACAGTCTATTCCGATGCCGCTGTTGGCACGGCGACGATTGTTACTCCACCTCCGCCTCCGCCTCCGCCGGGCGGTGGCAGCGCTCCGACTGTCGTCATTACACCTGCTTCTCAAACCACCGTCGCGAAGACCGTTCACCTGGATGCATCTCAGTCCACCGATCCGAATAACCTGGCTCTCACATACCAGTGGAGCGTTTCCGCCGGCTTCCCGTCGGCAAGCATCCTGAGCCCGACGAGCGCCATGACAGACGTCCAACTCAGCGGTGCGGGCGGGACATACATGTTCCAGGTTGTGGTGACGAATAGCGCAGGCGCCAGCACGACTGGCACGACCACGGTTATCTACCTGGGTCGCGGACACTAAACGACTTGAGAAAAGAGGTAGCTTGATCGGTGCCCATGTACCGGTTAAGCGTGCGTTGCGGCGTTTGGCGGAGATCGACCAGAATCAATCCGTCGAGCACATTCGAAAAACGGCGGTCGACGTTGAACGCCGCAACGCGGCCGCCTAATTTCAAATACTGACGAAGCAAAATAGGTATATTCTGACCGTCTTCGAGCTCCTGAACCGGAATCGCGAGATTGTCGACGTCGTTGACCATTGCCACCAGGTTGCGGATCTCCGGTTCATGCACCAGCCTCGGCCGGAACGGTTTCCGAGGGCGCACCAGGTGCGCCAGGTCGGGCCGGAAATGCTCACGCTTCAGGAACTCCACCATCATTTCGCGTGAGGTACGCGAGTATTCGCTGCTGATGCTCACGGCTCCGAAAAGGATCGGGGCGTTGGGGCGCGCGGCGACACATCGTCCGATTCCCTGCCATAACAACATGAGCGGCGAGAATTCCCGCTGATAATCAATCGCGATGAAAGAGCGGCCGAGTTCTACCGCTGGTCCCAGGCGTTCGAAAAACGCAGCTTTGTAGTGAAAGAGCGACGAAGTGTAGAGGGCGCCAAGGCCAGCCTTCGGCAGGACATCTTCGGTCCACACGAGGCGATACGATCCTGCGATGCGTTGTTTGATCTTGTCCCACAGAATCAGGTGGGTGTAATAGGAGTCGAACGAGTCCATGTCGCGAGGTTTGCCGGTGCCCTCTCCGACGGCGCGAAACGTAATCTCGCGCAGGCGGCCTATTTCCTTCAATAGCGCTGGAATCTGATTGCCTCTCTCGGCAATGAGGGCGTAGTCGTTGGTATCGAGAACGGTGCGTCCATCCGCCTGCAGGGCAGCGATCTCCTCGCGGAACCCCTCCGTTTCCGGGGCAACGGCCTCCAGCTTGGGTTGCCTTTGAAACGGGATCCAGATCGAACTCCTGGGCTGTGCCTCGTTGCCGCTGCGGTGACTGAGAAGATAGGTGCGTCCGCGTACATAGGCGGTTGCGTCGGGCGTCGACAAAGCCGCCAGGTACGAGGCTTTGATCGGAGTACCGATGCGCACATCGATGGTCCATCCACGCTTGTTCAGGAGTTCATGAGGTAGCCGGGCCGTGCGCAGGCGCGGATGAACGTAGCCCGCCAGTTGGAATGCGAGGCTGTTGGCGCCGTCGAGAAATACGGGGATCACTGTGGCATTTGCCATTGCCGCCAGGCGGACCGGCAGGCTGCTCCAGACCGGGTCAGCCGCGCGGAAGTCCGACCGGTTCCAATGAGAGACCTCGCCGGCCGGAAACATACTCAATGCTTTTCCCTGACGGAGCCAGCCCATGGCGGTTCGGAGCGCTCGGGCGTTGGATGGCACCGCGGATTTCCCACTCAGGACATCGAGCGGAATGAAGCGGTCGCGGAACTCGTCGATGCGACTCAATAGCGTGTTTGCGATGATCCGCAGGTCCTGGCGAATAGGCGCGAACAACGCGTCTACGATCAGGCCGTCGAGTAGACCAAATGGATGATTGGAGACGAGTACAATGGGGCCGCTGGACGGCACGCGCGCAATGTCGCGGGGCTCGATATTCAAAGTGACGTGCAACAGGCCGAGCGTACTGCGGCTCAGTGACTCGCCGCTCGAACATGCGCGGGCCTGCGCGTATAGCTTGTCGAGTTCACTCAGGCCCAATGCCGTATGCAGGAATCTGCGAAACGGCGCCGGCGTATTGTTCAGCAGGTCTGGGAAGACGGAACCGGTAAGAGCAGCGCTGGGATTCATATCGCCGCTTACTGTTTACCGTACTCACGTTACGGGCTTATGAAGTTCTCGTATCACATCGATTTGTGTGCCAGGGAGCGGATGCGCAACCCGAGGTGGTCGCATGGCGCATCCTCGAAATCCTGACGCACGCCAAGGTAGCGTTCGGTGGTTTGAATGGACGCGTGTCCGAGGCTGAGCTGGATCTGCTCCAGCGGCGCGCGACCTCGGTGGGCCAGTTTTGCGAAAGTACGGCGGAGGTCGTGCGGACCGATCGTCACATCGATCCGGCGGCCATATCGGGCCACCAGTTCCATGATGTTCTGGGGCAGCAGGCGATCGCGGGTCAGCGCGTGACGGATGTTCACCGGACGAAACACGCGGCCCGCGCCGATTTCCGCGGACGCCGACCAGGCGTCGATAGCCGCTTTCGCCCAGGAAGGCATGGGAACGGAGCGCGTGCGCCGCCCTTTGCCGACAAGATCGACGATAACCCAACGCCCCTCGCGCTGCTGAATGTGCTCGAACGTGAGATCCGACACTTCGGAGCGCCGCAGGCCGCAACCGATGAGCACCGCCAGAATTGCGCGGTCACGAAGGCCCTTGCGCGTGCGAATGTTCGGCGCGTTGATGAGATGCTCGGCTTGTTCTCGCATGAGCCAGTTTCCGGTGCGAATACCGGATTGCTTCACTCCTTTTGCGCGTGCGATGCCTTGCGCGAGCGACGTATCCATTAAGTTGTTGTCGGCAGCCTCGAACGCGAGCTTGCGAATCACACTCAAGCGCAGGTTGATGCTCGATGGCGCGAGTCCTGTGTCCTGCAAGAACGTGACGTAGCGTTGGACCGTCGCCTTTGTAAATCCGTCTGCGGAATTCCCGGCCGCGTACCAGGTGAGAAAATCGTCGAGGGCTTTTCCATAAGCGGACTTAGAGTGTGGGGATCGGACCGCGTTCACGACCAGGGTCTTAATGGTCGAGAGTTCCGGCGGGAGGCAGTGAATCACCGCCGTCTGGTTTGTAGAGTCTCCCTCGTTAATGTCGCTTCGATTTCCTGATGCCACCACAATCCCATTGTCAGGCAGACCGATGGCTAGCCGTGGCTTCCTCGAACGGGACGTGGATGGTTCCTGACCTCAGTTATCGCTCGCCAGCGGCTTCTCCGCATGATCAATGACGAGCATCGGGACGGGAATCTTCTTTGGGGTGAGCCTCAGTCCCAACTGGTCTCGAAGAGCCGCGAATACAGCGGAGCGCATTGCCTCGCGGGGATCGTTGATTAGTAAATCGCTCGCGGACGGATCAGGATCGATCGTCCAATGCGCATTGAAATCATACAGTCCCGACAAGCCGGTTTCATCCACAGCCACTAAACCCAGCTTCCCGGCGACGAAACGCGCGAAAGTCGGCATCGCGATCGACTGTCCGGTCAAACCCGTCTCCGTCATGCGGAACGTGTCCTGGCGTTCCTCTCCATCGGGAGCGCGCGTCACCTTTGCGCCTTTCTTGTCTACCTCCAGGGCAAAACCTGACATAACGGTGGAGGACTGGTGGATGATGAGTTTGAACCGGTTGGCAAGGAGTTTAGAGAGCATTGGTTGCAACTGGCCTTCTGTTAAATGCCCCTCGACATTTGCTGTAGCGTTCACGTCAAATCGATCTTCCCGGATCCAACCCGGCCCACCAGTGACGTTCCAACCCATCACGCCATAAGCGCGCTGGATCAGGAGGACGAGCGTGTATCCGTTGGCGGCGAATCGACCTCCGGGACCTACATTGATCGTAACGATGCGATCACCGACCCGATGCGGTTTGACTGTGGCGACCTCGAATTCAACTGGCGTTCGAACCTGAGCAACTCCCGCGGCGGCTGCGATAGCCAGCAACCCTCGGTATAGTCGACTCGGCAGCATAGTTAATTTTTGCGAACTCCCGACCTCGTGAAACAAGACGTGGCGAGGGCTCATTTGTTAACCCTCAATCTCTCTAGCGATGGTTATGGTCCAATTCAAGCCGGCAGCATAGCAAATGCTTTGATAATCCCGGAATTCCGGGATCAAGAGAGCGGCAGGCATACTATGTGGCGAACCCAGTACCATCTGGCCATTTACACCGATTGCCTGAAGAGACAGAATTAATGCGAGAGCTTCGAGGGTAAACTATAAGCTCCTGTCGACCGCCATGTGGCACATCGTGCTGGTTGAAGACAATCCGGCGGACGTTGTTTTGGTCCGGGAGGTGATCCACGGCGAGAAGTTGCAGGCGAAACTGCTGATCTTCACTGAAGGAGAATCGGCGCTCGCGTTCATAAACAATATTGAGGAAGACGCCGATATGCCTCGGCCTAACCTATTCCTCTTAGACTTGAATCTTCCGAAGGTCGATGGCTTCGTCCTGCTCAATAGTATTCGTAACGGCGAGAAGTATAAGACGATTCCAGTTATTGTCTTCAGTTCTTCAGATTCACCTCATGACTCGACCAAAGCCGTGCAACTGGGTGCCTCTTTCTTTCGAAAGCCCTTCAGCCTGGATGAGTACTTTGCGCTAGGACCTGTGCTACGGAGAGCGCTGGAACCCTCTTTGCCAACGGGCTTCGTGACCAAGTCGCTGGAGAACGAAGGGATTGTTGGGTAGCTCGCCCGTCGGTCCATCCAGGTTGGTCGCATCGCCAGTTGGGCCCGAAGTCGAAAGAAGGTTGGCCAACGCCACAGGAAGACTGGAAAGGAACGTTTAGCACAATGCTGGACGCACGGGTTGAAGAATCCGGCCGTGTTTTCGCTCGCGCGAGTGGATTTGAACTCACGGCGTAGAACTCCCCTGTGAAGCCTCCGGACGATTCGTGCTCCTTTCCTCCGCCACCCCTTTGGGACGCTCTTGGGCGAGGCGGGGGCCAACGCATCTACTATCATGAAACTGATGGGGCATAACAACGTTCCGGTCTCGCAGCAGTACCAACATCCCTGGCTGCGATCGGTTGACAGTGCTGTCGCTCCGGCGAGGAAAGAAGCCCCACAGATTCCCCCACGTCGACTGCCAACAGTGGGAGGACGGCAACGATAGTCGTTTAGAATCACCGTGCCCGGGTGGCGAAATCGGCAGACGCAAAGGACTTAAAATCCTTTTTCCGGCAACGGGAGTGTGGGTTCAAGTCCCACCCCGGGCACCACTTCCAGTTCCCCGCACAGACTCCGTCTACGCCACGATGCGCGAAGGAGGGCTAGCGTGAAGCAGATTACAATTGCTGTCGTCTTGTTCTTAATCGCAGCGATGGTTGGTTTTTGCGACGCACCGCAAACCGGCAACACGGTTCTGGCTCCTGGGAATCCACCGCATTGCCGTTCTCGAGTCGTTCCTTGCTGTCCGTCTCAATGCGGACCATAAGGCTCAACAGGGATCCGTGCAACGCGAGGAACAATATCACCAATACTACGGGGCCTCAACATCCGTCATTCGAATGGTCGATGAAACGCGGACCGGCTGGAAAGCCGATGCTCTGCCTCTCGCGGCGCCCGTCCCAATTCACTGAGAAGACCGAGGGCGTGTGCTACACCAAGGAGCAGTAGGTCCGCGCTATCGCTCGTAGCGTAAAGCAACCATTGGATCGATCTTCATGGCCCGCCGCGCGGGGACCAAGCAGGCGGCAACGGCCACCGTCGAGAGCAGGAACGCGATTGTGGCGTATGTCGCCGGGTCATAAGGTCTCACTTCAAAAAGTAACGCCGCGAGATACCGCGAGAGGCCGTATGCCGCTGCCGCTCCGGTCACAATGCCGGCGGCGATCAAAATCAGGGAACGCAGAACGACCATGCGCAGGATGTTGCCCCGGTTTGCGCCCAGCGCCAGACGCAACCCGATTTCGCCGGTACGTTGCGACACGGAGTACGAGACGACCCCATAGATCCCGACGAGGGCCAGTGTCAAGGCGAGTGCCGCGAACAAACCGATTAACAGCGTCTCAAAGCGCCGGGGTGCGGCCGCCTCAGACACAAGATCGTCGAGCCTGCCCACACGGGTCACCGGCTGATCCTTATCGATCGCCCAGACCTGCCGCCGAACGGCAGCGACCAGCGCCTTGGGGTCGCCACCGGCGCGGAATGCGAAGTCGGCAAGGCGAACCGGGTAGGTGTCCGTTTGCGCGGCCGGGAAATAGACTTGAGGGGCCGCGCGCGACGCCTTGCCGCCGCGATGTACGTCCGCGACCATGCCAATGATGGTCGCCGGCATGTTGGGACCCAAGCGAAGCTGATGGCCGGTGGCATCGTGCCCTCCGAGGTAAGCACGCGCGAAGGCCGCATTCACAATCGCTACACGAGGTGCATTCCTGCGATCCTGCTGCGTGAAAAGCCGTCCGCGCAGAAGCGGAATCTCGAGCGTCTGGAAATACCCGGTACTGACCGCTTGTCCTTCAGCGTTTCTCTGGTCGAGCTTGTCGTCCAACTGGACGCTGGTATTCCAACCGCCGCGAAGCGGAAGACGATTTGCGAAGGCTGTGGACTCGACGCCGGGCAGTGCCGCAACACGGGCCGCCAGATCGTCGAAGAACGCGAAGCGTTGATCGGCAGTTGGATAGTTCGCGGGCGGCAGGTTAACATTCATGGCAACAACGCTGTGGGTCTCATACCCCACGTCCACGCCATTCATCAGAAGAAAGCTGCGCAGCAGGAGTCCGGCGCCGACAAGCAGCATCATCGAGAGGCTGATTTCGGCAACCATGAGCAGGTTGCGCGAGCGCATCACCCCGGGAGCAGCAACGCCGCGTTCGCTGGCTTTCAGCGTCGTCGAAGGCCCCGATCTCGTCGCCTGGATGGCTGGGAACAGTCCGAAGAGAATCGCAGTAGCAATCGATAGCAGGGCCGTAAACGCGATCACCCGCGCGTCGACTCCGGCTGTACCCAGGCGCGGAATGTCCGCCGGAGCGAACCTCACGAGCAGCTGAGTTGTCCATCCTCCCAGAGCCAGGCCTGCTATGAAGCCGAACGCGGCGAGTGCGGCGCTCTGCGTGAAAAGTTCGCGTATGATCTGCCCTCGTCTCGCGCCCAGTGCAAACCGAATCGCGATTTCCCGCTGGCGGCCTACACCCCGCGCCAGGAGCAGGTTGGCCAGGTTTGCACAAGCGATTAGCAGGATCAGGCCCACGGCTCCCGAGAGCACCAACATTGAGGTGCGAACCGTGCTGGCAATATCCGTCCCCAGGAGATCCATCCCGAGTCTGATGTTTTTGTTTGTCGCGGGAAACTGCTGTTCCAGCCCCGTCGAGATCGCGTCCATCTCGTCCTGTGCCTGCCGGATGGTGGCGCCGGGTTTGAGCCGTGCGATGACGTTCAGTTCCGCCGTCGAACGGTCTGCCAGTTGCGCCGGCGAGTATGCGGCGGGGACGAAGAAACTCAGCTCCTCGGGAACGACGAATTGCGTCGGCGACTTGAAACCGGGGGCCATAATCCCGATGACGCGGCAATTCTGCTGATCGAGCATAATCTCGCGCCCGAGCAAACCGGCATCACCGCCGAATCTTCTGTGCCAGAGCTCGTTCGTAATGATTACGACGCGATCGTTGCCGGGTTGTTGTTCTTGCGGCAGGAAAGCGCGGCCGATTGCGGGACCGACGCCCAGAACCTGGAAATAATCCGCGGTGACCTTCTCTCCGAACAAACGCTCAGGCGGACCGCTTTCCGTCAGATTCCTGCCGGCAAAGGCAAAACCCGCCATACCCGTGAATACGCGTGTCGATTTTCGATAGTCGACGAGGTTGGCGGGCGATATAGTGAAGCGGTCGTTCGGGGTCCCGCCCAATGTGTCGCCCGACGAGCGCATGTTCTGCGGCTGGTTCGGGAGCGACCTGGTCCACAGAGACACCAGGCGCTCGGGTTGGGGATATGGGAGGGGCCGAAGCACAACGGCATCAACGATCGAAAAGATGCCGCTGTTTACGCCCACACCGAGGGCCAGCGTCAGCACGGCAATCGCGGTAAATGACGGCGCCTTCGCGAGGACACGAAGAGCATATCGCAGGTGATCCATAAGCATCCGATGTTATTACTGTTGCTTCTCCGGCTGGTTACCGTGTCTCTTTACGATTTGGCCTGCCGTGCCCGCCAGCATTTCGCGGACGGTTTTGCGGGTAAGGGGATGTCGCAGATCCGGGGCGATTTCGGCCAATGGTTCCAATACAAAGCGCCGTTCGACGAGGCGCGGATGGGGGATCTGCAACTGCGGTGTGTCGATGACGAAATTCCCGAAGAGCAGGATGTCGATGTCGATGGAGCGCGGTCCTTTAGCAACCAGGCGCTTTCGCCCCAGGTCACGCTCAACTTTCTGCGTGCGGGCCAGAAGCTGCAGGGGGAAAAGACTTGTTTCGATTTGGACCACAAGATTCAGAAACCAGGGCTGCTGGAGCATATCGCGCGGCTCAGTTTCGTACAAAGACGACGTGCGGACGATGCGCAGGTCAGGAGCCCCGAGGACTTCGAGCGCGCGTGTCAGGTTGTGTTCGCGGTCTCCGATGTTCGACCCGAGTGATAGGTAGGCCGTTTTCAATGTCAGAACAATGAATTCTGCAACCCCCGGGGCCGCCGGGGGATCTTGAAGTACTCGAAAGCTCGTTCGGTACCCACGCGTCCGCGCGGAGTTCGATCGACAAACCCGAGCTGCATGAGGTAAGGTTCGTAGACTTCTTCAATCGTGTCCGCCTCCTCGTCGATAGACGCGGCGATGGTATTGATGCCGACGGGGCCGCCCGCATACTTGGCCAGCAGGGTCTGCATGATCTTTTGATCGATTTCGTCGAGGCCGAATGGGTCGACTTCGAGGAGGTTGAGGGCCGTAGTGGCGACGATGTGATCAATGTGGCCGGCGGCGCGCACCTGGGCAAAATCGCGGACGCGCCGGAGCAGGCGATTCGCGATGCGCGGCGTGCCGCGGCTGCGGCGGGCGATTTCTGACGCTCCGGGTTCATCGATCGTGACGTTGAGAAGAGCCGCCGAACGCAAGACGATACGCGTCAGTTCAGGAACGTCGTAATGGTTCAGGCGCAGCACCAGCCCAAAACGTCCCCGCAGCGGTGCGCTGACCAGGCCCTGGCGCGTCGTTGCGCCGATGGCCGTGAAGCGCGGAATCGGCATGGAGTGCGTGCGGGCGCCCGGACCGGTGCCGATCAGGATGTCCATGCGGAAATCCTCGAGCGCCGAGTAGAGTATCTCTTCCACGTCGGGCAGCAGGCGGTGGATTTCGTCGATGAAAAAGACCTGGCGGGTGCGGATGTTTGTGAGTACGCCCGTGAGGTCCAGTTTCTTCTGCAGAATGGGTCCGGAGGTTTGCTCGAATCCGACGCCCAACTCGCACGCGATGATCGTTGCCAGCGTGGTCTTGCCGAGGCCCGGCGGGCCATAGAGCAGCACGTGGTCCATTGCCTCGCCGCGGTGCTTAGCGGCTTCAATGGCGATGGAGAGATTCTCCTTGAGTTTCGGCTGGCCGGTGAACTCGTCGAGGCTTTGGGGGCGCAGCGTGACCTCAAACTGGCGCTCACCTTCAAGCGCCGAGGCCGAGACTATCCCTTTATCGCGCAAGTTTCAATTTATCGCACGAGCTCCAGTCCGCGTCGAAAAAGCGGCTCGAACTCGGCGGCGACACCTTCGGCTTTGGCTTTGCGGACTGCGGCTTCGGCCGCGGCGCGCTGGCATCCCAGGTTCACCAGGGCCGACAATACGTCCTGTTCAATGTCGTTGAGGACGGGGACGGGTTTGGCGGCCGGCCCGGGGGCGACTGGTGAGCCGATGCCTTCCAGCTTGTCTTTGAGTTCAAGCACCATGCGCTCAGCGGTTTTCTTGCCGACGCCGGGAATCCTGACGAGTTGGTCGACCTGGCTGTTGCGGATGGCCGTGATCAGGTCGGCGGTATTCAAGCCGGAGAGGACCTTGATTGCGGCGGTGGGGCCGATGCCGCTCACCGAGATCAGCTTCTCGAAGATGGCCTTTTCTTCGGCGGTAAAAAAGCCGTAGAGCGAGAGTGCGTCTTCGCGGACGTGAGTGTGAATACGGAGGCGGACTTCGGCGCCGGCATCCGGCAGCGCGGAAAACGTGGAAACGGGAATGAGCACGTCGTAGCCGACGCCGCCCGTATCGACGATCACCTGGTTGGGGTGTTTCTCAAGGATTGTGCCGCGGAGGTAGGCGATCATGAAGCGATCATTATAGCCGGGGCGTCCACGAGATGCGCCGGACACCTGCGACTAGGTCGAAATGACTATCGCGGCTTGCGATTGGGTATCCGTGCTCCCGCGCGAGGGCGGCGATCCAGACGTCGTTTGTGGGAACTGGACGGCCTTTTGATTTGAGTTCACCCCAGATCTCCGCGTAACACTCTGCCGTACCGACGCCAATGGATAGGACGAGCCAAAACAGCGAATGTCGATTCAGCCAGTCTTGATACCGTGCGCGATGCCGCGACGAACGAATCCCGAACAGGTACTCTCCAAGAACGATCACCGGCATCGCCAGATCTTTTTCGCGATGGATGGCATCGCGAAGTCCCTCGTCACCGTCGGCGAAAGCCGAGAGCGCATTGGTGTCGAGGATTATCGCCATTCTTCCTCATCGATGGTCCCGAATTCTGCCTCAATCAATTGACTGATGCGGCTATTCTCGCGGCGGAGGGATTTGAGTCCGCCGAAGCCGGCCTCCCAGGGCTTGGCCAGGCCACCGGCACTCCTGCCTCTTAAGCGATCCAAGAGGGCCTCGCTGAAGAAATCCTTGAGGCTTTTACCTTCTTCGGCGGCCGCGGCCTTGGCGCGACGGAAGAGTGCGTCGGGGAGTTCGATGGTGGTCTTCACCGACCCATTTTCCCATAAATATGGGAACCCGGGCCGGAGATACATTAACGATATGGCGCGACGCCGTTTTTTCGTGGATGAGGTCCGTTCAGGACACGCCACCGTGAGTGGAGAAGAGGCGCATCATCTCACTCGCGTGCTGCGCGTTGAAGCTGGCCAGAAATACGAGATTTCCGACAACCGGCAGGTTTATCTCGCGGAGGTGGAAACGGCGCGGAAGGACGCCGTCACGTTTACGATCGTCGAGAAACTCGCTGCAACGGAGCCGCTGGTTCGTCCGGTTGTTCTGGCTGCCTTGATCAAGTTCGATCGGTTCGAATGGCTTGTCGAGAAAGCTACGGAGCTGGGAGCACATGCGATCATTCCGTTTGTGGCTGACCGGAGCGAGAAAGGGCTCGATCGGGCGGCGCCGGGCCGCCTGGTTCGCTGGCGTAAAATCGCACGCGAGGCGAGCGAACAATCGCGGCGGCAGCTTCTGCCGGAACTGCACGAGGTGACGCAGTTCGACGATGCGCTGCGCTATGAGGCGGCGTACCGGCTGGCGCTCGAGGAAATAAGCGGTGCGCCGCCCATTCTTGCAACTCTTCCGTCGCAGCGCTGTGCCGGCGAGACGGTGGGGATACTCGTTGGCCCGGAAGGAGGTTGGACCGGCCGGGAACGTGAGGCAATGCGCGATGCGGGTTGGATGGCGGCGTCTCTGGGTCAGAACATACTTCGCGCCGAGACGGCCGCCGCCGCCGCATTGGCGATTGTCAGTGCCGCGTGGGCGGTAACATAACCTCATAGTCACGCATGGCGGTCTACCGGTTCGGAGTATTTGAGCTCGACACCACGGATCTCGAGTTACGCAAGGGCGGAACGCTGATCAAGCTGGCGCCCCAACCGCTGCTGCTTCTGCAGTTCTTTCTTCAGAATCCCGGTGAGTTGCGGACGCGGCAGGAGATCCAGCAGGCCATATGGGGAACGGAAAACCAGGGGGATGTAGACCGCAACCTGAACGTCTGCATTGCCCAGGTCCGGGACGCACTCCGTGATGATTCGGAGTCGCCGCGGTTTATACAGACCGTTCCGCGGCGGGGATACCGGTTTATCGCTCCAGTTGAAACGGTGGGAGCCGCAAATCCTGCTGAAACTGTACGCGCTGCCCCTCGCGTGGCGCCGCGGAGGCCGATTTTCATCGTCGCTGCGGCGGTTATTCTGCTGATCGCAACGGTGACATTGGTCGCCCGCCACCGCGCTGCGTTGAAGGTGGATCCCGGTGAGCGCTTGAAAATCGCGGTGCTTCCATTCCGTAACCTGAACTGTGGAGAGGAGTGCGACGTCTTCGTCGAGGGCCTCACCGGCGAGACAATCAGCCAGTTGGGCGTCCTCCAGAACCGCATCGGGGTGATTGCCCAGACATCGGCGATGAGCTTGAAGAACACCAATAAGGGCTTAGAGCAGATTGGGAAGGACCTGCACGTCAACTACGTTGTTGAGGGCAACGTTCAGCAGAATGCCGATGTCGTGCGCATCACTGCACGCATCACCTCGGTCGCCGACCAGTCGCAGTTGTGGTCGGAAACCTATGAGCGGGCGCGGAGTGATCTCTTCAGTACGGAACAGGAGCTGGCGGCCCGCGTGGCAAAGGCGGTCGTTGACCAAGTGGTGCCGGGCGAGCCGGTGATGAGTTGGCGCAGGCAGGTATTGAATAAAAGCGCATACGAGGATTACACCCGCGGCCGCTACTTAGCGAACAAAGGCGACATTGCAGATCTGCAGCGGGCCATGGCCTCCTTTGAAAAGGCTGCGGCCGCGGATGGAACGATGTCGGACGCATTCACGGCGCTGGCTGATGTCAATGTACAACTCGGCCGCGCTACCGATGAGCCTGCCAATCTTCAGAAAGCCAAACCAGCCGCAGAGAAGGCGCTGTTGCTCAACGACCGTGATGCTGCCGCCCATAACGCCCTGGCAGACACTCTGTTCTTCTACGACTGGAACTGGGTGGAAGCCGAGCGTCACTTCAAGCGTGCTATTGACCTCAATCCCAGCCTCGCTGCGGCGCACCATGATTACGCCTGGTTCCTGGTCGCCACGGGACATCCCGAGGAAGGCCTAATGTCACTGCGGCGGGCGCTGGCTTTCGATCCGTTGTCGCAGCGCATCAACGTAGACGCCGGCTGGCTCTTTCTGCAGGCTCATAAATTTGCAGAGGCGACGGAGCACATGCAGCGAATGCTCGACTTGGAGCCGTCGTTCGGCGAGGCGCGTGCGTGTCTGATGCGATCGCTGGAATTGCAGGGAAGGTTCAAAGAGGCCGCGGCACAATTGCAGTACCTGGTGCGCGACACGCAGTTAAAGGCGGAACTCGCCTCGCTCAGCCCCCAGCAGGCGCTACGCAAATCTTACGAGCTTGCCTTGGCGCGCTCTCCATCGCATCCTTACTCGATTGCAGTGATGGCGGCACTTGAAGGGGACTCCGGCGAAGCGCTCAAAGCGTTGGATCAGGCGTTTCAAATGCACTCGGTGGCCTTGCCCCTGATGAAAACCGAGCCGAGTTTTGCGCCACTGCACGACGACGCGCGATTTGAAGCGTTGGTGAAAAAGGTGGGGATTCCTTAATGATTGGCAATGCGACCTATGGAAACGCATAGGGCGCAATGTCAGTCCAATATCCTGAGGTTGTGTCTATTATGTCGGACTTATTTAGAAAGTGCCTGATTGCCGGGGCTGTTGCGGTGATCGGCAGCCTTTTAGGATCAGCGGCGGAATCCGATGCACTGGCGATCTCGAGTAATATTCAGGCGCGTCACGTGCCTTACGGCGCCATCCTCGATCCTGTCTACGCGGCTCCCAATCTCGATGATCTGACCGGATACACGCGTTGCGGCGACTCGGCGTTATGGACGGGCACATATCTTGCCGCTGAGGCGTTTCGGTACAAGGTCACAGGTTCACAGGATGCGCTCGCAAATGCGAAGAACGCCTTCGCGGGCATTAAAGGGCTCGCCGATGTGACGGGCTACAATCTGCTGGCGCGCTGCATGATTCCCCTGGATTCACCGTACGCGCCAAACACTACGGGCGAACAGCAGTCGAACGGAATCTACACCAACAGCTCGGCAGGCTGGTACTGGATCGGTAACACCTCGCGCGACGAGTACTCGGGTGTGTTCTTCGGGTTGGCGGTGGCATACGACATGATTGATGATTCCAATCTGAAGTCGGAGATCTCAGCGTTGGTGACCCGCCTGCTGGATTATCTAAGAGGACATGGCTGGACCGTGTTTAATCCGGACGGCTCACTCTCGACGACCTTCATTATCCGGGCGGATCAGCAACTCAGCTTCCTGCAGGTGGGGCGGCACGTGAATCCAAATCACTATTCGACGTCGTACGATGTCGACAAGATTTTCTGGTCGGCGGAAATCCTCGCTCCGATCGGCGTCGACGTGCTCTCGAACGATTCGTATTTCAAGTTCAACCTGGATTACATGAATCTTTATAACCTCATCCGCCTGGAGAGCAGCTCGTTCAAAGACATTTACGAGCAGGCTTACAGCGTTCTCCGAAATCACACCGACGATCAGAAGAACGCTCATTTCAACATGATCGATCTAGCTTTGAATGGACCGGATGCGAGCCGCGACACGGACACCGCAAGTATGTTGTCCGATTGGCTGCAACGGCCGCGGCGGGACATCTATATGGACCTTCGTAACGTGTTTCCGTCGTGTAACAGCCCGGATGAGGCGTGCAACCCGGTTCCCGTTCCGCGCCGTCCCACGACGGATTTCCTGTGGCAGCGCAACCCGTATCAGCTCGATGGCGGAGGCGGCGGCATTGTGGAGGGCGCCGGCATCGATTACATCCTGCCCTACTGGATGGCTCGATATTACAACCTCGACGGTATCGAGGCCCCGGCTTTTGTGGTATCAGGGGCGTCGTTCGATTCCGCGGTGGCGGAGCAATCGGTGGTGAACTTTTATGGAGCCGCGCTGGCCGGCAATGAAACAGCGCAACCTCCTTCCCTGCCGAATACGTTAGGCGGCATCAGTGTCCAGGTGCAGGATTCCGCGGGCGCCACGCGGATGGCTCCGATCTCTTTCACTTCGCTGTCGCAGGTTACCTTCCAGATTCCCGCCGGAACCGCGACAGGGCAGGCCACGATCACGATTCTGAATGGCGATGGATCGACCGCGGCTTCCGGAGCGGCCAACGTGAACACCGTCGCTCCGGGTTTGTTTACGGCCTACGGTAATGGCGCCGGCGCCGCAGCCGGTATAGTGACGCAAACTGCTTCGGATGGGACGATGTCGTCGTCCCCCAGTTGGCAGTGCACAGCCGGTACATGCACCACCGTTCCGATTCCACTCAGCGGCGATAACACGACAACGCTCACATTGCCGGGTACAGGGATCCGCAATCGGTCGTCGATCGACAATGTTAGCGTCACGATCAACGGCCAAAACGTTCCGGTATTGTCCGCGGGGCCGCAGGATTCCGATGGGGGACTTGACCAGGTGGTTGTGTCGTTACCACAGTCGCTCGCAGGCACGGGAGAGACGAACCTGCAATTGACGGTTGACGGACAGGCGGCCAACGTCGTCCGGGTCGATATTCAGTGATCCGGGACGCAGGCGAAACCGACTACGCCACCCTACACGGCATCGATTTGAATGCCAATCGTTTGAGACTACCGCGCCAGCCTGCGCACCGCCAGCACGAACAGGACGATTGACACAACCACCAGAACGCTGAAGTGTGACACGACACCCCCCAGCGACGGAAGCCCGAGTATCCCAAACGAAATCTGGAGCAGATGGTAGGAGGGCCAGATGGGCGCAAATGCCTGAACGTACTTGGGCATGGGAAAGAACAGCCCCGAAAGCCACATCATCGGCAAATAGATAAGATTCACGAAACCAGGCGCACTGGCACCGCTGACCCACGCGCCCAACAACAGGCCCAGCGCACAAAACGGGAGCGAGCCGAGGATATTTGCAATCGCAAAAAGCACCATCGCCGATGCACTTAACTTCAGATGACCCGCGAATAAGGCTGCCACTATCATCGTTCCCATGATGATGGTGCAGAACACCAGGGTCATTATCATTTTCGAGAGCAGATAGGCTCCGGATGGCATCGGCAAAGCCTGCTTGAGCTTAAGCAGGCCCTGTTCGCGCTCGATAGCGACGGTTGTCCCAAATCCAAACATTCCGGGCCCCATCATGCCCAACACCGTTAGTCCCGCGAACATCTTCAAAGAAGATACCGGGTCGTCGCGAAGCTGCGGCCCGAAGATCACCACCGCGAACAGGAGATACAACGCCCCGGGTATCACCAGAAACGGCGCCGCAAAGGCTGGCGTTCGCAGCATGCGCAATGTTTCGTAACGGGCCTCCGAAAGGTAAGCGTTGAACGTGCGAAGCCGTGTCATGCTGCCTCCTTTGTCAGTTCGGTGAATGCCTCGGCAAGCCCTGCCCGCCGAACTTCAAGCTCCTGCAAATTGTCGTCGACCGTCATTAATCGGCGAACCACGGCCTCCGCCGTGTTGGTTGTGATCACCATGCGACCCTGATCCTGGGCAACGCCGTCAACTCCAGGCCATGCTCCAACCTGCTCCGGGGGAACCGTGGTAACGCAACTGATATGCTTTCGTACGACCAGAGATCGAATCTCACTAACGGTGCCCTCAGCGACAAGCCGGCCTTTGGCAAGCACCACGACCCGGTTGGCCAGAGCCTCCGCCTCCTCCAGATAGTGCGTGGTCAGTACAATGGAGACGCCATCGCGCACCAGCAGGCGAACGGTTTGCCACAGCACTTCCCGTGCTTGCACGTCAAGGCCGACTGACGGCTCATCCAGAAACAGCAGCTTCGGGCGGCCGCAGATTGCCATGGCAAACTGTGCCTGCCGTTTCTGCCCGCCGGAAAGTTTGCCGTATGGGCGATTTGCGAGGGCATCCGTGTGAGTCATCTCCAGGACGGCGCTCGTGGGCAGCGGCTCAGGATAATAGCTCGCGGTTAGATCGATCAACTCGCGGACGCGCAGTTCGAGCGGCAGAAAACACTCCTGCATCATTACGCCGATTCGCCGGCGCACTGCGATCGATCGGGGCGATTGACCAAACATGCGGGCCGAGCCGGCGTCAGGTTGCAGCAATCCCAGCAGAAGTGAAATCGCGGTGCTCTTTCCGGCGCCGTTCGGGCCCAGCAGAGCGAGCAACTCGCCCTGTTGAACCTCCAAGTCCAATTGGTCCAGAGCCACGATCTTTCCAAAACGCTTCGTCGTTCCCGATAATTGGGCCACACAATTCGTTTTCATGCGGCATCTCCCTCAGATCACCCTTGCGACGGCCGGTATCCGCCGCATTGCGGCTACGGCAAGCGAACTCAGGACGACGGTACCGGCCACGACGAGCGAACCCTTTGCGATCGCCGGGAGTGCTGTCTTGAGGAGACAGTATTGCAGCCATGATGCGAATGCATAGTGGATCAGGTACATTCCGTAGGCGTTGTCGCGCAGGCTGTTGAACAGCGGCCGGCTTCGCTGAGCGAATCGGACAAAAACTGCCAGGAAAGCAAAGCTGGAGGCTGCGCAAGATAGGGTGAACGCAAATCCGTTAAGAGTACCCCAAAACGCGGGGTTCTTCGGATCCTGTAGCGACGCGAAGAAGATGACGGTGGCGAAGCCAAACGCAAGCAGCATTGCGGTGACCCACAGCGGCCAGCGTCGGGCGAGTTTGCCGCCCATTGCGAGCAGCCCTCGATCCAGGCCGTAAGCGCCCACGACAATACCAGCCGCGAAGTACAGAAAATAATGAAGTATCCGGCTGGTTTGAAACGTGAATGGCCCGAATGCGCTCCAGTCTACCGGACTGAACGTCAGCGCCATGGGAATGTAGACAGCAGCCGAGACGGCCAGGAGCAGTCCAAAAAATGCGATCGGCCGCCGGATCGCGCCCGACGTTACGCGAGCGAGCGTTTCACCCCACTTCGGCATGAAAGCAAACAGCGCGGCCGCCACGCAGTCGAATGCCAGCAGCACCCACACAAACCATGCCGGACCCGCCGGCCAGTCCTTCATAGAGAACCATTGCCGCAGGAAAACCACGGGACTGGCGTCTGCGCCCGTCACCAAATAGGCCGGATAGTAAGCGAGCGGGGCGATGATGGCTGCTGCAGCGATGAACGGCACCCCCAGGCGGCGCAGGCGATCGCGAAGGAAGACGCCGCTCCCCTTATGCTGCAGACTGCTCCAAACAAACAGGCCGGAAAGGAAGAACATCAACGACATGAAGAAGAGGTCGTTGAAACCGGTAAATGTACCGAAGCCGGCCCATCGCTGGCTATCGACGATCGGAAATGCTCGCCACAGTCGTGGTTCTGCCGTGAACGTTGACGCGGCCGGCGGCAGAAATGGAATGTAAGCGATGACGGCGTGATGCGCCAGCACCATGATGGTGATGAAGGCCCGGAGATATCCGATGGAAACGTTGTATTCGACCCCTGACGGCGTGCCGCGGTCAAGCGCGGGCGTTGTTAAAACTGCAGACACACTCATAGCTTTCTCCTTCCCGACATTGTTCTGTTTGTGAAACCCTCTTGCGCGAAACTACAACGCGTGAGACGGGATCCGGTTACGCTGCCGAAGAATTCGCCAGCGGAGATCATCGAGGCACACGAGCCCGTGCGCGACGAAGTTAGCGAGGAAATAGATCCATAGCCAGGTCTTTACTACGCCCCACTCAATGCATGAATTGAAAGTCGCGGCGAGGCCGATATCGTGAGCGTCGTGCGTACCTGCCATTACAACAACGAATGGGTGGTGTTGAATCAGACGATAGATGAGAATCAGTCCGATTCCGTTGATTGCTAAACGCGACAGGGGAAGCAGCCGGGTCCACTCCGGACGAATAAGGTTCGTTACGCGTTGCGCGATCCCTGCCAGCAGGAGGAGCACAATCGGTACGTTGTATCCCTCAATTGTTGGCGCGATCCTGAGAACGCCGGCTGCAGGACCAAAAAGCACAACCGGGAACACCGGGATGGAGAGCCACCAAAGAGTGAACACGGCCCAAAGCGCGATTCCGGCTTTGGATTGCCAGCGGGGAATCGGAAACTCCAACGGCAATGGCGCTGCCGGAAGTTGGGATCGCCGCATGAGTGCATCCATGGCGCTATAGACCACCGTCAGAATAACGAACTGTAAGCCGATGGAAAAGAGCAGCAACGGCACGACGATCGGTTTGCCCGCGAGTGCGACGACAGCAACAAAAACCACGGTGATGATCAGATTCAACCAGAGATGCCTCACATAAAACGGAAACATCTGGGGACTGATCCATTGCCGTCCGAAGGTGACCGAGCGGCGGTTGACATGATAACCGCCGGCTACGATCATCGGATGGCCATGCTGTCGGAGAATCTGCTGCACGTCGGCCTTTGCGAGCGGGCGGCCGAGTTCCTTCTCCCGATCGTCCATTGCAGCCAAGAGATTCTCGCAGAGTTCGCGGACGATGTCGTCTTTATGCGCGCGAGGAAGGTAGAGCCTGACGGCTTTCAGATATCGATCGAGAAGTTCCATTTTGCGGTCCTTTAAAAGACTCCCGACAAAGCCGCGCGCAAACCGCGATTCTGGATCAACTTGCGGATGAGTTTTACGGCTTCAACGACGAATTGGATAGCTGTAATTATCAGCGCGATCGCCACGCCGATCCGCATTGAGAGGTTGATCAGATCGAGAATCGGTTTCTGAGCGGCGCTGAAGCCGCCGGTGACGATCAGCTCATCTGCGTTCAAAAGAATCCGGCAGACAATAACGCTGGCGGCGGTACTCACGAGCC
Source organism: Bryobacteraceae bacterium (assembly GCA_035295125.1). Classification (GTDB taxonomy): domain Bacteria; phylum Acidobacteriota; class Terriglobia; order Bryobacterales; family Bryobacteraceae; genus JAICMB01. The sequence continues at coordinate 79,846 of DATGJP010000068.1, read as the reverse complement.
GAAAAACCCTACGCAGCAACGTCCACTCGGGATGTACGAGGTTGATGGCGGGTTGTATCGCGCTAAGCAGCGTCAGCAGCAGGATGGGAATGTACAAGGTGTACCAAACCGGCGCGAATGCAATGGGAAACGGCATGGCGCCGAAGATTAAATATGAGTAACGCAGCCCGGCGAGCCACCAGAGAGCAAAAACGTAGGAAATAAGCTCCGTGATGGATTGCGACCGAGGCACGCGCTCCACCTGGCGCTTGACCGGCGGAAGGCTGCGCGCGTTCCATTTAGCGGCCAGCTTCTCGAGGAAGTGGCTCTTTGACAACCACAACTCGGCAGCGGCGAACAGTATCGTGACCCAGCCGACGGCGGGAAGGGCCGCATGGGGGAACTGCAGGGCGGCATCAATGATTTGCTTCGCGGAAGCGCCCTGTCCCGCCAGCGTCAAGATGCCGAGAACATAGAACACGGCGGTGATGGCGAGCGCGATCAGAATGGCAAAGCAGTAGAAGGGAAAGACGGTCGGTCCGATCAGCGAGTGCTGCGGGCGATAGCGCATCGCCAGCAGCATGGGATGGCCATAGCTATTGAGAAGCTCTACCTGTTCGTCTTCAGTTAACGGGCGGCCGAGGTCTGCTTCCTTGTCCTCCACCCGCGACAGGATGTTCTCCGACAGTTCCTTGATGATGTCATCCTGTTGCTTCTTGGGCAGGAATGGCTTTACAGCATTTAAATAGCGATCGAGCAGTTCCATGGGGTTTCCTAAGTTTTTCGCTCCAGTACGGGTTCAGCCTGCTCAACTCCAGCCTCGCCCCCAGTCGTAATTCGCTCCAATGAAGCATTGAGGGTTTGCCATTCCTCAAGAAGTTGGGCCAGGATCATCTCGCCATCGGGCGACAAACGATAAAAGCGTTTGTTCCGCTTGTCCTCTTCGCGCCAATGGCTGACCAGCAAACCCTGGCTTTCCAGCCGCCGGAGCAATGGGTAAAGAGTATTCTCATCAATGGCTAAGCCTTGATCTGCCAGCGCTTTACGAAGGGCGTAACCGTAATGTTCGGTTCGCAGTTGAGCCAGCACAGCTACTGTCAGGCAGCCGCGTCTCAACTCCAGGCGTAGGTTTTCGAACAGTTCGGCAGTCATGTTTGCCACATACTGTGTACACAACAGTATGCTATACACACTATATGGCGGACAGGTACACCTGTCAAGAGGAGGGCTGCAAAAAGCTGGTTCGGAGAGAGAGCTAAGTCCGAGCCTGGCCCAGAAGATGGCTATGGAACCGGCTGTAGGAAAAGTAAACGATCAGCCCGATGATCATCCAGGTCAGGAATGCGCCCCAGGTGATGCCGCCAAGCCCGAGCATGAGCAGGAAATTCACGAGCACTCCGAGGATCGGCACCAGCGGGACGAGCGGCGTCCTGAAGGGACGCGGCAAATCGGGGTCGGTTCTGCGCATGATGATGACACCGACGCATACGAGGACGAACGCGAAAAGCGTTCCAATGCTCGTCAGGTTGCCAAGTTGAGCAATCGGGGTGAAGGCCGCGCCAAGCGACACAAAAAGCATGAGAAGAAGATTGGAGCGCCAGGGAGTTCGAAACCGAGGGTGGATATCGGAGAAGACGCGGGGAAGCAAGCCGTCGCGCGACATTGAGAAGAAGACGCGGGACTGACCCAGCAGCATGACAAGAATCACGCTGGTAAGGCCCAGCAGTGAGCCGATCTTCATCAGCTTACCCAGCCACGGCAGATCGCGCATTCGGTCGACGGCCACTGCCAGCGGCGCCGCGACGTTGAGGTCTTTGTAATTCACGACGCCGGTGAGTACCTGAGCGTACAGGATATACAGAATAGTGCAGATGGCCAGAGAGCCGATGATGCCGATGGGCATATCGCGTTTCGGATTCCGTGCTTCCTGCGCGGCCGTTGAGACGGCGTCGAACCCGATATAAGCGAAGAAGATCTGGCCGGCTGCCGCGAGCACTCCTGTCCAGCCGAAAACGCCAAATTTCCCGGTCGTATTGGGTGGAACAAAAGGCGTGTAGTTTGCTTTATTGATGTAGAAGTACCCCACGATGATGAAAAGCACCACGACCGTTACCTTGATGAAGACAATAAAAGCATTGAAGCGCGCGGATTCCTGCACTCCGATGATCAGAATGCTGGAGATACCCACCACGATCACTACGGCCATCAGGTTGACCGAGCCGGGCATGGGATCGAAGGGCGACGCCAGAAGGCCATGGGGAATGACAATGCCGAAGTCAGCAAGGATCGAGGCGATGGTGGCGGACCAGCTCACCGCGACGGTCGCCGCGCCAACGGCGTACTCCAGGACGAGCGCCCAGCCAATGATCCACGCCAGCAGTTCGCCCATTGTTGCGTAAGCGTAGGTGTAAGCGCTTCCGGCGATGGGGATCATGGTCGAAAATTCGCTGTAGCAGAACCCCGCGAACGCGCATCCGATCGCTGCCAGGATGAAGGAGTAGACCAAGGCCGGTCCCGCGTGTGTCGCGGCCGCGACACCGGTCAGCGTGAAAATGCCTGCGCCGATGATCGCACCGATTCCGAGGGCCACCAGCGATGTCGCAGTGAGACTTCGTTTCAGGCCGTGTTCCTTATCCTCGGACTCGGCCAGCAGCTTAGAAACTGGCTTCTTTGTGAAGAGGTCCATAGCTCAAGCCAGAATCTATCACATCAGGTTGGAAATTGGAGTTCAATCGACTCACCGGGACTTACGGCGGACCACTGGGCGAATAGCCTGCTACGCACGGTTCGTATGCCGAGAAGGTCTTCTGCGGTAAGCGGCCGCTTCGGCGCCCATCCTTCAAGTGCCAGGTGCTGATTGAATTCCTCGGCTGTCCAAGGAGTTCCCGCAGCACGTTCGGCATCGAACGCTCCGACAATGCGCTCCACTTCGACCGTTTCGGCAGGTAACGCGCCGCGGGGTCCTTTGCCGCCGGTCTCATCGATATCCCACCCCGCGGCAATTAACCCGAAAAAACCCTGCCGGTACCCGAGCTCCGTTTCCACCGCGAAATGCGTCAGATCATGCAATGCGAAAAACCGCGCGTGCCGGTCCTTCTGCTTTTGCCACGTGACGGAGCCATCGGGGCGGCTACACCGTAACACGCCGGAGCCATCGGCGCGCTTTGTAATCTGGATGCGCAGCATCACTTGAAATTGTAAATTCTCAAGGGTGCGACGGGATCGCAACCAGCCGGTAACAATTTTCATGTAGCTTGTTTCTAAAGTCAGGCATGCACAAGATGCAGGCGGATTTGCCGCACGCTGGATGGCGCGAATCCTCCATCGTTGGAACGCACGCTCGCCGCGGTGACGGTCAGAATCGTTCGCTATCCGCTCGACTATCTCATCCTGCGGATGGAACTGGAAGACGGCAATGCTCGGAGGCGCTTTCCGAACCTTCGTCTTCGTCAGCGCGATACTGCGCGGACGGTCAGCGGGCGTGGCCCTCTCGTCGTGCCTGGAACTTGGCCTCGCTATCGCGATCGCTGGAGTCATGGGCGCTTTCGCCCAGGCATACCGTTTGTGTCGGCCGACATGGGCCATAGCGCTCGTGCTGGGAATTGAGTCGATGGTGCTTTGCCAGTCGCTCGAGTTGGCCATCCACATGGCCGGTGGAACCCAGCATGCCGGCCGCGGCATTCTGGCTTCGGCGCTATTTTCCCTCGCTGCGTCGGCCAGTACCGTCTTCTTCATGAAGCGCGGATATTTGTTAACTTCTGATGCCGAACATTCAGGGCATAAGTTGTTTTTGGACCTTAACAAACGCGACATGACCCAGTAAATCTTCGAGTGCATGCTGGGTGCATGAAGCGCGCGCTGTACCCGCCAAGGCGGGAAGTATTAAGCCTCATCGGCCGGGTGCTGGTGGCGCCGCTGTTGGCCTGGGCTGGCACACGCTTCGAAGTGGAAGATGTCGCGCTGAGATTCGGAAGCGGCGCGACCGCGACCCACGTTCGCCATTATCAGATCAACCAGATCGTCTCTGCGCTCGGTGTTCCTTTGATCGCGAAACATAACGTGGGTGGAGCGGTTCTGCAAGTGGAGGAGCATGCGACGCCTGACGGGATCATCACCGCGCTGCAATTTTTCGCCGGATCATGGCCGGGTCAGTTGCATGGATTAAACCGTTTCGGGATGGCGCAGGAATCGGTTTGCAGTCAGTCGCAAAGGGTAGTGGCCAGCGCGTATTTCGGTTTCATGACCTCTTCCCCGGAGACGGATTTCACCGCGGCGCGGAAGTCGCTCGCCGCATCGGGCGAATCGCTGACGTTGAGTGCCTCGCACGGCCGGTGCTCCCTGACCTCGTATTCGACTGGTGTCTTCGTAACAAAAATCGAAGGCGGCTTCACTTGGCTCAATTGCGCAAGGGTCGCCGAGATTGTGCGCGAAGGCATGCCGGCAGAGAATGGCGTCAATTCACAACGGTCCGGAGCCGACGCCATTCCGACCTTTCTATATGCGGCTCGCGCGGCGATGCTCGCGCGGGTGTCGAGGGAAACCGAGTTTCTGCACGCCGCCAAGATCTACCGGCTGCTGACCCATCCTCGGGAGAAATCCGGCGAACACCTCGCGATGGAGGGCCGCATCCGGAACGAAAAAGGCCATGTCGCATCGCAGTTCCACGTCACCTACGACCGCGACGATTCGGCGCTACCTGTCAGTATAGAGTTCCGGCCAAGAAGCTTTCTCGCTTTGCGATTCGAGCAAACTACACTTGCGCAATCGCCTGTCATTCCATCACTTCTCCAGGAGGAACCGGCTTGACATACGACCAAATTCGCTTCGAGAGAGACCGGGCCGCGGTCACGGGTTTCCGCTCGGGAGTCTCGTTACACAGCCACACGCTGCACTCGGAAGAGAGTCTCGGTTTCATTTATCGCCTGGCAATTGGCGTTGCTCCGATTCGGATGGCGCTCCAACATGGGGAGGCCAGGTATCGCGCCGTGCATGGAGGCGATCTCGATCTGAGGCGCGCGTGGTGGACGCCTCCTCTCGCGGTTCACCATGCCTTTCAACTGGAGCAAAGCCAGATTCAAGACCGCTTCGGCCTCCGCGCTCTGGTTTCGATCACGGATCACGACAACATTACGGGACCGCTGAAACTGCGCGTCTTGTCGGAATGTGAGAGGGTGCCCGTTTCGGTTGAGTGGACCGTGCCGTTCCGCGGCACGTTCGTTCACTTCGGTGTGCACAATCTGCCGCTGGAATCGGCGCGCGACATCATGGCGGAACTGGCGGCGTTCACCGCTATCCCCGCCGAGGAGCGTCTTGGGGATCTGCTGGAATGGCTCGCCGCGTGTCCCGAGCGGCTGGTGGTCTTCAATCACCCGTGCTGGGACGAAAAGGGAATCAGCCATAACAATCACATGGTGATCGCGCGCGAGTTGCTGAACCGCTTCGGTTCAAACCTGCACGCCCTCGAACTCAATGGGCTGCGTCCCTGGGCGGAAAACCGGGATGCGATTCTGTTGGCGCGGGATTACGGAAAGCCAGTGATTTCCGGAGGCGATCGCCATGCGCTCGAACCGAACACGATTCTGAATCTGACGAAAGCCGGCTCATTCTCCGAGTTCGCCGACGAAGTACGCAACGGACGAAGCACCGTGCTGATCACGAATCAATACTCCGAGCCGTTCTTCCTTCGAATCCTGCAAACCATTGAGGACACCCTGGCCTACCACGAGAATCATGGCGAGGGTTGGCGGAGGTGGGACGAGCGGGTGTTCTACCGGTGCGAAGACGGCATCGCTCGATCGCTCGCCACGCTGTGGGGCGGACGAGGTCCGCTCGCGACCCGCATCTTCGTAAACGGAGTCCAGATGTTGCGGCAGCCCCCGCTGCGGCAGGTGTTTCGCGCCACGTTCGCGAAACGCGAGGAGGTGGCGTTGTGAAGGTGCCGCGAGTTGCGTTCTTTACCGACAGTTTCCATGAAGTGAACGGCGTTGCACTTACCAGCCGCGAGTTCGACGGTTTTGCGCAGAGGCGCGGATATCCATTTTGTTCCGTGCACGCGGGACCGCGAACGTTGGAGCGGACAGAAGGCGAACATCTGACGATCGAGCTCTCCCACAGTCCGCTGTCGCTAGGCCTCGAGCACGATTTGCGATTTGACCTGATGTTCTGGCGTTACCAGCGGTGGCTGGGGGAACGCGTGCGGGCGTTCCAGCCCGACCTGGTACACATCACCGGCCCCGGCCAATTCGGAATACTCGGCGCGATGATTGCGCACGAGCTGCGGGTGCCGCTGGTTGCGTCGTGGCATACGAATGTACATGAATTTGGTAGCCGCCGCCTGGAGAAGCTGCTCGGTTGGTGGCCGGCGGGAATGCGTGCGCCTGTCGTTCGCTTCACGGAGCGCCAGTCTCTGCGGCTGATCCTCCGGTTCTACAAACTCGCGCGCCTGCATTTTGCGCCAAATCCGGAATTGGTGCAGTTCCTGGCAGAGCGGACCGGCAATCCGACGCATCTGATGGAGCGCGGAATCGATACGGAGCTCTTCGCTCCGGCGCGCCGCCGGCGAACGGACACGGATTTCGTGATCGGCTATGTAGGACGGCTCTCCCCCGAGAAGAATGTGCGGCTCCTTGCGAGACTGGAGCGTTCGTTGTTGGACGCGGGTGTTAAGTCGGCCCGGTTTCTGATCGTGGGCGACGGCAGCGAGCGTTCATGGCTTTCCGCAAACATGAAGCGCGCGGATTTGCCGGGGATTCTGAAAGGCGAACCACTCGCTGAGGCTTACGCCAACATGGACGTGTTTGTCTTTCCCTCGGAGACAGATACGTTTGGGAATGTTGTTTTAGAAGCGATGGCTTCGGGAGTTCCCGCGGTGGTGAGTGCGTTCGGAGGCCCCAAGTTCCTGGTTCGTGACGGAACGACCGGTTACATCGCCGGCAATGAGCTCGACTTCGTAAACAGTGTGCTCCTGCTTTACCGGCACCATGAACTCCGCAGCTCGATGCGCGATAACTCAAGGCGTCTGGCGTGCCAGCGCTCGTGGGATGCGGTGTTTGGCGGGACCTATGATCGGTATACGGAGGCAATGGCAAACCGCCGGTTCTTCGCGTCAGGTACGAAGGCCGGAACCCAGGTGGCCTGCGCTACGGTGGCTGACGCGTAGGATAACCCATCGTCGGAAACTGTCTGTTGCGACATGCGGTGTTCATTCAGTTTCATGGAGCAGCGCCGAAACCGACTGAGCACGACAGTACACGTCTATCATTCGTCCGAAAGCAAATGCAAAATCACGCTGCGGCGATGCGGATGTTCACGGTGCTCAAAAAGATAAATTCCCTGCCAGGTCCCAAGCGCCAGCCGGCCGCCGTGAATCGGAATGCTCAAATGCGTCTGCGTCAGCGCGGTGCGAATGTGCGAGGTCATGTCGTCCGGGCCTTCGAGCGTGTGCCGGTAAAGCGACGTATTCTCCGGCACGAGGCGCTCGAAATAATCCTTGAGGTCCTCGACCACATCGGGGTCGGCATTCTCCTGGATCACCAGTGAAGCTGACGTATGCTGGCAAAACAGGGTCAGCAAACCGGTCTGCGGCTTTTGCCCTTGCATCCAGGTCTGAACTTCACGTGTAAAGTTGTACAGTCCTTTGCCGCGTGTCTGAACGTGGACCTGGTGTGTGGCCTGTCTCACTCGACCGTTACGCTCTTGGCGAGATTGCGCGGTTGATCGACATCACATCCGCGGCGTACGGCGACATGATACGCGAGCAACTGGAGCGGCACCACTTCCAGAATCGGCAGCAGCAACTCACTGGTGGGCGGGATGTGCAGCACGAAATCGGCGACATTGCGGAGTTCCTCCTCGTCGCCCATGCAAGCAATCGCAATCACGATCCCGCTACGCGCCTTCACTTCCTGAATATTGGACATCGTCTTTTCGAAGCGCAGACAGCTCGCTTCGTTGTCGCGGTCTCTCGTAGCGACTACGACCACCGGGAGGTTTTCATCGATCAGGGCGTTCGGGCCGTGCTTCATCTCACCGGCGGGATAACCTTCGGCGTGAATGTAAGAAATCTCTTTTAACTTGAGCGCGCCTTCGAGCGCGATCGGAAAATGGATGCCGCGGCCCAGGAAGAGGAAATCGTTTGCGCGGAACAGGCGTTTGACGATGTCGTCATAAACCGTGTCGTGGTCGAGAATCGCCTCGAGTTTCCCGGGCAGCCGGACGAGTTCCTGTACAAGACGTCGCGATTCCTCGGGCGAAAGCACGCCCCGTGCCTGCCCCAGGTGCATGGCGAGGATAAATAGCGCCGTGAGCTGGCACGTGAACGCCTTTGTGGACGCCACGCCGATTTCGGGTCCGGCGTGCGTAAGGATGGTCCCGGAAGCTTCCCGCGTTGCCATCGAACCGATCACGTTGCAGATTGCCAGCGTGATCGAACCTTTCTGCTTGGCTTCGCGTTGCGCGGCGAGCGTGTCCGCTGTCTCGCCCGACTGCGAGATGACGACCGTGAGCACATCCTTCGATAGAATCGGATCTCGATACCGAAATTCGCTGCCGTAGTCCACTTCCACCGGAACCCGCGCCAGCTCCTCAATCATGAACTTGCCTGCGAGCGCCGCGTGCCAGCTCGTTCCGCAGGCAATGATCTTGATTTGCTTGAACTCACGAAATTCACGCTCCGTGATGTTCATCTGGTCGAGGAAAATGTGGCCCGACTCCTGGCCCACACGCCCCAGCATCGTGTCGCGGACGGCGCGCGGCTGCTCAAAGATCTCTTTGAGCATGAAATGCTTGTAGCCGCCTTTTTCCGCCATGATCGGATCCCACAGAATATGGGATACCGGACGCTTGATGGTAAGGCCGTCAAAGTCGCTTAGCCGAACGCCTTCGGAGGTCAGCACCGCGAGATCGCCGTCGTTGAGAAAAATCATGTCGCGGGTGTGACTGAGAATGGCGGGGACGTCGGAAGCCACGAAATATTCATTCTCCCCGAGCCCCACAACCACCGGAGGTCCCGACCGCGCGGCGACGATCTTGCGCGGATCCCTGCTGGAAATCACACTGAGGGCGAAAACTCCGCTAAGCTGCTTTACCGCTTTTCGAACCGCTTCTTCGAGGTTCCCCGTGTAGTACTTCTCGACCAGGTGGGCGATGATTTCGGTATCAGTTTCGGTGACGAACTTGTGCCCCTCCTTCGAAAGTTGCTGCTTTAGGGAAAGGTAGTTCTCGACGATGCCGTTATGCACCACCACGATGTCGCCGGTGCAGTCGCGATGTGGGTGTGCGTTCTCCTCGGTGGGCCTTCCGTGAGTGGCCCAGCGCGTGTGTCCAATGCCATAAGCGCCATCCACCGGGTTGGCGCGGATAGTTTCTTCCAGGTTCCGGAGCTTGCCCTCCGCCCTTCTAATCGCCAACTGGCCGCCGTCTTCGAGCACGGCGATCCCCGCGGAGTCGTATCCCCGATACTCCAGCCGGCGAAGCCCATCCAGAACTATGGGCACCGCTTTGCGTTGTCCGATGTACCCAACAATTCCGCACATACTATCTCAGGTTAAGCGAAAACACTACGATCAACATTTTCGTCCTCGGAGGACAGACGCTGTGCGCTTCCAACTGTTACGCATTGCGTTTTCCGTGTTGTGGAGCTCCGAACCGCGGTTAGGAGGCCGCGGCGGCGCTTCCCCCAAACCGGGTCCGGAGCACTTGTTTCTGCACCTTGCCAGTGCCGCCCTTGGGCAGCGAATCGGTAAACACGATTGAGCGGGGACACTTGAAGTGCGTCAGCCGTCCCCGGCACCAGGTCATAAGCTCATCGGCGCTGGTCCTGCAACCGGCGCGAAGTACTACGACACCGCGAATGGTCTCACCCCATACCGGGTCGGGAATCCCGATCACCGCCGCCTCCAGCACGTCAGCGTGCGCACAGAGGGAGGCTTCGACTTCGGGTGAGTACACATTCTCCGATCCGGTCTTGATCATGTCTTTCTTGCGGTCGTAAATATAGAGGTAGCCCTCGTCATCGAACGCGCCAAGATCGCCGGTGTGCAACCATCCCCCGCGGAGAACCTCTTCGTTAATCTCTGGCCGATTCCAGTAGCCCTTCATGACGTTCGGTCCGCGAGCGATGATTTCGCCGACTTCGCCCGGCGGAAGCTCTCGTTCGTCAAAATCCACAACGCGCACTTCGACGCCGACTGCCGGTTTTCCAGCCGATTTGACGGGCGTGAAGCGCTGATCCACATTCTCCAGGCGGTGATCGTCGGAGTGAAGAGCGGTCAGCAGCGGACTAGCTTCGGTCATGCCGTAGCCTTGCGTGAACTTGCAGCCGAGCTTGTCCATGGCCTGCTCGAGCAGCGTCAGAGGCATCGGGGAAGCGCCGTAGTTGATGCCCTGCAGGCTCGAAAGATCGTAGCGGCCGAAATTGGGATGGTTCAGGAGCAGGTTGATCATCGTCGGCACCAGTAGGACGTGGGTCACTCGGTACCGCTCGATCGTCTTCATGAGGCCCTCGGCATCGAACGAGGGCAGAAAGCAATTTGTGGCGCCGTTTAGCGTCACGCCGTGAAGAACGCCGGCATCGGCCAGGTGAAACATGGGAGACGCGTGCAGCCAGCGCCAATCCGGCTGTGGACCGAACGGCGAAATACAGATATGCAGGGCATTCGAGTAGATGTTACGGTGGGTCAGCATGGCCCCCTTGGGACCGCCCGTCGTGCCGCTCGTATAGAACAGTCCGGCGATGTCGTTTTCGTCCGGCTCTTCGTAGTCGAAGCCGGGGCCGTCTGCGTCCGGTGCAAATGGCGCCTCGTTTTGAATCGCTCCGAGTTGATCCTTGAGGTGCGCAAACCGCTCGTCGACAAACAACAGCTTGCTGCCGGAGTCCTCCAGCGTAAAGCGCATCTCCTGCGGGGCCCAGCGCGTGTTCAGCGGAACAATAAGCCCCCCGGTCATGGCTATCGCGTAGTAGAGGTCCAGATACGCTGGCGAATTGCCCAATAGCACTGCCACCCGATCGCCCTTGCGTACTCCCATTTCGGACAAACGCCGGGCGGAGTTCTGCGCGATGCGATAGAACTGCCTCCACGTAAACTGCTGCCCTTCATAATCCACCGCAATCCGATTGGCATGCACCCGGCTTGCGTGCCGGATGCAGTACACAACGTTCATTGAATAACCCCCTCCGCCCGCAGATTCGAGAACTCCTCGTCGCCGATCCCGCAGTCCCGAAGAATCGAGCGGGTGTGCTCGCCGAGCGCCGGCGCCGGAGGACCCGCAGGTGGTCCGATTTCGCCCGCAATCTCCCCGACAGTCCTCACCGGCGTGACGCAACAGTCGGAATCGCGCAGCAACTCGAACCATTCCTCGGCCGGCCGCATTGCGAAAATCGCGGCCAACGATTCCTTTGCGGTGGAATCAAACTGGCGTGGAATGAGATCAGGGCAGCCCAGGCGACGGCACAACTCCGCCCAGAATTTCGCCTCCAAAGCTCCGACGGCCAGCCAGCGGCCATCGCCGGCGCGATAGAGGCTGTAGCAGGCATACCGCCCGCTCAGAACCTCGTTGCCGGATTCCGGCTCGCGGCCGGTTCGCCGATAAATGCCCAGCGGCACAGTGAGAAACGACTTCACTCCGGCCAGCATCGACACGTCCAGATAGCGTCCTTCGCCGGTCCGTTCGCGTTCGAACAACGCCGTAAGGATAGCGCTCACGGCCTGCATCGCCCCGGCGGCGAGATCGGCAAACTGCACGCCGGGGATGACCGGAAGATTCATACTGAGGACACCCCCGAGCGCCAGGTAATTTACATCATGTCCCGCGAGCATGGCATATGGCCCGTCTTGTCCGTAGCCGGTCAGGCTGGCATAGATCAGGCGGCGGTTCCGCTCTCGAATTTTGTCGTAGCCCAAGCCGAGTCGCAACATGGCACCCGGCCGATTGCCCTCAATCAGGACGTCCGCACGATCCGCTAATCGCAGCAACAGTTCGCGCCCGCGTGGATCCTTTAAATTAAGTCCGACGCTTCGTTTGCCGCCATTGGTCGACGCGAATACCTCCGGATCGAGCGACCGGGCGTAATCGCCGTCGCCCGGCTGCTCGATTTTGATCACGTCCGCGCCGTTTTGCGCCAGATATGCCGTGGCGGATGCGCCAGGCAGAAGACGGGTGAGATCGAGTACTGTAATTCCGGCGAGGGCCCTCACGCCCGAGCCTTCACCATCAGCTTGTCTGTGTAAACCACCACCGGTTCGTTGTTTTGATTCAGGACATTGGTCTGAAATGTAATGACGCCGCGCCCCGGCCCCTTCTTCTCGGCGGCGACGACCTCTTTCTCCACGTGGATCGTGTCGCCGATGAACGTCGGTTTCGTGAAGCGCAGTTTGTCGATGCCGTAAAACGCAATTACGGTGTCGGTGGTGTTGCCCATTTGCACGGTCAGTCCGCTAGACATGCTCAGCACTAACAGTCCATGCGCAATTCGGCGCCCGAACGGCCCATTTTTCGCGAATTCTTCGCTTACATGCAGTTCCACGAAATCGCCGGAAAGCCCGGCGAATCCGACAATGTCGGCTTCGGTTACCGTGCGGCTGCGTGTCACCGTCTTGTGCCCCACGGAGAAATCTTCAAAATAGAGACCCATTTGGTCTTTCGCTCCTTGACGTCAAGTGAATCGCTGTCCTACCTTGGAGATTCTATGCGAAAAAAAGTCACCGTTGTGGGTGCGGGCAATGTCGGCGCGAACTGCGCTCTCAGAATCGCCGGCAAAGAACTTGCGGACGTCGTCCTCGTGGACATCGTCGAAGGCATTCCGCAAGGTAAGGGTTTGGACATCCTGGAGTCGGGGCCCGTTGAAGGCTACGACGTCAATGTGACAGGAGCCAACGACTATGAGCCGACTGTCAATTCGGACATTGTGGTGATAACCGCGGGCCTGGCGCGCAAGCCGGGTATGAGTCGCGACGACCTGCTTTTCGCCAATTATGAAGTGGTGAAAACGGCAACGGAGCAGGCGGTGAAGTATTCCCCGAACTGCATTCTCGTTCTGGTGACCAACCCGTTGGACGCTATGTGTTGGACCGCCATGAAAGTTTCCGGCTTCCCGCGCGACCGCGTAGTCGGTATGGCCGGAATCCTCGATACGGCTCGTTTCCGCACCTTCATCGCACAGGAATTAAACGTCGCCGTGGAGAGCGTCAGCGCGATGGTGCTCGGCGGCCACGGTGACACGATGGTGCCGCTGGTTCGTCTGAGCAGCGTGGCAGGAATTCCCCTGACAGAACTGCTCGACCAGGCCACGCTCGACCGCCTGGTGCAGCGTGCGCGCGATGGCGGCGCCGAGATTGTCCGCTACCTCAAGACCGGCAGCGCCTACTATGCTCCATCGGCCGGCGCCGTCGAGATGGTAGAGTCGATCCTCAAGGACAAGAAGAAAGTAGTGCCTTGTGCCGCGTATCTAACCGGGGAATATGGCATCAGCGACCTATTCGTCGGCGTGCCGGTGAAATTGGGCTCGCGCGGCATCGAGAAGATCTACGAGATCAAGCTGCACACGGAAGAAGAGGCGGCCTTGCAGAAGAGCGCCGCGGCGGTGAAAGAGCTGATCGGGATCATTAAGCAGAAGATCGGCGCCTGACGAATTCCACTTGCAGACTCCTCTTATCGATCCTAAGCACGCGTGTTTCCGCATGCACGCGGAACCCTCGAAAATTCATCGCTGGGGCGTGTATGCGGATCAAAATATCCCTCCCAATCGTAAGGTGATTGAGTACACCGGCGAGCGGATCAGCCGCCGTGAGACCAAGATCCGCGCCAGCCGCCCGCTTAACTACATCTTCACTTTGGACAGCTATTGGTCGTTGGACGGCTCGGTGGGCGGCAGCGGCGCGGAATTCATCAATCACTCCTGCGATCCGAATTTGGCTTCGAGAAACCTCAAAGGCCACATCATCTATTTCAGTAAGCGTCGCATCAGGAAAGGCGAAGAGCTAACCGTCGACTACCATTTCGGCGCCGATGAGGAGCTTGTGCCTTGTTCCTGCGGGGCGAAGAACTGTCGTGGAACGATCAACCTCAAGAAACCCGAGAAAACAAGCAAACGGATAGCCAAAGACGGTCAAAGCCGCCATACGTGATAAACTTGACTTTGATGACCGCAGATCTGGAGCTGGTCACCCGCCTGCAAACCTTAGATCTCAAAATCGCAGACCTGCAGCGGGAAATCTCGGCACTACCCAAACATATCGCGCAGATTGAGAAGACACTGGACACGCACGTCCGCCGTCTCGAAGCCGATCGCGCGGCCCTTTCGGCGAATCAGAAGGAACGCAAGAGCCTGGAGGACGACGTAAAGGTTCAGCAGCAGAAGATCTCCAAGCTGCGGGACCAGATGTTGCAGGCGAAGACCAACGAGCAATACCGCGCGTTTCAACACGAGATTGAGTACGCCGAGAAGGAGATTCGCAAGCACGAAGATCGAATTCTCGACCTGATGGGCGAGGCGGAACCCCTCGAAACCAACATGAAAAAGGCCGAGGTGGCGCTGAAAGAAGAGAAGCAGCAGGTCGAGTCCGAGAAGAACCGGGCTCGCGAGGCCACGGCGAAGGACCAGAAGCAGGTTGCGGACCTCGAAGCGGAACGCAAAGAGATCATGCCCAAGCTTCCGCGTGAAATCCTTAGCGCATACGAGCGCATTCGCAAGAAGTGGCATGGCGTGGTGATCGCGGAAGTGATTGAAGGCCGCTGTAGCGCTTGCCAGATCTCCCTGCGCCCGCAATTCTTCCAGGATTTACGGCGCGGCGAGCAGTTGATGTTCTGCGAGAGCTGTGGGCGGTTCCTGTTCTACAACCCGCCCGTGAGCTTCGAGCACGACCTCGCCACCACACCGGCCGCCCAGTAGGCAACTCATACGGGGAAGATGCACAGGCGAAACCGCCTGCCCCGCCAGGCAGCACAGCCGCAACCGAAAAGTGGGATAGGCGTTTTCGCCTAACCTTATCCAAAATCGTCGCGGGACGCGAAGGGTCAGAGGCTGTGTAATACCTCGCTCGCCATGTCTCTAAGCGACTTGTGACGTGCAGAACGCGCACCGGCGCGCCGCAATCGGAATCGCGCTGAGGCACTCCGGGCAATTCTTCGTAGTCGGATCCGGCGGTTTATCACCCCTCCGCAATCTCGCCATCAACGTGTTCACCGGCAGCACCACGAAAAAGTAAACAGCGGTGGAAACCAGCAAAAACGAAATCACCGCGTTAACAAAATCGCCGATCATGAACTTGCTGGCGTTCACTGTGAACGCTATACCCGAAAAATCGGGTTTGCCCACGATCGCAGCGATCAGGGGTGTCAAAAGGTCCTTCACGAGCGCGGTGACAACAGCTCCGAACGCGCCGCCCATCACCACCGCGACGGCAAGGTCGATGACATTGCCGCGCATTAAGAACTGCTTGAATCCTTTCATTTCGTCCTCCGTGGTAGAAGCCGTATTGTAAACCCGAAGCATCCCCCCTTTGACACGGCATCTAGAGATGACTATAGTCAGTTATGACCGTGGTCACAAATCTATCACGGAGAGAGCGGAAAAAAATCGCCAGTCGCGAGCGTATCGTCGCGGAGGCGATCGAACTTTTCTCCCGGCACGGCATCGCGGAAGTCACCGTTGACCAGATCGCGGCCGCCGCGGATATCGGCAAGGGAACCATCTACAACTACTTCGAGACCAAGGAAGACATCATCGTCGCCTTTCTGGTCGGCTTCGAGCCTGAGGTTCAGGACGCACTGGCCAGTCTCATGCGTTCGCAGCGTCCGGTGAGCACCATTCTGACGGAGTTCATCACGCGGCAGTTCAAGATGAAGGAGCCCTACCACGCTTTTGTGCGGGTCTTCCTGGCGCAGATGCTCCTCCGAACCCAGCAGTTCCTGCCCTACATGGTCGAAATGCAAAAGACCATCGATCCGCCCCTGGAGAAGCTCTTTACAACCCTTCTGCAACGAGGAGCGATTCGAACTGATGTCGCGATACCGGAGTTGGTGATGGTTTTCAAAACGATTCAACTCGGGCTCACGGCGTTGTGGGCTGTAGAAGGACCTCCGTTCAAAGGTACCGAGTCGGTTGTGAAGCAGGAAATGATGCTGTTCGCGAAAGGATTGGAATCCAGGAAATGAAATTGATCTGCATTGTGGCTTTGACCCCGCTGGCGTTCGCCCAGGAAGGTCGTCTTCTCGAAAGGCGGTACAAGGACGGCGAGACCCTGGTTTACCGCATGAAGGCCACGAATGAGGGACGCAACTACCAGGCTGTGGCCAAGGGTATCGTCAAAAAGACCGCGGACGGGGCGTTCACCGAAGAATATGCCTGGTCGAATCTGGTCTTTGCCGGCGCGCCTGTAAATCTGCCGCCGGCGAGCGTCGACTTCCGCCAGTTGCTTTCGCTTGACCCGCGCACACCTCCCGGGGTTCCAAACCTCGCCGTTGTACACCCGATGCTGATTGGCCCGATTACCGATATGCTGACGTTTTATGCCGACCTGTGGCTCACAGAGAAGGTCGGCAACCTGAACAAGGCCGGAGATCACCTGTACCATGAACATGGAGGGCCGGCATCCTGGGCGGACGGAAACTACGTTGTCCTGGGTGAAGATTCAATCGATTTCGACATCACGCTGACCTCGATCGATGGCAAGGTCGCCACCCTTTTGGTCCGGCACGTACCACCCAAGAAACCGCGGATCAAAATCCCGGCGCCGTGGATGTCTGATACGGTCGCCGATACTCCGAACAACTGGGTGAACGTCTCACACAACGGCGATAAGTACGTCGCAGCGGTGGGGAAGGAGACTTTCGACGTCGAGATGAAAATCAGCCTTCCGGATGGAAAGATCCTCTCGGGGACGATAGACAATCCGGTGATAGCGCGGGAGCGCGATTGTCAGGACGCAGCGCTTGTTAACTGTGGCGATCCGAGGCCGCACAAAATCCTGCGTCAGATCGAAATCAATTTGGAGCGATAAGGTATGTGGCGGCGATGGAGGGGGCCAATCGCCGCCGCCTTAGGAGGAGCTGGAGCGCGTGCCACCTCGTAGCGCAAAGCGGCCACCCAGAAAGCCGCTTTGCACTACCGAGGTGTGAATCGGCTGCTCGTCTGCTGCAAGATCAACGGTTTGCGTCACGCACGTGTTGGAGGTAGGGGCCTTTGCAGGTATATGGCACGCACCGGATCCCTCGCCGCAGTTTAGAAGTTGAGCAGCCGTGGAGTATAAGGAGCAACGAATGCGATTTCCTACCGTCGCCAGTGGAACGAATTCGGCTGTCGAGGGCAAGAGCATTCGCCTCTTCTAACGCACGTGATTGTCCCTTGTGATCAGACCGCTTTTTCAATAACTTGCGTAACCCTACGTGCCGGATTGGGTGGGTCTTTTCGGGTGATTTGGCGCAGAACGGCGCTGGTTACTTGCTGAACCAGTTCAGGGGCCCTGTCGTCATCCAGGGCACGTACGTGATCAGCAGCACCGTGCCCATCAGGATGAAAAGGAACGGTAAAGTCGCCCAGATCACCGTGCCCATCGGCTTTTTGAAGCGGTAGGCCGAGAGGAATAGGTTAATGCCGACCGGCGGATGTAGATAGCCAAGCTCCAGATTAGCGATGAAGATGACCCCCATCTGGACCGGATCGATCCCATATGCGGCTGCCAATGGCTTCAGCAGCGGCACAACCACGAGAATCGCAGCGAAGATGTCCATCAGCGCGCCGACGACGAGGAGCGCGCCATTCAGCAGCAGCAGGAACAGGTACTTCGATTCCACGTGCGACCGCACCCAGTCGATGAGTCGCGACGGGATCTCGGCGTCGATCAAGTAGTTCGTAAACCCGAGAGCGACTCCAAGAATGAGCAGAATGCCGCCCACGATCGTGGCGCACTCCACAAATACCTCGCGAAAGTCACGCTTCAGCTTCAGATCGCGGTAGATGAACGCTTCCACAATGAAGGCCGCGAAGGCGGTCAGCGCGGCAGCTTCGGTGAGCGTCCCAAACCCTCCGAAGATGCCGGTGATCATGATAATCGGCAGCAGCAGCTCCCACTTCGCTTCCCAGATCGCGCTTGCCGCTTCCCGTGGCGAGAAGGGATCGCGAACCGCGTCATTCGTAATGCCTTTGTAAATTCCCAGGGCGGCCACCGCCGAGATCATCACCAGCTCGGGGATAATCGCGCCAATGAACAGCTTGTTAATAGCTGTCTGCGAGTAGACGCAATACAGAATCGCGGGAACGCTGGTCGGAAACAAAAGGCCAAGCGAGCCTGACGCCGTCAGCAGCCCAAGGGAAAACTTCTCCGGGTAGCGGGTCTTGATCAGCATCGGAACGAGCAAGCCGCCCAGCGACAGAATGGTGAGACCCGATCCGGCAAAAGTGAAGATGGTGCAGATGGCGACCGTCGCGATCGCCAGCCCGCCCGGAATCCAGCTAAACAACGCCGTGAAAACACGCAGCAGCCGCTTGGTCGCCCCGCCTTGCACCATGAAGTATCCAGCCAGCGTGAACAAGGGAATCGATGGAAGCAGCGGAGAAGCCACCAGGCGGTACATCTCGACCGGGACCGACGCAGCGGGTGTCGATGCGTTCCAGAAGAGCAGAAGCGCCAGTCCTCCGAACACCGCGAAGATCGGAAGCCCCAGCACGGTCGCAGTCAGCACGATGGTCATGGACACGGTGAGCACGCCAGGGGTTCCCGGTTGAAGCTGGAATCCGAGAAAATACGGCAGTACCAAGCCAAGGGCCGCGATTGCACGCGGCTTCCAGTTGGAGCCCGCCCGCCACACGGCCCGCAGCGCGATGGCCGCGAACCCAAGCGGCATGATCGCGAGCACGGTCCATTTCGGAACGCCTGGCAGCAGGTAAGATCCAGCCTGCCTCTCGGATTGCAGAAACACGATGCTGGCCCAGGCCAGCGAAACAGAGACACCGGCCAGCACGAAACTCGTGAAGGTTTTCACTGGCGCGCGCCACTTTTCGGGAAGCAGGGCCATGGAGGAGATTCCGAGCAGCCGGTCGGACCTTGCAGCCAGGGCGCCACCCAGCATGCCGATCCAGAGCGTGAGCTGTTGGACGACCACCGCGTTGCCGGGAAAATCAGGCAGGCGGAAAAGCCGCGTGGTCATCGAAATGACCGGCAGGATGATCATCAGCGAAAACGCAATCATCGACAGGCTGTCTTCGAAGATGTGCGCTGGGTGCTGATACTGACGCGCTTCCGGAGCTTCGGCGGGAACCGGAAGGGGCGCGCTCACTTGTTGTTCACCGCGGTGTGAGTGGAGTGGGTTTTGCGGTACTCGTCACGGAGTCGCACGACCTCATCGAAAAGGTCGGCTGGGACGACGGGGCCCTTGAGTTTCGGATAAATGCTCTCAGCCAGCTTCCGCCATTCCGCGACGGTCGCGGCATCGGGGTGCTCCACGTTTAGCCCGAACTGCTGCATGAGCGGTATAGCGCCGGCTTCGGCTTTGCGGATTTCATCGCGCAGGCCGACACCGGCAGTCCGCGCTGAATCCAGCAGGGGCTTTTGCATCGCGGCCGGAATCGAATCCCACACGCTTTTCGAGATCAGCGTTGCGCCGACAAGCTGCGCGAATTTGATGTCCAACATGTTCTTCGCACCGGCGAACCATTGATTGCTCAACACGAACAGCGGAGGAGCCTGAATCGCGTCCACCAGGCCGGTCTGCAGACCGGTGAAGATGTCTGTCGCCGCGAGCGCGACGGGATGAAACCCGTACTGCTGGTACAAACCGAAGGTGCTGTTGTCGCCTTGCAGAACACACAGCTTAAGCTTGCGCAGATCGTCCGGTTTCGTCGCCGGATGCTTGGTGAAGAAGTGAACCCAGCCGGCATCGCCCCAGTTCAGGACGACAAATCCGCGCTCCCTCATCCCTTTTTCGAGGCGATCGGAGATGTGATCGCGCACGTAGTCGAGTTCATCGTAAGAGTCGAGCAGCATGGGAACCTGCAGCGCTGATACGGCCGCGTCGATGCCGCTCAATCCTGCTCCCGAAAGCGCCACGGCCTGCAGCTTTTTGATCCGGATCTTCTGGACCATCTCTGGCTCGTCGCCCTGCTCGCCGCCGGGATAAATGCGCAGCTCGATCTTGCCGTTGGACGCTTTCTTCCAGTCTTCGCCCATCTTCACGAGAATTTCGTACCACCGGGAATCCTTCGGCACGAGTGTGCCAAGACGGATTACCGTGGTCTGCGCGAAGACCGTCGCAGCGCTGAAGACAAGGGCAGCGAGAATCCGTAACATGCTGGAAAACTCCAACATTTAAGGTAAGACACGGGGATAGGATTGTCCAGTTACGCGCGCCACCTTGAGTGTGCTAAACGGTTCGCCGGAGAGGATTAAGCCGGGCGGCCGGAATTGGTCGTGCTGAACAATCCACGAGGATCGGTTTTCGCGCAATGCTACTTTGCATCCCCTCGGCGGTGGGTTATCGCTGGTGTTGTGCCAGTAAATACGTGTTGGATTCGCCGCCGTCACGAATACCCAATACAAAGTGTTTTCGGCGAGTTGGGGATGCTGAATGGACGTGACCTTTTGGAGTGCTGCTTCGTGGTCATTAACCGCGATCGTGAACTTTTCAATCAGTCTGCCAGGAAAACCGTGATCGTCCTCCGCCAGCACGATGTTCACGACGCCGGGCGGATTGACGAGGGAGAGGGGAAGCGAAATCGAGGTCAGAGTATACGCGATGGACGGCCGCACGGAGACGGCCCAGGTCCAGTTCTCGCCACCCCAAAGGCCGACGTTGGCCCCATCGGCGGCCCAGTCGCCCTTCCCTGTGGTGTTTGCGATTTCGTCAGATTGTAGCGGAGCCGCCAAGAGAGCAATACACAAAACCCACTCCCATGAGCGCATCATAGCCGCAAACCAAAGGATACTCCTACGCAGAAGAAGGTGGCACACAGCCTCTGATTCTTCGAGTCCCTCGAAGATTTGGAGGATGTCGAAGGGTGGAGCAGGCCTTCAGCCTGCCTTGGACATCACCCCGAAATGACAGGCGAAAACGCCAGCCCCACAACCAAAGTGGCGCAGGCGGTTTCGCCTGTGCATTCTTGCTCCAACCTTCAAGCAATGAGGAGCTACAGCAGACGGTGGTATCCCCGTTCGAAATAAACTAGCGGCTCACCGGGCTGCGCTTCGGCGTAAATGACGCGGCCAATCAGTATCACGTGATCACCGGCCTCCACCACCTGCGAAACCTCGCACTCGAACCAGGCGAGCGCTCCCGGCAGAAGGGGCACGGCAGTGGCGCCGGGAAACCAGTCGATGCCGTCGAAGCGGCCTTCGGGCTTCTCCGAGAACGTGATCGAATAAGCCTGTTGCCCCGCGCTGAGAATGTTCACCGCGAAATGCGTGGCTCCGCGAAAATGGCTTAGGATCGTACAAGCGTAATCGATGCAAACGAGAATCAACGGAGGACTCAGCGACAGCGGCGTAAACGAGCTGATCGTGAGTCCATGCGGTGTTCCATCGTCGGCGCACATGGTGACCACCGTCACGCCGGCAGCATGTTGTGCGCACGCGTCGCGAAACGTTTCCGGAGCTATTCCAGTCGAGGCGCGCGGAGCAGGCATAGAAAGCGTTCTTGACAAGGTGCTAACCCTAATCCTATCATGAGGTTTGCTCCTGTTTAGCACCTGCCGGGGCAATCTAGCCGCGAATCAGTGCTCGTCCATGGGAGGACGTCTTGATCAAGCTCGATATCATAAACGAAGTCGTAAACCGAACTGGAATCACCAAAACCAAAGCCGAAATGGCCGTGGAAACCGTTTTTGAAAGTATGAAACGGGCACTGGCGCACGGCGAGCGTATCGAACTGCGCGGTTTTGGAATCTTCAACGTGCGTCCCCGCAAGACCGGTATTGGGCGCAACCCGCGCACCGGCGCCGAAGTGGCCATCCCTCCCGGAAAAGCGGTGCGGTTTAAGCCCGGCAAGGAACTGCAAACGCTGCAATAAGTTTTGTGGTTCCACCTTCCTCCGCCGAAAGCCTGAGCGTGTTGGCGTTTTCCAGGCCGGCAATCTCGATGCGCCGGCTCGCTCTCCATATTCTTCTTCTCCTGCTGACGTTCTTCACCACAACGCTGGTCGGGGCGGGATTGGCACACAGCTTTCGCGATGGCACTCCTGCCGATCTCGATCAGAACATTACGGTAATGCTCAGTTTCGTCAAGCATCCTGGGGTGCTGCTCGAAGGCCTGCCATTTTCACTGACGCTGATGCTCATCCTGCTGGCGCACGAGATGGGGCACTACCTGACCTGCCTGCATTACGGAATCGATGCCTCGCCGCCATATTTTCTGCCTGCGCCGACGCTCATCGGGACGTTTGGCGCTTTCATCCGCATTCGTTCGCCGATCTATACCAAGCGCGCTCTGTTCGACGTCGGCATCGCAGGTCCGCTGGCCGGTTTCGCGTTTCTTCTGCCGGTGCTGATCTTTGGCATTGCGAACTCGAAAGTGGTCCACGGCATCGTCACCAGCGGTGACTTCATCTTCGGCACACCCCTCGTAGTGCGCATCCTGGAGGGGGCGATGTTCCCCGGTGTCCCCGTCACGGATATCTACCTTCATCCTGTCGCCCGCGCGGCGTGGGTCGGGATTTTCTCGACGGCGTTGAATCTTCTGCCGGTTGGTCAGCTCGACGGTGGACACATTCTTTATGCGCTCATCGGTGAACGGCATCGGCTTACCTCGAAGATCTTCATCGCGGCGTTGATCCCCCTTGGTCTCTTTTATTCCTGGATGTGGTTAATGTGGGCGCTCGTGCTGGCGATCATCGGCATGCGCCATCCCGTGATTTTCGACGGCACCAAAATGGACCAGACTCGCACGTGCCTGGCATGGCTGGCACTGGCAATTTTTATCCTGTCCTTTACCGCTTCACCCCTTAAACCAAACTTTCACTGAGAACACGTTTCAGAACTCGCAAACATATACCAACCAGCGAGCAGCCCGCGCTGTATGGTGCCTGCCGAAGGTTGGTCGCCGGCCCCGTGCCGATACTTTGGCGGAGTTTGAACCGATGTACTAAGCTGAAGTCGGCAATGGGTGGATTCAGCCATGGTCCGACAATTCATTCTGTTCGTCTCGGTCGCAGCCCTCTGCCTGGGGCAGGAAACCGCTCGGATGGACCAAATCGTTCAGTCCTATGTGTCTGCCAAGACGTTCATGGGCTCTGTGCTGGTGGCGCGCGGCAATGAAGTCCTGTTCAACAAAGGTTATGGGATGGCCAACCTCGAATGGGACGTTCCCAATTCCCCTTCCTCCAAATACCGGCTCGGGTCAATAACGAAGCAGTTCACAGCGGCGTGCATCCTGCTGCTCGAGGAACGCGGGAAACTGAAGCTCGAAGATCCGGTGAAGAAGTACATTCCCGATGCTCCTGCCGCCTGGAACAAGATCACCATCTTTCACTTGCTTACCCACACCTCGGGGCTATCAAATGACGATGGGCAGGGTGAGCGGCTGGCAACCACGCCGGAGAAAATGATAGCGGGCTTGCGCGATATGCCGCTGGACTTCGAACCTGGCGAGAACTGGAAGTACAGCAACTCCGGGTATGTTGTTCTCGGTTACCTTATCGAGAAGATCAGCGGCCGGCGTTATGAGGAGTTCCTGAAGCAAAACATCTTTACACCGCTGGGCATGAAGGATACAGGTTATGACTCGAGTTCCGAAATTATTGCCCATCGCGCGGCCGGCTACATGTCCAGCAGTCACGGCCTGGTCAATGGTGGTTTCGTCGACATGAGCGTTCCGTTTTCAGCGGGGGCGCTCTATTCCACCACCGAGGACCTTTTGCGATGGGAACTCGGCTTGTTCGGAGGGAAAATTCTGTCGCCAACATCGCTTCAGAAGATGACAACCCCGTTCCGAAACGACTACGCCTTTGGTCTTTTCGTGCATTCAGCCGGAAACCGCAAACTAATTGATCATGCCGGCGCAATTCCGGGCTTCAACGCCCACCTGGCGTACTACCCCGAAGACAAATTGACCGTTGTTGTTCTCGGTAATTTCAACAGTAGGGCGCCTACCGAACTCGCCTCGAAGCTGGGAGCCATTGCGCACGGCGAACCGTTGCAACTGACTTCCGAACGCCAGGAGGTGACTGTGGCGGCTGCCAGGTTGGCAGGGTATGTAGGAACATACGAGTTTGCTCCCGGAATCAACCTGACAATCAGGCTCGAAGGCACCCAACTCACGGGACAGGTAACCGGACAAGGCAAATTCGAGATGCACGCGCAATCGGAAACCGTGTTCTTCCTGAAAGTGGTGGATGCCCAGGTCGAGTTTAAACAGGATGAAGGCGGTGAGTACGCGATTTTGCACGAGGGCGGCCGCGATCAGAGAGCCGTCAAAAAGGCCAACAGCGTCGCGGAGCGCAGAGAAATCATGGTTCCGCGCTCAATTCTTGAACACTACGCCGGCACCTACGAGCTTCAGCCGGGCTTCGAGATTGTGGTGACGCTCGAAGGCGAACAACTTATGACGCAAGCGACAGGACAACCGAAGTTTCCTGTTTTCGCCGAGTCTGAGACTAAGTTCTTCCTCAAGGTGGTCGACGCCGAGATCGAGTTTATCGACGGCTATGCAATCCTGCACCAGGGCGGCCGAGACATGACTGCGAAGCGGAAGTAACGCTATCCTTTCGTATCGAGCCCGAATGCGATTCTTTTGCTGTGTTGCCCTCCTATTGATGCCCTATGTTTCGGCGCAAACACGTCATGTGGTTGCCATTGCCCATCGCGGTGAGCACCTGCATCATCCTGAGAACACCATCCCCGCTTTTGAGGAAGCCATCCGGCTGGGAGCCGACTTCATTGAGGTGGACGTCCGGACCACCGCCGACGGTAAACTCATCCTGAGTCACGACGCTACCGTGGATCGATGCACCAACGGCCACGGTGAGATCGCCAAAATGACCTTCGACGAGCTTCGTGCATTGGATGCCGGCGTGAAGAAGGGTTCGGAATTTGCCGGCGTTAGGATGCCGTCCTTTGACGAGGTGTTAAACCTGGCGCGAGGGAAAATCGGCATCTACGTGGATGTCAAAGACGTGACCGCCCAGGATCTTGTGCAGCACATCGAGAAGCACGGCATGTCCGATCACGTCGTGATCTATTCCGGCCGGCTGTCGAAACAGATTCAGGAGTTGAACCGGAATCTGAAGATCATGCCGGAATCCGTAAGCGTCGAAATGGTGCAGCGTATTATCGCCGAGTTGCACCCGCGCGTTATTGCTTTCGGCGCATCGGATTGGAAACCGGAGGTCATCAAGCTGGCGAAGGAATTCGGGGCCGACTTATATGTGGATCGTCAAGGGCGGACCGATAACCCCGCAGACTGGCAGGCGGCGATAGATGCCGGCGCCGACGGAATCCAGACTGATCGACCTGGGGAACTGGTCCAATACCTGCGAGAGAAAGGCTACAAAACGAAGTAACTAAGGAGCCGAAACGTTGCGGTCTGCCGCCGGCGCCACCTTCTTCGCCCGTCCCCGAGGTTTCTTCTCGACAGCCGCTTCCACGGGAGCCGCTTCTTCTTCGGCAGCGCCTGCTTCCGCCGCCCCTGCTTCCGGCGCCACGGTCGACAGTACTTCCTTGAAAAGCTCCTGCTTCTTCAAGTCCTTCTTGGACGGCGGAGCCTGCTCATGCCGATAATCATGATCGTGATAACAAGTGCGGCAGCGTACCTTGGCCGCTTCCCCATTCACAAGCGAGACGATTGAGTGATTGGTGATCCTTCGGCATTTAATACAGTGATCGTCGATTACGTCGCCGAGACGAGGTTCCCGCATATTTCTCCGAGACTTATTTCGCAGTATAACAGATGCCCGCCGACATGGGCTCCATCGCAAAAGGGCCCTATGTGATAACGTGTAGTTTCCCGTACGTCTCCCTCGGGGTGGGCGGCGCAAAACCTGCATGAAACAGAACCTGGACTCGCTCAAGGAAGAGATCGAAGCGTACCTGCACGAGCAGGGATTGACGATCTTCCACGGTTATTCGCGCGTGCTCGACACCGCGCCGACCATCTTTTGGGATACCGACTCGGAACCGGATTTTAAGGATTTTGTCACCGCTGCAAAATCCGTTGGAACGCAGTTGATCGTGCTCCACCACCAGGAGTTCTCCGGCGACGAGATTGAGCACGCCCTGGAAGGGCTGGAAGATTCGGAAATGCCGCTCGAAGAGTACCGCACCCTGGAACGGCGTCTTTCGGAAATGCGCGCCTACGACGGCTTTACGTGCTCGCTCGAGCTGTCCTTCGACTATGGCAGCCGCATCTATATCTTCGACTTGCGGACCGAGTGGTACGACGAATTCACGGATCTGCTCGACGAGCTCCAGATGATGGGCGGCAGCATCGCCGAGGATGAAGATGATGACGAATCGCCGATGAGCGGGTACTTCTCGAAGAACTGATCGCTTCGGGGTTTTACTTTGCGCTGGATTGTCCCTCAGATCGAACCGGAACGGGTGCAGTGTCTGGTGGACGCGCTGCGTGTTCGTCCGTTGACGGCGCGCGTGCTGGCAAACCGGGGATTTGGCGATCCCAAAGCCGCGATGACCTTCCTGCGGCCGTCGCTGGCTGACCTGCACGATCCGTTTCTGATGGCAGGCATGCGCCAGGCCGTCGACCGGCTGAAACTGGCGATCGAGGGCAAAGAAAAGATCCTCATCTACGGCGATTACGACGTGGATGGGACCACGTCCATCGTTCTGCTGAAAAAGGCCATCGAGGTGGCGGGAGGCGAGGCGAGCTTCCATGTGCCGCATCGCCTGAAAGACGGCTACGGCATGCGGACCGACGTCATCGAGCAGGCTGCGCAAAGCGGCGTCCGGCTTATCGTCAGCGTCGACACCGGAATTCGCGCCGAAGAGGTGGTCTGCGTGGCTCGCCAGTTGGGCGTCGACGTCATCATCACCGATCACCACCTGCCCGACACCGAACTGCCGCCGGCGCTGGCCGTAGTCAACCCCAATCAACTGGGCTGCCGCTATCCCGAGAAAAACCTCTGCGGCGCCGGTGTCGCCTTCAAACTGGTGCAGGGATTGCTAACAGCGCTCCGCTGGCCCCCGGCGCGAGTGGACAGCCTGCTGGCGTCGTTTTTGAAGATTGTCGCAATCGCCACCGTCGCCGATGTTGTGCCATTGACCGGCGAGAACCGCGTCATCGTGAAGCATGGCCTGCACGGGCTCGATAAGGTGCGGAATGCCGGTCTGCGGGCTTTGCTCGACGTCGCGGGGCTTCCCGCCGGGTCGCGGCCGACGGCGGAAGAAGTAGCCTTTCGGGTGGCGCCTCGCATTAACGCCGCAGGCCGAATGGCGCACGCCGACAACGTTATCCGCATGTTCCTTACGGATAGCGTAGACAACGCTCGCAGCATCGCGTCCGAATTGCACGAGCTGAACGCCGAGCGCCAGCAGACGGAGCAGGACATGGTGAAGGAGATTCTCGCGGCCTGCGAGGGCGCTCCCGTCACTGAGCGCGATGCGGCGCTGGTGTTTTGCGGCTCTGGATGGCATCGCGGGGTGGTCGGCATTGTCGCCAGCCGCCTCGTAGAGCGCTTTTGCAGGCCCGTTTTCGTGCTCAGCGAAGAGGACGGCTCGGTTCAGGGCTCAGGCCGCAGCATCCGGCCGTTTCACCTGCTGGAAGCTCTGGAGGCGATGCCCGACCTCTTCACACGCTTCGGCGGACATCGTCAGGCGGCGGGCTTGACGCTGGCAGCGAGCCGCGTGGACGAGTTTCGGCGGCGGTTCAACGAGTATGCATTCTCACGGCTCACCCCGGACGACTTCATTCCGCAGCTCGCGGTCGACGCCGAAGTCACCATGCGGGACCTCGACGACCGCTCCGCTATGGAACTGCTGTCGCTCGCGCCGTTTGGATTCGGCAATCCATGCCCGGTGGTATCGATCAGAGATGCCGAAGTGGCGGCCCCGCCCGTCCCGATTGGCGAAAAGCACCTCAAGATCCACTTCCGCCAGAATGGCCGCCTCATCACGGCGAAAGCCTGGAATTACGGACCGCGCGCTGAGGAGTTCAGTCCTGGAAAGCGTGTCGATGTGGCGTTCTCGGTTCAAGAGGACTCATTCGCGGCGAGCCGGGGATGGTCGGGTTGGGGTGTCGAATTGAAGGATTTCCATCCCGCGGAAGTTACTTCCAAGCCATTCGTCGCCGGCTTGTGAGCGCGTGGTACAGGCCAAAGAACGTGGCCGCGTTGATCATGCAGAAATAGAACGGCAGGAGCAGCGACTTAGGCCGGAGCTGAAATTTCGTCCCGACCACCGCAAACAGATAGAACGCGACCTGCGCAATGAACAATGACGCGTAGAACGGCGATGCTAGCAGGAAGGCATTCGCAAGAAGCGCGGCCAGCATCGCGAACGGCACCAGCAGCCGGCTGGCCTTGTGCGACAGGAAGAAAAACAGCGGCAGGGGCCGCAGGGGCCACAGCAGTCCCTTCATCTCGCGAAGTTGCTGGAGATTGCCGGCCATGATGCGCACCCGGCGTCCGAAGCCGGTCATCTCCTGCGCCTCTTCGTAGACAATGGCTTCGGGCTCGTAGACCGCGCGGTATCCTTTGGAGAGAACGGACACCGGAATCACATAGTCGTCGTTGATGGTGCCCTTGGGTGGAAAGGGATACAACTCGCGGCGGATGGCATGAAGGTGCCCATGGCCGCCCAAAGTCGACGCGAGCTGCGACTCCTGCACTTTCAGGTACGTCTCGTATTTCCAGTAGAAATCTTCGGATTTGCCGATGTTCACGTCGTCCGCCTTGACGACGGTATAACGCCCGCTGGCCGCCCCCACCTGCGGATCGGCGAAATTCGAAACCAGCTTGCGAACCGAATCGCGGTACAGGAATGCCGCGGCATCGGAGAACACCACGATGTCGCCGCGAAGCTGACGGACACTATCGTTCAGCGTCGCGATCTTGCCGCGATTCACCGGGTAGGCCAGCACGCGGATCCGCTGCCCGTCCTCGAATTCTTGGGCAATCGCAGCCGTAGCGTCCTTGGATCCGTCGGAAGCCACAACGATCTCCAGCCGGTCCGCCGGATAATCCAGCGCCAACGAATTTTGCAGCTTCTGTTCAATTACGTCGCCCTCGTTGTATGCCGGGATGAGCAGCGACACCGTGGGTTCGTATGGAGCTTTGCGCACGCCGCGATGGATCACCAGCCGCAGGACCAGCAGCACTACCGGGTATCCGAAGTACGCATACACCGGGACCGCGATCGAGATCCAAAAGACAATCTGCGCGAGCATCGACCGCCTATACGGCCCGCGCCTCAACGCAGAACAGCTTGCCCAAGGTTTCGCAGGATTCCACCTTGAAACCAGCCTCCTCGATCATCCGATAGACCTCAGGCTTGCGGAAGAAGTACACCGGGCAGCCGCGAATGAATTGCAGGCGCACCTTGCGCACCGGCATCCGCCACGTCCAAAAGCGCGGCCACGCCGACAGGAACTTCCCGTTCGTAAACTGCCGGATCAGCCGAAGACGCTCGGGCGGCGCCATAATGTAATCCCAAAAGCCGATCGCGATGGTGACGTCGAATTTCTGTTCGGTTCGCCAGTTCAGCACGTCGCTGTGCACGAAGTCGCAGCGGTCTGCGACGCCATCCTGGGTCACGAGCTGGCCGGCGAGCTTCAGCATTTCCGGGGCAACATCCACGCCGGTGACGTGAGCCGCGCCGCGCTTGGCCAACTCGGTGACGAAACGCCCCGACCCGCACCCGACATCGCAGATCTGCAGGCCGCGCACATCGCCCGATTTCCGCATCACCCAGTCGTAGCGCTGGTACATGTCCTTGCGGAAAACGCGGTCCAACGCGCGGGCAAAGCCGCTCTTGTTATCGCCGGTGTAAATCGAATCGAACTCGGTGGCGATGTTATTCCAGAACTGCGCAACTTGCGGCATGTTGTCTTGTTTCATTCAGGCTCCTTTGCTCCAGGTGAAGGTCTCGGCTCCCGGCTCTAAGTGGCTGTCGCGGAAGCTCGTAAAAGATCCGAGGGCGATCAGCTTGCGCAATCGTTCGCGGGTTTTTGCCAGATTCGTGTAATGGCGCAGTCGCGACTTCATATGCCCCGGAAGGCGCGGCTGCTCTGGATCGATTTCCCAGGGGTGCACGTAGGTAATGATCGGCAGATCTTCCTTCCAGGCACGGTGCACACCCATAGTCGTGTACCAATACGGAAAAATTCTCAAATAACCTCCGCCGCCGACCGGCAGATTCGTCCCGTTCCACAGTCGGAAGGTGCTCATGGGGAATTCGGTCAGCGGACCCGACGGCGTTTCGAACCGGAAAGGTGTTCGGGGCGCTCGCGGCACGCCGTAGAGATCGTGCTTTACCGGGTAAATGCTGGAATCGTATCGGAAGCCGAGGTCGGCCAGGATCTCTGGCGCCCATGATGACTGGTCCGTGATGGAGAACGTCGGCGCACGGTATCCGTAGACGGGCTGTCCGGCGGCTTGTTCAATGCACGCCTTAGCGCGCTGGGTGTCGTCGCGAAATTCGGCGGGCGTCAGCCGGAAAATCATGCGGTGCCAGAAGGAGTGGCAAGCCGGTTCGTGGCCTCGACGCACGATTTCGGCGACCAGTTTCGGTTTGCGTTCCGCGACCCAGCCCAAGACGAAGCAGGTCGCTTTAACGCCGGTTTCGTCGAAGAGGTCGAGCAGGCGCATGGTGTTCGTTTCGACCCGGCTGGGGTAGGTATCCCATTCCGAACGGTCGACTACGTCCGAAAACGCTTCGACGTGAAAGTAATCTTCCACGTCTACGCTGAGAACATTCAAATGTGCGGTTGTTTCCAGCGCTCTACCTCTTCTCAATTCTGCGGCTGGTTCCATACGTACTCAATGGGCCACTCCGCCCAGGCGGTACCGGACCGGATTGCCCCCGTAGATTACCGCGTCCACCCCCATTTGCTTTAGGTCGTTCGGTATAGCCGTTTCGTCCGGGTAGCCCTTCAAAGTTGTGGCGGGGAAGTAATAGTGGATCTGGGGGATGGCGCCTTGGGGCACCAGCAGATGCTTGTCGCCGAGGTGGTTATCGCGAATCAGGTTGACCAAAGCGTAAAGCGCGGGATCGTGCGCCTGCCGCCGCGGAACGATTTCCAGGTACGCGGTGACGAAAGCTGCGGCGGCAATCGCGCCGACGACCAGACTCCGCCGGTTGTATTCCTTCAGCAGGATCGCGGTGATTACTACAACCGCAGGGAAGAACGTGAGTGTGTAGCGTGGAAATTGCGAATTGACCCGAAACGTCGCCGCAATCATCAGAACGGCAAACAGCGCAAAAGGTAAGGCAGGATGGTATCCTGCGCGACGGTTTCCAACCGGCGCCAATTGGTAAATCATCAACCCAGCCGCGACGGCCAGAACAATCCACTGTACCGGCGAAGTGCTAAACCGCCCCCACCACGTGTCCCAGAGCGTAATATTCGGCCCCCAAGCCCCCTTCCGAAAAACTGCCAGGTAAGCCATGAACAGGTACGCCTTCACGAACGACAGCTTGAGCCACGCCGCCGGCCAGATAACTAGTACTGTCCCAACGAACAGTCCTATCGATTTCGCCGCCAACCCCAGGTCGGGGTGTAGCCGGTCCCGTACCAGGTGCCCGCAGACCATCACGGTCAAAATGACCACGAACGCGACTTCCAGCGTGCAAAAGGCCAGCGCGGTGGTGAAAACAGCGCCATACCAGAACCGCCGCTCGCCAGTCTCCATAACCTTCGCCAGCAAGAACAGCGTCGCCAGCGAACAAAGCGCGAAAAGCTGGTGTGGGGCGAGTTCGGTGCTGGCAACCACCGGGTAGCTCCACAAAAACAAGGCAGCCCCCAGGAATCCAGCCGCAAAGTAAATCCACACACCTGCCAACACGGGAAAAACGTAAGTCCAAGCCCGCATGGCCGGCTCGCTCGACGCGAACCGGCTGGTGACCTCAAGCCAGTCAATGTACAAAGGCCCGTGCCAGTGCCGGTAAAACACCATGTCGTTCGCGCTACGGATCGCCTCCGACATCTCCGACCGGCTGCCGCGATGGAGTCCCATCTGAAGGAATTGGGGAAGCGGCAGCGTCGGCGAGTCAAACAGATTAGCCGAGACACCGCGAGACGCGGCGAACATATAGTCGGCTTCATCGTAGCCATACGGCCCGTAATCCGTGTTGCCACGCGCGAGCACGAAAAACCCCGCGAAGAGGATCACCAATGCGGCGACGTGCTTCATACCAGCAGCAACCGCTCGAATTCCCGCGCGACGGCGTCCCACGAGAATCGCGCCGAGACGAGCTCCCATGCGGCGCTCGATAGCCGCTCTCGTGCCGAAGCGTCGTCCATGAGCTCCAGGCAACGATCGGCGAACCCACCGGCCTCGTCCGCAATATGAATTTGGGCGCCGTTCTCCACGGGCAGGCCCTCCGCGCCAATGGTCGTCGACACGACCGGCACGCGCGCCGCCATCGCTTCGAAAATCTTCAGTCTCGTGCCCCCGCCGATGCGCAGCGGCACGATTGAGACCGTCGATCCCCACAAAAACGGTCGGATGTCGGGGACCGTTCCGGTTACCCGGATTCCCGGATCACTCTTGGCCAGCGCCAGCAACTCCGCTGTCGGCTTACGTCCTGCCAGCGCGACCGTGCATTCCGGCCGCCGTTTACGAATCAGCGGCAGTACTTCCCGCACGAACCACGTCGCCCCGTCGATGTTCGGCAGCCAGTCCATGGACCCTACGAAAATCAGATCGGTGCCCCGCTCGACGTCCCCCGGACGCGCAAAGTAATCCAGGTCGACACCGGTCGAAACCGAAGAAACCCGTGGCGCGCCATACTGCGTTCGAATCGTCTCGGCGTCGACATCGGAAACGGCAATCACGCTGCGTGCGCTGCGGCAAACCCGGCGCTCATACTCGAACATCCGCCGTGCCTGTAGCTCGTAATAGAGACGATGCGCGAGCGTGGGAGCGTTTTCCACATGCCGCCGCCAGATCATCGCCTCCACGTTATGTTCAAACAGCACGCACGACGAAAGATCGGGCAAATTCGGCGCCGGGAACAGAAAATCACAGACAGTGCAATCGAATTGCTCACGCCGGCTCAGGTCGGCGATTCGCCGCTTCATTTCCATGGACCGATAGCGGCTGACCGCGACGGGAAGCGCTTGCACGAGTCCCTTCACCAACTGTCCCGCGAAAGCAGCCGAGGTTTTCTCCGGAACCTGATGCTCGATGGGATAAGCGCGCGCGCAATATTCCGAACTCCGCGCCACCCCCTCCGGATCGCCATTCGCCAGCGCGACATAGTGGATCTCGTGCCGCTTGCTCAGGTGTTTTAGTGTTTCGAGTGTGCGAATTTGACCGCCCCGCGTCGTAGGATGCAGGAAATCCGCCTTCACCCACAGCAGCTTCATACTGCGCTGTGAGCGGGTTCGGAAGCCAGACGGCTGCCGCGGCCCGTAATAAACACATCACCCCAAATCTGGAGGTTCAACAAACGCCAGATTCGGTCGGTGGCATCGACGAGCCCTTCGCGATGCCGTTGGAGCAGCGTCGCCACGTGCTCCAGGTTGAGATACTCGGCGAGAAACCCGTCTCGCGCCACGAGGCCGTCGAGAAGCGGCGCGGCTCTTTCCTCCATGAGCCATTGCCGCAACGGCGTGGGGAACCCCATCTTTTTGCGATAGATGATCTCGCGGGGAAGCAGGTCTTCGACCGCCTTCTTAAGAACGTACTTCTGCGTCGAGCCGTGAATCTTGAGATCGTCCGGAATGCCCATGGCAAACTCGACGAATTGATGATCGAGGAAGGGCACGCGGCTCTCGATCGAAGTCGCCATGCTCATCTGGTCCTGCTTCATCAGCAATTCCACCAGGTAGGTCTTCTGGTCGGCATAAAGCATCCGGGGCAGCAGCGGAGCATCGGGCCGGGCATCCCAATAGCGGCGGTAGTTTACGTACGTATCGCCGGCCGTACGCAACAGGCTCTGCCGCTCGTCCGCCGGAAACGCGCAGTAGAAATTGTCGAGGTAGAGCGATTCCAGGCTCTCGTCCCGGCCGAGAAACGTATGTCCGAGCTTGCGTCGTACCGAAGCCCGAAGAAGGCTGCTGCCGCCGATATGATCGCGCAAGCCCTCGCGGACCGACGAAGGAACCATGCCAAACCGGCGCGCCCACCGGGTATTGATCATGTTCCAGCGGTACCGCTCGTACCCGCCGAACAGCTCATCGCTTCCCTCACCCGTCAGAACGACCTTCACCTCTTCCGCCGCCAGCCTCGAGACGAAGTACAGCGAAACGCTCGACGGCCACGTGATTGGCTCGTCCTCGTGCCACACCAGCCGGGGAAGCGCCTCGAAAAAGTCGTCCATGCCGATGACGACCTCGCGGTGCTGGGTGCCGATCGCCCGCGCAACCTCCGCAGCGAAGCTGAGCTCGCTGAACTGCGCCTCCCGATAGCCCACCGCGAACGTTTTCACCGGGCTGTCGGTCATGCGCTTAATGAGCGCGGCGATAGCGCTCGAATCGACCCCGCCGCTGAGAAACATCCCCAGCGGAACATCGGCCATCAGCCGCATGCGCACGGTTTCTTCGAGACGCCGGCGGGTTTCGGCGATCAGGTCCTCGGCCGAGCCGCCAGCCTCGCGATGCTCCGGCACATCCCAATACCGCTCTATCCTTAGCCGCGGCGCCGGCTCGCGAACGTCGAGCGTCAAATGATGCCCGGGCATCAGCTTCCGAATGTTTCGAAAGAGGGTCCGCTCTTCGCTCACATAGCCGAAGCCCAGGTACTCCGGCAGCAGGCTCTCCTCGAACTCCGCCGAAATGGCCGGATGCGCCAACAGCGCCTTGGTCTCTGACGCAAACGCGAACGTTCGTCCGTCCCAGAAATAATAAAGCGGCTTGATCCCCAGCCGGTCCCGCGCGCAAAACAGCGTCCGATTCGCGGCGTCCCAGATCGCATAGGCGAACATCCCGCGAAAACGGGCGACCGACTCCGGCCCCCACTCCTCGTAGGCATGCAGGATGGTTTCGGTATCGCAGCGCGAGGCGTAACGGTGGCCGGCCCGCTCCAATTCCGGCCGGATCCCGGCGTGATTGAAGATCTCGCCGTTATACGTGATCCACAACGAACCGTTTTCGTTCGTCATGGGCTGGTGTCCGCCCGCGACGTCCACAATGCTCAGCCGGCGATGCCCTAAAGCCGCAAAATCATCGCCGAAAAAGCCGAAATCGTCAGGACCCCGATGTTGAATGCGATCCGCCATGCGGCGAACGATCGCATTGCTGCCGGCTGAAGGCGCAGTGGTAACAAGGCCGGCAATTCCGCACATAAAGAGGATCTATCTCTAGTCTATTGATTTCGGCTGTAAACTGCTCAATCATTAGTCTGCTCGCAGCGCCTGCATTACATCGATGCGAGCGGCGCGGGCCGCCGGCATGACTGAAGCGATGATCGCAGCGGCGACCAGCAAAAATGCAGAGCCCACGATCGGTAGCAAGCCAGGCATTTTCATCTGCTCGACATAAGCGTTGACAAGCTTGGCCAGCCCGTAGCCGCACACTGTGCCTGCCACGACCCCCAGCCCCGCCATTATCGCTCCTTCGGTGAGAACCCCGCGGACGAGATCCAACGGATGCGAGCCGATCGCCAGCTTGATCCCGAATTCGCGGGTTCGGCCGCTGACCGAGAACGCCAATACACCCGCGACACCCACCACGGAAATGAGCAGCGCCACGGCCGCGAAGACCCCAAACACCACCGTGTTCAGCCGATCCGGTGTCAGCACCTCGGCCCGGATATCCTCCAGCGTCGACGCGCGCTCCACTACCTGGTCGGCGGACATGTCGCGAATGATTCGTGTGACCGGGGAAACCAGGCCATACGGATTGGCACGGGCGTGAATGAAGAGCCGTCCCGCCCAACCTTCCTGCTGGCTGAACGGATGATAGATCGTCATTGCGGCGCCGGGCACAATGTTCTCGTCGTCCATATCGGCCACCACCCCGACAATGCGGCGGGGAGCGCTGCTCATGCCGATAAACTGGAGCACCGGATCCGTCCACATGATGTGACGGTTCACCGCATCCTGGTTGGGAAACATCCGCTGTGCCACGCTTTGGCTGACGATAACCACCGTTTCGCCGTCGCGGCGATCGTTATCGTTGAAATCGCGCCCGGCGAGAATCGGAACACCGAGTGCCGCGAAAAAGGCAGGTGAAACGACGCGCAGGCGGCCACGCGGGTCGTCCTCGCCAGGCGCCTTGACATGACCATCGGCACTGAACGCCATGCCGAAGCCGAAGCTGCTTGCATCCCGCCAGGGAACGGCAGTGCCCACCGCCACCGCTTCCACACCCGGCAGGCTCGATACGCGCCGGATCGTTTCCTTATAGAACGACGTCACCTGAGCGGGGGTGTGGCCATAGTCGTTGGGCGGCACGTTAATCGCGAGTACGTGGTGCGTGTCGAAACCGGTTGGCGCCGATTGCAGCGCCAGTAGCGTCTTGAGCAGCATGGTCGCGCCGGTGAGCAGCACAAACGATGCGGCAATTTGTGTAACGGCGAAGATGCGCTGCTTGCGGCTTGTGGTCCCGCTCATGCGCACGCTGCCCGACGCCAGGCTGAATCCCTGGGAATCGCCGGCGGACGGCAGCCGTGGCACGAAGGCCAGCAGTACGGCCGCGATGATCGCGAGCCCCGCTCCTACCCACAGCATGCTCGAATCGACGGTCAATTCCAGCGCGCGAACGGAGAATCGCGAGGCGTAGCGCGCCAGCACCGCCACCATCGGCTGAGCGATCAGCAGCCCGAGCGCCGCGCCAACCACCGAAAGCAGCAGGCTTTCCGCCAGCAGCGTTCGGCGAAGCGCCCAGTTGCTCGCGCCCAGGGCGGAACGGATGGACAGTTCCCCTTCGCGGCGCACCGTCCGCGACAGAATCAGGTTTGCGACGTTCGAGCAGGCGATGACGAACACCAGGATGGAAGCGGCCATCAGAACGAGCAGGACCGTCCGGGCGCGCGATGTGATCTGGTCGCGGAGGAGCCTGGCGTCAATGCGAAAATCCGCTTTCGGAGAATAAGACTCGGGGTGATCCTTCAGGATTGCCGCTTCGGCGGTGCGCAACTCGGCGCGGGCCGATTCCAGCGTGGCGCCAGGCGCCAGGCGGCCGAACAGTTCGGTCATACGATGAACGCGCCCCGTCACCATCGTGGCCGACAGGTGATGCGGGCTCGTTACGACGTTCGCGATAATCTCTGTCTCGGCCGGATAGGGAACGCAGGGCTCCAGCACGCCAACCACGGTCGCAGTACGCGGCCCGAGCCGCACCGTCTTGCCCAGCACGGTCGGATCGCTCTTCAGATTGTTAGTCCAGAAACGATAGGTCAGCACCATGGCGCCGGCCGCTTTCGGGCCGTCGTCGCGCATATCGAGCAGTCGACCCAGCACCGGATGGAGGCCCATTACATCGAAATAGGTTCCCCCGACGACCCCGGCCCTGACTTCACGCGGTTCGCCGAGACCCACCATCGTAAAGCCAATGGTCGAAAAATCTCCGAATGCGCTGATGGTCTTTATACCCGACTTCAGGTCGATGATTTCCGGCACCGAGAATGTCGCGTTGTCGATACCAAGCCCCTTGGCGCTCTGCCGGATGTAGACCAGGCGATCCTCATCGCGGTTGACCAGCGGGCGCATCAGCACGCCTCGAACGAGGCTGAAGATGGCCGCATTTGCGCCGATGCCTAGCGCCAGCGTCACGATAACGGTCAACGCGAGTCCCTTGGTGCGGGACAGCGAACGAACGGCGAACTTCACATCCTGCAAAAAGGTCGTAACCCATTCACCGGGTCTCATGATGGAATTCCCTTATCATAAACCGGAATTGCCGGCGAGTTGGGGTTTCACGAAGTCGTCCATGACGGCTTTACGCATCAGGTCAGGAGGCAACAAACCTTCCGACAGAATGAAGTCGTGGAATCGCTGTGCGTTGAATTTATTGCCGAGCGCCTTCTCGGTCTCTTTTCGCAGATCGAGCAAGCGGGTGTACCCGTAGAAGTACGAAGTGGCCTGGGCGGGCATGCGGTACATGTAGCGCTCCACTTCCTGTTTCGCCATGGGTTCGGAGATTACGACGTCCTGTTTGAGAACCCGTAACGCTTCCTCGGGAGTGATCTTGCCGAGATGCAGCTCGGGATCGAGGAACGCCCGGGCCGCGCGCATCAGGCGATGCTGCAGGCAAATCAGGTGCCCATCCGGCGGCAGGTAAGGTTCCATCACCCACTCGGCGTAAAGCCCCCAGCCCTCGACGTTGGTGCTGTTGAACGCGAAGATGGCGCGGGCAAGCGACACGCCGTGCTCTACCATCGAATCGAACTGCAGCTCATGGCCGGGGCGCGCTTCATGCGCGGTCAGCGTCCAGGAGGCGGCGTCGAACGTGAAGTCGTCGAACTTCTCGAGCTTCCCGTCCGTCGAGGGGGCGTTTAGCGGCAGGACGAACTCTCCCCGCTCACCGGTGTTGCCCACCAGTCGCGGCGGCTGCATGTGCGGCGCTGGCTGCTGCGCGCTCTCGGCCGCCGATGCGACACGGATAATTGCGGGGCGGTCCGGCAACGTCACCAGGTGCTCGCGCCGGACAATGTCCTCAATCTGGGCCAGGCGCTTGCGGTAGTGCTCCATAATGGCGTCACCGACGATCTGATCTTTCTTCAGTTGGCGGATCACGTCGCGGTAATCGGAGAACGACCAGCCGTTCTCCTTGGCCATCTGTCCGGCGATGGTCTGCATCTGGCCCTGGATTTCCGTGAATGCGGCGCGGGCTTTCTGCGCCAGCTCCGGGGGTGGTACATCGACTCCGACCTGCTCCTGCTGAATCGAGTACAGCGCGGGAGGCAGACGGAAGTCGGTGCGCGCCCGCGGCAGGATCTCTCGTTTCGTGAACTCGTCGTACTCCTTAAGCTGGTCCTTGAGCCGCGCGAAGGCTTCCTGGTAGCCCTCGATCTTGTACTTCTCGAACAACTGCCCGATGCCGTTGACGAAGAATGCCGAGTTGGCGAGATTCTTCTCCACCTCGGCCTTGGGTGGACCCACCAGACCCGGTCGCTTCAGGCTTTCCCGAATGCGGTCCTCCGCCAGCTTGCTGAGCGGCTCGTAGCCATCCACGAGCCCCACATATTTCTTCAGGCGAATTAACGCGGCGGGACGGCGGCTGGCGGCGATCTGATCGTCGAGAAGCGCATGGATGCCGGTGAAGACAGTCTGGGGCAGATCAGAATAAGAGATCTGATAATTGTGCTGAACTTCGGAGCCATGCAGATTCTTTTGTAGCGAGTCGATCAGAATCTCGAGGTCCTGGCGGACGAGCGGGTCCTTCTCGTTGGCCAGGCGGCTCTCCAGGTTCTTGATGACCTCTCGCGTGTACTCCTGGCTTCGTTCGTAGATCTTCGGCTTCAGATCGAGAATCTGGTCGTCGAAGCCGTCGATTCCGAGGCTCGCGACTCCTTCGGGCCCGAAGTGGGCGAATCCCTTGAGAACGTAGAGGGCGTTTTCGTTGCTGCGGGCCACCCAGGCTGGCGTGTTAGCGGCGGGGAGTTGAACACTCATGGCGACTAAGGACAGTACGGCTAATGTGACGCGGTTCATCTTGTGTCTTATACGCACGGCAAACAGAATTGTTCCTATATTGTCGCAACAAAGCCCCCCGGCGAGGTGGTGTTACTCTGAGGCATGCCGTCACTCCAGTACAAAACCCCGAATGGGATTTTGGTGACCCGGACCTCCTCAAAACTCCCGTTTAAACGTGGGCTGAAACACGTGATGGAGCGGCTCGATTCGCGTCGCGGGATTTATCTTTCGTCTGGTTATGAATATCCGGAGCGTTATTCCCGCTGGGATTTTGCCTCGGTTTGTCCTCCGCTGGAATTGATTGCAACCGGGCGCGAAGTGGTGCTCCGGCCATTAAACGAGCGCGGCGAGGTGATCAACCGGATTCTCCAGCCATTGATCGAGGGCCATCCGCATTGGGATTCCTTCGTTCTGGATGGGCCGACGCTGAAAGGGCGGTTGAAGCCATTGCCGCGGCTGTTTCCCGAAGAGGAACGCAGCAAGCAGCCGTCGCCATTTTCGATTCTGCGGGCGCTCCTTCAGGAGCTGCGCTCGGAACAGGATTCCGGATTGGGATTTGTCGGGGCGTTTGGGTACGATCTGCTGCTGCAGTTTGATCCGATTGAGTTGAAATTACCACGCCATGGCACGAAAGATCTGCATTTGTTCCTTTGCGACGACATATATTTCATGGATCGCAAAAAAGAGCAGATCGAACGCTTCCAATACGATTTTGAGGCCTCTGGGCTGACCACCAAGGGGTTGGCGCGCACCGGCCAGCCGGTTTCCGTGCCTCCGAAACGGGCGGAGAGCGAGATCGTGTCGAATCATACGCCGGAAGAGTACATGGCGGGCGTTGAAGCGGTCCGTGAAGGCATGCGGCAGGGCGAGTATTACGAGGTCGTGCTGCGGCAGACGTTCTCGGCCAACTACAGCGGCAAGCCGTCGGAGTTGTTTCAGCGCATGCAGCACGCCAGCCCCAGCCCTTACGAGTTCTTCTTCCAGCTTGGCGAGGAACAACTGATCGGAGCATCACCGGAGATGTTTGTGCGTGTGGAGGGCAATCGCGTCGAGACCTGTCCCATTGCGGGTACGGCCCGGCGCACAGGCGATCCACTGGTGGACGCCGACAGCATCCGCGAGCTAATGAGCTCCAGCAAGGACGAATCCGAGCTGACCATGTGCACGGATGTCGACCGC
The DNA here is from genome assembly GCA_035295125.1 of Bryobacteraceae bacterium. Classification (GTDB taxonomy): domain Bacteria; phylum Acidobacteriota; class Terriglobia; order Bryobacterales; family Bryobacteraceae; genus JAICMB01. The sequence goes on along the minus strand of DATGJP010000068.1, from coordinate 39,015 downwards.
AACGACAAGTCCCGCGTCTGTGTTCCCGGTTCGGTGAAGGTGATCGGACGTCGCCTGATCGAATCCTATGCGGGCGTGTTCCATACGGTGGACCACGTCGAGGGCGTTTTGCAGCCTGGATTCGACTCCCTCGATGCATTCCTGTCGCACATGTGGGCCGTGACAGTCATCGGCGCGCCCAAGAAGGCCGCGGCGCAGGCGATTGAGAACCTTGAAAAAGACCCGCGCGGCTGGTACGGCGGCGCCGCAGGCATGATCTCCACGAATGGGGATATCAACACCGGTATTCTGATTCGAACGATTCACCTGCGGGACGGGATCGCGAGATACAACGTCGGCGCAACGCTCCTTTTCGATTCAGTGCCGGAGCAGGAGCATCAGGAATGCTGGATGAAGACCACCGGTTTCGTCCGCGCATTGCGGTCAGGCCGAAAGGAAGCCGAGATTGCGGAGCCTGCGGAAACGGCTGGCCGTGGGCTGAAACTGCTGCTGGTGGACAACGACGATTGCTTCATCCACACGCTGGCAAATTATGCGCGGCAAACCGGCGCGGAGGTAGTGACCTACCGGGCGGGCATTCCCGCCGAGGTCATCGAGCGGATTGCACCCGACCTCATCCTGATCTCGCCCGGGCCGGCGCGGCCGGAGGATTTCGGCGTGCCCGACCTGGTGAAGTATGCGGCGCGCGCGGGCTTTCCGGTGTTTGGCGTTTGTCTCGGACTGCAGGGAATCGTCGAAGCCTTTGGCGGTGCTCTGGGCGTTCTCGATTACCCGATGCACGGCAAGCCCTCCCTGGTCACCCATGAGAACAAGGGCGCGTTCGAAGGCCTGCCGGAGCAATTCAAGGTCGGCCGATATCACTCGCTCTTTGCGCGGCATGAGACGTTCCCGTCTTGCCTGGAGATCACGGCGCGGACCGAGGATGGCGTCATCATGGGTGTCCGTCACCGCGAGTTGCCGATTGAAGCGGTCCAGTTCCACCCCGAGTCGATTTTGAGCCTTGAGGGCGACTGCGGGCTTAAGCTGATCGAAAATGTGATGCGTGCCGCCCAGCGGCAGAAGGTTTAGCTGTCTGACGCTGCGGCACCTTTGGGTTGCGGCGAGGCAGCTTGGTGGGCGGGCGGTTTCGCCTGTCCTTTCTCGGTGAAGCGCAAGCAACGACCCGGCTACCGCACCCAGGCCATACCGTCCGGCCCTTTTCCGGTATCGATCTGGCCCGTGACTTCGAGACTCTTCAGGTCAACAACCGCGACATGATTGTCGCCCGCGACCCCAACGTATGCGCGCGACCCGTCCGGCGTCACCAGGATGCCCTCCGGCGTCTTTCCCATCGCAATGCGCTTCGTCTCCTTACGGGTAGCGCGGTCCAGAACCAGAAGTTCTCCGGCGTCCAGATCAGTGATGAGCACCATCTTGCCGTCCGGGGTGAACTTCAGCCGATTCGAGCGCTCGGTGCCCAGGCTCAGGGTCTGCGTCACCTTTTTCGACGCGAGATCGATGATGGAAACGCCGCCGTCGCGTGAGTGCGCGGTCCAGATTTCACGGCCATCGGGCGAGAGGTCGATAGCTTCCGGCCCCTTGCCGACCGGAATGACCGTCTCATTCCAGGCGGCGTTTGCACCGCGATCGATCACGGAAATGCTATCGGAGCTGATGTTCGCCGTGTAAATCTGGCTGGCATCCTTGTTGAGCAGCACCATGTGCGTGGTGTTTTGGCCGGTGCCGAGCAGCCAATCCACCTGGTTTGTCGAGGGATCATAGCGGCCGATCAGCTTATTCACTTCGGCGGTGAAGTAGGCTTTGCCGTCGGCGAAGGCCATGCCGTGCGGCCGGCGCAGCGGTCCCAGGTCGACCCGATGCAATTCCTTCTGTCCCGCGAGATCGATCACTGAAATCGTGCTTCCGGGCGTTCGAGCGCCGTAATTACCGACGAAAGCGAGCTTGCCGTCGGACGAGGCGGCGACCTCGTGAGGCCCTTCGCCGGTCGGAACGCGCCCCACGACTTTGCCGGCCTTGACGTCGACAATGGCGAGCGTGGCGTCTTCCTTATTGAGGACCAGGAGCGCAGGAGAGGGGACGTCCGCGGCGGCCAACGTCGCGGCGGTGAGCAGAGTCGATACGGCCAGGATTCTGAACATGGGCGTGATTCTTTCAGAATAGGCCGATTTTTTCGTTTTGGATTTAGCAGCCCGGCGGACCACCAGGCTTAGACGGTTTTCAACCACCTCCGCCCGTCATACGCATCAGCAGCAGCACGACGACGGCTGCAAGAATGATCGTAACTACTTCACTCATCCATCTTCAGAATACTACTGGGCTTCTACTGAGTCCTGCAGCATGGCGACGATCTGCGCCCGCGCTTCCTCAGTGATTCGCACGCGGTCGTGAAGCTTGAGGCCGACGGTGGGAATCGGTTCCCCAACGCGCAGTTCAACCAGACCGCCGCGCACATGGCCCGAGCCGAAGGGCAACACGGCACGCGTACCCTTCAAGGCGATCGGGACAAGCGGCACACCGGCTTTGATGGCCATGTAGGCAGCGCCCTCCTTGAAATCCTGCATAACGCCGTCGTGGGTCCGCCCGCCTTCGGGGAACACCAGCAGCGAAATTCGCTTCTCCTGAACTGCCTCCGCGGCGCGGCTCAGCGTCTTCACTGCCGCGCGCGGATCTCCCCGGTAAACCGGAATGTGTCCTGCCCTGGCGAGATGCGTCCCCAAAAACGGGATACTGAAGAGGCCTTTCTTGGCCAGGAAACGGAATTGCACAGGAAGATTGGCCAGGACTACTGGTGTGTCCATATAACTGGCGTGATTCGAGGCGATCACGTAGCTGCCGTCGGCCTGGATACGCTCGCCGTTCTTCACCCGCACCTTCACGCGGCTGATCAATAGCAGAAGCCGGGCCCACGCGGCCGCGATGCTCGCGGGACGTCGTCCCGAAGAATCGAAAAACGAAAGAACCACACTGATGGTGGCATAGATAATCGTCGCCAGCGCGATCAGAGGATCGGTGATGAGGTACGCCCGCACTCGAGACACGTAAGTCTCATTTTACGAGCAGAGCCCGCGCTTCCCCGACGACAAACAGCGAGCCCGTGATGAAAATAACATCGGTCGGGAACGCCTCGCGGTCGAGGATGGCGAGCGCATCGCCGACGGATTGCGCAATTTCGACGTTATCGCCCGGGATCTGCTCGGGTGGCAGCGCGCGGGAATTCACGGGCGCCGTCGCAATCACGCGTTCCGCCAGCGGAAACAGCAGCGACGTAATTTCGGCGACTGCTTTATCGCGCATCACGCCATAGACAATCCAGATTCGCCGCCCAAAGTAAAACCGTTCAATGAACTTCACTAGCGCGCGCGTGCCGCCCAGGTTGTGGGCGCCGTCGAGAATGATCTCGGGCCGCTCCGAAACGTGCTCCAAGCGGCCGGGCCAACGGGTTTGACGGATTCCGGTGGGCGGGTACCCGAGTTGCTGCAGCGCAACCGATGCAGTCAAGGCGTTTTCGATCTGGTGTTCCCCGGCGAGCGAGCAATAGATTTCGGTTCCCAGGGCGCGAAAACGGCTGCCACGAGTGTGCAGATGGACGTCCGTTACCGGGAAGTCGTCGGTCGAAATGGTGCCCTCGGGAGCCTGAACCTCCGCGGGCTGCCGTGCAATCACAGCCGGAACACCAGGTTTTAGAATCCCGAATTTCTCACCCGCAATCTGCTCCAACGTATTGCCGAGGAATTGCTGGTGATCGTAATCGATGCGGGTAATTACGCAGAGGGCCGGGTGCACGACGTTCGTGGCATCGAGCCGGCCACCCATGCCCACTTCGAGAACCACGGTGTCTACCTGCGCATCGCGGAACAGCAGGAATCCCATGGCGGTGACGGTTTCGAAGTAGGTTGGGTGAAGGTCGAGTCCGCCGTTTGCGAGCATCAGCTCAGCGGTTTCGTGGACCCTATCAAACGCATCGGCGAATTGTTGTCCGGTTACAGGCTTTCCAGCAATCTGGATGCGCTCGGTGGGCTCAATGAGGTGGGGGGAAGTATAAAGGCCGGTCCGAACCCCTGCGGAACGGAGGCCGGCCTCAATCATCGCGCTGGTCGACCCTTTGCCATTGGTGCCGGCCACATGGACAAAACGGCATGCCAGTTGGGGGTCCCCCAGCGCTTTTAGAAGGAGGGAAATCCTCTCAAGACCGAGCTTGGCAGTGTGGATCTCATTGCCAAGCGAGTAGAGATAGTGGACTGCTTCGGCGTAATCGGACAAGCGTACGCTTCATCGTAACAGCCCTTCTTCAATAGCCGTAGTATGGGTCCGCATAGCAACCGGGATACGGAATCCAATTGCCGTAGCCGTCGTAGTAACCGGCTGGGTTGCAGACCGGACCGCCGTACGCATAGGGCGCGCCGAAACCGAAGTAGAGGCCGCCGCCGGGATAGTAACCGCCCCAGCCGCCGCCATAATAATGACGGCCACCGTAATAACGGTCGCCAGAATATCCGTGTCCGCCGTAATAGCCGCCGCCCCCATAGGTGCGGCCGCCGTAGTATCCTCGGCTACCGCCCGAGAAGCTACGTCCGCCGCCGCCCGAGAAGCTACGTCCTCCACCGCCTGAGAAGCTGCGTCCGCCGCCGCCCGAGAAACTGCGTCCGCCGCCGCTGAACCCGCCTCCGGAGAAGCTACGGCCACCGCCTCCGGAATAACCGTGACTGAAGCCTCCGCCGCCGTGGAATCCGCCCCCACCGCCGCCGTGAAAACCGCCGCCTCCGCCACCCCGGTGTTGCGCGAGGGCGGTTGAAGGAATTGTAAAGAAACAGAGCGATGCCGCCAGTAGGGACGGCAAGGCAAAGCGTTGCAAGAGCTTTTTCATTTTTCTCTGCGCTCCTGATTATTGGATGCGCGAGAGCGTCCGTGCGTTATGTAGCTTACTTAACCTTCCGCTCGGTTGAAGCCTGAAGCCATGGATGGGAACTGGCTGAGAAACTCCACAAGTTTATGCGTTTCATCGAGTTGGAGAACCTCGACGGTTCGTTCATCCCCTCCGTTTACCCCACGCGGCCCTCGAAATCACTTCCGTCTGGCCTTGATTATGGCAAGCTAAAGCTTACCCTACCGTCTTTTCATCGGCCGGGTGCGTCTCTAGAAGCGAACGGAGCCGAAACCTGATATTTCGGGAAGTTGAGGACCGTGATCTCATCGCCCAGGCGCGGCGGGCGGGACGGGGAAACGTTGATGCGTACAACGTCCTCGTCTCGCGTTGGGAGAAACGTGTCTTTAATTATTTGCTGAGACTGGTGGGCAACCGCGAGGACGCTCTCGATCTCAGCCAGGACGTGTTTCTGAAGGCGTACCAGAACTTGAAAAAACTCGAAGACCCCGACCGGTTCGCCGGCTGGATATTCCGCATCGCCCATAACGAAGCCTATTCGCTGCTTCGCAAAGCCCGGCCGGAAGGCGAAATTGTCGCCGAGCCGCGCACCGACGATACTAGCAGCCGGATGTATCCGATGGAACTCAAGCTGTCCGTGGAACGGGCGCTCCAGCGCCTGAATCCGGACCAGCGCGAGGCGGTGCTGCTCAAGGTTTATCAAGGGTTCAAGTTCGAGGAAATGGCGGATATCCTGGATTGTCCCGTCTCGACCATCAAGTCGCGAGTGTATACCGCCCTCGACCTTCTCAAGGAAACACTGGCTCCGGTGGAGGCGCAGTTGCGCCCAAAGTCAAACACCGGGAGTGTGTCATGAATTGTTCCGCAGTCGATTTAAAGGCATACGCGCTGGGAGAAGCACCCGCCGACCCGACCGTTACTTCCCATGTTCATTCCTGCCAGGCCTGTAGCGAAGAGCTGGAACGCCTGCAGGCCACCCATACGGCGCTGCTCTCCCTGCCCGAAGAAGAACCGCCCCATCGCATTGCTTTCGTATCCGACAAGGTGTTTGAGCCGCATTGGTGGCAGAGGATCTGGCACTCGGGTCCGGCCATGGGTTTTGCTTCCGCCGTGGTTTTAGCGGGAGCGATTCTTCTGCACGGCTCAATGCGGCCCGCGGTGGTTGCCGCGGGCGCCGTGGATTCAGCACAAATTGAAGCGCGCATCCGGACCGAGGTGAATAAAGCGGTTGCGGATAGCGAGTCGCGCCAGGCGAAAGAGACTGCTCGGCTGCTGGATGCCTCCCAGAAGCGTTATGAGGCCGATCGCCAGACGGACCTCGTGAGCATGAGGGAAGCCATGGCCTATTACCAGAAGCAGATTAACCGCTGGGTGGTCGCCAGCAATTACTCCACGGAACGGCCGGGTGGCGCGCGATGAAGAGCCTGATTGTCTTGTTGCTTGCCGCGGCACCGCTTCTTTCTGCCCCGAATCCTCGCGGCGGCGCCGTTGATGAGGGCCGGGCCCGTGTTACGCGCGATGCGGTGAAAGGCGTCGATACGCAGTTCGACCGCAAACTGCAGAGTCTCTGGCCCGACTCGCCCGTCAGCATCCTCGGTCCGACGCAGGGCGCGTACCTGCCTGGTTATGGAGTGGTTTTCATGGCGGAGGTCGATCTCGCGCCTACCGCGGGAATCTCACCGTTTCATCAGAAGATCACACCGGATGAAGCCGTTCGCACTCATAAAAAGAAGATCGAGCGCCTGTCGGCATTGAAAGACACGATGACCCAGATGTTGATCGAGTCCGCCGGGATGCTCGAAGGCATTCCGGACACCGAACAAATCACGCTGGCGGTGTCGCTGTTTTTCTGGACCGGCGAGGACACGGCGTCTCTGCCGATGCAGTTGGTCGTCCATGCCACGCGAGGCGCCTTGCGCGCCGGCAAAGCTGCCGCAGCTTCGGCGATCAAGATGGAGCAGTTCTAAGCTCATGCGTCTCGGCGAAATGCTCCTCGAGCGTAAGCTCATTACGCAAGAGGACCTGGATCGGGCGCTGGAGCTCCAGAAAGAGCGCGGCGAGAAGCTGGGGAAGACGCTGGTCGACCTCGGATTCATCGCCATGCGTGATGTTCTGGCGACCCTCTCGGAACAGCTTGGTGTTCCGCTGATCGCGATCGAGGGTCCGCCGGCCGTTTCGCCTGAAACCGAGGCGCTTTCCCCGAAATTCCTGCGCCAGTTTCGCTGCCTGCCTGTGGGCCGTGAAGACCACACCGTCACGCTTGCGATGGCCGATCCGCTCGATTTCGAGACCATCTCGGCCGTCCGAAGCTGTACCGGCCTGAAAGTCCAGACGGTGCTCGCGCCCGAGCAGGAGATCATCGACGCCATCGACCGTTATTACGGCGAGGCTGCGAAAGCCGAGGGCGAGTTCGGCACCGATGCCGAGCATGCCGAAGATCTCGAGCATCTGCGCGACATGGCGAGCGAGGCGCCGGTGATTCGTCTCGTCAACGCGATGATCGCCCTGGCGGTGGAAAAGCGTGCCAGTGATATCCACATCGAGCCGTTCGAGAAGGAGTTCCGGGTCCGGTATCGCATTGACGGCGTTCTGTACAGCCAAGATGCGCCGCCGCGCGAGCTGAAAGCCGCCATTATTTCGCGCGTGAAGCTGATGGCGAAGCTCAATATCGCCGAGCGCCGTCTCCCGCAGGACGGACGTATCAAGATCAAAACTCTGGGACGCGAAGTAGATCTGCGCGTTTCGACGCTACCGACTCTATACGGCGAAAGCGTCGTCATGCGCCTGCTCGACCGCTCTGCGGGCGATTTCTACGACCTGACGCGGCTGGGATTTGACGAGCATATGCTGAACCGCATGGAGCATTTCACATCGCTCCCGCATGGCATCTTCCTGGTCACTGGGCCAACCGGCAGCGGCAAATCGACGACGCTGTACTCGGCGCTGAAACGGATCAACCTTACCGACAAGAAGATCATCACGATCGAAGACCCGGTTGAGTACCAGATGGACGGCATCAACCAGATTCACGTCAATAATCAAATCGGGCTGACGTTTGCCGCCGGCTTGCGGCATATCGTGCGTCAGGACCCGGACGTCATCATGGTCGGCGAGGTTCGCGACCGCGAGACGGCCGACATCGCAATCCGGTCGTCGCTCACCGGTCACCTGGTTTTCTCAACCCTGCACACCAACGACGCGCCCAGCGCCATTACCCGGCTTACGGACATGGGCGTGGAGAATTACCTGATTACTTCGTCCCTGGTCGCGGTGCTGGCGCAGCGGTTGGTTCGAGTCATCTGCCCGCACTGCAAGGCGCCGTCAGGTTACAAGATGGCCCCCGATGGCGAGAGCGTGCAATGCTTCCGCGGACACGGCTGCGAACACTGCTTCGGGTCGGGCTACACGGGCCGTGTGGGCATCTTCGAAATGATGGAGCTTAACGACGAGATCCGCAAGCTGATCATGCGCAACTCCGACGCGGCCGAGATTACCAATGCCGCGCGCAGGAATGGCATGCTGAGCCTCCGTGAGGACGGCTGGATCAAGATCTCGCGGGGCGTCACAACGGTGGAAGAAGTGATGCGTGTCACGCAGGAGTTTTAGAGGGGCATGACCAGCTATTACTTCAAAGCGGTAGCCTCCGACGGCAAAACTCGCACCGGCACCCTCAACGCCGAGACCGACAAACGCGTGGCGCAGGAGCTTCGCAAACAGGGGTTGACGCCAGTCTACGTCGGACTGCAACCGAAAAAGTCGCTGGACCTCAAGCTGCCGGTGTTTAAAGGACCGAAGCAGCGCGACGTCCTGTTCTTCACGCAGGAGCTTTCGACGCTGCTCAACGCCGGCGTGCCGCTCGACCGGGCGCTTTCAATTACCAGCGAGCTCAGCGAACGGGGATCGTTTCGTTTCATTGTCCTCGACGTGCTGCGAGTGCTCAAGGGCGGACGGTCGCTCGCCGACAGTCTGGCGACGCATCCCGATTATTTCTCGGACCTGTTCGTCAACATGGTCCGCGCGGGCGAGGCGAGCGGATCGCTGGCGGCGGTTTTCGAACGACTGTCGGAATTCGAGCGCACCCGTGACGAGCTGCGCAACTACATCATCTCGTCGATGGTGTACCCGGCATTACTGGCCACGGTCGGCGTGTCGTCGATTCTGGTATTGCTGAACTTCGTGGTTCCCCGCTTCGCCGGCATCTTTGAGGGTTCGCATATGGAGATGCCGCTGCCCACCAAGCTGATGCTGGAAGCCAGCAAGATCGTCAAGGGCTACGGGCCGATTGCGCTCATTGTGCTGGCGGTTCTGGTGGTCGGAATCACGACCTATACCCGAACCGTGAAGGGTCGTCTGTGGTGGGATACGTTGCGTCTGAAGATCCCGCTGCTTGGCGATGCGCTGCGTAAGGCCGAGACCGCTCGGTTTGCCCGCGCCATGGGGACTCTAGTGCAAAACAGCGTGCCGCTGGTGCAGTCCATCGGCATCGCGGGCGCGATTCTGAATAACAAACGGATTGCCGGGTCGTTGGAACTCGTGTCGCAAGGCGTTAAGCGAGGCGAGGGAATTGCGGCTCCGTTACAGCGCGCAGGCCAATTTCCGATTCTCGCTGGTCATCTGCTGAGTGTGGGCGAAGAAACCGGCCGCCTGGACACCATGTTTCACAAGATGGCCGACATTTACGAGAACGATACCAAGACCGCGATCAAGCGCTTTACCGCCCTGTTTGAACCGTTGGTGATTCTGGTGATGGGGATCGTCGTCGGCGCGCTTATTTTGAGCATGCTGCTGGCGATCACGAGTATTAACGATGTTGCCCTTTAGGCAAGGAGAGAATATGCGAAGGCGAAGAGCAACGCAAGCTGGTGTGACTTTGATCGAGATGCTCGTCGTGGTGACGATCATCGCGCTGTTTGCGGCGCTGGTGGCGCCGCGCATGATGCACAAGGCCGATGCGGCGCGTGTAACGCAGGCGCACGCGCAAATCAACTCGTTTATGACGGCCCTGGGCGCCTACAAGCTCGATACCGGACTCTATCCTACGACCGAGCAGGGCCTACAGGCGCTTCGGGTGAGGCCGGAAGGTGTGAACCAGTGGTCCGGTCCGTATCTCCCGCAGGAAATTCCGACCGACCCCTGGGGCCACGCGTATGTTTACAAGTTTCCCGGCGATCACGGAGATGAACCAGACCTGATCTCGTACGGCCAGGACGGACAACCGGGCGGCGATTCTTACAATGCCGACATTGTTAGCTGGAAATCGAAGTAGGGCGCGAAACCACGGCGTCACCCTCATCGAGATGCTCGTGGTGATTGTGCTTATCAGCATTCTCGCGGGTATTACGTTTCCCACCGTTTCGTCGGGGCTCGAGTCGTTGCGCCTCAATACCGCGGTCAACGACGTGGTTACGATTCTCGACACTGGTTTGAATCGCGCCGAGCGGCGTCAGCAGACCATCGAGGTGACCATCAGCAAAGCCGAGCGGGCACTGGCGCTGCGCTCTGTCGACGGTTCGTTTGCAAAACGCCTGGACCTGCCCGATGGGATCACAATCGCCGAGATCCTGCCGCCGCAACCGAATGCCGATCCCGACGCGCCGCGCACGTTTTTCCTTTATCCGGGCGGCACGGTGCCCAGCATTGGCGTGGCGCTGCTCAACCGCAGGGGGACGCAGCGGATCGTGAGAGTTGACCCGATGACCGGCGTGCCGCAGGTGGAAAAATAATGCGCAACCGTGGATTCACGCTGCTGGAAGTGCTGGTCGCGACGCTGATCATGGCGATCGCGGTCACTGGCCTGCTCTCCACGCTTTCAACTTCGATGCACAACGCGGCGCGCCTGACGGCTTACGACCGGGCGACCCTTCTGGCCCGGCAGAAAATGGACGAACTGCTGCTCGCGAAGGAAGCGCCGCTGATGACGCCCATCGAGGGCGTCTGGGACCCGTCGCTCACTGGGAACGTGCAATGCGGCTGGCGCGCGGTGATCGAGCCGTTTGAGGTACCGCCGAAAGCGGGGCCGTATACCCCAATGCTGGAGCGGGTGCGGCTGGAGATCTGGTGGATGGACCGAGACCAGCGCAAGACGTTCTCATTAAGTGGTTTTCGGCGTGGATTCCTGAAGCCGGCGCAGGTGGCGAATCCATGAAGCCCAACTCTTCGCTTTCTGCGACGTTTTGGAGGATATGGAAGGGTGGAGCAGGCATTCAGCCTGCCTTTGGACTTCACCGGGAAAGGAAAGGCGAAACCGCCAGCCCCACCTTTTCAAACCTAACCGTGAATGCGCGGGCGAAACCGCCTGCGCCACCGGGTCCATCGCGACAGGTTTATAACCTGAATTCTGAGCGAGGTGTGACCCTGATCGAGCTTCTGATTGCGGTTACCCTGGTCAGCCTTCTCGCTGTGGGCATTCTCTACGCCATGAACGCCGGGCTGACTGCCATGGACCGGTCGCGCGCCCATTTCACTCAGAACCGCCGCGTCTCGAGCATCGAGCACATCCTCGAGTCCCAGGTTGCCGACATCATGCCGGTGAAGGCGGAATGCATACCCACCGCCGACGCTCCTCCGGCGAAGATCTCTTTCTTCCAAGGCGACCCAACGTCGATGCGATTCGTCACCGCCTACTCGCTCCACGAGGCCTTCCGCGGCATGCCGACCCTGCTCGAATACCAGGTGATTCCCGGCGAGGACGGCGAAGGCGTCCGGCTCATCGTTAATGAACGTCTCTACACCGGCCCGAAAGGCGCAGGCCAGTTTTGCAGCGGCATGGAGCGGGAAGAGACCGGTGAGATTGCGCCGCGGTTCGTGCCCATCGAAGTCGGTCCGTCGTCGTTCGTCCTGGCCGACAAGCTCGCATATTGCCGGTTCAGCTACAGCTGGGTTGTCCCGAAGCCCCCTTCGGAGCGTCAGCTGCCGGCATTGTGGTTTGTGCATTGGATTAAGCCAGTCCTGCCGAACGCGATTCGATTTGAGATGTCTCCGCTCCATCCGGATGCGGGCGCAATTCAGCCGCTGACTCTAACCATACCGGTGCGTATCACACGCGATCCGCTGGGGAATTATGGGATTTAGTTCAAGGTGGCGCAGGCGGATTCGCCAGCCCGTTCCGTTGAACCGTCCGAAAGGCAGGCGAAACCGCCACCCTTCCGCTCAGCATGGCGGAGCTCTCCTCATGGTCCTCTGGCTCACGGCAGCCCTTTCGGCTATTGCATTCTCCGTGGCCACCCACGTCCGCAGCGAGACCGAGCGCACCTCCACCGAAGTCGACGCCCTCAAAACCTACTACATCGCCTCGGGCGCCATCGACCGCGCCATGCTCTGGATGGAATGGGGACAGTCCTACCACGCGCCGGACGGGACGGCGCTTTACTATCAACCCCCCATGCCCCTGATCCGCTACGAATTCCCGGAGGGCCATGCCGAAGTCGAAGTCATCCCCGAGACCTCGAAGCTCAACATCAACTCCGCCCGTCCCGAAGAGCTGATGAGCCTGCTCGCGGCGCTGAGCGTGCCCCCCGAGCGCGCCTCGTTGATTATGAATGGGATACTGGACTGGCGCGCCCCTACCCCCGGCGGCTCGTTTTCCCAGTTCGACGAGTACTATCTCTCGCTGACTCCGTCTTTTCGCGCCCGTCACACGTCTTTTGAAGAGATCGAGGAATTATTGCTGGTTGAGGGTATGACGCCGGAAATCTTCTATGGCCATTACGACAAGGATGCGGAGGGGCGCATGATTCCCCGCATCGGCCTGAAGGATTGCGTCACCGTGTATGGCCCGGCTGGCCCGTTTGACGTCAATACAGTACAGCCCGCGGTCATGTACGCGCTCGGTGTTCCGCCCGACACGGTAGCGAACATCGTGGCTTTGCGCCGCCTGGGGCCGATTCGGACGCTCGATCAGATCAAGCAGTTCACGCAAAGTCCCGCCGTGAGCCGTCTCGGCATCGGAAGCGGGCTCTTCTTCACGTTCCGGGCGACGGCTTCCGCACGAACCCCCAACGGTACGCTCTCCGACCTGCGACGGTCGGTGTCCGCGCTGGTCGCCATCATTGGCCCGAACTACAATCCACCCTTTCACGTAATGCGCTGGTACGACAACGCTTTTATGACACAATGACGGCCGTAAGCAATCTCAGGAAATGGCTCGCCTTTGGAACGGGCGTTGGCATCGAAATAGGTCGCGAGGATCTTAAAGTTACCGTCGCCAGGGTTCGTCCCGGCGGAGTGCGGATTATCGGCTACTGTACGGTCCCGAAGTTTCGCGAACACCCCGCAGGGGACTGGGGCAGCAGGTATGCGAGCTTTCTGGAAAAGCTCGGCGTCAGCCACCTGACCGCGACGGTTCTCCTGCCTCGCGAAGATGTGATCGTGCGGCAGGTCCCCATGCCGGGCGTGGCCGACCGCGACATCGCGGCGGCGCTGAACTACCAGGTCGACGCGATGCACCCCTATGCCGAGGAAGAGGCTCAGCATGCCTGGGCGCGCATCGGCAAGACGCCGCAGGTGATGGTCGGTATCACGCGACGCAGCGTTCTGGAGAAGTACCTGTCGCTATTGCGGGAAGCGGGCATCAAGGTTTCGAGCTTTACATTCTCCGCTGCCGTCATGCATTCGGCCCTGCGGCTTTACGGCCTCGCCGCTTCGGACGGTTTCATTGCCACGGATCGAACCGAGGATGGAGAAGGCTTCGAGGTTTACGGCGAGAGCACGTCGCATCCGCTGTTCTCGGCGCGCTTGGATATGCCCGAGGAGCGCGCCGTCGCACTGGCGCTATCGGAGCTTCGTCTGCCGCCCGAACTGGAATCGTCCCCTTTCGAGTCCATCCTGCCGAAGCCGGTTGCCGCCCCTGTGGATGATTCGTCGCGTGCGGCCCTTCCGTATGCGACCTCGCTGGTAGGCGCCTGCCCGTGGCTGGCGCTGCCGGTCAACCTGCTTCCTGAAACCGAGCGCGCGGTCCGGTCGCGTTGGATGTACGTTCCGACCATTGCTTTAGCCAGCATCCTGCTGCTCGCTCTGGGAGCCGTGGCGGCGTTCGGGGCCTACGGAAACCGCCGCTACATCGACACCATGGAGCGGGAGATCAAGCAAGTGGAGCCGCGAGCCCGCCGTGCGGCGGAACTCGACCGTGAAATTGCCATCGCGCGCAATCGGGCTCAGACCCTCGACAATTTCCGGCTGCGCTCCAAGGAAGATATGGACGCCCTGAACGAGCTCAGCCGGGTGCTCGGGCCGCCAACCTGGCTGGGCAACCTGCAGCTAAGCCGCACCAGCCTCCAGATCGGTGGTGAGACCGACCAGGCCGCGTCGCTCCTCAAGGTGCTCGACGGTACGAAGCAGTTCAAGCATTCCGAGTTCACGATGCCCATGACCCGCACCATTGGGGGCGAATCCTTCAGTATTAAGGCAGCCCGCGAAGGAGTGACGCCGTGACGATCGGCGAGCGCGACCGCCGCGCACTCATGGCACTCGGGGGAGCCGTCGCGCTCGCCCTAATTATTTGGATCGGCACGAGCCCATCGAGCAGCTCGGTCAAAGTGGTCGCCCCGGTCGAATCGCCCGACCAGGTGGAGAAGCGCCTCGACAAGCTACGGCAAACCGCAGCCACCGTGCCTGCAAAGGAAGAAATTTACAAGCAGGTGTCGCACGAGCTGGCCGAACGCGAGAAGGGGATGATTCTGGCCGATACGGCTGCCCAGGCGCAGGCGCGACTGCTTCAGATCGTCCGAACCGTGGCGCAGAACCAGGCGCCGCCGCTTGAAGTGCGCCAGGTGGAACTGAGCCAGCCGAAATCGTTCGGCGATGCCTATGGCGAAGTCGCCGTGTCCATCACGGTCGATTGCCGCACCGATCAACTGGTGAATTTCATTTCGTTTTTAAGCGCTCAGCCCGAGCTGCTATCGACCGAGGACATTCGTTTCGGGTTGGCCAACATGAAGCAGAAGAGCATGCCGGTACGCCTGACCATTGCAGCGATTGTCCCGCGCAAGCTGATTCCCGAGAAGAAGGGGGGCATCGCGTTTTGAAGCGCAACCTGATGTTGGCCAATGCGGCTATTGTTGTGCTGGTTGCCCTGGCGTTTGTGTACCTGCGAAGGGAATGGACTACCGAAACGCACAAGGAGCAAGTGGTGGAAACGGCCAGGATTAAGCCGGCGCCGCCGCGTCCGGTTCCACCGCTGGCCAAGGTGCCGCCGATCGCCGGACTGGAATACGCGGATATCGCCGCGAAAAACCTGTTCTCGAAGGATCGCAATGCGATTCCGATTCCCGATCCTCCCGCGCCGCCGCCGGCCGAAAAACCGGTTCCCCCGCTGCCGTCGGCACACGGCGTGATGCTTTGGAACGGCGAACCGCCCACCATCGTGCTGAGTGAACACGGCAGCGCCGATCAGAAGGGCTATCATCCGGGCGAGACGATCGGTCCCTTCAAAATTGCGGCGATCGACAACAAGTCGGTCGTTTTCGAATGGGAAGGCAAAGAGATTCATAAGCGACTGGACGAAATCATGGACCAGACGCCGCTTGTGGCTGACAATCCGCCGCCGCAACAAACGGCGGCGCCTGCTCAGGCCGCAAAACCGAAGAGTCTTTCGAGCGAGGCCACCAACGGCCCGGGCGCCGATACGGGCGGGGGTTTCCGGGCGTGCAACCCCGGCGATACGTCCGCCACGGGAGCAGTGGTGAACGGGTACAAAAAAGTCACCGGGCAGACTCCGTTTGGCAGTTCGTGCCATTGGGAAGCAGTGCAGTAACGAATTTCAGCCGCAAAAACTAGGAGAGTTTAAATGAAGAGGTTTATTGCTGTTTCGCTTTTTGTCGGGGTGATGGGAATAGCCGGCGATGCGTTGCCGGAAGGCGCAAAACTAACCGCGCCTCACACATACAGTTACACGGACGCGCAGGGGAAGAAGTGGATCTATCGGCAAACCCCGTTCGGGTTGAGCAAGTACTCCGCCGACGACGTGCAGCCGGCGGCGGAAACCACGGATAAGAATCCTCCGGTAGCAACAGACCTGGGCGACTCGGTTCGCTTCGAGCGCAAGACGCCTTTTGGTTCCAACGTCTGGACCAAGAAGAAAACTGAGCTGACGCCCGATGAGAAAGCCCTCGTCGCTCCTGAATCCCCGGAGAAGAAATAAGTGAATCTATTTCGCTGGCGCTGGGCCGCTGTTCTTGTGCTGCTCGCCGTCGCCCTGTCGGCGCAAACGCCAATCCCCCCGGGGATGTTTCCCCGCCCGATGCCGCCGGAGACCCCGCAGCAGCCGCAGCCACCGCAGCAGAATCCGCAGGTTCCCGGAGCCGTCCCGAACCCGCAAGCCGCGCCGCCGGCCGGACCGCCGACCGTTTATGGTGGTTTGACCCTCAACAACGCGAATCTGACGCAGGTCATCGATATGCTGGCGCGCCAGCTCCATCTCAACTACATCCTCGATCCCAAGGTTCGCGGCGGCGTGATTCTAAACACCTACGGTGAGATCAAGGACATCGACACCCGTTCGCTGCTCGAGGCGATTCTGCGCATCAATGGGTTCGGAATGGTGAAGCAAGGCGACCTGTATCGCATCGTCCCGCTCGACCTGGTGCAGCACTTGCCGATTCCGCCCGAGAACGTGACGAAGCCCACGGATATTCCGGAAGACGACCGGACCATGCTGAATCTCGTGTTCCTGAAGTACGTGATCGCCGACGATCTGGCGAAGCTTCTCAACGAATTCATCGGCGAGAACGCGCGCATGTATACGTACGCGCCCGCGAATCTGTTGCTCATCCTCGACAGCCATCGCAATATGCGCCGGACTATGGAGCTGATCTCCCTGTTCGACAACGACGAAATGGCGAGCAAGCGTGTGCGGGTTTTCGAGGTGAAGAACGGCAAGCCGACCGACCTGGTGAAGGAGTTGGAGTCGGTCGTTAAATCGATTTCCCTGAACGAGAAGAACTCTCCGCTCAAGTTTATAGGGATCGACCGCATCAACTCGATCATTGCCATCGCCGCGAACGCGGGCGCGTTCACCGAAGTCGAGAAGTGGTTGGCGACGCTCGATGTGAAACCCAAAATCACCGCGGGCGCCGTCGATCTCTTCGTCTATCGCGTGAAATACGGTAATGCCAGCATGCTGGCCTGCGGAATCATGCAGCTCTTCCAGCCGGGTTACGGGTATTCGTGCATGGGCGCCGGCGGCGGAATTAGCGGTTATGGCTCCGGCTTTGGCGGTGGCGGATTTGGAGGCGGCGGTTTCGGAGGCGGAGGATTCGGAGGTGGCGGATTTGGAGGTGGTGGATTTGGTGGCGGAGGGTTCGGCGGTGGCTACGGAGGAATGGGCTACGGCGGCTATGGTGGCGGAGGCGGCATGCCCTACGGGGGAGGGTACGGCGCCCCCTACGGCGGCGGCTACGGATATCCGCCACCCGGCGCTCAGACGGCGCCCAATGCGGCGCAACCCAGCGCTGGCGCCAACACGGCGACCGGCGCGCCCCCTACCGGCGCTGATCTGACCGGTCAATACCTCGGCAATAGCAACTCCGGATTCGGAGGCGCCAATGCCCCCCGGATCGTTCCCAATCAATTCAACAATTCGCTAATGATCCAGGCCACGCCCCAGCAGTACGAATCTATTCTGAAGCTGCTGAAGGAGATGGATATTCCTCCGCGCCAGGTGCTGGTCGACGCCAAGATTTACTCCGTTGAACTTACCGGTTCTTTCGCCTCGGGTCTGACCGCCGTCCTGCAGGACGCCAAGGCCGGCTCGTCGCCTCACTTCGGCTTCAACTTCGATGGAGCCACGGGAATCGGGCTGGCGGATGGGTTCATGGTGTCGCGGACGAAGGAACTCCTTTCGGCGATAAGCCTGGCTGAGTCGCAATCGAAAGCCAAGGTGATTTCCGCTCCCAGTGTTATCGCCACCGATAGCATTCCCGCGTCGATCAACGTAGGCGAGGAAGTTCCGACACTGACCGCGAGCGCAGTCGTTGGCGGTGTTCAGCAGAGCGGCAGTTCCGTTTTTGCGAACAGCGTCAGCAGCCGGAACACGGGTACCACTCTCTCGTTTGTCGCGCAGGTCAACCCGAGCGGCGTGGTCACGCTGATTCTTGACGAGGAGGTCAGCGCGCCCGCTGCCACCACCACGAGCAACATTCAGTCGCCCTCGTTTGACAAGAAGTCGGTCCAGACGCAGGTTACCGTTCAGGATGGCGACACCATCGCGATCGGCGGAATCATCGACGAACACACGACGCTCGCAACCAGTGGCATTCCACTGTTGAACCGGATACCCTGGCTTGGCGCTGCCTTTGGCAACCGGACGTACTCCAAAGACCGCACCGAGCTGATCATCTTCTTCACTCCGCACGTCATCCCGGACACCTCGATGGTCGCCGAGGCGTCGAGCGAGCTTAAATCCCGGATGCGCCACCTGAGCAAGATCATCAAGGACGAGTAACCGGCGTCGCCTGGATTCGGCTGGGGCATTCCGGCAATACTGTATTTATGTCTCAACCCAGCACGCTTCTTGCGCTCATCGAAGGCGCACCGCCCGCGAGCACGGCTTTTCTTCTGACTGACTCCGGGATTCGCATCACGTATCAAACCCTGCGCGAGCAGGTAGCGGAGATGGCGGATGCACTCGCCTCGCTGGGCGTCGGACGAGGCGATCGAGTCGCCACGGTATTGCCGAACGGCCTGCCGGCGGTGGTCAGTTTCCTGGCGGCTTCCATCGCCGGTACCGCCGCCCCGTTGAATCCGGGATATCGCGAGGATGAGTTCAGCTTCTATCTCGAGGACACCGCCGCCAAAGTGTTGCTCTGTCCGCCGGAGGGCGCGGAGGCGGCGCGCAAAGCGGCTGCTACACGTGGCGTTCCCGTCTACAGCCTCGAAATGGATAGCGCCGGATTCGTTCGCATCGCGGGCGCGCCGGGTGGAAAAACCGCCGAGGCTCCCTCGGGCGACGATGTGGCGCTCGTGTTGCATACCAGCGGAAGCACCGGACGGCCCAAGCGCGTGCCGATCAAGCACGGCAACATCACGGCGTCGACTGCGAACATCGTGGCCCACTACGGCCTCACGCCGCAGGATGTCGCGCTTTGTGTGATGCCCCTGTTCCACGTGCACGGGCTGGTTGCGTCAACGCTTTCGACCCTGCGGTCCGGCGGCACGGTGGCCGTCCCCAACAAGTTCAATCCCCTGTCGTTCTGGCGCACCGTCCGCGATTCGGGCGCGACCTGGTATTCCGCTGTTCCCACGATTCACAACATTCTGCTCTCTCGCGCAACCGAGCGTCCCGCCGGCAGCGAAGGACTGCGCTTTATCCGTTCATGCAGCGCGGCGCTGCCTCCCGAAATGATGGCGAAGATGGAGAGCCTTTTCGGCGTGCCGGTGTTGGAAGCTTACGGAATGACGGAAGCCTCGCACCAGATGGCCTCGAATCCTACGCCGCCCGCCGCTCGTAAGCCCGGTTCCGTCGGGCCTGGAACCGGCGTGAACATCGGGATCATGGACGATGCCGGTAATCTTCTGCCTCAGGGCGACCGCGGCGAAGTCGTCATTCAAGGCCCCAATGTCGTCTCGGGTTACGAAAACAACCCCGAAGCCAACGCGAAGTCTTTCACTAATGGCTGGTTCCGAACCGGCGACCAGGGCGTGCTCGATTCCGAAGGCTATCTCACGCTGACCGGCCGTATCAAGGAGCTGATCAATCGCGGCGGCGAGAAGATCGGGCCGCGGGAGATTGATGAGGTTCTACTGACGCACCCCGCCGTTGCTGAGGCGGTCGCATTCGGCATTCCCCATCCAACCTGGGGCGAAGAAGTCGCCGCCGCGGTGGTGTTGCGAGAACCGCAGCCGGAGTCGGCCATTGTCGCTTATTGCAAAGAACGCCTCGCCGACTTCAAAGTCCCCAAGAAACTCTTCGTGGTTGAGACCATTCCACGCACCGCAACCGGCAAAATTCAGCGCGGCGCAGTGGCTAAGGCTTTGACCGGCGGCGAATGAAATTCCTCATCGCCGGAGCCGGCGCTATAGGGGGCTATATTGGCGCCCGCATGGCGCAGGCAGGCCAGGACGTCACACTATTCGCGCGCGGACCACACCTGCGCGCGATGCAGGAACGCGGGTTGAAAGTCATCGCTGAGGATGGCTCGTTCGAAGTGCACCCCCGCGTCATCGGCAGCCTGGAGGAAGCAGGCCCGGTCGACGTCATCATCCTGGGCGTGAAAGCGCACGGATTGACGCAGCTTGCGCCCCAACTTCATCCGCTGATCGGTGAGGACACCACGGTGGTAAGCACCCAGAACGGCATTCCGTGGTGGTATTTTCCCGATCTTCACCTGGAGCGTGTCGACCCCGGCGGCGCGATCGCCGCGGCAATTCCCGCAGGTCGCGTCCTGGCGTCAATCGCCTACTTCGCGACGGAGATTGCGGAGCCGGGCGTCATCCGGCACGTCGAAGGCAACCGGCTGTCCCTCGGCGAGCCCGACGGCACGCGCTCTGAGCGTGCCAAGGCAATCGCTGACGCCATGATCAAATCGGGAATTCGCTGCCCCGTGACACAGAAGATACGAACCGAAATCTGGGTCAAGATTCTGGGCAACGTGGCATTCAATCCCATTAGCGCCTTGACGCGCGCCACGCTCGGCCAGATGGCGCGCGATTCTGAAGTGCGTGAAATCGTCCGCAGCATCATGACTGAGGTGGAGTCCGTCGCTGCGCGTCTCGAAATCGGAATGCCGATTTCCATCGATCAGCGGATCGCCGGCGCCGAAAAGGTCGGCGAACACAAAACTTCGATGTTACAGGACCTGGAAGCGGGTCGTCCCATGGAATTGGAGGCTGTGGTCGGCGCTGTGGTGGAACTGGGAGATCGTCTGGGGATTCCCATGCCTCATACCAGAACTGTATATGCTTGTACGAGGCTATTAGGGGCCAGAATCGCAGGCTGAAGCACGATGCCACTCAGTTTTCTCCGAGCCGGGCAGCCGAAAACGCCACGTGGAGCCGGCCGTGGAAGGGTGGAGCGGGCCTTCAGACTGTCGTCATGGACCGCCGGTCCACAAAAGTGGATGGAGGCAAGGTGGTGCAGGCGGTTTCGCCTACCCGTTCTCGGCGAGCTCCAAAAGCGCGCGAAACCGCCTGCACGACCAGGCAGCATAGCCACAACCACCGGTAACGCTCATGTTGGAAAAGGTGGGACAAGCGTTTTCGCCTGTCATTTCCTGGTGAGGTCCAAAGGCAGGCTGAATGCCGGCTCCAACCTTCCACAGCCTCCGAATTTTCGAGGGACGCGAAGAATCAGAGGCTGTGTTATACCGCTGACAACCTGCCTCACAAGACCTGCAATACAATCCGAATCTGAAATGCTATCAGGAGGTAACACGTGAATCGGTGGTTTCGATTGGCGGCGGCTGTCGTCGCGATGATCATGATCGCCAATCTGCAATACGCTTGGACCCTGTTCGTCAAGCCGATGATCGCGGCGCACCACTGGAAGCTTTCCGACGTCCAGTGGGCGTTCACGTTCTTCATCGCCGCCGAAACCTGGTTCATGCCCTGTTCGGGATGGCTCATCGACAAACTCGGTCCGCGCATGTTCGTCAGTATCGCGGGGCTGCTCTGCGGCAGCGGATGGGCCATGCTGGGACGCATCAACAGCCTGCCGGAACTCTACTTCTTCTACACCATGGCGGGCGTCGGCGCGGCCCTCGTCTATTGCGGCTCCGTCGGCGTCGGCCTGAAGTGGTTTCCCGATAAACGAGGACTCGCGGCAGGGCTGATCACAGCGGCGTTTGGATCGGGCACCGCGCTCTTCATACCAGTGATCGCCCACATATTAAAAGTCTCGGATTATCGTGCCGCATTCCTGTACACGGGCATGGCACAGGGCCTGCTGATCGTCTGCGCGGCGCAGTTCCTTAAGAATCCGGCAACCATTCAGATTGCGCCGAAAAAAGTCGCCGCGAAAGTGAAGGTCCGCAGCCACGAGGAGCATTTCAATTCCATCGAGATGCTGCGAACGCCGCATTTCTACGTGCTGTACCTGATGATGCTCATGATGGGCATCGGCGGGCTCATGGTGACGGCGCAGGTCGCGCCGCTCGCGGACAGCCTCAAAATAGGAGCGCCGGCTCTCACATTCGCCCTGACGCTGAACCCCATCGCAAATGGTGTGTCGCGGCTCTTCTGGGGCTGGGTTTCCGACCACCTCGGCCGCGAGCGCACCATGGTCATCGCGTTTTTTATCCAATCCGCATGCCTCGCGAACGTCATGTTGCTCGGCCGCACATCGGACACGGCGTTTATCGTATGCCTGGCGCTAGTCTTCTTTAGTTGGGGCGAAGTTTATGCCCTGTTCCCCCCGGCCGTGGCTGACTTCTTCGGGTCCCGTAACGTCAGCTCCAATTACGGCTTCATGTACAGCACCAAGGGAGTCGCGTCGATCGTCGGCGGCGGTGTCGCCGCACTGATTTTCGAAAGGACTGGGTCCTGGAGCGCGGTCTTCTACGGGAGCGCCGTCCTGGCGTTTTGCTCCGCCTGCATGGCAATCGGTCTGATGCGAATGCCGTTGCCGAAAAAGAAAAGCAATCGCCTCGAAATGATGGCGACTTCCGGAATAAGAGGTTAATCCCACAATGTCGAGTAGTCCCCAGGTTCAAGAACCTGATCTCGAAATCACCGCGCCCGTGAGCCCGGCGCAATCTGAAATCCTCACGAGGGAAGCACGCCGGTTTGTCGCCCGCCTGGCATCCCAATTCGAAGAACGCCGCCAGGAGCTCCTGGCACGACGCCGTGAGCGTCAGTCCGCTATCGACGCCGGCCAGTTGCCCGATTTTCTTCCGGAGACCGCGAAGATCCGCGAGAGCGAATGGGCCGTGGCGCCGATCCCGCAGGACCTTACCGATCGCCGCGTCGAGATCACGGGGCCGGTCGATCGCAAAATGGTCATCAATGCCCTCAATTCCGGAGCCAACGTGTTCATGGCAGATTTTGAGGACGCCAATTCACCGAGCTGGTCGAATAATGTAGATGGTCAGATCAACGTCCGCGATGCGCTCCGGCGCGCCATCGAATACACCAGCCCTGAAGGCAAGGCCTACAAGCTGAACGACAAGACTGCCACACTGCTGGTGCGCCCGCGAGGCTGGCACTTGAACGAGAAACACGCGTTGCTCGGCGGCAAGCCGATCTCCGGTTCGCTCTTCGACTTCGGCCTGTTCTTCTTCCACAACGTCGAGCAGACGTTGAAGAATGGCTCTGCGCCGTATTTCTATCTTCCGAAACTGGAGAGCCATCTCGAAGCGCGCCTGTGGAACGACGTCTTCAACTTCGCCCAGGACACGCTCGGCGTTCCCCGCGGGACCATCCGGGCGACGGTTCTCATCGAAACAATCCTCGCGACGTTCGAAATGAACGAGATTCTCTGGGAGCTGCGCGACCACTCCGCGGGCCTGAACTGCGGCCGCTGGGACTACATCTTCAGCTTCATCAAGAAATTCCGCAATCACCCGAACTTCATGCTGCCGAACCGGGCCGAAGTCACCATGGAGCGGCATTTCCTGAAATCCTACGTCGATCTGCTAATTCAGACGTGCCACCGGCGAGGAATCCATGCCATGGGCGGCATGGCGGCCCAGGTGCCCATTAAGAACGATCCTGTGGCAAACGACCAGGCGCTGGAAAAGGTGCGCCAGGACAAGCTCCGCGAGGTGCGTGCCGGGCACGACGGAACCTGGGTCGCGCACCCGGGTCTGGTGCCGATTGCCAAGGCGGTTTTCGACGAGCACATGAAGGAGCCGAATCAGATCTCGCGCAAGCGCGAAGACGTACACGTGACGGCGAAGGACCTGCTGACGCCGCCGGATGGGTCTATTACCGAAGCCGGCCTGCGCTGGAACATCGACGTGGGGCTGCAGTATGTCGAGGCGTGGTTGCGCGGCGTCGGCTGCGTGCCGATTTACAATCTCATGGAAGACGCGGCGACGGCCGAGATCTGCCGCGCGCAGGTGTGGCAGTGGGTAAAGTTCGGGGCCCGGCTCGAGGATGGCCGAACTGTGACCGCGGACATGGTGAACCAGGCGGTTGACGAACAACTCGCGACGGCGCCGAAACGGTCGGAGGAACTGGAGCAGGCGGCAAAGCTCTTCCGCCAGATGATGACCAGCGCGGATTTCTCCGAATTCCTGACCCTCGTCGCTTACGACTACATCGAGTAAATGCAGGCTGGCAGCCTGCCGCGAGTTAACAACCCTTGGTATGGAAGGGTTCGTCCACGAATGTGGCTGCGTTGCAGCGGTTCTCACCCAGAAGCTGGCGATGCATGGCGACAGGCGGAGTACCCGCTTCACCCTTCCACAGTCCCCAAAACAGTGGCTGGCAATCTACAAGCCGCATCACCGGCACGTCCGAAAACCGGCAAAGACATCGCGCCGTTCCTTCGTAAAATAATTCCGCCACGTCCTCCGGATCAAGCGCGACCGCGTCACCCAGCATCCGCCCCGCAGCACCTTGCGATCGCTGCCGAACCACGGCTGCGAATATTCCTTGTAGGGATCAATAACGAAACCGGGATATGGCAGGAAATCGGTAGCCGTCCATTCCCAGACGTTGCCGATCATCTGCCGGCACCCATGCTGGCTGTCTCCGGCCGAATAGGCGTCCACCGGGGCACAACCGAGCGCGGCGGCGTCCAACCGCGCAGCTTTCGTTGCGCCCGCCGCGGCAAGCTCCCATTCGGCCTCGGTCGGCAACCGCCGGCCCGCCCAGCGGCAATACGCGTCGGCCTCGTACCAGTTCACGTGAATGACCGGCTGCTCCAGCGGGAGCGGCCTCAGCCGATCATAAAATCGATGGAACCATGCCCCGTTGTCCTGATGAATCCAGTACACCGGATGTCGAGCGCCCTCCCGCTCGCGCCATGACCAACCCTCGTCGCTCCACCATTCCCGCCGCTCATACCCGCGGTCATTCACAAAAGCCGTGAACTCCGCATTCGTTACCGCACACCGCGCGATTGCGAACGGCGCGACCTGTACCTCGTGCGCCCACTTCTCGTTGTCGAAAACCAACCGTTCCCCAGGCCGTGCGCCAATCAGGTAACTGCCGCCTTCGACTTCCACGTCTCCGGCCGCGGCACCGCGCGCGACCTCCCCGCCTTCGCGCCAAGAAGGCGGCGGTGGAAAACCCAGCGTCTGCCGCGTATAAGCGAACGCCTCGGCATGCATGTCCTCGTGCATCGCGGGCAGCCAATAGAAATAGGCTTCGTCGTCCGAGATTTCGCCGTCCGGCAGCCTCTCCAGCGCCCGATCGGCCACTTCCCGCATGTACTGCACTGTTTGAGCCCGCGATGGCAGCGGCAGCTCCCACCGTGCATGGTGCGATACGGCCGCAGAATCCCAGAATTCATCCGCGTGCGGATGAATCGACGCAATACCCCGCAGATGCCGCAGAGCCCACCTCTCCCAGAACCACGCGACGTGACCCATCTCCCAGACCGGCGGATTGATGATGTCCAGCTCCGGCACCGCCATCTGTTCGTCGGTGAGGTCCGCCACCAGTTCCATCGTCCGGTTGCGGGCGTCACACAGCATGGCCCGAAGCTCGGATGAAGACAGCTCTTCCATATCGAGTACACTACCAAAGTGCGCATCTGAATCGTGACTCCCGCCCGGTCGGGTACGCTGTTCGGGAACCGGATCACGGCGCTCCGCTGGGCCCGCATCCTGCGTAATCTAGGGCACCAGGCGGTAATCCTGGAGGCCTGGGCCAACGAACGTTGCGACGCGCTGGTTGCCCTGCACGCGAAGCGCAGCGCGCCCTCCGCCCTGAAGTTTGCCGCGCTCTTTCCCGATCGGCCCCTGATCGTCGCCCTCACCGGGACCGATGTTTACCGCGACATCCATCGATCCCGCCGCGCGCAACAAGCCTTGGCCCTGGCCTGGCGAATCATCAGCCTCCAACCGCTGGCCGCCTTCGAACTCGCCCCCGGACTGCGCCACAAGGTTCGGGTCATTTACCAGTCGGCCAGCCCCACGAAACCCGCGCCGAACCGTCCCAAACATTTCCGGGTCTGCGTGATTGGGCACTTGCGCCCGGTAAAAGACCCCTTTCGAACCGCGATGGCGGTGCGCCGCGTGCCCGGCCCCTCGCGCATCGAGGTCGTGCACGCCGGCGCCGCCATGAACAAGTCCATGGCGAGACGTGCGCAAGCCGAGCAATTGCATAACCACCGGTATCGCTGGCTGGGAGCGATATCCCAAGCCCGAGTCCGCCGGCTCATCGCTTCGAGTCATCTTCTCGTCCTGAGTTCGAAACTGGAGGGAGGGGCGAACGTGATCTCGGAAGCGTTGGTCGATGGAACCCCCGTGCTGGCCTCGCGAATTCCAGGGTCAGTCGGTCTGCTCGCGGCGGACTATCCCGGCTACTTCGAGGTGGGAGACACCCGTGCGCTTCAGGTTCTGTTGCAGAAAGCGGAGGCCGACAAGCGATTCTACCGGGAGTTGGTCAGCCGCTGCCGGGTGTCGGCGAAGCAGTTCACCGTGGCTGGGGAAAAGCGGCGTTGGAAGACACTTTTAAGTGAATTAAATATGTAGGTCACCCTGCCACACTGAGTGTGTCAATAGTAATCCACTGCACATTCTGACTCGGGAAGTGAGAATCGGAGGGCCTGAGTCCAGACGTCGCCATTCGGCGCAGGAATCCGACCAATGGCATCACTCCCATCGCCATTCAATGAGAATTCCGCTCGTTCAGCCGCCAAATTTTTGACTTCGCTGCCGTGACGTGTTGTAATGACACACTGGGTCAAAGTGTGGACCCAGTGGGCTCAGTTTGGTCCCAAGTAACACTTTACACTTGACTTGACTCGTGTTGGGTGTTATGTATGATTTGACTGCGTCCAAAGGGTTTGGCGGCATTCATTTGAGAAGCATGAATCCCGCGAGCACGAACAGAAAGTAGAGAAGTCGACAAGTTGAGCCAACTGAAGATGGTGACTACAGTCAGGCGGTCGGAGCGGAAGCAGGCGGAGTTTACCGCTGGCTCCTGCTAGGGACGCTTTGAGTGAACGCATGATCTTTACGAGGATACGCACCTTAGAGGCTCAGGTTGGAAAGAGAACTTCCATCAATTCAAACTCACATATTCACAAGGAGAAGGAAATGGCAGATTTTCGCAAGTGGCTTTTAGCGTTTGCCGTCGTGGCGCTTCTGCTGTCGGCAGTGCCAGCAAACGCGCAAATCGTACAGTCGTTCATATGCAATGCGAACGGCGGCGTTCCTCCGATCGTTAGAGCGGAGGGCGTGACCGAGCTGATGGGTGATTTGACACTCGTCTGCACGGGCGGTTCCCCGACACAGGTTGGCGTACCCATCCCGTTGTCGAACGTTCAGATCTTTTTGAACACCAACATCACCAGCCGCATCATCAATAGCAGCAACAACCTGTCAGAAGCTATTCTGACCATTGATGAGCCGTTCCCGAGCGCGGCGAACGGTGGCCCGGTTCCCACAACTCAGACACCCAACCCGCCGGTTGGCTCGACTGCGCTCACCCAACTGGGTTGCCAGGCTGGCCCGATCGTCGGCAACGGCTGCGACATCCTGGGCACGGGCGGTGGCGTTGGCGCCAATGGCCCCTATAACGGCTCCACCAGCTCGACCGTCGGGCTGAACCGGTATAACGTGTTCCAGGGCTTCCAGAGCGCCGCGAACGCCATCACCTGGAACGGTGTGCCGATCGACGCTCCTGGCACCTTGGCGACTCGCGTCATCCGCATCACCAACATCCGTGGTAATGCTTGCCAGCTCGGTGTTTCTTCCACGCTGGTTCCGACGCAGATCGTAGAATTTGTTTCCGTAACCGGTTCGCAGCAGGTTTCGATCAACAACCCGAACCAGACCGTCGCATTCATTCTGCCGGGTCTCACAATCGCGAATGGCACAGGCAACTTCCTGCAGTGCAACAACCTCAATGGCAACTTGTTGGGTTCGTTCACGGGACAGACTGGAAATCTCAGCATTCGCGCACGAGAAGGTTTCGGTAGCGCATTCAAGCCGCGTCACTACGGCCAGTACTCCGGAACTCCGGCTGCTCCTGTACCGGATTCGCCGGTATCGCTGCAGAACGTGCTGGGCTTCCCGTATAACTCAGAATCGGGCTTCGTATCCAACATTCCGGGTATCCTCGGAACCGGTACGGGCAACGGAGCTGTCGGCGTTGCTGATACAGGCACCGAGCTCACCTTCCAATTCGCTGGCATCGGGGCAGGCGTAAGTCTGTTCGTGCCAACCGTGATTCCGCTGGTTGCCGAGAACACCACCACCGTTACTGGCGTGGCAGTTCTTGTCGGTGGCGGCGGCTCCGGTAGCGCCACTATTGGCGGCGTGGCCTTCACTGGATTGGGCGTCAGCGGAACCACCGCGGGCGTGACGTACGAAGTTCTACTGTCGAACCCGAACACGATCGAAGACGCGATCGTACCGGTGTACCCGGCATTCATCAGCAACACCACCAACAATCTGCCGGGCCTCGGCCAAGCCACCGTTCAGGTGAACTTTGCGCCTCTGGCAACGGTACAGACTGCTAGCGCCAGCGCTCCGATTCCGCGCTTCTGCCAGCCGTATCCGACTCGCAACCTGTTCGCGGTCAACATCTGCTCTTGCAACCTGCTCTTCCCGTTCGTGACGAACCAGGCAGGCTTCGATACAGGTATCGCGATCGCCAACACTTCGCTCGATCCATTCGGGACGCCAACGCAACAGGGTAACGTGAAGCTGAACTACTACGGCAACACCGCCGGTGGTGGCGCGGCTCCTGCTGCTCAAACAACAACCGCAGTCGTAGCGCCGGGCACAGAGCTTGTATTCACTCTGTCCAATGGCGGCGACCACGGCATTGCGGCGACCCCGGGCTTCCAGGGTTACATCATTGCCCAGGCCAACTTCCAGTGGTGCCATGCGTTCGCCTTCATCAGCGACGCCGGCGCTCAGAAGCTTGCCGAAGGCTATCTGGCCATCCAGCTTGACTTCTATGGCGGATCCGGCCTCAACCGGACTGGCGTAGTTGGCGAAGTTCAGGGCCATTAATCGCCAATCGTAAGGGTTGCTTGCAACCGGAAAAAGGGGAGGCTTCGGCCTCCCCTTTTTTATTGCTCATAACGCTGAAAGCGCTTGGTCCGCACTGCACGCAGTGTGATACGATGTTCCTTCGGTTGTTTCCCGCGTCCAGTCATCTCAGAGAGGTTGTCTAATGTTTCGTAGGTTCCTTCTATCCGTGTGCCTGTTTTTCCCCGCGCTGACACCCATTGTCCGAGCACAGAATGTATTCTCCCTACCCGGAGCTTCTTCCACCGGACAGAACGTTAGCGTGTTTGGGGCGGATCCCCTGGTGTTAACCTCGACGCTCTCAGCCGGTGCAGGCTCCTTCCTGACGGTCGCGTTGCCCGATCTGTCGAAGGCATATATCATCGCCAATACAAGTAACGCCACCATCACCGCTCTCGACAAGGGTTTCTTCAACGCCCACAACGTGGCGAACCTCACACAACCGGCCACGGGTGCTATTCTCACGCCGGATGGACGTCGCTTGATCGTCCTCACGGTGGCCACAGGGAGCGGGACTGGCGGCACCGTGCACGTGTTCGATACCAGCACGGATGTCGAACTTGTTCAGGGTGGCCTGACTTCCAATTACATTCCTACCGATATCGCCGTGAGCTTCGACAGTACTCGTGCGTACGTCCTAAATACAACGACCAACATTGGCAGCATCCTGAGCGCGATCGATACAGGAAGCGGTCAGAACATTGGGAATCTTACTATTCAAGGGCAGGCGAGCGGCGTGACCCTGGCACCGAATGGCCTGCTTTATGTTTCCACCAGGAATCTCATTGAGGAAATCGATCCCTCGCACCTCGCCGTCACGACGAACGGCAGTTTTTCGTTTAATGCATATCCGGGCAAACTTGTTTTTACTCCCGACGGGCGCTTTGGACTGGCCGTCAACCAAACGCCGATCACCGGCTCCGCTATTTTATCGATCGATCTTGCCAACCGTACGCCCGGGCCAATTCTCTCGGGATTTGGCGCCAGCTTCAATACAGCCTTGGATCGCGTGTGGACGCTGGACAATACCCAATACCTGGCATACTCCGGCACGACATCCACGCTCTATCTGGTCACACTAAGCGGGAGCCTGATGACTTCCGTTCCACTCAGCGGCGCATTCCCGGGCAACATCTCGGCCGTTGCAGTGACTAATGAAGTCGGGATCACGGCAATTCCCCAGCGTGTCTATATCGCGTCCGGAAACAGCCTGGCCCGCTACGATCTGGGGCAGAACCAGACCACTGCTCAAGTGACCTTGCCGAATCCAGCGGGCGCGTTGTCGTACGTTGCGCCGGCGATCACGAATGGAACCGTGGCAACGATTCTCGCCTATGGTGGGAACCAGGCGATTGCGCCGGGAGCGACTTCGAACCCTCTCATCGCGCGTGTTCTGGACGCACAAGGGCGGCCATTAGCCGGCGTCCCGGTCGCGTACACAGCGAATAATGCCAGCGTGACATTCTCGCAAGCCAATGCGACGACGAACAACGACGGTTTCGCCTTCACAACGGTGACGGCAGCCGCCGGCTCGGGTGCCGTAGTCGTTACCGCGACAGCGGGAGGCATAACGGCGAACTACAATATCACGCTCGGGTCGAGCACGTCGGGCGGAACGCTGGCGGGTACAGTCTCCATCGTCGCGGGTCAGGGACAGTTGGTGGGAGAGCAGCGCAATACAGGTGTGCCGGGATTTGGCTCACCGTTGACCGTTCTGGTTCTGGATACGAATGGCAACCCATTGGCGAACGCCCAGGTGACTTATACGCTCGTTCCCGGTCTGCAGCCGGGTGCGCTGTCGCTGCCGGGCCAGGCCGGAGGAAACACGATTACCGTCCCGACCGATAACACCGGGCAGGCGGCGGTGAATTTCCTGACGACCAATATTCAGCCCGGCTCGGGATACGGCCAATCGCAAATCACGGCTGTGGCGACGAACCCGACGACAGGGCTCAATACCAACACCGTAACGTTCTATTTGACGACCTACGACACCACTTCGACCCGTCCCGTGCCACCTACAGTGAACATCAGCCCCTTCCAAGGGTCCACGTTCTCTGGAGCGTCTGGTTCGACGCAAAAAGGCGCAATTTTGGCCACGGTCTCGTCATCGCAGGGTGTGCCTATCCCCAACGTGAGCCTCCGCATTCTGCCCAACCCCGCGGGAACCGACGGGGCTACCTGCGCCGGCGACACTGGCGCTGGAGTTCTGAGCGACGCTACGGGAACGGTTGTGTGCGATCTGGTGTTCACCGGTCCTCCCGGCGTGGCGCAAATCACCGCCGAAGTGGGGTATCGTGACGACTTTACCTACAACATTTCAGTGACGGCCGGTGCGCCGGCGAAGGTGGTCAAGATCAACGGCGACAACCAGACCGTGAACGTTGGACAGCAACTCCCGATCGCGCTTCGCGTCCAGGTCCAGGACGCAGGCGGCACGGCTCTGACCGGCGTGCCGGTACGCTTCGCCGTCTCGCCCACCGGCTCGGTTACGCTGAGCAACGTCAGTTCGGCAACAGACAGCGCGGGCTTCGCGTCGGCCACGGCCACCGCCGGCAACACGGGCGGCAGCGCGAGCGTGACCGTCACTGCGGGGACTGGAACCGCTACATTTACGATCAAGATAAATGTGCCGGCGTCCGGGATCCGGAAGATCTCCGGCGATAACCAAACAGCGGTCGTCGGCTCGCAATTCGGACAGTCGCTGGTTGTACAGGTGGTCAACGGTCAGAATCAGGCGGTCGGCGGCGTTCCGGTGACATTTGCAGTATCGTCGGGATCGGCCTCTGTCGGTTCGCCTTCGACCACCACCGATAGCAACGGACAGGCTTCAACAACGGTCACAGCCGGCGCAGCGGGTTCGATCACCGTCACGGCGACTGCCGCCGGATTTAGCGTGTCGTTCACGCTCACGTCGCGGCTCGCGGGGCCGAGCAACCTGGCATTCCTGAATGGAGCCAGCTTCCAACCCGGAATTTCAGCCGGAGGTATCGCGCTCATCACGGGCACCGGCATCGCGACCGGTATCTCGGGCACAGTTTCGGCCACCACCGGCATCGGACCGGAGGTGCTACCGCTCGTGATGCCGGCGAGTAATGGCGCGTCGGTGAGTTTCGACGGCTTCCCAGCGCCCATCTACTCCATTTCGAATATCAGCGGTGCGGAACAGATTGTGGTTCAAGTACCGTTCGAAGTCGCCGGCCGGAGCTTCGTTCAGGTTACGGTGACCGGTGTGGGCGGAGGTTCCAGCACTCAAAGCGTGCAACTTCAGCCTCTGGCGCCCGGAATCTTCCAAACCAATGCGTTTGGCTTGCAGAACCAGGCAATCGCCTTGCACGCCGACGGAACGTATATCAGTCCCACCAGCCCGGCTACGCGCGGCGAAACGATCTACTTCTTCGCGACGGGCCTCGGACAGACTAGTCCGACACTGTCAACCAACAGCGCCGGCATACCGAACCAAAACGTAACAACGCAGCTTGTCGTTGGCATCAACAACGGCGGCGCCAACCTGGTCTCGGCTCAAACCGTCACCGGTCAGGTGGGCGTGTACATCATTGCGATGCAGCTTCCAGCCGACACGGCTACCGGCCCGAGCCAACCTGTCGGCCTGGTGGCACTCGATGCTGCCGGCAATTCGTACTTCGCCGCCAGCACCTTCATCCCGATCCAGTGAGGGTGTATTACAGACCTTTGGGTTGCGGCCGAGGCAGCTTGGTGGGACAGGCGGTTTCGCCTGTCCTTCTCGCTAAACGGCAATAGAACCAGCGGGGGGATTATTCGGGTCGTACGGCGTGATCCCCCCGCCCGATAGTCCGGGCGCAGCCGTAACATTCGGCTGGTTCGACGCGGGAACCCAGGTGTAATCAAACTGCTGCCGCAGAGCCGTGGTCGCAGCAGCGTCCCAACCCCAAACCATAATCGGAACGTCTATCGCGTATCCCTTCTCGCTTAATTCTGTGGCGAGCTCTGCCCTGGCAGCAGGATCGTCGATTTCGCGCAACTGCTGAACCTCCGCCGGCTGTTTGGCCCAGTATGCATCATCGGCCGCGCTGGCGCCGTACCAATGCTGATCGCTGGAGGAAGAGGAAGCCGGTGGAGTGGTCGTAGTGTCCGCCGGCGAAGTGATGGTTGCGGGCGACGAGGTAGTGACCGGATTGGAAACCGCTTTGGGACTGGCTACGGCCGTTTCCACATTGGCATTGGTCCGAGCCGCAAGGAAGGGCGAAGTAGCGACGAAATTCGGTCGCAAGCTGTCAGAATCCTGACTCACACTCTGCCCGGTCACCATGCTGTTGTCTGTACGGGTCCCGGAGCCGGTGAACGCCTCCAACAGACTGTACATGAACTGATTATTCGCCTGGTTGGTGGCCCTGAGCGATGAGCCCTGCGAGTCCAGGCCCCCCAATTGACCGCCCATTCCGATTGCCAGAGTATTCACAAGCCATTGCCTCCGTGGAGAGGCAATGCATCTCAACAGCCAAATGCCGAAAGGAAGGCCGCGCCGTTATTTTGCCGCGGGTTTGAGAAAAACGAGGTCAATCGGAAAGATCTGACCCGTAGGATCGACATGGATCTTCGCCGTCACGGTCTGCCGCAACTGTGGGTGCGCCAGGCAGTCTTTGCACTGAATATCAGGACTCTCGGCATTGTAATCAAAAACGACGACAGCTTCCTGACCCTGCCCGATCGGACTAGTGGGTGCCTTGATCGTCAGACCAGGCAAACCAGTATTGTCCACGGAGATCGAAATGTTCCCCATCATGCCGTTTCTGATGTGAACCTCCTGTCGAGTCGACTTGGACGGATCAATTGCGAGGGACGTGGGCTCCACTTTTACAGACGCCAGAATTTCGCGCGCCGCCTGTTCGGGATCCTTCGGAATTGCCGAGACTACGGGGCCCGATGAATCGGGGCCTCCTTCCATCGGCCCAAACGGTGTATCGGTCTTAGCCGCATGCAGCAGGTACCAATACCACTCGCCGTTGACCACCTCCCAATGCGTCGTCAGTGGTGCGGTCGTAGGCATCTTGTGGCCGCGGAAACGCAACTCTGTCCGGCAGGCCGTCACGACAGCAGCCTTGGTGAAATTCTCCGAATAAGTGGCTTTAATGAACTGGCAGGACTCCCATTGCACCTTGTCGGCGGCAAAGAAATCGTCCTTCGCCTCTTCCGCCACATATTGGTCGGCTAGCCGGAACTTGCCGTCAATGTGCGCCTGGTAGAACTTCATTACCCGCGTTTTTAGGGCGTCTTCGACCCCGGCGGGCGGCTGATCGAACAGATTGGCTGGCTCCTGCGCAAAAGCTATCGAAACCGGCAGCAAAGGCAAGAAACTGAGTATTCGGACAATCTGCATGGCTGGGGGCTCAAAAGGGAATTGGCTGGGAGGCAGGGACTCGAACCCCGATACGCAGATCCAGAGTCTGCAGTCTTACCATTAGACGACCTCCCAGTTACAGCCTGATTTTACCACCAAAGAATCGAGGGTCACAACTCTTTTTGAAATCCCGGGGCTTTGTTTCCAAGCGGTTATGAGCGTCTGCCCAACCGACTCTCTTCTTCCCGCAATATCGTGAAACCGGGGAGGCACGTGTGGTGCAGGCTGGCAGCCTGTGCGCCAAATTGGCAATCGGAGCACGTCCGCCCAAAGTCTCCCCACCTTGAAAAGGAGTATCCATGGCACAATCAGCGAACGACTGGGCTTCACCCGATCCCTCGAAAAACATGACCCTTGCCGATTCCGACAATTTCGCGAACGCGCTCGTCGCGGCGCTACAGGTTCAGTTCGGCGACCGCTTCATCCGCACGCAGTATGGCGAAGTGATCAGTCTCGCCGAGCTGCGGCAGAACAATTTCATGTCTCCCCTTCCCGTAAACCTGGAAGGTAGACTGGCCGCGGCTTCCGCCGTCGAATTCAACGTAGCGGAGTTCCGTTCCCAACTTCGCGACGCCGCCAAAGGCGACGACCCCGTCGGTGACTTGACCAGAATCCTCTCCGCGGCCACGCCCGGACAAAATGTCGCCGCCAATATTCTGCGGATTCCCTTGTTCGCCGACGCAGTTCGTCAAGCGCTTCAAAAACTGTAATAAACCGGGCCGGGCGCGAGCGTCCGGCCATCCCATAAAACTCTTTTATGACCTTCTTTCGGCCCTTGTACTAATAAGGTGTTTGATGTATTCTTCTTGCAAGCAACTTCACTCGCCTTGACGGGGTGTCAGACTCAGCAGCTCACGTTGCACCCGTCTCGCCGCGCGATCGCCGGACCGCGCTGCAATCCCCGGATCGAAAACAACGTAGGTGGGCCATGTCACGGCCCTACGAGTCGTGATCGACTGACGGGGGAAGAAGGGGGTTTCCTGTGAGAAGCATCGCTCTCTTTGTACGCATATTCCTCTGCGCGATCGTTGCATTCGCGCTGTTCGCCCAAACCCGTAATGCGCGGCTCGAAGGAACCGTGCAAGACCAAACCAATGCAGTAATTCCCAATGCGACCGTCTCGGCGGTGAACACCCAAACACAAGTGAGCGTGCAGACCACAAGTGGAGCCGACGGTCACTTCATCTTCCCCGACCTGCAGCCGGGTTTTTACAACGTGACCGTTACGATCGCCGGGTTTCGCACCGCTGTGATGAGAGCCGTGGAATTGACCGTCGCGGCCACTGTCGATGTCGATATCAAGCTGGAAGTCGGGCAGGCCTCTGAGAGCATCGAAGTGCTGGCGAGCGCCGCGACTGTGCAAACGACGGAATCGCAAATCTCGACAGCCATTCCCACGCGAAGCATCGATATTCTGCCGCAGCTCGGCCGGGGGCCTATCATTCTGGCCATCACGGCGGGCGCGGGCGTTCAGATCGATGTGCGTGCCGGCCAGGATGCCAGCTACTCCCGCATCAATGGCCTGCGGCAAGGCAGCAACAACGCGACATTGGACGGCATTGACGTGAACGACTCGGTCGCGCCGCGGCTGGGCCTGTCCATGACCGCCAACAATAGTGACTCGGTCGAGGAGTTTCGCCTGGTGTCCCAGGGTGGCAAAGCGGAGTACGGACGGAGTGCCGGCGGCCAGGTGCAGTTGATCACACGCTCGGGTACCAACCAGTTCCATGGGAATGCGTTCGACTACCTGCGGAACACCGACCTCAACGCCAACGACTTCTTCAACAATCAGAGTGGCGGGACCGTTCCCAAATTCATTCGTAACATCTACGGTGGTTCATTCGGCGGGCCGATCATACACGACAAGACTTTCATCTTCGGCAACTTTCAGGGCACGCGGACCCGGCAGGAAGTAATCGAAAACCGCATTGTTCCGACGCTGAACATGAAGCAAGGCCTCTTCACTTATGTCGCCAATGGAGCCACACAGACATTCAATATCGCCGGGGCCGACCCGCTCCATCGCGGTATCGATCCCGCTGTAGCCAAAATTCTGGCGATGTATCCCGCACCCAACAGCCTCGATCAGGGCGATGGTTTGAACACGGCAAACTTCCGGTTCAACAATCCTGTGCAGGCCATTGAGGATCAGTTCACCATCCGTGGCGACCACCACATCAATAACAACCTCGTGGTCTTTCTCCGCTGGAGCTGGCAGCGCAACTCGTCCACCGACAATCTGAATGGCGCCGAGGCAACTTTTCCGGGACAACTCAATGGCACACAGGGCGGCCATCGCTGGGGGTTTGGAACCGGCGCCGACTGGACGCTGACTCCGAGCCTCGTCAATGAATTCCGCATCGGCCATCAGAGCGCTTCCGTCGATTTCCTGCGGCCAAATCGTCCTCAAGGGCCCACTGTCGTATGGAATGGCTCTGCCTTGGCGCTAACGGATTATTACTTCACCGGATTTGCGCAAGGCCGCAATTCGCCCGTGAACGACCTCACCGACAACCTGACCAAGATCTGGGGTAAGCACACCTTCAAGCTGGGCGGAAACATCCGCTACACCACGCAATACGGATACAATTACGCGAACGTCTGGCCGAACGTGAGCATGAACGTCGCCAATGGAAATAACGTGCCGGCCATTCAGCCTGCCGGTCTGTCATCCGCCGCTCTCACCAACTTTCAGGCCATGTACAACATTCTGCTCGGAAGAATCGACCAGGTGACGGAAACGTTCTACAGCGATTTGCAGACTTTCCAGCCATCCGGCACCCCGCGCGTCCGCAACTTCTTACTGCGGGAACACGGTTACTTCTTCCAGGATGACTGGCGCGTTTCGAATCGGCTGACTTTGAACGTGGGATGGCGCTGGGAGTATTTCGCCGTTCCGTCGGAATCCAACGGGCTTCAAGGGACAGTTGCCAATGCGGGTTCCATCTCGGCCTACAACACGGCCACGAATCTCACCGTCCAGAAGAGCACCAACTGGTACGGCAACGACTTCAACAACTTTGCGCCGCGGATTGGTTTTGCTTACGACGTAAAAGGCGACGGCAAGACCGCGATTCGCGGAAACTTCGGCATCTTCTACGACCGCGCCATCGGTGCGGCCGTCAGTCTGGCCGATACGAACACGCCGGGCTTCTCCCAGGCGGTGCCAATTTATCCGAACCAAAACGGAACCGATGTCCGGTTCAGTGACCAATACCCGCTTCCGGCAGCGCCTTCGGCTCCGCAACTTACTCTTCCGGTCACGCGCTCCACTTCCATCGTGCTGTTCAATCCCAACCTCCGCACCGGGTACGTGGAGAGCTACAGCTTCACGGTCCAGCGCCAGTTGGCCTCGAACACCATCCTGCAGGTGGGATACGTCGGCAATCGGGGTGTGAAGCTGTTCATGAACGAGGACGTGAATCAGCCGAAGATCTATACCAACGGCTTCATTCAGGACTTCCTGCAGATGCAGGCCTATGTTGCGAACAACTCCACGGTGGTGCCCGCGAGCAACGTTTTTGTGAAGTTGTTCGGCACTCCGGCTGCCGCGGTTTCGACGGTGGGGGCGACCAACATCAGCCAGGGGCGCGTCGGCACGGTGGTGAACTCCATCGACCGCAACCAATACACGAAGTTTGCCGCTGCCGGCATCCCCGATACCTACTTCCGCAACTACCCGCAGTACAACCAGGTAATTCTCGGCACGAACGACGGACGTTCCTACTACGACTCCATGCAAGCCACGCTGCGGCGTACCGCGGGAGCGCTGCAGTTCATCGCCAACTACACCTGGAGCAAAGCCATGGATAACATCTCGGCGGAAGGCAACGGCTTTACGGCTCCCATCGACACCTTCAATCCGCGATTGAATCGGGCGCTCAGCGATTTCAACCGGCCGCATTCTTTTAACGTGTCCGCCTTCTACACGCTGCCGGTGGGACGCGGCCAGTGGATTGGCAACAGCTGGCCCCGGTTTGTCGACACGGCTCTCGGCGGATGGCAGTTGGGAGGCCTGTGGATTACGCAGAGTGGCCAGCCGTTCTCGGTCAGTTCGCAGCGCGCGACTACGGCGATCAGCGGTGTGGGCAATAGCTATGCCCAGTACACTGGAACAGACTATGGCATCGGCAGCGTTCAGCGGCTCGGGAACGGCGTATTCTTCTTTACGCCGCAGCAGATCGCGCAATTCACTTACCCCGCGGCCGGTCAGATCGGAAACGGCGGGCGCAACGTGTTCTACAATCCGCTGTTCAATGAGATGGATGCTTCTCTCGTGAAGAGGTTCAAGCTCACGGAGCGGCAATCCGTCTCCTTCCGCGCGGAAGCCTATAACGTGTTCAACCACCCGAATTTCGGCTTTGCCGCGGCGCAGCTCAACATTAACAACATCAGTTACAACACCGACGGATCGGTGAACATGGCGAAGACCAGCTTCGGAAAGTTCACGCAAACGCTCGGTACACAGGTCGGTGGCAGCTCGGCGCGTACACTGCAGCTCGCACTTCGCTACGACTTCTAGCGGGATGCAGGCTGTCAGCCTGCGGCGGGTTGTTAACCCGCCTCTGGAGTTTGGCCCTTTTTGACGTATTCTCGGCTAAGCATTGCAGTACAGTAGGGCACTGGAAAGAGAGGGCTTGAATTTCTGCGGCTTCGTGGTCGACAGT
>DATGJP010000067.1:0-347543 GCA_035295125.1 Bryobacteraceae bacterium | reverse complement strand
GAGAATACGTCAAAAAGGGCCAAACTCCAGGGGCGGGTTAGCAACCCGCCGCAGGTTAGCAACCTGCATCACACACACAAGCCTGCCAAGTGGTTCAAGATCGACGGGGAGATGCCTCGGCATCGGAATGAGGTCGATTCGCAAGCGCTATACTCGGGGCAGGTAGCCCATCTTCCAATCCAGCGTTACGGCCATGTCCATGGCACTACCGCACGGGGTGGGGCTTGGCTTGGGGGGTTGCATGATCATTCCTGGTTTTGCGCTCAAGAAGCTTTACACTGTCGGAAGTCTGCAGAATTCCAACGGGGGCGCACAGTTCGCACTCAAGAACCGGTTGAGCGATGTTGAGGTGGTGGGTGTGCGCGGGATCGCGATCGATGGGAAGGCGTTGCCGCTCGATCGCGTGCGGTTCGATCTCGCGGATGGCCGGGAGTTGACCCCGAGCCAGGTCGATCCTTCGCATCCTTTAGCGTTTCCGTTGCGCGCGGTGGTCACGGTGCGGACCAGCGAGCCGCTGCGGGTCGTCCCGAAACACGAGATTCAAATCGCTTTTGATACGAAGCCGTTCGGGAAGATCGAATTCAAGGTGGAGGACGCGGCTGCGTCCCAAGACGTACGGCAGGAGTTTCGAATCCCGCGGGATGACGCGGACGATTACCGGCCGGAGGCGATTCAGAAACGGCAGGCGCTCGTCGAGCAATGGAGCGGGACCAGGCCCGAACACCTGTTTCGTTACTCGTTCGATCCTCACCGGGCGAAAGGGAATTGCGAGAACTTCACGGGCGTTGCGCAGGTTCCGGTCGGATTCGCCGGGCCGCTTCTGATTCATGGCGAGCACGCGGACGGCGAGTTTCTGATTCCGCTGGCGACATCGGAAGGGACTTTGGTCGCGAGCTACAACCGGGGGATGAAGGTCCTGCGGCTGTCCGGCGGCGTGCGCGCTACCGTGATGGCCGACGCCATGCAGCGCGCTCCGGTCTTCGTTTTCCGCGACGCTCGTTATGCGCGGGATTTTGTGCTGTGGATCGACAGGAATCTCGCCACCATCCGGCGTGAAGCGGAGCAGACTTCAAGCGTCGTCAAGCTGCAGTACATTGATCCGTACGTCGCGAATAAGTTTGTTTATCTGAGATTCAATTTCACGACCGGTGACGCGGCGGGGCAGAACATGGTGGGCCGCGCCACGTTCGCCGCGTGCAACTGGATTTTGGAGCAGTTCGAGGGCATTACCGATTTCTTCCTGGAATCGAATTTCGCCACAGACAAGAAGGCGTCGCAGGTGAATATTCTTCGCACTCGAGGAAAGCGCGTCACCGCGGAGGCGACGATCACGCGCGATGTGCTGGTCGAGTACCTGCGGGTGGAACCGGAGAAGCTGGCGTATCACTATGGGGTCGCGAACGTGGGGGCGTTTCTGTCGGGCGCCAATAATAATGGGGCGCAGTCGGCGAACGGCATTTGCGCGATGTTCATTGCTACGGGGCAGGACGTGGCGAACGTTGCGGAGTCGTCGGCCGGGGTACTTTACGCCGAGGTCACGCCGGGTGGGGATTTGTACATTTCGTTTACAATTCCGTCGTTGATTGTGGGCACATACGGCGGCGGTACGGCTCTGGCGACCCAGCGTGAGTGTTTGGAGTTGCTGGGGTGCTATGGGAAGGGGAAGGTGAATCGGCTGGCGGAAATTGTCGCGGGCGTTGCCCTGGCGGGGGAGGTTTCGCTGGGTGCGGCCATCTCGTCGTCCGATTGGGTGTCGAGTCACGAGAAGATGGGGCGGAACCGGTAACGGTTTACCGCCTGAAAGGCAGCGCTATCAACCTGCAACCGACCTACATGCCGTAGCGTCAAATGAAGCGAGCCCGGAAGCGCAGGGCAGCCGGCCAACCAACACCAACACTCTTGGCTGCCTTTGCCTTCGGGTGATGGTTACCCTCGAAAATCCGGCGCGACCGCAACACGGTGCAGTTCGTTGTGGTCGAGCCAGTTCAACGAACAGTTCTCACAGGAATCAATCACGATGTTGCCGGGACCGCCGTAGGGATGCGCGTCCATCGTTTGGCCACAACCGGGGCATGAGATTCGCCGATTCAGATCAGCACGGTTCGGTGGTGGATATTGAACATTCGATACACCTCGGGAAAGCCGTAGGTCTTCGACCACCGCGAGAAACTCCTCCATATCGATGAGCATGCCGCGGCAGCGCTCGCAGTATTCGAGCGGGTAGCGATTGATGGCGGCTTGGGACAGGGGTTCGCGGCAAAGCGGGCAGGAACGCTTTGAGGGGCCGAAGACACGTACGCCTTCATCGTTGGGCTCGGGGACATAGACGCTGTCGCAGTAGCTGCAGGTCAGGCACGCTTTGTCGGGGTCCCAGCGCATAGCGGCCCCGCAGCTCGGACAGTTCATGAGCGGCGCAGGCTGCGGAGGAGACGCGCCATTTCAACGGCACTCAAGGCGGCGTCGAAGCCTTTGTTGCCGGCTTTGGCTCCGGCGCGATCGATGGCTTGTTCCACCGTGTTCGTGGTGAGCACTCCGAAGGCGACCGGAATACCGGTTTCGAGCGTGATCTCGCTGAGGCGGCGTGCACATTCGCCGGCGACGTAGTCGAAGTGCGGAGTTTCGCCTCGGATGACGGCTCCCAGGGCGAGGATCGCGTCGTGGCGTTTCTGATCGGCGAGGGTTTTTACCACCAGTGGCAATTCCCAGGAACCGGGAGCCTTCACCACTTCGATGTCGGTTTCCGCGCAGCCGGTGCGCCGCAGGGCGGACAGGGCACCTTCCAGGAGCTTATCGGTGATAAAGCTGTTGAATCTTGCCACGACAATGGCAAACTTCAGGCCCTGCGCATCGAGATTTCCTTCGATCATCTCGGCCATATGGGATAATTGGATTTTCAGCCCCATTCTACCGCATGGATCCCAGCTTCATCCGTAACTTCTCCATCATTGCGCACATAGACCATGGGAAGTCGACACTTGCGGATCGGCTGCTCGAAGTGACCGGTGCTTTATCGCAACGCGAAATGATGGAGCAGGTGCTCGACACGATGGACCTGGAGCGCGAGCGCGGGATCACGATCAAGGCGCATGCCGTCCGATTGAACTACAAGGCTGACGATGGGAATCTGTATCAGCTCAACCTGATCGACACGCCGGGGCACGTCGATTTCACGTACGAGGTGTCGCGCAGTCTGCAGGCCTGCGAGGGGGCTCTGCTGGTGGTGGACGCTTCGCAGGGCGTGGAGGCGCAGACGCTGGCCAACACGTACCTGGCGCTGCACCACAACCTGGAGATCATTCCGGTAATTAACAAGATCGACCTGCCGTCGGCGGAGCCGGACCGGATTCGGGAACAGATTGAGCAGGTGATCGGGCTTCCGGCGCAGGACGCGATTCTGGTCAGCGCCAAGCAGGGTACCGGCGTGAAGGATGTGCTGGAGGCGATCGTTCACCTGGTTCCTCCGCCGAAGGGTTTACTGGATGCTCCGCTAAGGGCTTTAATCTTTGACTCCTGGTTCGACCCCTACCGTGGCGTGATCATTCTGGCTCGTATCATCGATGGGCGGTTGACCAAGGGGCAGAGGATCAAGCTGTGGTCGAACGGGAAGACGTTCGAGGTAGAAGGGCTGGGCTATCAGTCGCCGAAGCCGATTCCCTGCGAAGAACTGTCGGCTGGCGAGGTGGGCTTCCTTTTCGCCACGATTAAGACGGTTTCGGATGCGCTGATCGGCGATACCATCACCGATGCGGCCAATCCTGCGACCGAGGCGCTGCCGGGGTTTGAAGAAGCCAAGCCGATGGTGTTCGCCGGGCTTTACCCGGTGGAAAGCCATGAGCACGGACGCTTGCGCGATGCCCTGGAGAAGCTGCGGCTGAATGACGCTGCATTCAACTTCGAGCCGGAGAATTCGGTGGCGCTGGGATTCGGATTCCGGTGCGGGTTCCTGGGCCTGCTGCATTTGGAGATCGTGCAGGAACGGCTGGAGCGCGAGTTCGAGATCGACCTGATCACGACGGCTCCGGGTGTGCGGTATCGGATTACAAAGCTCGATGGCGAGGTCGTGGCGGTCGATAATCCGACCAAGTTCCCGAATCCAGCGGAGACCAAGCAGATCGAGGAGCCGATCATCGACGCGACTGTAATCACGCGCGAGGAGTACGTCGGGGAGATCCTGAAGCTCCTCGAAGAGAAGCGGGGGACGCAGAGGAAGTTTGAGTACATCGGCAGCGGGCGCGTCCTGCTGCATTACGAATTGCCCCTCAATGAGATTGTGCTGGATTTCTACGACCGGCTGAAGTCGGCGTCGCGCGGATATGCGTCGCTCGATTATCACCTCGCCGGGCACCGTGTTTCACCGATGGTGAAGCTCGACGTGCTGGTGGCGGGCGATCCGGTGGATGCGCTATCGATGATCGTGCACCGCGATTTCGCTTACGATCGTGGGAAGGACTTGATCGACCGGCTTCGGAAGCT
This sequence comes from Bryobacteraceae bacterium, assembly GCA_035295125.1. Lineage (GTDB taxonomy): Bacteria > Acidobacteriota > Terriglobia > Bryobacterales > Bryobacteraceae > JAICMB01. The sequence continues at coordinate 343,070 of DATGJP010000067.1, read as the reverse complement.
GATTCCGCGGCAGATGTTCGAGGTCGCGCTGCAGGCGGCGATCGGAAACAAGGTGATTGCGCGTGAGAACATTCCCGCCATGCGCAAGAACGTGCTTGCAAAGTGCTATGGCGGCGATATTTCGCGCAAGCGGAAGCTGTTGGAAAAGCAGAAGGAAGGCAAGCGGCGGATGAAGCGTGTGGGTCGCGTGGAGATTCCGCAGGAGGCTTTCCTGGCGGTGCTGAAGGTCGGGCCGGAGAGCGATTAACGCCTTACGCCGCAAGGCATCGTTCGCCAGGGCGGAAATTCACCCTCGATTTTCACTGGCCTCCAAAGGCAGGAAAGCCTCGCAATCCAGTGCGGGATGCAGAGAATCGGAAGCTGGGTAAAACCTCTCTATTGGATGTTCAGGCTTTCCGCGCCGATAATCCGCTTGCTGGTGTGCTCCTGAATAAACACAACGGCCTTGACATTCTCTCGCTTCCACTCGTTCGGGAATTTGAGAGTGGGCTGAAGACCGATGCTGTCCTGTTTGCCGGGATCCATTTGGCCGATGACGCCGAAGCTTCGCACCACCGAGGCATGGCGCAACCGATGCCCTGCATTCTCACCGCGCGGAACGTCTGAGGAGAGGTTGTCCTCTGTCATGGCGAGATAGATGTCGAGTTGTTGACCGCCCTTTTTGCCGTTGATCCGGATCGGCGGCAGATCGGAAATGTTTACGGCGAGGTCGGTCAACTCGTTGTTTTTCCGGTTTGGCAGCAGGTGCAGGCGCACGGTGGCCATTGGCTCCAAGGCTGCTCGCTGAATTTCAGAGGTCGCGCGTCCTCCGGAATTTCCGACGAATTCCACCCGTCCGTTGATGATCATTTGGGGTGTGTAGACGCTATCGACTTTAAATGCGGCGGCGTATTCATTCTGGCGGGCGCTGTAGAGAGCTGACGAGAAGGGGTCGGTCCAGCCGAGGTGGTTCCAGTAATCGACGTGCTCCTCGAGCGCGATCACACGGGCGTTAGAGATGTTCTGGTTGTGTTGCAGGCGCGCGAGGAGGTCGTCGGCGGGCGGACAGCTCGAGCAACCCTCGCTGGTAAAGAGTTCAACGATAACAGGCGATCGAGTATCGCCGGAACCTGCCCATAATAATGGGACAAAACACAGATACAGCGAGAACTTTTTCATGCGACCTCGTTCCCAGACTACCAGTGTTTGACGGAGTGTTGGGTGCAGGCGTGCAGGTTAGTTGCCCTTCGCGCGATTAAACTCGGCCCAGTTGGAGGCAACGCGAGCTGACTGTCGCGTTGCCGACATATCGAGAAACCTCTGGTGATCTGTTTTGTATGCGGATTCGAGGAGCGGGGCGGCTTCGGCGGTTTGCCCCTGTTTCCAGAGCGTCCAACCCAGGGCCGCCTGCACCCGCGCAGTGAGGGGATGGTCGGGAGGCAGGGTGGAGCGACAGATTTCCAATGCCTCCTGGGCCAGGACCTGCGCCTGCGACCAATGGCCCTCGGCGGCCTCGATCTCCGAAAGAACAACGTGGGATTCGGACAATAAGGGGCTGGAATGGCCTAACGATAACTGGAACATCTTGTCGGCGCGATCCGCTTCCATGCCGGCGGCCGCGTAATCGGCTCGTGCGGCGTCCGCTTCGGCGAGGCTCAACCAACTCTCGGCAATACGGAGGTTTCCCGGCGGCAGTGTCTTCTGACGCGCAGCCAGGACTTCATCAAACAGTTTTCGGGCTTTGGCGGGGTCTCCAGTTTCGAAAGTGTCTTTGCCGAGCACCTGCTTCGCGGCCATGGGATCGGGAATCTGTTTTGCGACTTGCGCGGACTCCGCTGATTTTCCGGCGGCATTCAGGACCCGGGCCAGGGTGAGGGCATCCTGGGCGTTTCGTGCCGCTTGCTCGGCTTCGTCGAAGCGTCCCAGTCCCGCCAGCGCCAAGGCGAGATTTGGGCCGCCGTGCGTGCGGGCCAACGCCTCAGCTTTTGCGTATTTGCCTTCCTGCAGGTAGACGGATTCCAGATTGGCCGCTGTGCTCAGGGTTTCGGCTTCCAAGAGCTTCCCTTCTTCGGCAAGCAGCGAGCCCAGGGCGGCGAGCGTCGAGGCGTTGCGTTGGACGCGGAGGGCGTCGCGATAGAGTTTCTCGGCGTCGCTCCAGTGAGTCTGGCGGACGTGGTTAGCGGCTAACAACGATAGGCTAGTGGCGAGATCGGCGTCTTCGCGGTGCAGGGTATTACGCCGCAGATCGACAGCCTCAGTCAGCAGCCGGTTTGCCTCGTCCAGCGCGCCGAGCCGCGTGTAGATGCCTCCGACGGTGTCTAGCAGATAAGCGCGGGCGTCCGGGGAGTCCTTTAGAGAGGCTTCGATGCGCGGGAGATTGCGATCGAGAATCTCGCGCGCGTGCGGGTCGTCAGGATCAAAAACGCCGGCGAGGAAATCAGAGGCCTGCTTTGCGGCCTTCGCTTCATTTTCGGCCTGGCGGGTACGAATGGCCAGCCAAGCCAGCGCGGCGGCAACGAGCAGAAGTGCGACAATCCCGGCGCCAACTCCTGCGATGACTGCGAATCGAGAGCGAGGTTGGGCCGGAGGACTCGGCTTTAGGGCGGCCGCCTGGCGAATGGCCGAATGCATGAATGTGCCGGAATCGGAGTCGATTGCCGCCAGCAGGGACTCGGCACGCGCACGCAATTGCGGCTGTGCAGCACAAGCACGGTCAAGATAAGCGGAACGCTCCTCGCCCGGCAGGTCTGCGGCGCGATCGACGATGTCCTGCAGGACGGTCCACTCGGCCGGCGTCAGGGCGGTTTTCATTCGCCGTTTTGCGATTGCAGGCTATCTTTGATCCACGCGCGGGCCATGCGCAATTCCCGCTTGATCGTGGGTTCGGAAAGGCCGAGGATTTTCGCTGTTTCGGTATTGGAAAGTCCGCCGAAATAGGTCAGCTCCACGATCCGGACTTTGCGAGGATCGACTTTCGCGAGCTCCGTCAGCGCCTCGTCGATTTCGAGGATGGAGGCATCGGGGTTCGCTGAGACGGCCAGCGCTTCGTCGAAGTCGGCACGGGCCACGCCACCGCCTCGGCGCTGCCGCTTGTGATGCTTGGCGTAATCCACGAGAACGCGGCGCATGGCGGTGGAGGCTACGGCGAAGAAATGGACTCGGTCCTGATAGTCGATGGAGGCGTCGGCAATTTTCAGGTAGGCTTCGTTCACGAGAGCGGTGGCGGCAAGAGTGTGACCGGGACGCTCGTGACGCAAGTGGCTGGCGGCGAGACTACGGAGACGGTCGTAAACCAGGGGCATGAGTTCTTCGCCCGCGGACGCATCGCCCGATCCCCAGGACCGCAAGAGGCGGGTTATGGCGGGATCGGGATTCTCCATTGGAATGGGTTTATTATCGCAAAAAGGGCAGGCGAAACCGCCTGCCCCACCAAGCTGCCTCGCAGTGTCAGAATATTCGCGAGGCCCGAAGAATCTGAAGCTGTGTAATACAAAGCAGCATAGCCACAACCAACGGAAACTCTCTGAAAAGGTGCGCAGGCTGACTGCCTGCTCCACCCTTCCACATCCTTCCAAATCGCGGGCTGAAGTTTAGTTGAAGTTCTTTGCCGCCTCTTGATTCAGCGCAATGATGGCGGAGATCAGGCCCGGTCCAGGGAAATCAGCCATGATAATTCCAACCCGCTTCCGCTGCACTCCAGTCAGCCAGTTATAGGCCAGGTTGTTGGTGCCTTCGAAGGAAATGGTGCAAACTGATCCGGCGCAAGAGGTTCGCGGGAAATCCGGCCAGCCGCTGAATCCAGGGGTCGTTTTACCGGTAGCCAACAGCGGACCGCCGGTGGAGGGGTCGGACTTTCCGCTGGCGACGAAGTAGGGGAACACTCCGGTCGATCCGCTCAGGTAATTGACATACAGCTTGCCCTGGTTATCGTGGTCGAGAGGCGTACATTGAGTCCCGATGCAGAGCGTGCCGACCAGGTTGGCAGTACCGAGCTGGTTCAGGACCTCGGTCCATTTGTTATAGAGGTCCCAGTTCGAATTCAGGGTGTAGTCATCCTGCACGTGGAACGGGGAATTGGAGGAGATATAGTCCAAACCATAAGCACTCTGGCTGCTGCTGAAGTTCTGCAGCACCACCACCTTCCCCCGGATTTCGCCCAGCGTGGGATTTGTTTCGTTATTCGGGTTCATCCAGAAGATGTCCGAATATTTGGACCAGTAGGTTCGAAAGGCGTCTTCGAAAGTCATCGTGTTTCCAAAGCCTTCTCTCTCATCGCGAATCCGCATCAGGACGGTTTCGCCAGGGAATGAATGCAGAAAACTGCTGACGGTCTGCATGACGCCGTCAAAATTCCCGGGCTGCACGATCTGTCCGTGCGTCAGGCCGAACACGTTGTCCTCGAAAAGAAGACGGATGTCGAGCGAGCGGATACCGGCGAAGAGCTGCGTGTTGAGGTCCATGGATTGCGTCTGGGTAGTGTCACCGCCCCACACGGCCATCGTGTCGTGGGTCCCCGGGATGGACATGTAGCTCAACTTCAGAGAGTCGGGCAGATTGGTCATCCAGGTCACGTTAGGCACCACAGCGTACGATTCGTGCGAATAACCGGGCTCGGTTGCGGCGAGAGCCGGGCGAGCGGCGGCGATTAAGGAAACAGTTGCGAGGGCGGCGATGCCCGCGATGGACTTGCTGGAAGTGAAGCTGCGATTCGTGGTGGTCATTTTGATTCCTCCGAGGGCTAACTTTCTGTTGCCTCTCGATCCGGACAGCGACGAAAGATTCGGGATCGGATCACGGGTTCAAGGTTTTTTTGAGCAGTACGTGCTTGGGACATGTACCAGACAGACTGTCATGGGCAGCCATGAGACAAAATGTCTCAAAGCGCCTCCGGGACCCAAAGGAATCAATTACTTGACTGTGGCGCTCTTCGTGCCAGAGTCAAGCCGTGATCCATCTCAGAGTGTTGTTCACTTCCGCGATATTAATAGCAGGGCCACTCGCCGCAGCGCAGTTGTCCGCGGAACTTCAGTCTGTTGATCCTGATGCCAAAGTCAATGTGATCGTTCAATACAAGACCACGCCCACAGAGCGGCATCATGGCCGAGTCGAGTCACTTGGGGGACACGTTCGGTGGCACTTGAACCTCATCCGGGCGGGAGCTTACTCGTTAACCGGAAGGGCGTTGCAGGACTTGGCCGCAGATGAAGATGTGGCTCACATCTCGGTGGACCACAATGTCCAGGGCTTGATGGACTATGCCGAGCCGACTGTGAATGCCAACACCGCGTTCTCGTCGGGCTATACGGGCAAAGGCATTACGGTGGCGGTGATCGACAGCGGCATCATGGACCACCCCGACCTCGACGCCAATGGCCAGAGCCGTGTGATTTATAACCAGGACTTCGCGCCGAACACGGGCAATGACTACTTCGACCGGTTCGGGCACGGCACACATATTGCCGGCATCATCGGTGGAAACGCGACCATGTCGACCGGTTCGAATTATACGCACAAGTTTCTGGGCATCGCACCGAACGTAAGTTATGTGAATCTGCGGGCGCTCGATCAGAACGGCAACGGAACCGACAGCAGCGTCATCGCCGCGATTCAGGCAGCGATTTCACTCAAATCGAAATACAACATCCGCATCATTAATCTGTCGCTGGGCCGTCCGGTTTACGAGAGCTACACCCTGGATCCGCTGTGTCAGGCAGTAGAGCAGGCCTGGAAAGCAGGCATCGTCGTCGTGGTTGCCGCGGGCAACGACGGACGTAACAACTCGGCAAATACCCTGGGTTATGGAACGATTACGGCTCCGGGGAACGATCCGTATGTGATCACGGTAGGCGCCATGAAGGACGAGCGCACACTGAGCCGCGGTGATGACATGATCGCGAGCTACAGCTCGAAAGGTCCGACGATGTTCGACCACGTAGTGAAGCCGGACATCGTGGCGCCGGGCAATCGGATCGCGTCGGCGCTGCCGGCGGGCCTGACTTTGACCAACACCTACCCGCAAGGGCAGATTCCGTGGACTTACTACATCAGCAACGGCAATGCCGGACCGTCCACGTACTACTATGATCTGAGCGGGACGAGCATGGCGACGGCCGTGGTCAGCGGTGCAGCGGCACTTCTGCTGCAGAAAGACTCGACGCTGACACCGGACCTGGTGAAAGCCCGGCTGATGAAGACCGCTTCGAAGAGCTTTCCGGCATCGAGCGTGGCGACCGATCCGACGACCGGGCAGACCTACACCTCGTACTACGATTTGTTCACCGTGGGCGCGGGATACCTGGATGTTTGGGCAGCCTTGAACTCGAGTGACACCTTGACCAGCGGAAAGTCGGCCATTTCACCCGTGGTGACCTACAATGTGTCCACCAAGCAGGTCTCGTTGGTGAACGGAAGCAACGTAGTATGGGGTACGAACGTGGTTTGGGGCACGAACGTGGTTTGGGGCACCGCGGTCCTGACCAGCAACAACGTCGTGTGGGGTACGAACGTAGTGTGGGGGACCAGCAGCTTGAGCGGCTTCAACGTGGTTTGGGGCACGAACGTAGTTTGGGGGACCAGCTCCAATACGAGCGAAGAGAGTATCGGGGTTGCGGTGAACGGAGAGCAGTAAAGCGAGCAGCGGTAGCGGCGCAGGCGGTTTCGGTTTCGCCTGCGCGTGCTAGGTAAGATCCAAAGGGCGATTCGAAAACCCCCAGAGGGCAGGCAGTGGAAGGGTGAAGCAGGCGGTTCCTCCTGCCTTTGGAGCTCACCGGGAATGCACAGGCGAAACCGCCTGTGCGATCGTGCCATAGCTGTCCAAGCACCACTCGAAAGGGGTGCATCCGAGCTTCACGAAGCGTATAGTGAAACCGGAGGCTATTCATTCCCCATGAGTGTCGTGCTCGACAAGACGGCGGATCTGGCCGGTCCCGGAATTGGCGATTACGCCGAGCTTGAAAAAATCCTCCCGCGCGATTATTGCTCCCTGTTGGATCCGAAGCAGACCCAGCAGGCCATTTTCGCGGCGAAGAATTATATTGAAGAGAATTTATGCAAGGAACTGAACCTGATGATGGTCACAGTTCCGCTTATCGTGGATGCCGAAAGCGGCGTCAATGATTACCTGGATCGCGACGGTTCGCGCTCTCCCGTTCCATTTCATATTTCCAACGACCGCAATCTTCATCCCATCGACGCCCAGGTGGTGCAAGCCGCCACCAAGTGGAAGAGAATGGCGCTGAAGAAATTCGGCATGCAGCCCGGCGAGGGGCTTTGCACCGACATGCGGGCAGTGCGCAAGGACTACTTCCTCGATCACGACCACAGCGCCTATGTCGACCAATGGGACTGGGAGCGAGCCATCACCGCGGAGCAGCGCAACCTGGGATTCCTGAAGGACGTCGTCCAGCGGATCTGGAAGGTGCTGGTCGGGGCCGAGCGGCACGTTCAGGAACTGTTCCCGGCGTTAAAGGACAAACGCTATCCGAACCTGCCGGAGGAGCTAACGTTCCTGCATGCGGAGGACATCCTCGATATGTTCCCGGATCTGCCCCGCAAGCAGCGCGAGACTGCGATTCTGCAGCGATATCCCGCCGTTTTCATTATCGGCATCGGCTGGACACTCAAGGACGGTTACCCGCACGAGATGCGCGCGGCGGATTACGACGACTGGGTTACCGAGACGAAGTCGGACGACGGGCGTCCGATGCACGGACTTAACGGCGACATCCTGGTGTGGAATCCAGTGACAGAGCGCCGTCACGAGCTTACGTCCATGGGGATCCGGGTCAACGGCGACACCCTGCGACAGCAGCTCGAACGCACGCGCCAGATGCATTTCCTGAATTATCCTTACCATCGCGGGATCGTGGACGGCACGCTGCCGTTGAGTATTGGCGGCGGCATCGGGCAGTCACGAACGTTGATGCTGCTGCTCCGCAAAGCACATCTCGGGGAAGTCAGTGTCACGGTCTGGCCGCAGGTGCTGAAGGACATGTGCGCCAAAAAGAAGATCTTCGTGCTCGATTAGCTGGCTAGCCTGAAAGCCTGGAATAATCAGAAGCGTCACTTTCAGTAACTGCCGAAATGCAGACCGCCGGCGTCTAAATATGTAGAAGCCTTTTTCTGGAGGTATTTGAAAATGGCAGACTACATCAGTGAAACTTCTGACCTAAGTGAAATAGAGCGCCGGAATGCGGCGCCGCGAATCTATCTGCAGCCTATCGCGGCGCCCTCCATCTTAGGTCTTTACGGTTTTGCCGGCGCAACGTTCATGGTGGCGGCTAATTTCGCCGGCTGGTACGGCGGACCCGACACCGCGCTTTACCTTTTTCCTTTTGCAGCTCTCTTTGGAGGACTGGCTCAATTCCTGGCGGGTATGTGGGCTTTCAAGGCCCGTGACGGCCTGGCTACAGCCGCTCATGGACCTGGGGATCTTTCTGGATCGCGTTCGGTATTTTGAATCTGCTGATCGTGAACGGGAAGATTGCAGCGCCAGGTTTGCTGTCGCCTGAAATGGGCTACTGGTTTATCGTTCTGGCTGCAATTACATGGACGTGCACGTTAGGAGCAGTCGCGGAGAGCATCGGGCTGGCGTCCGTTTTGGCAACTCTGGCCTTAGGATCCACCCTGGAAGCCATCGCACGACTGCTGGGTAACGGACCGGTTCATGTAGCAGCCGGGTACCTGTTTATCATTTCCGCAATCTTAGCCTGGTGGGTTGCCAGCGCGATGCTGTTTGAGGAGACGTTCGGCAGCACAGTGATCTCGATCGGAAAGAAACACGTACGCCACAACAATATCGTCGTTGGCGTGGGTGAGCCTGGCGTAATTCGGGGTCAGTAATAGAGTGACGTTACTCGAACTTTAGCGAGACGGCAACAAGACCATTCGTTAGAACGAAGCATCGTGTCAGACCGAAGGGTGCGAGTACCTCGGCATCGAGTTGGGGCGTGTCGAGAGTAAACAGCCCTGCCGGATCGAGGTGGCTAAGGACAGCGCCGCAGACTATGTTGCCAAGCTCTCCGATGACGCTGTCCACAGCCTCCCGGTCCACTTCAGATTCCGCACCGTAGAAATCCGTCGCAAGCGTTGCCGCGGGACGCTCCGAAACGGCGATCTTAAAAGCGCCGCTCAGCGGGCCGTGGAAATGCACGATGGAAGTGAGTACACGCTCGGGTGGGAGTTCATGCGATGGGATCTCGTCACAGATTCCCGTGAAGAACATGGTGGACATGACCTGATCCGTGCAGTCCTGCAAAAGGGAACAAAGGACCTCGTGCGATAAGAGGATTTCAGGCACAAACGCCTCCGAGGGCGCGCTCCATTTCGGCGCGAATCGTTTCCGGCGTGAAAGGCTTGACGACATAGCCATTGGCGCCGAGTGAGACCATCTGCTGGAGACGGGCCTGAGTGGCGTCGGTCGAGACCACGACCACCGGTATCTTACGGAGGCGCGCGTCCTGGCGGAGTTCGCGGACCAGTTGCTCCCCGTTTGCCCTCGGCATGTTGATGTCTGTGAGGATGAGATCGACGGCGTGTGTTTTGAGGAGGGATAAAGCCTGCAATCCGTCGGATGCAGTCAATACGTCCCCGACATCGAAGCCCGACATGGAGATGACGCGTGCGATCACTTTCCGCATGGCCGGCGAATCGTCCGCGATTAAGATGCTGTAAGGCATGGTGTGACTCCCAGGTTCAGCCCTGCGGCCAGTTCGTGCTCCTTTTCCTGTTCCGCGCAAATCCAAAAACCGGCCGGACTCCACTTCCAGCCGAACGTTCCGAATGCGCGCCGCTCCCACGGCTTCCGCCTGAATAAACAGGCCCATTTTCCAGAGGTTCTTGCGGACTGCGAGGTATATTTGCTTGCCTTCGAAGCCGGCTCCGCCAGCGATTCGAATGCTGGTGCGTTTGGGGACGGCTCCTTGCCGCTGCACCTCGTTCCAAAGGGCGGCAATGCTCAGGTCAACTCGAGAATCCGGTCCTGCAACGAGCAAGCCCGCGGTTCCGGCTTCCGCGTCGACTACGGCGATGGCGAGGCTGGAACCGAGTTGGTATCCGGCGAGCACGTCTCCGGCATGCCGGCTGACGCTGTATTCACCTCTGTTCACGAAGATCAGGCGCATGTCCTCAAGTAGAACTGATCGGCCAGGGCTGGATTAGTTTGAATTGAGAGCAACACCGGCACTCCGACTTGCTTCGTAACGCCGCCTTGGTCCACGAAAGTGAATGAAGAAAAGGTGGCGCGGGCGGTTTCGCCTGCGCGTTTCCCGGTGAGGTCCATAAGCAGACTGAAAGCCTGCTCTTCCCTTCCACATACTGCTCACCGTGGAGCGGTCTGAAACCCGCCTGGCAGCCCGTGCCAGAAGTCTTTGAGAGCGGCATGCGCAGGCGAAACCGCATGCGCCACCTTTACGGCTCAACAGGTTGCGAGCCCACCTCGAACCGCCTGCACAGCTACTTCACCGCCTCGACAGTAATCGTCGACTCCACGTTAAACTTCTGAAACTGTGAATTCGTGTACTCCGTCCTCACCCGCGGCTTAATGAACTTCGCAAACTGTAGCTGCCCCTCGATCAATCCCGATACCGGCAGCCACGCCTCCCCGTTCACCTTCTCGAATTCCCAGGTGATGGTCGACCCTGGCATCAGAAAAATGTGTTCCCCAACGACCGTGGAAACCGACCGCACCAAAGCCGATTCCTGCTTGTCAATCCAAAGCCGTCGCCGAAAGCTCAGCACTTCCTTCTCGTGCGCGCCGGCCGGAACATGCCCCGCCTTGGGAGTGCACTCCACTACCCAGGCCTGGTGTCCGCGAATCTCCTCCTCACCTGCCAACTGCGGATCGAACAGCGTCAGGAGTTCCTGATCCGAGCCGAGGCTGACCTGCTTATGCAGCAACCCGGACCGTCGTTCCTGCCGTCGCTCCTCGGCCGTCTTTCGCAGGCGTTTCTCTTCCTTGGCCTGCTCCTTTGCCTCGAGCGGCTGCCCGTTTCTCGCAACCAGCTTCTTGTACACCAGGCCTTCCACGAAAATGATGTCGTGAGTCTCCGAGCGATTCTTATGAGCGTGCCCGTTCTTGTCAAAATCGATGTAGTCGGCCTGCTCGACGTACGTATACTGGTCGGCCGCGGCCCCCTTGCTCCCCCCGGAGCTGACAAACCGCTGCAGGATCTCCGCGGCATTCTCCTCGGACCAGATGGGGAGGCCGGTCAGCAGTACCCCCACGACTAAGGCCTTCAGCCCAACCCCGAACGATTTCCGCCTCACTTAAGTAAGATAACTATTTCTCAAATCACAAATGGATGTACGCGATAAGGAGATCTGAGACCTTCATGTCCATTCGACCCTCTTGGCTAGCTGCCACCCTTCTCTCCAGTTGTGTGTTCGTCACCGCCCTGCCTGCCCAAAACCGTCCGCGTATCACCGGGCCCGTCAACGATGCAGCGGTGGTGCGCCTTGAACACACCACTCATCCGCTGGCAAATTCCCGCTACGATACCGGTCGCGCTATCGCTGGTCTGCCCATGGATCGGATGATCCTGGTCCTGAAAAGCTCTCCCGATCAGGAGGCCACGCTCGAACGGCTTCTGCTCGATCAGCAGGATCCCTCATCGCCGCAATACCATCAGTGGCTGACGCCGGAAGAGTTTGGCCGCCAGTTCGGCCCTGCGCAGGAGGATATCGACACCGTCGTTCGCTGGCTCCAGGATCATGGGTTCACTGTCAACTCCGTTGCCCCGGGACACCGCACCATTGAGTTCAGCGGCGCGGTCCGGCAGGTGGAGGACGCGTTCCAGACCGAAATGCACCACTATGCCGTGAACGGGGTACGTCATCTCGCCAACGCATCCGAGATCGCCATTCCCGACGCGCTGGCGGACGTGGTCGGCGGAGTCGCCTCGCTCAACGATTTCCACAAGCGCCCGTTTCACACCGTGCGCCCACCAGTCCCCGAAGCAAATCTATCCGGGGGCAGCCACGCGATCGGTCCATATGACTTTGCCACCATTTACAACCTGGCGCCGCTCTGGTCCTCCAGCTTCGACGGTACCGGCCAGAGCATTGCGATTGCCGGCCGGACCAACATCAAGCTGAGCGACGTAACGACGTTCCGTTCCATGTTCGGCCTCACCGGAAACAACACGCAGGTGATCCTCAACGGCGCGGATCCCGGTGTCGTAAGTTCCGATGAAGAAACGGAAGCCGACCTGGATGTCGAATGGTCAGGAGCGGTCGCCAAGGGTGCCACGATCAATTTTGTCGTTTCCGCCAGTACCAACACCTCCGACGGCGTCGACCTCTCGGCGCAATACATCGTCAACAACAACGTTGCTCCGGTCGTTAGTCTGAGCTTCGGAGCCTGCGAATCCGAAATGGGTTCCGGGAACCAGTTTTACAACAACCTCTGGTCGCAGGCAGCGGCACAGGGCATGTCCGTCTTCGTAGCCGCCGGCGATAGCGGCTCGGCAGGCTGCGACGACCCCTCGAGCAACAGGGCGACCCTCGGGCTTGCCGTGAACGGTCTCGCCTCGACACCATACGACGTCGCGGTGGGAGGTACCCAATTCCTGGACAGCCCTGCAGCGACCTATTGGAACACCTCGAACGACGCTCATGTCGCCTCCGCCAAGAGCTACATCCCGGAGACAGTTTGGAACGAAACCAGCGGCGGCGGCCTGTGGGCCGGATCGGGCGGTGTAAGCATCGTCTACTCCACGCCCGCCTGGCAGACGGGGACGGGGGTCCCCACAGTTGATCCCGGAACCACAACACAGCACCATCGTTACCTCCCCGATGTTTCGCTCACTGCCGCTGGCCACGACGGGTATCTTGTGGAGCAGGAAGGCGCGCTCGAATTGATCGGCGGAACATCCGCCTCGACGCCGGCGTTTGCCGGCATCATGGCGATCGTGAACCAGTACACCGGCGGCCGTAACGGCAACCCCAACCTGCACTTCTACCCCATCGCGGCGCACGCTGCGTCCGTATACCACGACGTGAGTTCGGGGACGAATGCCGTACCTTGTAGGTCGGGCACTCCCAACTGCGTCGCCGGTACTCGTGGAACTTCGGGCGTCGAGAGCGGCTTCAACGCCACGGCAGGATATGACCTCGCCACCGGCTGGGGTTCGGTGGACGCGAACGCGTTGGCGCTGAATTGGGGAGGCTCGCAGCCTCCAACTTCGCCCACCATCACCGCCCTTTCGCCCAGTCCGATGACCGGCTCGTCGAGCAACCAGACGCTGACCATCACCGGCAGCGGCTTCCAGTCCGGTGCCAGTGTCAAAGCCAGCTATACCGGCTTCAGCACCACTCTGGCTGTGACCTCGGTGACCGCAACCCAGATCAAAGCAACCATCAACGTGGGAACCACTGCCCGCACCTGGTCGATCCAGGTCGTGAATCCAGGCAACGTGGCCTCCAACACCGCGTCGCTCCAGGTGACCGCGCCGGTGGTGACGCCGTCCATCACAGCCCTGAGTCCCAACCCGATGACGGGAGCGTCCGCCAACCAGACGCTCACAATTCAAGGGACCAACTTCGGGACGGGAGCTATAGTGCAAGCCAGCTACCCGGGCTTCAGCACCAACCTGACCGTCACATCGCTGACTGCGACGCAAATTCAGGCCACCATCAACGTGGGAATCACGGCCCGCAGCTGGACCATCAGGGTGACCAATCCGGGCAACCTCTCGTCCAACAGCGCGACGCTGCAAGTGAACGCGCCGGCGGCTCCTTCGATCACCTCGCTGACTCCCAACCCGATGACCGGCTCGAGAAACAGTCAGGTCCTGACCATCAACGGAACCGGCTTCCAAACCGGCAACGGTCTGACAGTTCGGCTGGTGTCCGGAAACACGACCATTCAGGTCCAGGGCTTTTCGCTCTCCGCAACGGCGACGCAAATCCGGGCTGCCGTGAACGTAGGAATCACGGCCCAGAAGTGGAACGTGCAAGTGATCAACCCGAACGGGCAGGCTTCGAACACCGCGGTCCTGACCGTGACGGCGGGGCACTAAGCTTTCAGCTTTCAGCGGTCAGCTTTCAGCCCACTTGGTTTGGCCGACGGCTGATCGCTGATCGCTGCCTATTCCAATACGCGCAAAAACTCCCCTACAATCCGATATCGCTCTTCATCGGGGTCGAGGTCCCACGAAGGATACTCAGGGTTCAATGACTCCAAGCGGATCCGCCCGTGCCGCCACGATTCCATCTCGCCGGCCGTCTTCTCGCTTCGATAACGTTTCACCGTATATCGGTTGTTTCCGCTGGTCTCACGGTTCTCGACCAGCACGAGATGCCCCTGCCGTGATCCGGCAACGCCGGCTCGGAACACGCACAAAGCCCCATCCGGAATGCGGGGTTCCATGGAATGCCCGACGATAGTGGCGACAAACATGTCGTCCAACAACCGCAAATCCGCCGGAGCTTCCACCCAGCCTTCTGCTTCCACGGGCTCATTCTCGAGGAACATGCCCGCGGCGGCCCGCAACGAATAAAGAGGCAGGTGCGTCCGGAACGGAACCACGTTGGATTGCACAAACCGCCGATACAGCCGATTCAATCCTCGCTCGAAATCTTCAACAATGACAGATTCCCGCGCGGTGACTTGAACCGCGTTGGAAGCATTCTCCTCCAACCATGCAAGCAGATGCTCTGCCCCCATCTCGAGCGCTTTCGATCGCAGATCGTCTTCCAGAAGGCTCAGTACCTCGGCCTCCTCGTCGTCCGCAATCGACCCCCAATCGCGCCTGATACGGACAAAACCCTGGTCCCGCTCAGGATTCACGAGCAGAATGCCTATTGTGGTGGTTCCTTCTTTCGATAGCTCCGCCGTCAACAGGACGTACTGCGCCGTCGATGTAGACACCACACCGACGCCCGCGCTCGCGCTCATATGATCAACGTATCGTCAGGGATTGTAGGGATAGTAGCCCTTGCGCGCCCGGACTTTCACGTTCGCGAGGTTTACTTTTACTTCAATATTCCGGAACTGCTTCTTGGAATCCGTGTCCGCGGGCTTGTAGCGGATGATGTATTGCGTCGTGACCTCACCCGCCACGTTCGCAATCGAGTGGAACATGCCTTGCGCGATCGCGGACGCATAACCGCCGGTCCCCACTTTTAGGGCGTAGTTTCCTTCGTCCGACGGTGTCGACAAGTAGCCGGACACATCGGCATACGGGTTGTTCAACGGATACTCCACGCGCCCGCCCGTCTCCTCCGCGAGCCGCTGCAGCACCTTTTCATCGGGATTGTTGAACCCGAACGCCTGCGTGCTGACACAGTAGATTGTCACCAGGTTCCGCTGCGCGATCTCGAGTGCCTCTTCGAGCGTCTTTTTGCTGGCGTTGTCATGTCCGTCGCCGATAATCACCAGCACACGCCGCGGCTCGATCGGCTCTCCGTTGAGCTGCTTGCGGTTCACGCAGGACATGTAAATCGCGTCAAACAGCGCCGATCCCCCGCCGGGCTTTAGCTTCCGAAGCTTCTCATTGATCTTTTCCGAGTCCGACGTGGTGTCCACCAGAACCTCGGCTTCATTGCTGTAGCCCATCAGGTATCCGCTGAACTTCGGATCGCCGGGAAGCAGGTTGTAAACGAGCTCAATCGCCGAATCCTGGTAGTTCTTCCAATGCAGGCGGCTGGCGTTGCTCAGGTCGATCAAAAACCCGACCACCACCGGCTGGTTCCGCTCCCGGGTGAAGAAATCGATTCTCTGCGGCTTCCCCTCATCCAGGATCTGGAAATCCTTCTGATCCAGATCGATCACGAACCGTCCCTTTTCATCGGTCACGGTAATCGGGACGATGACCTCGTTGACCGACACCTTGATATCGCTCTTGGGAATCTCGTGGTGCACGGGAGGCGGTGTCTGAGCGGGGGGAGCAGCCGTGGGCGGAGCAGCCACAGGCGGCTGTTGCGCCAATAAAGGAAGCGATAATACGAGCGTCAGAATCGCGGGCACCCGTGCGGACATAGAACCTGCTTTCAATTCATTATATCGTTGCTGGGACAGGCTTCAGCCCAATTCGGCTTGCACCTGTCGCCATGGACGGTTGGTCCACGAAAGTGATTGAAAACCAAGGTGGCGGAGGCGGTTTCGCCTGCGCGCCTTCAGGGTGCAGCCCTGCCCAAAATCCTATCGTTGCACCCGCCCCGAACCCCCACCGCCAACCAACTGCTCCACTTCCTCCCGGCTAAAGCGGTTGAAATCTCCCGGAATCGAATGCTTCAGCGCCGACGCCGCAACTGCAAACTCCAGGGTGTCCCGGTGCGACGGCAGGGCCAGCAAACCAAAAATCAAGCCTCCAGCAAAACAATCGCCGCCCCCCACCCGATCGACAATATGCGTGATCTCGTAACGGCGGCTCAGCAGGAACTGATGCCGGTCGTGCAAACAAGCCGACCAGCCGTTATGCGACGCGCTCTTCGACTCGCGCAGCGTAATCGCCAGCATCCGCAGATTCGGAAACGCCGACAGCACCTTCTCCGATAACGTCCGGTACTGCTCCGGCTCCAGCTTTCCCGAATGCACGTCCGCGCTGGTCTCGATCCCGAGCGCGGCCTGACAATCCTCCTCGTTCGCGATCCCCACATCGACAAACCGGAACAGCTCGCTCATCACCTCCCGCGCGGTCGGCCCGTACTTCCAAAGGTTCTTGCGATAATTCAGGTCGCATGACACGGTGAGCCCCTGCTCGCGCGCCGCCTGCACCGCCTCCATCGAAAGGTCCGCCGCGCTTTGGCTTAAAGCCGGAGTAATCCCGGTGATGTGAAACCAGCTGCCGCCGGCCAGCGCCTGCGACCAGTTCACGTCGCCCGGCTTGGCAAGAGCGATGGCGCTGTTCTCGCGGTCATAAACCACCTTGGAGGGCCGCTGATTCGCTCCCGCCTCGACGAAATAGATCCCCATCCGGCCCTTGCCCCGTACGATCTGGCTCGCGTCGACGCCAAACTTCCGCAGCTCCCCGACCAGCGCATCGGCGATCGGGTTCCCGGCGGGCAGCACCGTCACATACCGCGCCGGCAATCCGAACTGCGCTACCGCCACGGCCACATTTGCCTCGCCGCCGCCAAACGTGGCGACGAACTGCGGGGATTGGAGAAAACGCTCGAACCCCGGAGGCGCGAGACGAAGCATCGTCTCACCAAAACTGATCAGCAAGATAGCCTGCCTCCCCAATACTCAGTTGACAACTTCTGGAAACGCAAAAATCGGATCCACGTCCACCGGCACATCCTTCGCGGCTGCGAGCGCCGTCGACAGCGCACCCGGCATCTGGTCGTATTTCTTGAACCACCCCTCCGCCCGCGCCCGGTCGCCGGTCGCCTCCATGGTCAGCAGTTCCTTGGCGAGTTGCGCGACGACCGCCGGCATGCGCCCGTAATCAATCACGTACCGCCCGCCGCTCGACGTGACCGCCTTCTGCTCCGCGAGGTAGTTAAACTCCATCATCTCCGCGCGCCCATGCGCTTCGGCTGTCCCATAACGAGTGGTGCGGAAGATCCCGGCAACGTACGAAGCATAAAATCCCTGCAGCCGATCCTTGGGGAGCGCGCCTTTGTCGACCAGCCACTTCAACGCGAACATGCCCGTGACATCCGCCTTGGCCTCTTCCAAACCGCTATAGACCGGCCCCAGCGCCTCTCGAATGTCAACCTGTTTCCCGTTCACGCGCGAATACGCCGGGCCCAGTCCGTGACAGATCTCATGCATAACGGTGCCCGCCATGTAGCCTTCCGCCGACGCCTTCGATGCCTGCTCCGCCGGCAGCATATACCGGGCCAGCGGCAGAATGACATCATTCACACGCGCATCCATGAAATTCTTGAAGAAGATCTTCTTGGTCCCTTTGGCCTGGTGAATCCGTGGATCGTTTGGAAGATTATCCGCCACCGCCTGGTACCCATGCCGCAAATCCCCGGTCCGGAACGGCGCGTCGGACACCTCCATCGGCGTGGGCTGCCCCTTTTTCGACGGCCGGTCCGCGGCGTCTAACGGCAGCGAATCCTGGATATCCGGCACATACTTCTGGTACAGATCCAACTTCGCGCTCTCGGGCTCATTCCGGATCAGCAACGCGGTCTCAAACGACGTCTTCACCCCCAGCACGTCATCGAGGTACGTCTCATACGGCTCGAAAATGACATCAATCTTGGGGTTCCTCAGATCCACCCACGCCAGATCGCTCTGGTAATACTGGTCGTTCAACAGCTCGTTGGCGCGCAGCCGCAGAAACGCGGCGAACTGCTTATCGTCGCTCAGGTCCGCCGCCTCGCGCAGCAGTTTCGCCGCGGGCTCCAGGAACTGCTTGTATTCGACGTGATACGGAATCGCTTCGAGTCGATCGCCCTTACGCCGAATCACCGTGTAAGGACTATAGATCGCGTCCTTCTGCTCCGGGTGCTTCTTCACGTACTCTTCGATCTCCGCGCGCGTCAGACCCTTCGGATACAAATTGCGACCCGGCGGGGCCGGTTCCGTGCCCACAAATGGCTTGTTCCCATCGATAAGGTCGTAACGGCTGCCGTTGATCATCAGGAATCGCTTGAGCTTCGGATCCTTCGTGGTCTTGAACAGTTCCAGACCCTCGGGATCGCTCTGCCGCCAATAAATCGATTCCATCGGATACGAAGCCTGAACCAGCTTCTCCACCACCTGTCGTTGGCGGGCATCCAGACCGGAGGAATCGTAAGGCATGCGGACCGGCTTCCACCTGGCAAGCCGTTGATCGAGGTCGGGCGCAACGACGAGAGCAAACAAAAGAATCGGAGCGAGCAGTCGCATCGCTCTAATCTTAACTTCCCGATGCCGCCAAGACCATCTGTGTCTGCGTGACGAGGGCAACCAGCCGTCCTTCGCGCGTCGAAACACGCGTTTGCCACACCATGGTTCGCTTGCCCCGATGCACCGGAGTACACTCGCCAATCACCACGGAGCCGACCGCGGCGGGCGCGAGGAAATTGGTCTTGCTCTCGATGGTCGTCGTCCAGGCGCCTTCGGGCAGATTCAGAACCGTCGCAATGGCGCCCAGGTTATCGGCGAATGCCATAATGGCGCCCCCATGCAAAACCGCCGGCTTCGTCGAAAGCTCCTCCCGCACCGCCATCTCGGCCACCACCTTCTCGGGACTCGACTCCTTCACTTCAATCCCCAGTAAACGTGCAAAAGGAATTTCGTTAATCATGATTTGAAGCCTATTGTAAGGCAGGTTTTCAACCTGCGCCGGGTGTCAAAATCACGCCCTTCAACACCAAGCCGCCCGACCCGTTTAGAATGGATAAACAGCAACGTCTGCCCCCATGAAGAGCTTGGCCAGCGCGATCCGTCCGAAAGCGTTCAGTGGCGTTAATGCCGGCCCCTTCAGCCAGTGCGCGCCGCGAAAATCCACTAATATCACCCATCTCTTCCGCGACCTCAAAGTTCGCCCCAAGCTGATGGTCCTTCACAATGTCTTTTTTGTCGTGCTGGCCGTCTGCGTGTACTTCGTGCTCTATCACGAAATTCCGCAGCGAGCCCAAAACAGCCTGATCCTGGTCCTCGGAGCGATTTACGTCCTCGCCGTCATCGTCCTCGAAACGACGATCATGCCGCTCTACGTCTACCGCCCGCTGCAGGCCATGCTCGACGCCGATCGCGCCACGCAGGAAGACGATCGCGATCACGAGATCATCGATGAGTCGCAAATCCCTGGCGACGAAATCGGCCAGATCATGCGTTCGCGCAATGCCAGCATCCTGCAGCTCCGCAAACACGAAGAGGACCTCGAAGAAGCCTTCCGACGCCTGGAAGCCCAGGACCGCCTGGTGCACCTCGGCCTGCTCAGCGCCAGCGTCGCCCACGAGCTGAACACCCCGCTGACCGTCCTGCAGGGCTCCATCGAAAAGCTGACGGAAACAACCCACGATCAGGCCACGCTCGAGCGCCTCGCGCGCATGCTCCGCGTCACCCAGCGCATCCGGAAAATCAGCGAAGGACTCGTCCAGTTCTCGAAGACGCGCAAAGAGAACTCCGAGCCCGTCCCCATGCAATCGTTGATCGGAGAAGCCTGGGGTCTCGTCGCCATCGACGAGAAAGCTTCGCAGGTGACGTTCTCGAATGCGGTCGCAACCGCCGACATCGCGCACGGTAACCCCGACCGCCTGGTGCAGGTCTTCGTCAACCTCCTTCGCAATGCGCTCTACGCCGTGCAGCCCCGCGGCGAAATCTGGGTCAAATCGAGAGGGTTTACCCGAAACGGCCACCCCTGGATTTCGATCAAAGTAGAAGACAACGGACCGGGCATTCCGGCCCACGTGCTGCCCAATATGTTTGAGGCCTTCGTTTCTTCTCGGCTCGACGCCCGGGGCACCGGCCTGGGCCTGACGGTCGCCGAAGGCATCATCGATCAGCACGGAGGAACCATCAGCGCCTCCAACCGTAAAGGCGGGGGGGCCTGCCTCGAAGTCATATTGCCCGCGGGACAAAAAGTATGAAGCCCGCAGACCTCGCGGCAGAAGCTCAGTCCCCCGCTCCTGCAACGGGCGACGTCCAGATCTACCTGCTGGATGATGACGCCGACTTCCGCACCTACATGGAAGATGCCCTGAAAGACGAGGGCTTGTACGCGGTCCGCACGTTCGGCCATCCCGACGATCTGTTCGCAGCCTGCGAGCAAAGCCCCGCCGACATCGTCCTGCTGGACATGAAAATGGGCGAATTCAAAGGCGAAGAAGTGCTCGAACAACTGGTAGCGGCGTACCCGGGCTTGTGCGTGATTGTGATCACCGGGTATCCGTCGCTCGAAGATATGAGAGCCACCTTCAAACTGAAGGTGTTCGACTATGTCTCAAAGCCGTTCTCGCTGGCGCAGCTTCGCCAGACCCTGCACAATGCCGTGGAAGCCTTCGGTCTCGGCCGGGCAATGTCCGACCGACTGCGCGAGCGGCTCGGCCATAAAATCAAAATGCTGCGAGTCGAGCGCGACTGGTCGCTGAAGGATCTCGCCGCCGCCACGAAGCTAAGCGTCTCGCAGATCAGCTCGATCGAACGCGGAGCCAATCTCCCCAGCATTGAAAGCCTGCTCGCCATCTGCCGCGCCTTCGACAAGAAGCCCTCCGAGGTCCTGAACGCAATAGAATTCTGAAGTCTCACGATGGGGAAGGGCGGAGCAGGCATTTAGCTCAAACACCGAGGCAGCTTGGTGGGGCAGGCGGTTTCGCCTGCCCGCTCTTGAGATCTACTGACCGCGACGAGTGCGCGCCGCCGCATTCACCCCCGCAACCTTCACACTCGGAATTGTGGACAGGTACTCGTAAATCGCCCGAACCTGCGCCGTATCCATGTGCGAGAAACTCGGCCAAGGCATCACCTGCAGCATCGAACCAAGCTGCGGATGAGCCATGTCATAATCCACGCCCTTCTGCATGGCATTCTGGAACTGCGCGAATGTTAAGCCGGCCGGCATGCCGTTATCTTCCGGAGTGAGATTCCGCGAGATGAACGGCCCGAACGCCTGCCCGCCGCCAAGAAATGCCGCGGTGTTGTACACAGGCGTCTGCCCCATAAAAGGGCTCCCGCCCTCGGCATAGAGCCCGTTGGTGTGGCAATCGTTGCAACCCGCCACCGAATTCACCAGGTAGCTGCCATACCCCACCAGGATGGGATCGTGTCCCGACATGTTCATCGGCACGGGACTGATCTGCAACCCCGTGAACGCATCGCCGATCGATATGGAATCCCGCCCGCCCCGCGCGGCCTCGGATGGGGGTTGGCCACTCGCCTTCCCTCCCAACCAGATGAACCCCGTGGCCGCGAGGGCCAACCCGCATGCAACTGCAAGTCTTCTTCTCAAGATAGTTTTTTCTCCTCTGCAAATTGAAACGCAATCTTAACGCAATGTTTTAGTGTAGAACCGAATCGGCCGCCCTCGCCGTCGGGCGTCCGCCTTAGTCTACGCCGACTCCAAGTACTGCGGAGTTTCGTGGGGACCTGCGGTCCGCCAATGAGGATGAAATCGAAGGTGGCTCAGGCGGTCACTCGCTAACGGAGTTTGCTCGTCTCCGTCAGAACAAAGTGCGCACACTGAAGGAGTTCACATGTCTAAGATCCTCGCCCTGGCGCTCCTGCTAGCTCTGCAAACCTCCGCGCAAACGCCGGAGCTAAATCGAGATCCCATGAAGGCGCGCCTTGTCACCAGTGACATCCCCAATTTCTGGCGCGTCTTCGACAAGGCCACGCTAAAAGACGCAGCCGACCTGTATCAACGCGAGTACATCGATCCCGGCACACCCGGACTCCACGCGTTCCTGCAGGGACGAATCGTAAACGGACGCGCCCTTGCCGCCACCGTGGCCTCACGCCCCCACTACTACACGGCCATTCGTGCAGCCAGCATGTCCATCGACGCAAAACCCGAGCTCAAGGAATCGATCCAGGCAGGTTTTCGCCGCCTCAAAGAACTCTATCCCGATGCCATCTTTCCGGATGTGTATTTCCTGATCGGCCGCATGAACTCCGCCGGCACTACGGACGGCGGCCAGGGCCTGCTGATCGGAGTCGAAATGAACGCTCGCGACGACAGCACGCCCGTGGATGAACTGAACAACTGGGAGCGCGCCGTTACAGGACGCATCGCCAACCTGCCGAACATCGTGGCCCACGAATTGATTCACATCGAACAGCACCACGCAAACCCGCAACACGATTCGAATGGGAAAGCCACGCTGCTCGACCAGGCCCTCAACGAAGGCGGCGCGGACTTCCTGGGCGAAATGATCTCCGGCAATACCATCAACCGCGTCCAGCGTGCCTACGGCGACGAACACGAGCAGGCATTGTGGATCGAATTCAGAGCCGCTATGAATGGTACCGACACCAGCCATTGGCTCTACGAGGGCGATCGCGCTAAGGGCCGTCCCGCGGACATGGGTTATTACGTAGGAGCCAAGATTTGCGAGGCCTTCTACAAACAAGCGGCTGACAAGCGGGAGGCCATCCGCCGTATCCTGGCCGTCTCAGACCCCGCGGCACTGTTGAACGAGAGTGGATACGGCGCGAAGTTTCAGCCAACGGCTGCCGAAAAACACTGAACTCACTCCTCGTTCATCGATATAACGCGCAGCGACTTCCAGGCGCCATCTTCTTTCCGGACCACCTCAAAAACGCGGCCCGTGGCACGAATCGTTTCTCCTCCGCCTTTCGGCTTTAGCGTCATAACAAATTTCCCGGAGTCGTATCCGACCGTGCCCAAAACCTTCACTTCATCGACGTGCACTTCGAGGTGACAGTCATATCGCAACAGCGTTGCCTTCCACGCTTCTCGAACACCGTCCCAACCGCGTTGCGGCGGCCGCCCGGGCGCGGTCTTTACAATGTCACGGCTGTAAAATGAAACGACTCGGTCGAGGTCACCCGCTTCAATTGCTCTGGAAAAATCCCTGGCGACATCGACGATGGCTTTGACATCCGGATCGGAAGAATCAAGCTGTTGCGCCCGGCTAAACGACATAAGAAGTGAACCCCCCATCACTAGAACTGCCGCATGGCTGATTTTCATAGTTGTGTTATCCCTGGGAACCGAGCTCCAGCGAATCCTCCAAGCCGGTTTCCCGCAGCAATCGCCGAAGTGCGGCCGACTGCGCCTGAGGTGTCACTACCGGTTGACACCGGAAAACCTCGGCATAACGCTGTTCCAAGTCTTGAAGCTCATGGAAACGATCGGTAGCAACCTGGCCCACCACACCGACGCGCCCCTCGACGAATTGCAGATGCTGAGGGTTGACCCACCCTCTCTCGATAAATCCCTGTGCCTTCCGGGCGCAGCGGCACGGATTCGCTTCGTTGACAAGACCGCAATACTGCTTCAGAAAACCGTATAGCTCGCGTCGGGCCCGGGACAGGATTTGACGAAAGTTCGCAGGCGTCGTGCCGAGCACCACGGAACCGGCATCGTCCTTCATTCCGAGAATCTCGCCGATGATGAACGCCAGCCGCTGCCGTGGTTCGAGGCACAGCAAAATGCCGACGGTACAGGCAATCTTCGCTTCCTCCACGAGAAGCGCGGTTTCCAGCCGCATGCTATTCGGGTCGGGGATGTCCGAGTCCTCAATCTCATTGAGTCCCCGCGCGACCCCGGCGAAGGTCTTATTGGACCGGCAGCGATCAAGCAGGTGATTCGCCGCAATTCGGTAGAGCCAGGTGCGAAATCCGCTGCGTTGCTCGAATTCGCTCAAGTGGGTGACGGCTTTGATAAGAATTTCCTGGGCCGCATCCTCCGCGTCTGCGCGGTTCCAGAGCATGCGCTGTGCAATATGAAGCAGCCACGGCTGGTGGCGTCGTATCAACTCGTCCAAGGCTTCCCGGTCGCCGGCTTGCGCCTTGCCCACCAGGTCGCTGTCCACGCCGTCGTTATGGAGAAGTTCTTGCACGATGCCCTTTATATTCTTGGACGGTTCGCCTGCGGCGCTGTGACACCGTGGGCAGGCTGTGGAAGGGCGAAGCAGGCGGTTTCGCCTGTGCATCCTTCCGCAATGTCAGAATATTCGCGAGGCGGAAGAATCTGAAGCTGTGTAATACCTTCTCCAACCCGAGACTTTCCATTGGTTGCGGCTATGCTGCGTCGCGGCGCAGGCGGTTCCATCAGAACATGTATCCCACCGACGCCTGAAACGTTCGCGGCGCCACGAAATGCGTCCCGCTGAACGTCGACAGGAAGTTATACAGCGCCACCTTGTTGGTGAGGTTCTCCACAGTGAACCGAACCACCCACCGTCCGCCGCTTTCGCTATGAAAAAGGTTGTCCGTCCCAACCCCGACATTGAAAAGATTGCGCGGCTTCACACGATCGGGATTGTGATCATCGTTCTCCGTCCCGGTCTGCGGCAGCGTCAGCAATGTCGACCGCCCCGGCCCGCTGCAACTCGTAATCGGCTGGCTAAGAGTCGCAAACTGCCCATTGCACGAGAAGCCGATCGCCACCTGTTGCGTAGCCGTAAGCGCAAGCGCCGCGTCGACATCCGGAACGCCGCTGACAACCTGCCCGCTATCGTATCGCCACGTGAAGTCGATCCACTCCTCATTCTTCGGCCGCTGGTACCGCATCACCACCGTTTGCTGGTAAGCCTGGTCGTGGTCGATGCGGAAGACGCTGTCCGAGAAACCGCCCAGCGGTATCAGACCTCCAACCTCGGGAGGAAAATACCTCGCCCGGGTATGTCCCAGCGTCATGAAAGCCTGAAACCCGTGCAGGCTCACCGTGCTGATCCGGCCGGTGACGCCGTCGAGCTTCGAGTTGTTCCAAGCAATAGGAAATGTGATCGGAGTGTTGAAGAATACACTGAAGTCGTATGCGTTGTTGGTGTACTTCCAGAAATAATCGGCATCCACGATAATCCAACGCCCGATTCCCTGCTGCAGCCCCAGGTTGAACTGGTTGCGATTTCCCGGTTTGATCGGCTGCGACACGGACCCGAAAACGTTCTGCGCCAGACCGCCTCCCCCCGTGCCGCTCGACAGCACCAGGTTCTCGTTGAACGGCGTCTCGAATGTCCGTGAATACGCGCCGCGTAGAACCGTATTCGAGAACAGCTTGTAAGACAAACCGATGCGCGGCTGCAGGCTGTTCGCCGACGTAAGGCCGTTATACTGATCCTCCCGCAGGCCGGCATTGATCGTGATCCTCTTCCATCGAATCGTATCGGTGAAGTAGAACGCGTACTGATTGACGTTGTGGCTTCCGTGGAACGAAAAAAGCGAGCCGCCGCGCGTCAGGTCGTAGGGGATAATGCCGGGCAGCAGGTTCGGGTTCGCCGAATAGGTCGGATTCACGCCGGTGCACGCCGACGGATCGGTCACGTTCGGCAGCAGCAGCGCCTGCCCTTCGGAATCCAGGCATACCGGATTGTAAGTCGGGTCGGTGACGCCGAACTGAAAATTCTCATTAAGGCGTGTCTGCTGGATCTGTAAACCCACCCTGATCTCCTGAATCCCCCGTGTGTGCGCGATATCGGCCTTGATGCCGTAGTTGGTGAGAAACCGTAGTTGCGACGCGGTGACCGGAGTGTCGGCAAAAAGATCGGCACTGGGATAGTAATTCAGTTGATCGTGCCGGACGTACGCATTGGCCGTCAGGAGCGTCTGCGCGCTGAACGTGTGCTGGTACCCCGGTGCGATACTCCATGTCAGGACACGCTGCGTCTGGTCCTGCGAGAGCTGATCGAGACTGTTCGGCACCTGAAACCAGTTGCGCGTCGTGAAGAGATTTAGATGAAATGCATCCTTCGGCGCCGGCTGCCAGTCGAAACGATCGAAAATGCTGCTGTTATTTCCGCGGTCGTGAATCGGAAGAAACTCAGGAGTGTCGAGAAAATGACCGGTCCGCACGCCGTTCAGCGAAATAAAGTTTCCGAACTTTGGCGTACCGATACCAAAACTCACGTTTCCACCCCACGTCCCAAATGATCCCCATTGCGATTCGATATCACCGAATGCCTTGGTCGCGCCCAAACCGGACCGCGTCGTTGCGTTCACCACCAGGCTCGTCTTATCGCCATATTGCGCGTCTTGTGAGCCGGTGATCAGCTCCATGCTTTGCAGCGCGTTCAACGGGATCTGCGTGGAAAAGACCTTGCTCTGCTGGTCCGTGATGGGCTGCCCGTCGATCACGTAGCCAACCTGCGCATGGTCGCCGAGTGGATGGAAAAATCCATTGGCATCCGCTGCCACGGCCCCGGTGCTGTAGGTAATCGCCTGGTTTAACGCGCCGCCCGGATCGAACGTGGGCAGCTTGAGGAACTCGTTCCGATCCACGGCCTGATGCGCCGATGTGTCCGTTTCAACTTGCGCTCCCTCCGCCTCAACAGTCACGGTTGTCGAAGTGCCTCCAAGAGCCAGCACGACATTCGCGGTAATGGGAACCGAACTGCGCACGTCGAGGACCTGGTTAGCTATCGTAAAACCGCTCGACGAAACTGTTAGCCGATAAGGATTGAGCGGCACGTTGGTGAAGCGAAATGCACCCGTGCTGTCGGTGGTGGCATGCTGCTCGTATCGCGTCAGCGCGTTCTTGATGCTTACGTCGGCTCCGGGGATAACCGCCCCTGTCGGATCGCTGATCACTCCCGCGATCGTTCCGCTATTAATGGATTGAGAAAACACTGGCGCGGTCCCCATCGCCGCAATCCAGATAAGGCTTGAATAACAAAATGCACGCATAGTAATCTCCCAGCACCTCGATCTTTGAGGTTGAAAAAACCAGTGCCACGCGCCCCGGGGTCTTTCGGGGCACGAAATCAAATTAAAGAGGGCGCTGGCAGGGAGGACCGCGTGAGAACTGGGAGTCCGGCGAACGCTCGGATGTAAGCGAAGATGTTTCCCGAAAGCGAAACCGTTCCGAACGCGAACACCCGGCTAAGACGATACGCTGAGCGGTTGGCCCCGCCCAGGCATGTCCCGCGTGGCAAATGCCGCAGCAATTACTGTGCGAGGGGCCGTGCTGGTGGACCTGTTCGGTGATCGCGGACGCCGTTTGCAGGCTGACGAAGCAGAGCAGCAGCAGGAGAGCCAGTATGCGGCGAATACGCGATCCGATGCTGGGTCCGCGAAGAGACAAGCTATTTTAGTTTAGCGCAGCGCTTCCGCTCCTCAGTTCGCCGAAGGCCTCTCAACCGAGTCGATCACCAGCACTTCCGCTGGAACTTTGCTCGACTCCAGCTTGAGCCCGAGTTGTTCCTGCAAGGCCGCAAAGATCGAAGGGCCGTTGTCGCTCGTACTGACGAGCCGCTGATCGTCGGATGGCGCTTTCGCCTGCATATCATCCGGTGTCCACTCCAGCTTGAAATCATATTTCCCGCTGATCCCCGTCATGTCCGCCACCGTGAGATGCAAAGCCTCCGACAGTTTCAACGCGAACTGCCCCATTGTGTACCCCTCGGCATCAATCCGGCCTCGCCGTGCGTTTCCGCTGCTGCGGCCGGATGTTGAAACCTTGGCTTTCAGGCCATTCTTGCCGGCCACCAGTTTATAGCCCGCAATCGTTCGCTGTTCGCGGTGAACCACCAGCTTGAAACGCTCCGCCAGAAGCGTCCGTAGCATGAGCATCAGGTCGTGGTCGCCGGCCGGCGTGGCCGCCTTTGCTTCGATGAAGTATCGATCCTCGCCGACCCACTTTGGCCCACCGGCGATCTGTGATTCCGGCATGTTGTATGCACCGCGCAGGCATCGCTTCAACGTTACGTTCTGAGCGCTGATCCGCCCCGGGCTTTCGAAAATCCCCGATGATCCGGGAGTAGCCTCCGCACTGAGCTTAATCGAGGCAACTTCAAACGACTGCTGGCTGAGACCCGCCACGCAAACCAGGCCGAACCCCGCAATGCAAGCTTTCCTCACGTCAAAGAACAGACGTTTTCTCCCCTTAAACCGTTGACTATGGAAGGGTGAAGCGGGCCGGTTCCGCCTGGCATTGGACCCTGCCACTAAAGCCCGGGCGCAACCGGCTGTCGGCCGGTAACAAACTCTTGCTGAAATTGCACCAGCACCCATCCCCAACAATCCCAACCGCTTCCCAATACCCCGCCCTTGGGCCCCTCGCATGATGCTGGACAGGCCCGCTATCCTCAAGTCGTGCGGACCACTACGCCTCCGCGCATAAGAAAACCCGCGACGCAACCCTGAAATTTCTGCGTCGCGGCAAGCCCCTCGCAGCGTCGCATTTCGAACGGTTTCCCGTGGAATCAGTCATATCCGCCGTGTGTGTGCAGACAGGGTGCTTAAGAGTGCGCAACAATCAACGAATGAGCAAAGAACTGTTCGACGCCGTACGCGCGGGTGACCAGGCCAAAGTGGAAGCTATGGTCGATAGCAACCCCGCCCTGCTTGCCGCCACCGATGAGAACGGCCTGGGCCCGTTCACCGTCGCCCGTTATTCCCGTCAGAACGGCATCGCCGACATGCTCCTTCGCAAAGGTGTCTCGCTCGACATCTTCGCCGCGGCGATGGCCGGTGTCGATCAGCGCATTATCGAACTGCTCGCTGAAGATCGCTCCCGCATCACTAACTATAGTCACGACGGCTGGACCCCGCTTCACCTCGCGGCCTTCTTCGGCAATCACGCCTCGGCGGAAATCCTGCTGGCCAACGGCGCCGATGTTCACGCCGCCTCACGCAACTCCATGCAGAACACACCGCTCCACGCGGCCGCCGCCGGCCGGCAATTGGAGGTTGCCACCGTCCTGCTCGCCCACGGCGCCGATGTCAACGCCCGCCAGAATAGCGGATGGACACCGCTGCACTCCGCCGCGCAAAATGGAGACATAGATATGTTGAAGCTGCTGCTCGGCCACGGCGCCGATCCTTCGTCCCGTGCCGATAACAACCAGACCCCCATGGACCTCGCCCTGACCAAGGGTCAGCA
The DNA here is from genome assembly GCA_035295125.1 of Bryobacteraceae bacterium. Classification (GTDB taxonomy): domain Bacteria; phylum Acidobacteriota; class Terriglobia; order Bryobacterales; family Bryobacteraceae; genus JAICMB01. The sequence continues at coordinate 313,698 of DATGJP010000067.1, read as the reverse complement.
GCAGGCAGTGGACATACTTGAGCAGCACGAACAACCCCGAGGAGCCAGTTAGCGCGTGCTCGAACAACAAATCGCTCAACTCCAAACCGAGACCCTGGCGCGCATCGAAGCGGCCACTTCCCTCGACGATCTGGAATCGGCCCGGGCCGAAGTGCTCGGCCGCAAAGGCACTCTCAGCCAGTTCAGCAGGAACTTCGGCAAGCTCACTCCCGAGGAACGGGCCAGCGCCGGAAAATCGCTGAATGCCGCTAAAGAAGCCCTCGAGACTGCTCTCGACACCCGCATGCGGGCCTTCGAAGACGAGGCGCAGCGCGAGCGCCTGAAAACCGAATGGATCGACCTGACCCTTCCCGCTCCCGGCACGCGCCCCGGCAGCTTGCATCCCATCACCCAGATCCAGGCCGAAATTGAAGATCTCTTCCTCTCGCTCGGCTTCACCGTCCTCGACGGACCCGAGGTCGAAACGGAGTATCACAACTTCGACGCCCTGAACATCCCGCCCGATCACCCGGCCCGCGACATGCAGGACACCTTCTGGCTTCGCGGAGGACACCTGCTGCGTACCCACACCTCGCCCGTACAGGTGCGTGGCATGGAGAAGCTCGGCCCGCCCCTGCGCATGATCGCCCCCGGCCGCGTCTTTCGCAACGAGGAAATCGATGCATCGCACGAGCACACCTTCTACCAGGTCGAAGGTATGATGGTCGACCGCGACGTCTCTGTCGCCCACCTGCTCTACTTCATGAAGACGCTGCTCAGCGCTATCTTCAAACGCGACGTGACCGTTCGTCTGCGCCCCGGCTACTTCCCCTTCGTGGAACCCGGGTTTGAGCTCGACATCCAGTGCCTCATCTGCGGCGGACCCGGTTGCGCTGTCTGCAAGCAAAGCGGCTGGGTTGAACTGCTGCCCTGCGGTCTCGTCCATCCCAATGTCCTCCGCATGAGCGCCATCGATCCCGAACAGTGGGGCGGCTTTGCTTTTGGCCTGGGCCTTACGCGTCTCGCCATGATGCGATACGGAATTGATGACATCCGCCAGATGCAGGGAGGCGACCTGCGGTTCCTCAGTCAGTTCTAAGCGCAAACAAAAATGAAATTCTCGTACAACTGGATCGCCGACATGGTGGAAGGGCTCGACACCCCACCTGCGGACCTCATGCGTCTCATCACGATGAAGACGGCCGAGTGCGAAGGCCTCGAAGCGGTCGGAGTGCCCATGGACCGCGCCTGCGCCGCGCGCATCGTGACCGTCGAGCCGATTGAAGGCAGCACCCACAACAAGAAGGCGGTCGTCGAAACCCTGGCTTACGGCATGCGCACGGTCGTCTGCGGAGCCCCCAACTGCCGCGAGGGCCTGGTCACAGCCTACCTCCCTCTTGCGCCCAAGGAGATCGAAGGTGTCGTGAGCGATGGCATGCTCGCGAGCCCTGCCGAACTCGGTCTCACCCGCGACCATAGCGGCATCGTCGAGTGGAGCTCCGATGCGCGTTTGCGTCCCGACAACGTCATCGAAGTTGATAACAAGTCCCTGACGCACCGTCCCGACCTGTGGGGGCACTTTGGAATGGCGCGCGAAGTCGCCGCCATTCTGCACAAGCAGCTCCGCGATCCTGTGCCGGCCCCCGCATTCCCTCACGCCCGCTCGCCGGTTCAAATTGAGATTCCCGATCTCACGCTTTGTCCCCGGTACAGCGCGTTGGTTTTCGACAACGTGAAAGTCGGACCCTCACCGCTTTGGCTGCAATATCGCCTCGAATCTATAGGGCTGAATCCGATCAACAATATCGTCGACGTGACCAACTACGTCATGTCCGAAATCGGGCAGCCCATGCACGCCTTCGATGCCGCGAAACTCCGTGGGACGACGATTTATGCCAGGCTCGCGAAAGCCGGCGAACACATCACGGCACTGAACGAAGAGTCCTACACCCTTTCCCCCGCGAATCTCGTTATCGCCGATGAAACCGGCCCTATCGCCATCGCCGGAGTTATCGGTGGTCTCGAAAGCGCCATCGACAATGGCACCCGCCGCGTGGTTCTCGAAAGCGCCTGCTTCCAGGCAGCCAGCGTACGTAGAACTTCCTCGACTTTGAAGCTGCGCACCGACGCCTCCATGCGCTTCGAGAAGGCCCAGGACCCCACCAACACAGTTCGTGGCCTCACACGGGCTCTCGAATTGCTCTCGCAGGTCTCTCCCGGCATCCGCATGGTCGGAGGACTCGCCGATCGCCACGCCGAATTCAAAACACCACCCCCCATCGATCTGCCGCTCGACTGGCTCCAGCGCAAGCTCGGCCGTCCCATCGAAGAACGCCAGGTCCGCGGCATCCTGGAATCGCTGGGCTTTAAGGTAAACGGCACGTCCGTTACCGTCCCCAGTTGGCGCGCCACCAAGGACATTTCAATCAAGGACGACCTGCTCGAAGAAGTAGGGCGAATCGTCGGCTACGACTGTATCAACCCTACGGCCCCGCTCGTGGCGTCCGCTGTACCGCCTGCCGATCCGCGCCGCGTTTATCTCCGCCAGCTCAAGCAGGTGGTCGCCGATCAGGGATTTACCGAAGTCCACAATTACTCGTTCATCAGCGAAGAGATGGCTCAGCGGTTCGGCTTCGATCCCGCCGCTCACGTCCGCGTCGAGAATCCGATTTCATCCGACCAGACGTTGATGCGCATCAGCCTGCTCCCTGGAATCTGGAAAAGCATCCTCGAAAACAGCAAGCACTTGAACGCCTTCCGCATGTTCGAGATCGGCCGCGAGATTCGCAAGAAGAACGGTGGCGAGCTCCCCGATGAAATCCCGCACCTCGTGGCTGCGATTTTCGCGCGCGACGATGGCGCCGCCGGCCTGTTCGAAATCAAGCGACTGGCTGAGTGTTTCATGCCCGGCTGCCAGGTAATACCCGTCGAAGCCCGCCCGTTCGAGCATCCCGAGCGCTCCGCCGAAATTGAGTGGCGTGGCGAGAGGCTTGGCCGCCTCTTCGAGCTTCACCCCTCCATGGATGTAGATGGACGCGCCGCCATCCTCGACGTCGATCTCGCCCGAGCCGAAAAGCTCGCGGAAACCCCCAAGCGCTATCGCCCGTTCCGCCGCTTCCCGACGAGCGCCTTCGATCTCTCGGTGATGGTGCCTCTGCGCGAGCCTGTTTCGAAAATTGAAAATCGTCTCCGCGCACTGGCCGCAGACGACCTGGTCGCAATCGAGTTCGTCCGCCAATACACCGGAGCGCCCCTGCCCGCCGATCTGAAAAGCGTCTCCTACCGGGTCACGGTAGGCGCCCCCGATCGCACCCTGTCCTCGGAAGAGGTCGGAGCCATCCGAAGCCGTCTCATCGAAGGTCTCCAATCCGACGGTTACGAACTCCGTCTGTAGCGTCGCCATCGAATTCAAACCCGAGAGTTTCCGTGGGTTGCGGCTGTGCCGCTTGGTGGCGCAGGCGGTTTCGCCTGCGCGTTTCCCGGCGGCACCCTGTTACTGCTGCCCGCTAGTCGCGCCCTCCGTGGTGGGCCGCGGCGCCGGCCGCTGATAATTCGGAAATGCCGGACGATGCGGCTCCGGATACGGAGTCTTCTCCAACTGCTGCATCGCGATCGCGACAGCTCGCTCGAGCTGCGGATCATGCCCCTCGTGGACCGACTTGGGGTCAAGTTCCACTTCTACGTCAGGAGCGACGCCATGATTCTCGACATCCCACTTGCCCTCCGGGCTGAAGAATCCGAAGTTCGGAGCCGTCACGTTGCCGCCGTCCATCAGCACCGGGTACTGCGACACGCCGACCAGCCCGCCCCAGGTGCGCTTGCCCACCAGCGTCCCCAGCTTGGTAAAGCGGAACATCCACGGCAGCGCATCGCCGCCGGAGCCGGCGAATTCGTTCGTCACCATCACCTTCGGCCCCAAAATAGAGGCCGCGGGTGTCCGGTAGATCGCGCCGTACCGCGGATTCCACCAGCCGATAAGCTGCCGGTGCATCACGTCGATCATGTAGTCAGCCACCTGGCCGCCGCCGTTGAATCGCTCATCGATGACGGCGCCGTGCTTGTCCACCTGCGCAAAGTAGTAGCGATTGAAATTCGTCAATCCGCCCTGGGCCGTGTCGGGCAGATAGACATACGCCAGCTTCCCTCCGCTCAATTGGTCCACCTTTCGCCGATTACCCTCGATCCAGGCCATGTGGCGGAGCTGCTGCTCGTTCGCCACCGGCATCACCGTGATCTCCCGTTCATTCGCTCCCGAGGCGTCGGATGCCAGGCGCAGCACCACGCGCTTGTCCGCGGTGCCTTCGAGCAGCCGCGAGATATCATCGCTCCCGCTAAGATCCCGGCCGTTCACCGCCAGCACATAATCGCCGGCGTTCACATTCAGGCCCGGCTCCGCCAGCGGCGCGCGCACTTGAGGATTCCAACTCTCGCCGGTATAGACTTTCCTGATCCGATAACGCCCGCTCGCGATTTCGTAATCGGCCCCGAGCAGTCCGCCCTGGACGGTCCTGGCCTGCGGAATGTTACCGCCGCCCCCGCGCAGGTGCCCGACGGTGAACTCGCTCAGCATCTCGTGGAAGATGTAATTCAAATCCGAACGCGAAGCCAGCGAATCGAGGTACTTCTCATACTCCTTCTCGCCATCCGCCGAGTTCACCCCGTGCAGGTTGGGATCGTAGAAGTAGCTGCGCTCGATCCGCCACACTTCGCGGTACATCTGCTTCCACTCGGCGCGGGGATCGACGTTCACCTCCACATCGGCCAGCCGCAAAGCGCCTTCGCCCGGCTTCAGCGGCGCGGTTGCGGAAACGATCACGTATTGCGGCGGCCCCGCGGGACCTCCCGGACCGGCAGGACGTCCGCCGCCCTCAGGACCCCGCTGCGCCAGCCGCAGCAGCATCTTTTCGCCGTTGGCCGCCAGGTCGAAATCCTGTACGCCGTCCGCAAGCTTCTCGATCTTCCTGCTTTTGAGGTCGAATTTCGAAAGCGTCATTCCACCGCCGAACCCGCCGCGGCCACCGCCGCCTTGCCCGGTCTCCAGTACGTAAAATACGCCGGCCTTCCCGGCGACGAGTCCCCGATAAGAACGCGCCGGAATCGCGGTAACCGCAATGGTCCGCTGCTCCAGCTTGTCGAAATCGACGCGTACCGGCTTGGGCGGAGCCTCGGGAGCCGCCGCGCCGCCGTTGCCGCCCCTTCCGCGACCTTCCGGCCGGGCCGCCGCTTCTCCCGGCTTTTCCTCGTCGCTCTCCGGCGCGAGCGGAGACGCAATATTATTCGGAAGCACGATCAGGTACACGCTCCGCGTCACTTCGTGCTCGTCGCTGGTCATATCGAGACCGCTCGAAGTTGGCCCATAATTCGTGCTGGCCGTGAAATACAGGTACTGCCCATCATGATCGAAGGCCGGGAACCGCGCGTCGCTCATGCCGTCCGTCACCTGGGTCGCCTTGCCGTCCGCCAGCGAGTACAGCGAGATAGCGTGCATCCGGTTTGGAAGCAGCTTGCCGAATGCCAGCCACTTGGAATCGGCCGACCAAGCGAAATCGCGATCCAGCGCATACCAGTAATCCGTGTCGATCCTCGTCATCTTGCCGGAATCGATATCGACATCCCAGAAGTTAAGCTGGTTGTCATTGAACGCGATGTGCTTGCTGTCGGGCGACCACTTCGGCGAGAAGTAATAGGCCGACTTGCCCGCCAGTGGAATCTTGCGCGTCTCGCCCCCGCCGTTTTGCTGCCTGATGTGCAAGGCGTATTCGCCCGATTCGTCGGAGAAGTACGCGATCGAGCGGCCATCTGGCGACCAGGCCGGGGCGCGATCCATCACGGCCGGCGAATTGGTCAGATCACGGATGTCGCCCTTCTCGGCCGGGGCGGTCAGAATCTCGCCATGCGCTTCAAACACGGCCCGCACGCCGCTCGGCGAGATCTTAGCCTCGCGAATCTCGCGTCCGACGTTCTGGAAATGCGGCCGCACTTCCGACAGGTCTGCCTCGATGTCGATCTTAACCGGGTTGCTCTTCCCGGATGCCAGGTCAAAAATGCTTATTCTCCCGAACTGCTCGTAAACAATCCCGCCCGGCCCGGCGCTCGCGTAGCTGATGTCCTTACCGGTGTTCTTGATCAGTTCGGCAACAGCCTTAGACTTGGGATCGTAGCGGTACAGCGTCATCGGACCGTTGCGGTCGGAAAGGAAATAGATCTTGTCCCCGATCCACATCGGGTTGATGTCGTTCGAATCGACGCGCGGAATCTTTTGTGTGCTCAAATCGGCGAAATTGACCAGCCACAGGTAGCTGGCTTCGCCGCCGCGATAACGCTTCCACGACACGAAGTTGTTGAAGCCCGGCGCAAACTGCCCGCCGTCGAGCGGCGCATAAACCATCTGCTTGCCATCGGGCGAGTACGCTCCGGTGCAAGCCATCGGCAGCGGCAGCACCTGCGGAAGTCCACCCTCGGTGGAAACCGTATAAAGCTGCGTGTACCGGGAGAAGCTATCGCGATTCGAACGGAAGACAATGCGTTTGCCGTCCGGAGCCCAGCCCACAACGCGGTCGGCGTCGGGATGATAAGTGATTCTCTTTGGCACTCCACCATCGACCGGCAGCGTAAAGACGTCGGTGTTTCCGTCGTACTCGCCCGAAAACGCGAGCGTGCCGCCGTCCGGCGAGAACGTGGCTTCGGTTTCGACGCCCGTGCCGCCGGTCAGCCGGGTGGCTATCCCGCCTTCGCGGCTGACCTTCCATAAATCGCCCGCGTAAGTGAAGATAATCGTCGTTTTGTTCATCGCGGGTTTCTGCAGAAGGTGAAGAGAACCGCTTTGGCCGACTAGGGCCGGCACTGCGCCAACGAGGAGCAGACTAAGGAAGATGCGCGCCATGGAACCTCCGGTTTGTCCAGTGTATCGAAAAACAGCACCCGGTATTCAAGTCAGCGCCTGCTTTGTTCTCAATGCTCCTGAAAAAATGTTGCCTTAAAATTCAGCAGTTTAGCCGGATGACCAGTTTTGACCTCTTTTCCACTGTTACAAACCTGTGGTAGGATGCTCTGGTCTCGCACTGGGTAGGGGTTGGTACGTTCGGCCATCTGTGCCGGAGAAGTAATCTCAATTTTGGGAGAGGGGTTTATCTATGCGAAAGTCTCTACATGGATTGCTGGTTTTGTTGCTTTTCACCAGCTTCCACATCAAAGCCCAAGTCAGCGCGACGGGTACGATCCTCGGAACCGTCACTGACAAAACAGGTGCGGTCGTCCCAGGCGCCGATGTCAAGGTAATCAGCAAGGATACTGGCACCGCTCGCGAAACCAAGTCGAATGACTCGGGCCAGTATCGCTTCGATTTGATGCCGGCTGGCACGTACGAAGTCCGGGTGACCGTCAAAGGATTTGCCACGGCAGTATTCGATAAAGTCGGCGTCGCAGTGAGCCAGACGACGACGATCGACGCCTCATTGGCGCCGAGCACACAGGCCGAAGTTGTGACAGTGGAGTCGACCGGCGCTCCTCTGGTTGACACCGAAAAGGTCGATGTCAGTCTGCCGGTTACAACCAAGGAGATCCAGGATCTTCCGTTGAACGGCCGCGATTTCGTGAACCTGGCCTACCTGGCTCCAGGGGCCCGGCCGGTCAATTCCTATGACCCCACCAAAAACCGCGTTGGTGTGTTCGCAGTGGACGGCTCCAGCGGTCGTAACGTCAACGTGACCGTCAACGGCATCGATGACAAAGACAATACGGTTGGCGGACCAGTGATGCAGTTGCCGCTTGAAGCCGTGCAGGAATTCCAGATCAGCACGCAGCGGTTTTCGGCCGCGAATGGCCGCAGCGAAGGCGCGCTGATCACGGCGATCACGAAGTCGGGCACCAATCAGCTTCACGGGTCGCTGTATTTGTTCGATCGCAACCAGGCGCTGAACGCCAACGATTACTTCAGTGAACAGGGAGGTAGCCCCAAGCCCGACTACGGACGCCAGCAGTTTGGCGGATCGATCGGCGGCCCTGTTCGGAAGGACAAGGATTTCCTCTTCTTCGCATTGGAACGTGAGCGCGAGTCGACCGCCATCGCGGTCAACCCGAAGTCCTTTAGCGAACTTCAGATTGCCAAGGCGAATGGTTTCGCGGCAGATCCGGTAAGCGCGATTCCGACTCCCTATTTCGATTGGCGCTACAACGGTCGTTGGGACCACCGCATCAACGACAAGAACAATCTGTCGGCCTCGTACAGCAATCAGAACAACACCGGCCAGAACGATCAAAGCGGCAACAACAACGACTTGACGGCCGGCAACTTCACGACGAACCAGTTGATCCTGGCTAGCGTGAACCTGAGTTCCGTAATCACGCCAACTATCGTCAATTCCTTCACAGTCGGCTACCAGTATTGGAATAACCTGATCGATTCCAGCATCCGCGCAAACAATATCACCTTCCCCGATGCGGCGCTGGGCACGAACGTCAACGTCCCCCAGCAGTCGTTCCAGAAGAAGTGGCAGTTCAAGGACGACCTCTCGATCACCCGCGGCAAGCACAATTTCAAGGTGGGTATGGACTTCCTGTGGGAGCCCGTGTTGGGTGGGTTCTTCGAGAACAATCCTACGCCTGGAATCACCTTCTTCGACGATCCCAGCAAGATCATCAGCGACAAAGCCGATTATCCGCAGGGCTTCCAGACCCCCGGCGCAGTTTCCGCCATTACAGAAACCGCCGGCAATCCCTACTTCCTGTTGAGCACGAAGATGTTCGGCGCCTACTTCCAGGACGATTGGAAAGTAAGCCGGCGGCTCACGCTGAACCTGGGCTTGCGCTATGACCGCGACTTTAATCTCAATGGCGCCTCGGCCCAGGGGAATGCACGCGCTTACCTGGCATTGAAAGCCATCGGCAGCGGCTACGGCGGTATCCCGCAAGACGATACCAAGGACTTCAGCCCCCGTATTGGCTTCTCCTACGACCTGACCGGTTCCGGCCGGCACATCCTGCGCGGCGGCTTCGGTCTCTATTACGGCCAGATCTTCGAGAACATTCCGTTGTTCATGATTCAATCGGCTAACCCGACGCTGTTCACCAACGTGCTGAACCTGGCCAATCCCTCCGCTCCGCAGGCTGGAGTAGCGCCGAGCACGGCCGCTGACAAAGTTCCCGGGACCAACCTGCTGCTCTCGCAATGGCGTTATGGCATTGATCCCATCCCGCCGATTCCCCCGCCGCCCACCGCTCTGGCCGCCGGGAACACGGGTCGGATCATGGACCCGAACTACCACAATCCTTACACCGAACAGGAAAATGCCGGTTATAGCTGGTCGTTGAATGACGCGAACGTCATTGAAATCGATTATGTGCACGTTCTTAGCCTCCGCGAAAACAAGAACGTCAACATCAACTACAAGCTGCCCAGTCTTCCCGGTGCTCCGCGCGTCTTCAGCTCCGCTTTCGCCGCCGCTGGCCTCCCGGTATTGAGCAGCATCACGGATTCCCTTTCGGTCGGTCGTTCCCGTTATGACGGTCTCAACCTCGCCTACCGCCGCCGCCTTAGCCACCACTTCACGATGAATACCAGCTACGTCCTGTCGAGGGCGCTGGCCTATCATGGTGCGGCGGCCAGCTATAGCAGCGCTCCGTCGAACGTCACGAACTATCTCGCGTCCTACGATTTCGGGCCCACGCCATCCGACGAAAGGCATCGTTTTGTCGTCAGCGGCGTGTTCGAGCTGCCCTGGGGCTTTAAGTTCGCTCCGATTATGCAGTGGGCATCTGCACGGCCGTATAATCCCGTCCAGGGCGTTGATTACTTCGGCTACGGTACTGGCGGAACCGCCGAGCAGGCTGTCCTTCTGAAGAGCAGTCCCAACAACTTCACGGCGACCGCCGCCTACACCCCGGCTCAGATCCAGTCGTGCCTGGGCTCCGGCGATTGCATGATCGCCAACTACAACTCGGCGCGTGGAAGGCCGTTCTTCCAGCTCGATACGCGTTTCAGCAAGGACTTTCGTTTCAAGGAGCGCTTGAACCTGGAGTTCTTTTTCCAGGCATTCAACCTGACTAACCGCGCTAATTTCGGCGGCAACTTCTACAACAACATCCGGTCCTCGAACTTCGGCACGCCGGCCGGCTTCATCACGCCTTCGGCTGTCGTGATTCCGCAGTTCTTCGCCGGTGAAGCGGGCTTCACCTTCCGCTTCTAAGCTTTAGCAGTTCAGTACTAAACAATCGAACGGGCGGGGCTTTTCGGCTCCGCCCGTTTTTCTTTTGGGGTAGACTTAGATTCATCCGTTGTGGCATTAGTAACGTCCGATTTTGACCCCGTGCGTCTATACGAGGCCGTTCGAGGGGGGGACGCCTCGGCTGAGGAAGAGTTGGTGGCGCGGTTTCAACCGCGTATCCGTACATTCCTGAGCATGCGCACGTCTGAACGCGACGCCATTGAAGAACTCGGACAGGAGATCATTGTCGCCGTCCTGTGTGCCTTGCGAGAGAGCAAACTGCGTGAGCCGAAACAACTTTCTTCGTTCGTTTACGGCACCGCGCAAAACTTTTTTAACGACTATTTACGGAAAAGGTCGCGCGAAAAACTGCACCCGCTGCCGGTAGACGAAGACTATCCCGCGCCCGGGCCGGTTCTCGACGATGACAAGGTGCTTATTGCCCGGCGGGAGATCGACGCCCTCGATCCGGCCGACCGCCATATCTTGCAAATGACTCTGGTGGAAGGATTTACGGCCGGCGAAATCGCCTCGACCCTGCGCCTGACGCCGGATACCGTCCGGCAGCGTAAGTCCCGGGCTCTGAAACGGTTGCTCGAGCGCCTTAACCCGGTGTCACATTCCGGGGCGCGGTTACCACTATCGTAAGGAACACCATGACGTGCCAGGATTCTCAATTCGAAGAGGCGATCGAACGGTACCTCACTGGTAACCTCAAGGGACCGGAACGCGAAGAGTTCGAAAAGCACTATTTTGAGTGCGACCGTTGTTTTGAAGCGGTCGAAGCGGCGCGCGCCGTGCAGACGGCTTTGCAGTCGGTAAGGAGAGCCCGGGCTCCCGCGCCGATACGACGCAGGTGGGTGCCGCTCGTGGCCGCGATAGCCGCCGTGCTGTTGATTGGGTTGAGTGTGGTCTTGTGGCGGCGGCCGGCAACGGCTGCCTACACGCCCCCGCCGGCGCCGAACCGATTGGAATTGCTGGCTCGCTTCGACCCTCCGCGCTACGAAGCAGGCACGCTGCGGGGAACGGAGGCCGCGCCGTCTCCGGACTTCCGAACTGCCATGGCACGGTACTCTCAGGGTGACTATCCGGGAGCAATACCGGGTCTTCTCAAGGTGGAGTCCACCGAGGCGCATTTCTACCTCGGGGTCTCTTACCTTCTGAACAACAATCGCACCTCCGGAATCGCGGAATTGCGAAAAGTGGTCGCCGCGGGCGATACTCCATACCTGGAGGAGGCGCATTTCTACCTGGCAAAGGGCCTGCTCGGCGGCGGCGACGTAGCCGGGGCACGGGAGCAACTCCAGGATGTCATCGTAATGCATGGCGATTTGGAGAAGCAGGCAGGGGATCTGGCCGCGCAGTTGAAGTAACATGCAGTTTATCAGCAGTCTGGCAGCGTGGTGCAGGACCTCGCATGCCACAAAAGCAATCAAAGGCTCATCGTCCGGAGACGGTGGAACGGTGAAGCAGGCGGTTTCGCCTGCCTTTGGACCTGACCGGGAACGCGCGGGCGAAACCGAAACCGCCTGCGCCACCATCGTTTTCCATCGCGACGCGTATGCTTCAAGATCCGGTCTGTGCTTCCCAAAGCAGGCGAAACCGCCTGCTTCACCCTTCCACCGAATCCTGAATTCGATGCTGTTGAAAGTCACAGGCCACGCCTGCCCCACCCTTCCAGCCGCTCGTGCCTGGCTTGCCGTCCTACCGCTTTGCTTGTCCTTTTGCGCCGCCCAGACGCCCCGGACGGAAGTGAATCAGTTGCTGCGTTTTGGCCAGCGCGCCCAAGCAGAAGCTGTCGCGAGCCATTGGCTTTCGGACGTTCAGGCGCGCGGTGATCAGCAAACTGCGGCGGCAGCCGACGCCCTGGATGCGATGGCGCTCTGCGCCGCGACTGGCAAACCCGAAGCTACTGCGCAGGTCCGCGAATTGGCCGGACAGGCGATCGCGATTAAGGGGAAAATTGGCGGCACGGCCGCTTCCTCCATTCCTGCCAGCATGGGCATCCTGGGTTCGCAGCAGGCCGATTCCGGCGATTACGACGGGGCGCAAAAGACGCTGGAAGACGCGCTCCTGCTCGCCGACGCCGACCGGAATTCGCTGCAGGCCGCCGACCTTTGCCTGAGGCTCAGCGAGGTGTACTGGATAAAAGGCAAATACGAGCGCTGCCAGGACCTGGGCCGGCGCGCGCTCGCCATTTATGAAAAGGAGTACGGCCCCGATCATCCCGCCACGGCTGCGGCGTTAGCTTCGATCGCCAGCGATTTCACGGCCAGCGGCGATTATGCCCAGGCAACTCCGTTATTCGAGCGTGCGGCGGCGATTCAGGAGAGCAAGCTCGGAACCGGGAGTCCGGAGTTCGGGCGGACTCTCAACAAGCTGGCTTTCAACTTTCTTCGGTTAGGCGAATATGCGCAGGCGAAGATTGATGGGGAGCGCGCGGTCAATATTCTGGAGGCCTCGGTTGGAGACCGTTTGCCCGTAACCGGCGAGGCGGAACGGACCCTGGGCCATATCCTCACGGAACTGGGCGATTTCGGGGGTGCCGAGCAGGCCCAAAAGCGCGGCCTGGAGATTCTTGAAAAACAAGTGGGACCTGACTCCGTACTGGTCGGCGACGCCCTGATCAGCCTCGGAAACAGCGCCAAGGATTCGGGCGGCGTGGAACGGGCCAAGGCGTTCTACTCGCGCGCCCTACAGATTTACGAGGCGCGGCTTGGACCAGAGAATACGAAGGTCGGCGGAGCGCTCGATAATCTCGGGCAGACGCTGGTTCTGCTGAAGGATTATGATGGCGCCCGGGCCAGCCTGGAGCGGGCGATCGCGATTCAGACGAAAGCGCTGGGCCCGCGGAATGTTTGGGTTGGCAATCTGTATCAGGGACTGGCGAAAGTGGCGGCCGCGACGGGGCAATATGCGGAGGCCAAACGGCTCCTGGAGCGGAATCTGGACATCTGGCGCGAACAGCTTGGCCCGACGCATCCGTACACGGTGGTTTCAACGACGCTGATGGCCGATGTGCTGGCGCGAATGGGAGATCGCGGTTCGGCGCTGGATACCGCGCTGGAGGCCACGCGCATTCGTCACGATGACGTGGCGTTCACGGTTCGCACGGTGGACGAACAACAGGCGCTGCGTTACGCCTCGAAGAAGACCAACGATCTGGATACGGTTCTGACGTTGGCTGCGGCTGCGCCCGCAGATGGCCGGAGGGCGGCGTGGGATGCCTTGATTCACAGCCGCGCGCTCGTTTTGGACGAAATGGCCGCCCGGCATCGCACGATTCATGAGTCGCACGATCCGGAGATTGCCTCGCTTGCGGGCGAGGTGGACCGTACGCGTGCCGATTTGGCCCGCTTGGTGGTGCTGGGAAAAGGGAGCAAAGCTCCAGCGGCTTACCTCACCGCGATGAACGATGGCCGGTCGCAAGTATATCGGGCAGAGCAAGCGCTGGCCGTCAAGAGCGCCAATTACCGGACTCAACTGGAGCGCGAGCGGGCGGGCTTTACCGAAGTGAGTCGAGGACTGCCTCGTGGAAGCGCGATGATCGCCTTCGCGCGTTACCAACAGGGCAACTACTCGACGCCGGAAAGTACGCCAGTTGCTTCTTACATGGCTTTTGTCCTGCGCGCGGGCGAGCGGGCGCCTCGAGCTTTGCGGCTGGGAAGCGCAGCGCGTATTGACCGGTTGGTCGCCGGCTGGCGGGCCGAAATCGACCGGGAGCGAATCTCCGCCGGCCACTCCGAGCGCCGCAATGAGGCAGCCTCTCGTGAGGCTGGTGAGGCGCTTCGGGCGGCGGTTTGGGATCCGATAACGGCGACGATTGCCGGGGCTCGCGAAGTCTTTATTGTTCCCGACGGCTCGCTGCAGTTTTTGAACTTCACGGCGTTACCTTCGGGGAGTTCCCATTACCTGATCGAGGACGGCCCTCTGTTGCACACGCTTTCGGCGGAACGGGACATCGCGCTTCCACCGGCGCGGCTTCCGGGGCATGAAATGCTGGCGATCGGGAATCCGGCTTACCAGGCGGCCAGCCCGGGGCAACTCACCGCGTCGGCGATCTTCCGGGGCGGCCATTCCTCGTGCGGCGACTTTGCCAAGCTGCAGTTTGAGAGTCTGCCGGACTCCGCCGTTGAGGTACGCGAGTTGGTGGACATTTGGAACCGTCCAGGCTGGAAAGCGGAAGCGCTGCTGGGTGCGGGCGCGACGGAAGCAGCTTTGAAGGAACTGGTGCCGGGTAAGCGCGTTGTGCACATCGCCACGCATGGGTTCTTTCTCGACCAGGATTGCCGCGAGGCGGCGGTTGTGAAGGAGAATCCACTGCTTCGTTCGGGATTGGCGCTCGCCGGGGCAAACCGCCGCAACAGCGCCGGACCGCAAAGCGAAGACGGCATTCTCACGGCGGAAGAGGCGGCTTCACTGGATCTTCGACAGACGGAGTGGCTGGTTTTGTCGGGATGTGACACCGGGTTGGGCGATGTCAAGGCAGGCGAAGGAGTGCTGGGATTGCGGCGGGCCTTCCAGGAAGCGGGCGCCCGGACGGTGATCGCGAGTTTGTGGCCGGTTCAGGATGTTGAGGCTCGCGAGTGGATGGTGGCTCTTTACCGGGCACGGTTCGTCAACAATGCCGGGACGGCGGAAGCGGTGAGGGACGCGAGCTTGCGGGAGTTGGCTTCGCGGCGGGCGGCGGGAAAAAGTACACATCCGTTTCACTGGGCCAGTTTTGTTGCCGTGGGGGACTGGCGATGACACGGTCAGTCCTACGCGGGAGGAAATCAGTGAGCCCTGGCGGCTTGCCCCGGTTTCGCTTTCCTGGCCAGAAATACTAACCCGATCACTAGCAGACAGAGCGTTCCCATCAACCAAAACGCATCGACGTAGGCCAGCACCGAAGACTGCCGCTGGAGGTTGCGGTAAAGCTGTCCATAAGCTTGCCGCGATGCCTGGCCGGACGCGCTTCGGGTGCTGAGGAGGTTCGTTATGTTCGTGATCGCCTGCTGCAGCCGCGGATTGTATTCGAACAGGTTCCGGGAGAGGTAAACCTGGTGCACTTGCTGGCGGCGCGCCAGCAGCGTTGTGACGAAGGAGATGCCGACACTACCTCCTATGTTGCGCATGAGGTTAGTCAGGGCGGACACCTGGTTGCTGGCCTCCTGCGGCATGTCGTTGTACGCAATCGTGTTGATGGGTACGAACAGAAACGCCATGGCGGAAGACTGGTAGACGCGCCACAACATCAGCGTGCGGTAATCGACGCCGAGGTCTAGATTTGTCATGTGGAATGCGGCGAAGCTAAAGATCAGCAGGCCGGTCACGATCAGGTAGCGGGCATCAAAGCGCGAGACGAGGAGGCCGCCGATCGGCATGAGCACCACGAGCGCGAATCCTCCCGGCGACAGCAATTCACCGGCCTTCTGCGCGGTGTAGCCGAGCTCGACCTGCGCGAATTCGGGGATCAGTACGGTGCTGCCGAACAGAACCGCGAAGACGCAGAACAGCAGCAGGCAGGCCACGGCGAAGCTGCGGTGCTTGAAGAGATGCAACTCGACAATCGGGTGCTCCTGGCGCCACTCCCAGAAAATGAACGCTATCACGGCAACCGCCGCAGTGATGGTGAACATGGTAATGAACGAAGACGTGAACCAGTCGTCGCGCTGGCCTTTATCGAGCACCACCTGGAAGGCGCTGAGACCGGTGGCGATGAGCACCAGGCCGACAAAGTCGATGGGCTGACGTTTGGTCTTCTCGCGCGCCTCGTCCATGTAGGGAGGGTCCTTAACCATGAAGCTGGTGAGGAACAGCGACAGGAGTCCGAAGGGCACATTCACGTAGAAGATCCAGCGCCAACTGTAGTGGTCGGTGATCCAGCCGCCGAGAGTTGGGCCGATGGCGGGCGCCAGGACTACGGCCATGCCGTACATCGCGAACGCCATCCCGCGCTTCGCGGCAGGAAATGTGTCCGCGAGGATGGCTTGCTCGCTGGGCCCCAGGCCGCCGCCGCCCATACCCTGCAGTATGCGGAAAAAGATCAGCATTGCGAGGCTCGGGGCCAGGCCGCATAGGAACGATGAGATCGTGAATAGCAGGACGCAGCTCATGTAGAAGCGCTTGCGTCCGACGCGATCGGTGACCCAGGCGGAGATGGGCAGGATGATGGCGTTTGAAACCAGGTAGCTGGTGAGAACCCAGGTGGATTCGTCGACGCCCGCCGATAAGCCTCCGGCGATGTGCGGCAGCGCCACGTTGGCGATGGAGGTATCCATCACTTCCATGAAGGTCGCGATAGTGACCGTGAAGGCTACGGCCCAGGGGCTATGTCCGGGATGCCAACCTTGTTCCTGGTCGTGTTCGGCCATGCCACTAATCGACGCGGACCTTCGGCTCGACCGACATGCCGGGCCGCAGCCGCTCTAATCCGCCTTGGTTCTTCTTCAACCGGATACGCACCGGCAGCCGCTGCACCACCTTCACGAAGTTGCCGGTGGCGTTTTCGGGCGGCAGAAGGCTGACAACCGATCCGGTCGCGCCGGGCATGCTCTCCAGGTAGGCGTCGAAGTCGCCATTGATGGCATCGACGTGAACGCGAACGCTCTGGCCGGGGTGCATTCGGCGAAGCTGCGTCTCGCGAAAGTTCGCAGTCACCCAGAGGTCGTTCAACTGCGTGACAAGCATCACCTGTTGCCCGGGGGTAACATGCTGGCCGATTTCGGCGGTTCGTTTTGCGACAATTCCGTCGACCGGCGACGTGATTTTGCAGTACGACAGGTTCAGCTCCGCCTGGTCGACTTGCGCGCGGGCGGCCTCCGCGGCGGATTGACGGGTCAAGACGTTGGCGCGCTGGATCGCGACCTGACGGGGTGCGTTCTGGCGTGCTTCCTCGGCTCGCCGGCGCGCTTCGTTGAGTTGGGCCTGACGCTGGTCGACCTGTTTCCTTGCGGAATCGGCTGCTTTGCGGCTCGCCACGACGGTGGCGGCGAGAGATTTGGCGTTGGCGACCACCTGGTCGAACTGCTCCCGTGGTACTTCGTCCTTGTCAGCGAGCGGCCGGTAGCGGGCCACATCGGCTTGCGCCTTGGTATTATTGGCCTCGGCTTCATCGATTTTGGCGACGGCGGCTTCATAGTCGCGTTCGGCCGCTGCCAGCCCAGCTTCGGCGCTACTCACTTCGGAACTGGTGGTGGAAATCTGCGTCTGGTTAGTCACGGCCGTCACGGGAACGTTCGGCTGCTGCGCCTGGGTTTGTTCCTGGGCCTGCGCTAACTGGCTGCGCGCCTGTTCCAGGGCCACCTTGTTGTCGCGGGGATCGAGATCGACCAGGACCTCGCCCGCTTTCACCGATTGGTTCTCCTCCAGGTAAACGGCTGTGATGGTGCCGGCGATGCGGCTCGCGATCCCGCTGATGTGTCCGTCGATGTAGGCGTCGTCCGTGCTCTCGAAATGGCGCGAGTGCAGCCAGAAGAGAATGCCTCCGATGGCCACGATAGCGACGGCGATGATGATGATCGCCTTCCGGATTGGGTGCGGCTTCTTGGGCTCCTCTTTATGTTCGTCCTTGTTCTCGTCTTTTTTGTGGCCGTTGGGGGACTGCTGCTTTTGTTCCTGATCTTTCTGTTCTGCCGTTTTAGTGGTCTGTTCGTCCGCCATGCTTACTTCCCCTGGAGCAGGCGAGTGATTCCCTGCTCGGTCTGGCCGACAGCACGCGCCAGGCTGACTTGCGCCAGGTTGAACGCGTAAAGCGCGGTGATGTAGTCCTGTTCGGCGGTCGCGACGGACTCCTGGGCTTGCACCAGCTCAACGGTGTCCGAAACCCCGGCTCTGAAGCGATCGCGGGCTTGTTCCATGGTGTCAGCCGCCAAGTCTCGATTCGACTGCGCGACTCGAACCTGCTCGGACGCGGCAGTCAAATCGAGGACGGCAAGGCGCACATCCTGCTCCGCACGGGCTTTAGCGTCTTCGTACTCGGATTTGCGTTGCGCCAAGGCTGCGGCGGCCTGGTCAATGTCGGCGCGAATGCGGCCAAAGCGAAAGATCGGAAAGACCACGGCGCCGTTCACGGAGAACGTGCCATGCGCATCACGCGAGGGGTTGACGCCGGTTGCGCCATAGTCGGCCGTGACGTCGAGCGAGGGATAGTATTCTCCGATGGCTGCACGGCGTACGAGATCTGCCGCTTTGACCTGTGCCGCGGCGGCCTGAACATCGGCCCGGTTTGAGAACGCATGCTGGATCAGGTCGTCGACATTCGGCGCAGGAAATTCGCGATACGGAATGGTGTCCGCGAGCGTGAAACATTGGGCCATCGGCATGCCAATGAGCCGTGCCAGCAGGATCTTCTGCTTCTCGAAGTCGTTGGTGAGAGTGGTGAGCCTCTGCTGTTGGGTTTGCAGCTCCACCAGGCTGCGGTTTACGTCGATGCGGGCATTCAAGCCACTACGGTTGCGATCCACCGCTTGCTGGCGAACGGCCTCCGCGGTGACGATTTGAGCCTTTGCCGTTTCGATGCGGGCGGCGGACGCAAGAATCTGCATATAGGATGCTGCGACAGCCAATGCCACGAGTTCGCGGCTGTCCTTGGCGGACAGGTCGGCTGAGCGGGCGTTCTCGATGGTCGACCGCCAGCTCCGAAGGCCGGTCACGCTGAGGCTTTCAGTGAAGTTTGCTCGCGCATCGAAGTAGTTAAAAGGACCCACGACGGTCGGAAATTGAAAACCGGGGATGGGGACCATGATGCGCAGTCCCTGGGCCGCGAGATTGATCTGTTGGACACTTTCCCGGACGTTGCCAATCAGGTCGGGCAACAATTGCGAGACCGCGGCGAGTCGTTCGGCTCGCGCTTGCCGCACGGCGTTACCGGCTCCGATGGCGCCGAGGTTGAATTGGACGCCGCGGCGGATAGCATCGTCAAGGGTCAACGTTACAGGCTGCGAGCTAACCGTGCCATGGGCGACACTTCCCTGATAGGCGCCCTGAATCGAGACCGACGGATTCAGAGTATTCACCGAGTTACCGCCGCCATTAGACGGGGTTTCGGACGGCACGACGGTTCCATTCTGCTGTTGACGACCCGAAAGAGGAAGTTGTTGTGGCCTGGGTAACTGTTGAGCCGGCGGGGGCGCTCCCACCTGTGCGTACACCGCGAGACTGCATGTGAGCCAGAGGAAACGCCTCATGATCTCCGCGTTGGTTAGATGCTCGCAGAGTGGAGCTTGGAGGTTAGAAGGGAGTTATAGGACGAAGCCGCCGCTGACGTTAATGCACTGTCCGGTGATAAACCGGGCATCGTCTGAGCAGAGAAAAGCAACGACGTCGGCTATGTCTTCAGCGGTTCCGAGGCGGCCCAGAGGATGACGGTCGAGGGCTCGCTGCAGGGTCGCGACGTCATTGAAATGCTCGGCGGTCATGCCGGTGGTGACATATCCGGGGGCCACGGCATTCACCAGGATCTTGCGCGGAGCGAGTTCAGCCGCCCAGGAACGGGTGAGCGAATCGATGGCTGCTTTCGTGGCGCCGTAAAGACTGCGCCCCACGACGCCGGTGCGCGCGGCGACGGACGAGATATTGACAATGCGCGCGCCATCTTTGAGGAGCGGCAGAGCGCACTGCATCACCCAGAATGGCCCCTTGAGGTTGGTGTCGATGATCTCGTTCATTGCTTCGAGCGATGTCGAGCCGAGAGGACTTCCCTTCCAGACTCCGGCGTTATTCACGAGGATGTCGAGGGGCTGGCCGTCGAGCGAGGCGAACATTCGTTCGATGTCGGTGGGCGAGGCGAGGTCGGCTTGCACCAGGCGCATGTCGCCGACCTCTTCCGCGGCGGCTCGATTGCGGTGGTAGTGAACGATGACGTCGACGCCTTCAGACGCCAGGCGTTGGCAGATGGCACGACCGATGCCGCGAGATCCGCCTGTGACCAGCGCTGTGGTTTGGGGTCGGAATGTCATGGTACGCCGGGCAGGCGAAACCGCCTGCCCCACCAAGTAGGATAGCGGCAAGCAATGGTGGAGCTGGCGGCTTCGCATGCGTATTCTCGTTTAGATCCATAGGCTGGCATTAGACTCAATGCTGGTTAGTCCTTTCAGAGGGGTGGTGCAAAGGCGGGTTTCAGACCGCGATTGGGCTGTAATGCAGTACCGCCGCTTTCGCCGTTCCGTGAATAGCGCATTTGCTACGCTGAACGTTCCTCATGGTTGAGACCATTCAGTGGACTGATGCGGGCGTCGTTATGATCGACCAGACGAAGCTGCCGCGCGAAGAGGTTTATGTCACTTGCCGGGATTACAAGGACGTGGCGGAGGCGATCCGCTCCATGGTGATCCGCGGGGCTCCCGCGATCGGGGTGGCGGCGGCTATGGGCGTCGCGCTCGGCATGCAGACGGCAACAACGGACGAGGAGTTCGCGACAATTTGCAGTACGCTCGCAGCCACCCGCCCGACGGCCGTCAATCTGTTCTGGGCCATCGATCGGATGAAGCGGGTCTACCGTGAGATGCGTGGACATCCAGTTGAGGACGTCAGGAGACGGTTGGAAGCCGAGGCGCAACAGGTCCGGCTGGAAGATATCGCGATCAATGAGTCCATCGGGCGGAATGGCGCAGAATTAGTGCCGGACCAGAAGACCGTTCTCACGCACTGCAACGCCGGGGCGCTGGCAACCGCGGGATACGGAACGGCGTTGGGGGTGATTCGCAGCGCTGTCGCAGCCGGCAAGCGGATCGATGTGTTTGCGGACGAGACGCGGCCTTTTTTGCAAGGCGCGCGGCTTACGGTTTGGGAGTTGCAGCATGACGGTATTCCCGCCACGCTGATCACCGACAACATGGCGGGGCATTTTCTGCACTCCGGGCGTATCGGGTGCGTGATTGTGGGCGCGGACCGGATTGCGGCCAATGGCGATGTGGCCAACAAGATCGGGACGTATTCGGTCGCGGTGCTGGCCAAAGAAAACAATGTGCCGTTTTATGTTGCGGCGCCCATCTCAACACTGGATCTCAGCCTGGCGTCGGGCGACCAGATCCCAATCGAGCAGCGCGCCGCGATGGAAGTGACCCACGTGCACGGCGTGCCGGTTGCGCCGGAAGGAGTGCGGGTTGAGAATCCCGCTTTCGACGTGACTCCCAACCGCTACGTGACCGCGATCATCACGGAGCGCGGCGTAGCGCGCGCACCTTACACTGAATCGCTGGCGAAGCTGGTAAGTTAGCTTTATGCGAGCTGTTTGCCTCCTCCTGCTAGGTTCGTTTTGCATTTTTGCTTCTGGTGAGCATTCGAACCGGCGTGCGCCCGGTTTCGCGCTTCCCGATCCGGAGTACAAGCATTTCTACGACCTGCAGGATTTTCGGGGGAAGGTGGTTCTGATCGACATCATGGCGACGAACTGCCCCCACTGCATGCTGTTGTCGACCACCCTGGAGCAGGTGAAGCAGAAGTATGGCGATAAGGTCGCGATTCTATCCGTGGTGCTGCCGCCGGACAACCAGGCGACAGTGGCCTCCTACGTCGCGAAGAACAAAATTACGGTGCCGATCGTCTGCGACATGGGGCAGATGACCATCTCGTATCTGCAGGCATCGCCGAGCACATCGCATATCGACGTGCCGCACCTGTTCCTGATCGATAAGAGCGGGATGATACGGAACGATTTCGCGTATTCCGAGGCCGACCGCAACGTGTTTGAGGGGCCGGAGCTCTACAAGGAAGTGGAGAAGCTTCTGAAGTAGCTAGGACTGCGCGGGTCCGGGGATCTGCTGGACCATATTCGCGACGCTCGGAACGCAACCGATTTCGAAGAATTCACGAGCGCTCTCGGCCAGTCCTTCGGCGAGTTCCTGGACCATGGAGAGATACATCATGCGCTGCTCGAAACCGATTCCATCGGCTTTGAGCAGTGTGAGCAGGCGCTTGATGATCACTAAGCGCTTTTCAAAGGTGCCCGCAATCTCGCCGATGTTGTCGTTGAGGAAGTCAACTGCCGCGAGCTCCGCCTTTTGTAATTCTTGCGGAGACCAACGCGTGAAGTCGGGATATAGCATTAGGCCTCACTCTCTGCGCGGGTAAGGCGCGGAGCAGGATTCAAACTGTTCGGATGGAATAGTTCTGACATATTTGACGTGGTGTTGTCAAGAGCGGATTCGTATTGGGCTGATTTAATTTGAAATCGGAGCGCCGTTCAGTTTTCTTTATGGGACAAGATCACGGGGCGGACGCGCAGGCGAAACCGCCTGCGCCACCTTGATTTTCATCCACCGGTCGTTTGGCGAGAAGATCTTATGTCTGCGGATAGGTGCGGTTGGAGTTGTAGCCTCCTCCGGCATCCTGGTCCAGTTCGGCGGCTTTGGTGGGGACCTGGACGGTTTGCGGGGGCGGGACCTTCTTTGTGATTTCGTCTATGATCGGTTTCACGATGGGTTTTCGCATCGAGTTCTCCTTTCGAGCACAATTCTAGAACGGCGCTTCCGCGGGCAAACCTCCTCACCCGTCGTAAGTTATGGCAAGCAAGGGGGAAGGAAAAAGGGCGTGGTGCGTGAACGAGTGTATTGAGTTATAATTATTCATACATCTGAATGTTTAATCAATGAAGAAGCAACGCATTGGAATCGTTGGGTTTCGCGGCTACAGCGGCGCGGAGTTGATCCGCATTCTGGACCGCCACCCGTCTGTCCAACCGGTTTTAATGGAACACAGGCATGACACGGAGCATCGTCCTGAGCCCCTGAACGCGAAACAACGAGAGCGTGTCCTGTGTACCGGGGAGGCGGTTCATGACGCCCTGCTGGCGTTGGTTTTTCTCGCGACTCCACCCGAGGTTTCGATGGAACTCGCGCCCCAAATGCTGGCGGCGGGCGCGCGTGTGATCGATCTCAGCGGCGCTTTTCGGCTGCGGGAAGCGCAAAGCTACAAGCACTGGTATCGCGAGGATCATACCGCGCCCGCACTGCTTCAGGAAGCTGTTTATGGCCTGCCCGAGCACTGCCGTGCGCGGCTGCACGGGGCTCGCCTGATTGCGAATCCGGGCTGTTATCCGACAGCGGCGAATCTCGCGATCAAACCGCTCGTGGATGCCGGGGTGGTTGACCGGGAGGCTGGTATCGTTTGCGATGCCAAGTCGGGGGTCAGCGGCGCCGGCCGCAAACCAACGCTCAAGACCAGCTTTGGCGAGGTCACGGAGAATTTTTCAGCTTATTCCATCCTCAACCACCGGCACGTGCCGGAGGTGCTGATGATATCCGGCTTGAACGAGGCGGAGTTCAGCTTCACGGCGCAGCTTCTCCCGCTGCATCGGGGGATTCTCGAGACCATCTACTTCCGGGCGAAGGGACCCCATGAAGCTCAAGAACTGATCGATATCTATCTTCAGCGCTATCACGGCGAGCCTTTCGTGCGGCTTTACAAGGCCGGCGAGGCGCCTGACCTCAGCGGCGTGCAACGTACGAATTACTGCGATATCGGCGTACGTCTGGACGGCGCGACGGGACGCGCGGTGGTGGTTTGCACGATCGACAATCTCGGGAAAGGCGCTGCCGGGCAGGCAGTGCAGAACATGAACCTAGCGCTCGGATTTCCGGAGACCGAGGGCCTGTTGTGAAGCTTCTCGTCAAACTGGGCGGGACGTTGCTCGACAGCGAATCGTCGCGAAGCCGCCTGGCTGCAGAAATCCACGAGATCTCGCGAGCTGGTCATCAAGTCGTGGTGGTGCACGGCGGCGGCAAACAAATGACGCGCTTCCTGACAGAACGGGGGATCGAGAGTCATTTCGTCAATGGACTTCGGGTCACCACGCCCGATGTGCTGGACGCAGTTCTGAAGGTTTTTGCGGGGACAGTGAATCAGGAGCTCGTGGCTGCGTTTATTGCCGCTGGGGCTGCGGCTGTAGGCCTTACGGGAATAGACGCGATGCTCGCGGAGGCCGAACAGATGAGTCCCGAGCTTGGGTCTGTGGGGCGGACTGTGCGATCTGACGCAAGGCTGTTGGAGGTTCTGACCGCTAATGGCTATCTGCCAGTGGTGGCGTGCGTTGCGGGGGACCGCGCGGGGCGGATTTACAACGTGAATGCCGACCAGATGGCGGTGACGTGCGCTGCAAGCTTCGGCGCCGAGACGCTTCTGTTCCTCACTGATGTCGATGGTGTACGCGATGGTACCGGTCGCGTGGTTCCGGAACTTACACCGGAGGATTGTGACCGGCTGATTGCGGAAGGCACTGCTCACGGGGGTATGCAGGCAAAGTTGAACGCTGCGACTGACGCCTTGCGGCGGGGAGTGCCGGAGGTTGTGATCGCTCCGGGGGCTCACCAGGAGATTATTCAGCAGGTTTTGGCAGGGGCGGCTCAAGGCACCCGGATTGGAGTGTGTACGAATGCCAACTAATGCCGGATGCACAGGCGAAACCGCCTGCGCCACCAAACTCATGGTGCGCAAAGCGCGGATTGGCGACATTCATGAGCTGCTGAACCTGATCAACGGCTACGCTGCGCAAGGAATCATGCTGCCGCGAACCGAGTTTGAAATGTCGGAGAACATTCGCGATTTCACGGTGGTGTTCCTCGACGGCCGGCTGGTGGGATGCGGCGCTCTGCACTTCTACACTCCGACCACCGCTGAGGTGCGGTCGCTTGCTGTGGACCCTTCGCTGAAGACCAGCGGTGTGGGCCGGGTTCTCATGGATGCGCTCGAGGGGGAAGCTCGCGAAAACGACCTGCATGCCATATTTGCGTTCACTTACGTGCCGGGATTTTTCCGAAAACTCGGTTTCAAGGAAGTGGATCGCGGCGAACTCCCTTTGAAAGCGTGGAAGGATTGTCTGCGCTGTCCCAAGTTCCAGGCCTGCGATGAAATCGCGGTTCTCAAACCGTTGCGGTCGCATTTCGTACCAGGCCCCGAGGCGGGTTTGGAAAGCATTCTTATACAGCTCCCACAGGTCCGCCGCTAAATGGGGCGAGCCGGGCGTTGAATCGCCCAGCGTTTGGGGAATAACACCCAGGGTGCCGGTGGGCGCTCCGGGGTCCCGCGTTGATGCCATTGGACTTAGGGCTGCGCACACCCACGGCGAAATGGGCATGCCAGTTGCACTCCGAGGGAGGGCAACAGCAAGAAATTCTCCTTAACGGGGCAGCAACTTTAAGCTCATGCGATTTACATCCGGACCGTTTCGCCGGGAGGCATCATGAAGGCTCAGACAGTTAGTGTGAAAGAATCCAACGGACGCATTCTTAGCTGTACCATTTTTCGCGCCGGTGGAAAGAAGCTTTTGGCCAAAGGTCATGTCATCAGCGAGGAGGATATCAAACTCCTTGAAGTAGAAGGCATGAACGAGGTCTGGGTTGCCCAGCTCGAGGAGGGGGAGGTTGGAGAAGACGATGCGGTCATGGCCGTGGCCAGTGAGATGGGCTGCGGATCCGTTGACATTCGTCTTGCCGCCGGAGGCCGGGCAAACCTGATCGCAACGGAACCCGCTTGCGTCCTGGTGGATGACGAGTTGCTGAAGCAGATCAATTGCACGGCAAGCGTAGCCATCGCGACAGTACCGAATTTCTCCTACACAGCGATAGGTCAAAGGGTGTCGACCGTAAAAAGTACACCTTTTGCTGTTGCAAAAGACCAGCTTGACGCTGTAATATCTATTCTTAAAGATCGAGGCCCAATATTACAGGCTCGGCCGATCCGGACGCCGACTGTGGCTGTGTTGTATTCAGACCCGGTGAACGGAGAACGCGCTCGCCAGTTGTTTGAAGGCGTGATGCGCCAGCGGTTGGAACGGCTGGGGACGGGCGTATCGTTCGCACTCGCGTGCGTTGAGGATGAGGCGGTGGTCGCGCGTTCGTTGCAGCATCTTCTGCGCGCCAAGCCGACTACAGTTTTGATTGCATCCACTACCGCGCCGGCTGGGCCGGCTGATGTAATTGGCCGGTCAATGGCCCGGATTGGATGCCATTTAGAGAGATTTTTAGCCCCTGTCGAGCCGGGTAATCTTCTGCTCCTGGGTTATAAAGACGATATTCCGGTGGTTTCAGCGCCGGGGTGTTTCCGGTCCGCCAAGCCGAACGTGGTGGATCTGGTGTTGCCCCCGATGCTGGCCCGGTACAGAGTTAGCGGCTGGGAAGTCGCGTGCCTTGGGCACGGCGGGCTTCTCGCGTAACAGGCTCCTCCACTACCACAAGCGGTAACCTCCGATCCGCTTGTGGGTGCTCCTCAGCCGGGCGCCCGACCAGCGCCCGGCTTTTTTTGTGTTTTTTGCTACGGGTTTCAAATTCGGCGCATGGTCGTGAAACTGCGCCACTGCAATGCTAAAACCGCGGCTTCAGCCGGCTTATAGGGCAGTCTGAACGCGCATGCCACTTAGTTTTCGGGACATGAAAAAAGCACCGGCCAGCGCCGGTTGGCAACCGGCGGCAGAATGGCATTCTGCATCACAGTCAGCCGCCGGGGCTTCGCCATGGCAATCCTAGGACCGCCGGCTTCAGCCGGCATATGGGCAGCCTGAAGGCTCCGTTACGGTCCTGCGTGGGGCTGTGGTACAATCCTGCCTTCCATCCATGAAAAAGAGCCTGGGCGCGGAGCTGTTGGCTGAATTTCTCGGGACGATGGTCCTCATTCTTTTTGGCGACGGCGTGGTCGCCATGGTGAAACTGTTCGGCAGCGGACTGCCGGGCGAAATTGTGAACGGTGGCTACACCAATATCACCTTCGCCTGGGGACTTGCCGTTACGATGGGCGTTTACATTGCGGGCAAGACCAGCGGGGCACACCTGAATCCCGCAGTCACCCTGCCGCTCGCAATGTTTCGGGGATTCCCCTGGTCGAAAGTCATTCCCTATAGCGTGGCCCAGATTGCCGGAGCGTTCGTCGCGGCGGCCATCGTTTTCTGGAATTACCATCCGGCATTTCTGAAGGCCGATCCAGGGCTGGACCATACCGCGGGCGTCTTCACCACCTTCCCGGCGTTTCCTACACTCCTTTCGGCTGGCCTGCTCGACCAAATCATCGGCACAGCACTACTGTTACTGATGATTTTTGCGATCACTGATGAGCGCAACCAGCCTCCGGCAAATCTCGGACCACTGATGATCGGACTGGTGGTGGTGGTGATCGGAATGGCGTTCGGCGGCATGCACGGTTATGCCATTAACCCCGCCCGCGACTTCGGTCCGCGGCTGTTCACAGTGGTGGCCGGCTTTAAAAACAACGGGCTCACCGACGGCAGCGCAGTCTTCTGGGTGCCGATCGCCGGGCCGCTGATCGGCGGCGTAATCGGAGCTTTCGTTTACGACGCCGCTATACGGCGCTACTTACCGCGTGCGTGAGCTTTTCGGGGCGCAAACGCCATTGCACTCCATGTATCGTTAACAGAACAGATCTTGTAATCAACCAGCCCGACGGCGTTGCAGCATTCGCGCACTTGAAACTGAGTGAGCCCCGCTTTCCTGCCCGCCCGCTGCTTTTGCCATAACAGCCAGAGCTTCGTCATCGAGGCCATCGCGCGGATCCGGCGAAGCTCGGGCTCGAGCGACTCCGGGTCGTGCAAAAACCAAAGGGTCACATCGCCTGCTTGCGGTGAATCTTCACGCAATTCCGCGCCACTGGGCAGGCTTCCGATTACCCGGCCGTAATCGACAGGCGGCTCGATCAGTGCGACTGTGGAGTTTTCCTTAATACCCAGCTTCTGGGCAGGCGTGCGCTCCTTGTAACGGTCCATCATCTGAACCGGGACGAGGGGCGCTTCTCCCGTTCGAGCGAGCGCGTCCCGAACCGCGGACCGAAGATGCTTCGTATCGGTGTAAATTGCATCGGGCAGTTGCGTTCGTACTTTTTCGACCTTCTCCGGCTCCCCATCCACAAAGAGGATCGGCGTGCGCCGCGTCGGACGGGCGCCGCGCAGCGCGGTCGCGATTTCTCGCCCGTGAGAAGGCAGCCGCGATAAGTCTATGACGAAGGCGTCCGGCGGGCTTTGCTTGACGGCGCGGAAGACGGCGGAATCGAATTTCTCGGCGTAATCCACCTCGAATCCGGCCTTCCGCAAGGTGACGACACAAGCCTCCGCCTCCGCGCTGTTCCAGTGGATCAGGCGAACCCGCACCGCGCAAGCAGTCTTATTTTGAGATTCGGAGCGTATCGGAAGCTATGGTAGCGAATGCAGGCAGGGGGGTTCCAGGAACGTCGAGCAGGAGCGGACTGGACGCTATCGATGGAGCCGACGCAATGAAGAAAATCCAAAGATCAGCCGATACTCAACCAGGGGAGAAATTTGCTGTCTCTAAGGCTCTTAGCCGATAGGACGTGGCTTGCTTCGATCCTAGTATAAGTGTTGGAGGGGACCTTTGAGGTATCGAGCGGCCCGAAACAAGAGCCGGTGTGGCAACACGCTTGTCGAACTTGCCTTAGTACTCACACCGTTGTTTGCGTTACTCCTGGCAATTATCGAAGTGTCTATGCCCATCTTTAAGAAGAGCACCTTCGTCTCCGCGGTGCGGGAAGGTTGCCGCTACGGAATCACTTACCAGACCACTTATAACGGCACCAGCTATACGAGTCAGTCCGCCGCAATAAAGGCCGTGGTCCAGGCGAACTCAATGGGATTCCTCGCCGATACCTCCAACATACATGTGAACTATTACTTATCCTCATCACCGTTCACCGACGTCACCGCCGGCGGAAGCGGCATCGTTGCAAACAACGACGGCAACATTATTCAAGTATCAATCTCGGGTTATACCCACAGCTGGATCGCTCCGATCGTGTGGGGTTACTCAGGCCAGACGTTCAGTGTCACACAGGGGTCGTTGCCGATCCTCGCCTCGTCCGCGGATCGGCTGGAAACGCTGCCCGTAGGCTCCACCCGTCCCGCACCGTAGGAACTTATGCATCGTCCTAACAAGGCAACGCGCAAGAATCAAAGAGGCACCAGTATTCTGGAGTTCGCTCTCTTCGTCTGGCCCACGCTCTTGATGTTGATGGGCGTGGTAGTGATCGGGAACGAATTAGGCCGTGCTGTGCAAGCAGGCCAGGTCTGCCGTGACGCCGACTCAATGTACGTTCGTGGAGTTGACTTCTCGCTGTCCGGGAACCAAGCCGAACTGGCCCGGATCGGCTCGGGACTCAATCTCCAGACGAGCAATTCGGGAAACGGTCTCGTGATCCTGTCGAAAGTGACTTTCATTCCCGACCCGTCCAGCAGTTGTGGTCAGCCGACGAGCCCCAATTATTCCACGTGCACAACCGGTCAGTATCGGCTGGCGCAACGCACCATCTTCGGCAACACCTCCTTACCGGGAACGCACTTCACAACCACTGGAACGCCGACTTACGACAGCGAGAACAACGTGACCAACTACTCCGATTACACGAATGGCACCGCTGCGACCATCAACAATTTCCAGAACAATATGGTGTTGTATCCCGGCCAGTTTATTTATATATCGGAGACCTACTTCCAGATGCTGGACCTGTCGATGCTTGGCTTTCAATCCAGCCCAG
Organism: Bryobacteraceae bacterium; assembly: GCA_035295125.1. Lineage (GTDB taxonomy): Bacteria > Acidobacteriota > Terriglobia > Bryobacterales > Bryobacteraceae > JAICMB01. The sequence continues at coordinate 284,050 of DATGJP010000067.1, read as the reverse complement.
GCGTCTATTCGGTGGCTTTCTTTTAGAAAGGCGTGAGCTCGATGATCAGACGTGTCGGCAGTCGGCGGCGAAGTCAGCGAGGAGTGGTGACCCTGCTTTACTCCCTGATGATGCTCTTCGTCATTATTCCAGTGGTGGGCCTGGCCATCGACGCGGGTATTGTCTACACGATTAAAGGAAAGCTCCAGGCGGCCGTGGATGGTGCGTCATTGGCAGCAGCGCGCAGCCTCAACCTCAACCAAAGCGTAACCCAACAAAACGGTCCCACTACTACGTTCGCGACCAGCGTGATGCACGCCAATTTTCCTACTGGTTGGATGTCCGTCTCCAGCGTGCCTGACCCAACCGTGACGATTGCCACCCACACACAAGACGCCACTATTCCTCTCGGCGAAGTCCAGATCACTGTTAGCGAAACCATCCAAGCTCCAACCTGGTTCATGAAACTCCTGCATTTCAATAGCGTGACTTTGACCGCTTCTGGGGTAGCGGTCCGGAGGAACGTCAATGTCATGCTCGTGATCGACCGCTCGCAATCACTTCAGGACGAGGGAAATTGCGGGACACTCCAAAGCGATGCCCAGGCCTTCGTAAACAGTTTTGTAGAGAGTCAGGATAAGTTGGGGATGGTTACGTTCGGCACCTCTTACAACTACGATTTCACGTTCAACACGACTTTCAAATCGGCGTTGACCACCGATCTGTCAAACCTAGTTTGCGAGGGATTTACGAATGCCGCCGCGGGCTTCTCGACCGGGTTCAGCAAGCTAAAGGGCCTTAACGATCAGAATGCATTGAATGTGATTGTGTTTTTCACTGACGGTGAACCAAACACGATGACGTTCGGTGTCGGTGGAACCTCGCCTTTGCCGGTCAAGGCCTCGAGTACGTGCAGTCCCAAAACCAACTTTTCGGGAGTGATCGCCGGAGACGCATCAACCCACTACAACGCGTGGGGAGGCGTGTTTTCATGGACTAACAGCGGAATCGGTACCATAACGAACTCAGATTTCAATACTGTTTCGACGCCGAGCGGCTGTTCTTTCAGTTCAAGCTCCCTTGGGACGGGCAACACTGCATCGTTCAAGAATGACATCACGCAACTGCCGTCAACCGATGCCTTCGGCAACGCGACGAGTACTACGTGGAGTGGCGGAACCAACGGAAACTTCCCCTACGCGGTAACGCTAACGGGCAACTGGTACTACTTGCAGAATCTGGAAAACGCCGGCATCAACACACTTGACAATGCGGCTCAAAATGCCAGGGTAGCGGCTGCCGCGGCAGGCATTCCCTATATCGTGTATACGATCGGCCTGGAGCCTAACGTCTATGGCAGCGTCAACCAGGAATTGCTCCGGCGCGTCGCTAATGACCCGGCAAGTGCCGTTTACCAGTCAACCTACGCAGCCGGAACGTTCTACTACGTTCCCACCGCCACGCAGCTGAACCAAGCGTTCTCCGACATCGCGTCGGATATTCTCCGGCTGGCGAAATAGCGACGGGGCTCGAGGCACTTACCAAGACGGACACCCCGAGGCGACGCAGTGATGCCTCAGAAGTAGTGCGGCGGATTTTCAGCAGGCGTGTAGTTAATGGCTCAAGCGGAGCACCTGCGATGAGATCTTCAGGAATGCCTGCCCGAGAACCGAGGCTGTCGGCGAATAGATAAACGTGCCCTGGGGCTGGCTGCTGTAGGTGACGCAACCAGACTCGGAAGCACAGGAGTCATACGCCGGCGGTGAGTTGTACAGATCGCCGTTAGGGTCGTTGGCCATGCGCTGCAATAGGATGGGGTCGGGCGGATCGCCATTGTTTCCACCCAATCCGATTGCGAAGACGTAGGCAGCCAGGGTGGCGTTGGTCCGGGCCCGATATGCGGCGTTGTCGGTTGCATTCAAGGCTGCGGCGTGAGTCTTGCTCCAGTCGGTTGAGATCGTGTGGGTCAGGGGCACGTGACCTGACGACAGCGTCAGGGATTTGTAGGCACTGGTGGGGCTCACCTGGTTTCCGTAAATGTCGGAACTCGGAAGCCACGAAAGATCCGACGTATCGTTGCTATAGCCGGACGAGAACGTACATCCGTTGGCGTTAGAAGTACGGATGCTGTTGGTATCGGAACTATCCCCTGACTGCCAAGGATGAAACATGACACGATTGAAAGCCGATTGCGAAGGATCGGAGGTGTAGAACGCACCTATGGAACCGGAGGGAATATTGGACATGTAGCCGGTTCCTCCGGTGTTCATACTGTAGCCAGTCACCCATTGACGCATGCTGGCGGCTGTGGTCCACCCGCCGCCGCTTTTGGTCTTTCCATTCTGGTCCTGACAACTGCTCCCGCTGGCTATGGCGGCGTGGGACCCGTCCCAGAAGTTATACGTGACGGTGTTGGGCAGGCCATCGGTCTCCAGCATGATGAAGTTCAGTGCGCCGGGCAGCCCCAACTTATAAAGTTCGTTGTAGGCGAGCGAAACAGCCTGCGCAGTTCCGGTTCCGCCGTTGCATTCTACATTGTCGAGAAGGCCGCTCCCTGAACCTGCGCCGTTAGTGTATCCAAGGGTTGTCTGAAAGCTCGTGCTGGGTGTCGATTCGAGGTAAGTGCCATCGCTGAAAGTCATGAGGCCGATACGATCGCGTCCGGCTGCGAAAGACCCGGTGAAGATCTTCGCGGCGCTGATCATGGCGTCGCACGGTGTCCCGTCGCCCGATCCGCAGGGCGGCGAGGGAGTAGCGCCGTTGATGGAGCACATGGACCCGGAGCGATCGAGGACGAGCATGGCGACAACGTCGCGCCGGGATGCCTGGCCGGTTGCGGTCAGGTTCGTGTACTGGACGTTGAAGAACTTCATCAGCCAGGTGGGAACTCGCGTGGTGGCCGTTACGGTGACGTCGCGGAGGTTAGGGTTATTGGCATCGTCGGCGACGGTAACGGTTGTAGTGTCCATGACCGTGTTGTAGGTACCCCAGTTTCCGGGCGGGAAATTCGCATAGAACCAGTTCACGGCGTTCTGTTGGGCGGTGCTGGCTTGAGCGGCGGTGGTCTGGCCAAGGGTCAATGCACGCGCAGCGGCGAGCGCGGCTCCGTCCACTGCGGCCTGCAGGCGAGCCTTGCTGGCGTATAGTATGCCTACGTCGATAAACAAACCGATTAGGGGGATGATGAAGACCAACGCTGCCGTCCCCAGGACGAGCGACGTGCCACGTTCGCTCCGTCCGATTTCTTCAGAAGAAATACCGCGCATAGACGCCATTACCCAATAGATTCCCGATGCTCAAGCCCGGAGACCGGGCATAAAACTCCGCAATGTAGACCACCTGACCGTCCCGCAGAGGCGATTGCCCGTTGGTGTTTATTTGCCACAGGCTTTGCATCGCCGCCTGCGGAGCGCTCGCAAGCTTGGCGTGCGAGTCTATTACGTAATCTTCGATATTGCCGGCGTCGGTCATGGAGACCCCGGTGGGACTGCCTATGGTTACCGTGCTCGAGTCCGCCAGCGTGCCGTTTCCGAACTGGATTTGTTGTGTATAGACGAAGCTGTCGTGGTTAGTGCAGTTGCCCGCTCCGTAGGCGGCACAACTTTGGGATGTTACTGAGCCGATCCACATGATCTGGGTGATAGTGACCAGCGCATCCCCACCGTTGTCGGTGTTGCTGTTATCGTTCCCGCTGAAGGAAGAGCCGATCTGGAGGTTCAGGCCCTGCGCCAGGCGCTGGGCGAGCTGCTGCATCGGATAAGTGGAGAAGTAGGCGCCGTGGATGTACATATCGTCCAGGTCGCGGCAGGCCTGGTTGATCTGAATGCTTCGAATCAGATTCATTCCGGTGACGAACGCACCCAGCAGTAATGGAACATAGAAGACGGCCATCAGGCCGAACTCGACGATCTCCTGGCCGGACTGCTTGGCTCTCCTTCGCTCGGCGGTCATGAACCTCCTGAGACCAGATGTTTAACGGGGTACGGAATTTACTCCCACGGGATAACCCCCGAGGAGGTCAGATGAATAAACATTCAACGTGATTGGGGTCAGACTACGGAGTGCGAACGTTCCGCTTAAGGGGGCGAGCCAGGCCCAGGAAATGTTCTGGACCGAAACCTCGACCACATTGCCGGGGATGTTCCCGCCAACACTAATCGCTGTTGTCAGGTCGGTAGGAGCGTAATAGTTAACGAAAATATGCTGTGGGGTATCGTTGGTCTTGACCAAGCCCATGGCATACTGCTGCACGATCGACCCAATGGAGGCATCCTGTCCCAGCGAGCCGGATCTTTGGAAGGTAATGGCATACCGGCAACCCTCGCGTACAGCATTTTGGAGGGTCGTCCAACGGTACAGCAGCAGACCGAAGTCTACAAACGCTGCGATCAATGCAAACATCGGAACGATTGTAAAAACCGTTTCGACGAAGATGTTACCCGAGCGTCTACGAGCTCGATCGCGGTGGCTATGCTCTGACGAGGCCTGTCCCGCGTACGTGCGTCTACGCAGCCTCACCGTAGTCGTCCGTATTTACTATCGGCAGGCCTGATGAATATCTGTAATGTTTGGCATGAGAAAGATCGATCAAGCCCTGTGGGACGGTCGGCAAGGCAGTACCGCCGGCTTCAGCCGGCCCATGGGCAGCCTGAAGGGTGCGTTACGGCACGGAATGCGGGCGGGTTAACAACCCCCCGACAGCCTGCATCACAGGCTCAACCAAACTCGCCGTTCCCGAAGAATAAGTGGTATTGGGCTGAAGGCTTCCGCTGTCTTCTCAGCCTCGTGAGACGTCCGCGAAGCTAGAGGACTCCGCAGCATTTCTTGTACTTCTTGCCGCTGCCGCAGGGGCAGGGGTCGTTCCGGCCGACCTTGGATTTGGGTGCGGGGGCCTCTGGTTCCTCCCCCTGCTCCTGGTCCATTCTGCTGAACACCGGATCGAGACCCTGCAACACCAGCCGTTGGTCGATCGCGCCCTCGACGAACTGGATATCGTCGGGGCTGAGGGAGGCGAGTTGGTCGATCTTGCGTAAGAAGCTTTTTGCACGGCCGCGGGTCAGCTCGGGCGGAGCGCAGAGCGCATAAGCGAACAGGGCGGTATGACGGAAGATCTCGTCGTTGAACATCTCGACCAGCCGCGGGGCTTCCGAGCCAATGCGGAGTAACCCGGTACCCAGAATCGCGTGGGTCCGGATGTCGGTATCGGGATCTTCCAAATGGGGAGGAAAATACCTGATAAAGCGCTGTTTAGCCGATTTCCACATGGCCTCAAGCCCTTTTGCGCGAGTGGCGGGGTTGTGGTAGAGCGGCTCGATGAGACTCAGCAGCTCTTCCTTGTCTTCGTCCTCGACTTCGGGGCTGGCAGCTAAAGCGACGATTGCGCCCGTGCGCTCGTCCTGTGGAGCATTACGCGCTGCATGGAACAACGTTTGCCGCAATGATTCCTCATCCGCGAACAGCGACAGCGCTTCCCAGGCGCGGCCACGGACATTGGGATCCGGGTCGGTTGTGGCGACCTGTTCCAGGCGCTTACGTTCCGCATGCTGCAATTCGTCATTGAAGAAACTCCCTGCGGCCTCGGCGCGAACTGCCGGGGGCACGGCTGGGTCCAGCAGGCTGAGACGATCCGCCGCGGTCAGCCATTCGAAATTCGGCCCTTCTTCATCGGGGTACTGCTCGAAAATATCGAAGGGCGGCGCCGGGGCTGCGGGGGCCTGTTCCAGTACACCCCGGATATCGCGGATTGCGTTCCCCAGTTCCTGACGCAGGAAGGTATCGTCCTTGGGAACCTGCTCCAGTAGCCGCTCGATCGGAGGGATGGCGCGGGGATCGTTATAGAGACTGAGCATGATGGCGCCGTAGGACGCATCATATTCGAGGTATTCTTCGAGGATCTTCAGAATACGCGGGTCGCGGATACCCAAGCCCGCCAGGACAAAAGCCACCTCGCCTCCGCCCTCCTCGCCGAGTTCCTCATAGAGGTCCAGCAGGGGTTCCAGGGCGGCGGAGCCGACCGCGATGAGCGCCTCGGCCAGCTCGTCCGGGGCGTCTTCGGAGTATCGCCGGAGGACCCGGATCAGGTATGGAACCCCCTCCGGCGCGTGCAGGTATTGAAAGATGGCGAGAAGATCCTGTTCGAGGGGCTCTTCCGCTTCCTGATCGTCGGCGAAGCGTACGATATCCGGGAGCGTGCGGGATGGATCATCGACCAGCGCGTGCAACAAACGCTGGTCGATACCGATGAAACCTTGCTCGGCGGCCTTCAGGAGGTCGAAGGCAGAAGTGGATGCGTAGTGTTCCGGGGCGATGTACGACATCGCCGCCGCCTAATCTTCCCTGACGACGTGGACGGTAACCTCAACCGTCACATCGCGGTGAAGGCGGACCGGTACTTTGAAGTCGCCCAGTGTTTTGATGGGATCGGCCAACTGGATCTTGCGCCGATCGATCTGGTAACCCTGCTTCTCCAGAGATTCGCTGATATCCTTCGCCGTGACCGAACCAAAGAGCTGGTCGTTTTCACCGGCTTTCTGGGCGATCGTGATGCTGACGGACTCGACGAGTTTGCCGAGTTCGGTGGCGTCGGAAGCTTCCTTGGCTTCACGCCGCAAGGCCGCCTGGCGCTCCTGCTCGACGATCTTCTTATTGGCTTCGGTGGCTGCGACTGCCAGCCGTTTCGGCAGCAGGAAATTGCGGGCGTAGCCGGAAGCAACCTTCACCACCTGGCCGCGGTTGCCCAGTTTTTCGACGTCTTCTCTCAGAATGACTTCCATGGTGATGTTCCTCCTTAGATGGACGTTGAGAACGGAATCAACGCGATGTTGCGCGCCTGTTTGATCGCTTCGGCGAGACGCCGCTGATGCGGCGCGCAGACGCCGGAGATGCGGCGGGGAGTGATCTTGCCGCGCTCGGAGATAAATGACCCGAGCAGGCGCACGTCCTTGTAATTGATATCGTCGATCTTCTCGACGCAGAAACGGCACACCTTTTTGCGCCGGAAATACTGCTTCTTGGTCGCCATCGCCTTGTCGCCGCCGGTCGGGCGCTGCGATGCGCTAATGGGCCTTCCACCTCTTTGTTCAGGCATGGTTCAGATCTCCTATTGTTCCTTTTCCGGTTCTGGCGCGCGCGGAGCCGCGGGGGCCGCGGGAGCCGGCGCACCGGGCATGGGGGCGCCTGGCATCGGAGCCGCGGCGGCTTCACCGGGCGGCGGCGCGGACGGAGTCGCAATGGTCGGTGGCGGCCGGCGGGCGGCACGCTTCTCGCGTGCTTTCTTGCGCTTTTCGATCTTCTTCATCTTCTGATCGATACGCACGGTGATGAACTTCATCACCAGGTCGGAAACGCGCAACCGGCGCTCGACTTCTTTGACGATCTCGGGACCGGCGGTGAATTGAAGCAGGATATAGAAGCCTTCGTTCTGTTTCTGCACGCGGTAGGCGAGCTTGCGAATGCCCCATTTCTCCGTCTTCTCGATGTTGCCACCCTTACCGGTGATATAGGTTGTGACCTGCTCGACCAACGGATCGATTTCTTCTTCCGTTGCGGTCGGCCGAACAATGAATAATTCTTCGTAGACTCTCTTCATTCTTCCTCGTTTGAACCTTGGGCGCGACGATTAAATTTCGTCATGGACTTTTCGACGCCTTCGGCGATTATGGACTCGACTGCCTGCGCTGCGTAGTCAAGCATCTCGTCCAGTTCTTCCTTCTGCTCCCGGTTTAACTTCGAGAGCACGATGTCGGCGCCATCGCGATCGCGACGGCCACCGTGAATCCCCAGGCGAACCCGGGGAAAACTCATGCTGCCTACCGACTCGATCACGGACTTGACTCCGCGGTGTCCCGCGGCCGATCCGTCCGGCCTGATACGCAGCGATTTCCAGGGCAGGTCCAGCTCATCGTAAATGAGCAGAAGCTGCTCCGGTTTCAATTCGTTCTTTACGAGCAACCCATTCACAGACTGGCCGCTGAGATTCATGAAGGTCTGAGGTTGGGCCAGCAGAACCTTCCGGCCCGAGATCGACCCGTTTCCGACCAGCGCCATGGAATCCTTTCGGCTGACCCTGATATTGTTGCGAGCGGCTAGCCGGTCGATGACAAGGAATCCGAGGTTGTGGGCGGTTTCGCCATATTTTGGCCCGGGGTTTCCGAGCCCCACAATCAGCCAATCGATAGGATCGGGCATGGAAGGGCAGGCGTCCTGGCCCGCCAATTACCCTACTTTTTCTTCTTTTCCTCGACTGGGGCTTCCTCTTCCTTCTTGCCCTTCTTAATGACTTCGGGCTCTGCTGCGGCGGCTGGCGTAGCGGCGGCTTCCGCGGCGGGTGCGACTTCCTCGGCCCGGAGCGCGACGACGTGCGCGACAACCGACTCCGGCGAACTCAGCAGTTTCATGGAGCCTGTCATCGGAACGTCGCTGGCGCGCAGGTTCTGACCGATCATGAGTTCCGTGACGTCGACGGTGAAGTGATCCGGGATGTCGTCCGCCAGGCACTCGATCTCGATTTCACGGGTGATCGCCTCAAGCAAGCCGCCCTGGATCTTCACACCTTTCGGCTCGCCGGTGGTGTGAATCGGGATCTTAACGGCGATGCGCTTCGTGAGATCGATGCGCTTGAGATCGACGTGGAGGATGTTTTCCTTGATTGGATCTGTCTGCCAGTCGACAATCATAACCGGCGTCGTGGCTTCTTCGACGGCCAGATTGAAGATGGTGTTTTGACCCGTTGAGCTGCGGAGAATTTTCGTGACTTCCTTGGGGCTGACGGCCACGGCGACCGACTCGTTCCCCGCGCCGTAAACGACAGCGGGGGTCAGGCCTTGGACTCGCAACCGGCGCGCTTCGTTCTTGCCACGCGTGTGCCGGAGCTTGGCCGTGATCGTGATGTCTTTCTTCATGCGATTCTTCTTCCTTTATTTACTGGGCGGGTTCAAAACCCGCCGCAGGCTACAAGCCTGCCTTACACGAACAGCGTACTGACGGAGCCATCCTCGTGGATGGATTGAATGGCGCGGGCCAGAAGGGGCGCCACGGATAACATCTTGATGCGCGTACAGCGGCTGGCTTCCTCGCGCAGGGGGATGGAATTTGTAACAACGACCTGCTGGAGCTGAGACGTCTCGATGCGCTCGACCGCGGGACCGGACAGGACCGCATGCGTCGCGCACGCCGTGACGCTGGCGGCGCCCTGTTCGATGAGGGCTTCGCAAGCTTTCACGAGCGTGCCGGCGGTGTCGATGATGTCGTCCACGATCAAGCAATTCTGTCCGTTCACGTCGCCGATAATGTGCATCACTTCGGCCACGTTCACATCCGTCCGGCGTTTATCGATGATCGCCAGCGGAGTATTCAGTTTCTTTGCAAACGCGCGAGCGCGTTCCACGCCGCCTGCGTCGGGAGAAACCACTGTCATATCCCGGCGCCCGATCGAATCGAAATACTCGATCATCACGGGAGCGGCGAACAAGTGATCCACAGGAATATTGAAGAAACCCTGGATCTGGGCCGCGTGCAGGTCGAGACACAACACGCGACTGGCGCCGGCCGCCGTAATCAAATCCGCGACGAGCCGGGCGGAGATAGGCATGCGCGGGCGGTCCTTACGGTCCTGCCTTGCATACCCATAATAAGGTAACACTGCGGTGATGCGTTCCGCCGAAGCGCGCTTGAGGGCGTCGATCATCAGCAGCACTTCCATCAGGTTGCGGTCCACCGGGGTGCACGTGGGCTGGACGACAAAAACGTCGGCCCCGCGCACGTTTTCTTCGATCTGAAGGTGGATTTCGCCGTCTGAAAAAGGCCGCACAGTGGCAGAGCCCAGTGTGCAGCCGAGCGCGCCGCAGATTTTGGCGGCGAGCGTCGGGTTCGCATTACCAGTGAAGACTTTGAGTCTCTCGAATCTCATCGCGCGTACCGGCCTTGGGGCGGCCATAGCTTGAACTCCATCGGGGCTCGCAATTGCCGCCACCAAAGGTTTCGGTAGGCGGCGCGGCCTACTAACGAGACAGGAAAAACCTTCTCGTCACCGTATTGCAATTGAAGCGAGACCAAAGCGCGATCGCGCGCGCCACGGTCCGCAAAAACTCCGAAGATCGTCGAACCACTGCCCGACATCAGGGCAGGCTTTGCCCCTAACTTTAGCAGCTTCCCCTTGATCGATTTTAGTCGAGGGTGCTGATGGAAGACAACCGTTTCAAAGTCATTACGGCAAGGCCACGCGGAGGGGGGCACTCCCGCGGCGATCTCCCATGTAACCGATTGGAAACTATTCAGGGTAGCGGATGGAACCTGGTCGGTCAAGGGACGCTCCAGGCTGCGATAGGCTTCCGGTGTCGAAACATGGATTCCGGGCGCGACTAGAATCGCATGGTAAGGCGGGACGTCAGGGAGCGGACAGAGTTCGGTGCCCCGTCCTGCTCCGCCTGCCGCGCCTCCCAGAAGAAAAAACGGAACATCGCTGCCGACTTCCGCCGCTATGCCGATAAGTTTTTCCAGAGAACGCCGTTTTCCACAGAGAAAGGGGACGGCCAGCAGGATGGCGGCGGCATTAGAGGAGCCGCCGCCCATCCCACCCCCCATGGGGATTTGTTTCTGCAGCCGGATCCGGAAGCGACCCGGCAGTCCGAGCGCCTCGGCGGCTTTTTCTATCAGATTCCCGGGAATCACCGGGTCAGACTCGATCTCGACGTGGAGGCGGCGGGCGGGTTCATAGTCGATCTCGATGGTGTCGGCGAGCGAAACCGTCTGAAAAACAGTGCGTAACTCGTGGTAACCGTCGGGCCGGCGATTGAGGACGCGGAGATCGAGATTGATCTTCGCGAGGGAGCGAAGCTTAACTGTCATTCCGGAGAACTGCGTTGAGCGATCCTTGACGGTACCCTTCGAGGTCGATGGTCACGAAGTGAAAGCCGAGCGGCTTGAAAATGGCAGTGAACTTTTCCGCCATTTCGAGTGTCAGGGCTTTGGCCAATTCGTCGGGCGCGATTTCGAGCCGGACCAGTTCGCCGTGAAAGCGGACGCGGAATTGACGAAACCCGAGCGCCCGTATGGCCTCTTCACCCGTTTCGACAGTTTTCACGGTCTTCGTTGTGACGGGCGTGCCATAGGGGATGCGGGAACTGAGACAGGCTGATGCCGGACGATCCCAGGTTGTCAGGCCGGCGATTCGGGACAGCTCACGAATTTCGGCTTTGTAAAGACCGGCTTCCACGAGGGGTGCCTTCACACCGTGGAGTTTGGCCGCTTTTTGTCCCGGACGGTAATCACCCAGGTCATCCATATTGACGCCGTAAATGACGTGGTCGATTTCGCGCTCATGGCCCACCTGTTCGAGGCGCGTGAACAGCTCGTCTTTGCAGTGGAAGCAGCGGTCGGGGGCGTTCTTGACGTAGTCCGGATTGTCGAATTCGTGGGTTTCGATGTACTCGTGACGGAAGCCGCAGTTGCGGGCAAAAGCCTCGGCATCGCGCTTGTGGGATTCGGGAATGGAGGCGGAATCGGCTGTGATCGCGACGGCGTTCGCGCCGAGCACCTGGTTTGCGGCCCAGGCGAGGTAGGCGGAGTCGGTGCCGCCGGAGTAAGCGATGATCACCCGTCCCATGTCGCGTAACGATTCGAACAGCTTTTGCTGTTTTGCCGCGATTTGGATCGGGTCGATTTTCGGCGCCGGACTTCCTAGCGCCACGAGCGAGGCCATACTTCAATTGTAGGGCAGGGGAAAAGCCGGTTCCTGTTCCGGCTTCGAAGTCGACTAAACGTTCCCGGCGTGCCGGGTAACATTTTGCAGCATAGCTGGAAAGCGCCACGCAGAATATCGAAACACTCAGCCACCGTCGTACACCAGGAATTGTTAGGTTTAAGCATTATGTCCGCAGCACCTGCTCCGCGCATGGCCCTCGCGTGGGAAAGAGGCTCTTCTCATCCCCTCGGCGCGACCCTCGTTCCGGGAGGCGTCAACTTCTCCCTGTTTTCCGGAAATGCTACGGCTATCGATCTGCTTCTGTTCGTGTCGCACGATTCGCCCGAACCCTACCAGATCATCACGCTCGACCCCGCCATCAATAAGACATTCCACTTCTGGCATGTCCTGGTGCTCGGGCTCACGTCCGGAGCGCATTATGCTTTCCGAATGGATGGGCCCGCGGATCCCTCCACGGGACATCGTTTTAATCGCAAGAAAGTCCTGATCGACCCGTTTGCGCGCGGCAATACGGATACGCTGTGGGACCGGGCTTCGGCCTGCGGTCCGGGCGACAACGTTGCCACCTCGATGCGCTCCGTGGTAATTGACACCGGTGATTACGACTGGGAAGGCGACGCGCCTCTGGAACGTCCCATGGCCGACACCATCATTTATGAGATGCATGCCCGGGGATTCACGCGGTCAGCAAACTCAGGCGTACAGAATCCGGGAACGTTCGGCGGCATTATCGAGAAGGTGCCGTATCTGAAGGAACTCGGCGTTACGGCGGTGGAACTGCTCCCGGTCTTCGACTACGACGAAACCGCGGTGTTACGTGAAGTTGACGGCCAGCGGCTGACAAATTTCTGGGGCTATAGCACGATGAGCTTCTTCGCCCCGCAGTCGTGCTTTTGCGTCAGCCCGGAGTGCGGCAGCCACCTGCGCGAATTTCGCGACATGGTTAAGTCGCTGCACAAAGCTGGAATCGAGGTCATTCTCGACGTGGTTTTCAATCACACCGACGAGGGCGACGAAAACGGACCAACCTTCTCTTTCCGCGGTATCGACAATCGCACGTACTATTTCCTGGTGCCCTGGGAACTGCAGTATTACATGAATTTTTCGGGCTGCGGGAATACCTTCAACTGCAATCACCCCGTCGCGCAAAAGCTCATCGTGGAATGCCTGCGGTACTGGGTGAATGAGGCGCACGTCGACGGGTTCCGTTTCGACGAAGGGTCGATACTTTCGCGCGACGAAAATGGGAATCCGAGTGTTCATCCGCCGGTGGTGTGGCAGATCGAACTCGACGACGAGCTGGCGGATACGAAATTGATCGCGGAAGCATGGGATGCCGCCGGGCTGTACCAGGTCGGCCATTTTCCGGGCGACCGCTGGGCGGAGTGGAACGGGCGCTATCGCGACGCGATCCGGCAGTTCGTTAAGGGGGATCCGGGTGTGATTGGCGAAGTCGCGACCCGGATCGCGGGCAGTTCCGACCTTTACCAGGATCGCGGTCAACTGCCGGTGAATAGCATCAACTTCGTGACCTGTCATGACGGATTCACGATGAATGATCTCGTTTCCTACAATTCCAAGCACAACGAGGCGAATGGCGAGAGCAACCGCGACGGCATCGACAACAACCTGAGCTGGAATTGCGGCGTCGAGGGCGACTCGGACGATCCGATCATCGAAGCGCTAAGGAACAAACAGGTGCGGAACTTCGCCGCGATTCTGATGCTGTCGCGAGGCGTGCCGATGTTTGCCGGCGGCGATGAAGTCCGGCGGACCCAGAAGGGCAACAACAACGCGTACTGCCAGGACAATGACACCAGTTGGTTCGACTGGTCGCTGCTGGAGAAGCATAGCGATCTGCAGCGGTTCTGGCGCCTGATGATCGCGTTCCGTAGACGATATCATGCCGTGCGCCGTGGCGAGTTCTTCAACGGTGCGGTGAATGAGCGCGGAATTAAGGACGTTACGTGGCACGGGACCAGCTTGAACTCGCCACAGTGGTCGGATCCCGAAGCTCGCGTTCTGGCTTTTACACTGGCGGGATTCAAGAGCGACCCCGATCTTCACGTCATGCTCAACATGTATTGGGATGCGTTGGAATTTGACGTGCCCGAGATTGCCGGCCGTGTCTGGGCACGCGCCGTCGATACCTCGCTCGCCTCCCCGCTGGATATCTCCGAACCGGGGAGTGAGCCGATCTTCCCTGGGGGGAGTTATGCGGTGCCGGGCCGGACGGTTGTTGTTCTCGTCAACCGATAATCAGAGGCGGTGCTTGGCAGCGGTTACGGCCACAAGCGGACAGGAGAGCCAGGTGTCGGACGCGTGATAGGAGCAGTTACGCCGCAGGAGAATTCCGATTTCTTCGGCCCGATCGCGACAATTGGCAGCTACTTCCTCGCGCATGCCACAGGCTGTACAGAGCAAGGCGTCACGCTCTTGGAGAGGTAGTCGCAGGAGACTGGGCTGAAGTTCTTCGGCGGATGATCCCGCTAGAAGACAGTCCAGAAGCTCGAGCGGAGTTTCGTGGCTCGCCATATGCCCCAGTGGAATAATCGTCCGAAGGGGCGATTTCTTTTAGAGTCTAGGCGACCCGTGGCAGAATTCTTTGAGAGCGGCACGCGCGGGCGAAATCGCATGCGCCGCCTTTATGGCTCAACAGGTTGCGAACAAAGGGGGGCGGGCATTCAGCCTGCGATTTCACCACAATCTGCTAAGGTATTTGTCGCATGGAGGCCTACATCAAAGGATCAGGCCCAAGAGAGAGACTCCCGTTCCGACCAGTCCCCACGCCTTGAGCCAGTGATTGTCGATCAGAAGACCAGCCAAGAACGGCGCTGTGATCTGGGACACCGACATGAGCGACTGGTTCAGGCCCAATACTGTGCCCTGCTCGTTCCGTTTCGCCTCTCGCGTGATGAGGCTGGTGAGGGCGGGGCGCAAGCCGCCGGTTCCGATACCTGTCAGGGCGGCGGCGACGAGAAGAACTGGAATGCCATATGTGAATGATAGGATCGCCAAACCGACAGCGGCGATTAAGAAGCTTGCCCTGGCCAGTTTGGCCTCGCCGAAAGTCTTCACAAGCCGGCCAATCAGCCCACCTTGTAGGATAATTCCGAGGAATCCTACGTAGGCATATACGTACCCCACTTGTTTAGGACCGAATGGCTGACCAGCCCACGTGAACCGCCGCTCCGCGAAGAGGGGAAATCCCGACATGAAGAACGCAAAGGCGAAGGTAAACGCGAAAAACTGGTAGAGCAACGGAGCGAGTCCCGGACGTTTGAAAAACTCGGCGTAGCGATGCCAGTCCAGAAGTGTGAATTTCTTGTCTGTTTCGCCCTCGTGATGGGGCGTGTTCGACGGCAGCAGGAAATAGGTACAGAGAATGCTGGTAAATGAAAGGCCGGCTGCGGCGAAAATCGGGTATTGATAGTTGAAGCCTGACAGGTAGCCGGAAACCCCAGGTCCTACCAGGAAGCCCATGCCGAAGGCGATGCCGATCAACGCGAAAGATTTGGCGCGTTCTTCGGGTTTCGTGACGTCGGAAATGTAGGCCTGCGCGAGGGAGAGATTTCCCGCCGTGAGCCCGTCAATGGCGCGTGACAGGAATACCAGCCACAGCGCGTTGGCGTAGGCCAGAATCAGAAAGCCGACAAAGGTTCCCATCTGGCTCACCAGGAGCAGAGGACGGCGGCCCACACGGTCGGAAATGCGTCCGAGCATCGGTCCGGCGATCAACTGGCAGAGGGCGTAGGTGGACACGAGGAGGCCAACTACGGTGGGGTTCGCTCCCAGCCGCTCCGCGTAGAAGGGCAGCAGCGGAAGAATCAGCGTGAGGCCCAGGACGTCAACGCATACGATGAGAAAGATTGGGAGTAGCGGTGAGCGTCGCAAGGAGTCGAGTACGATGGTAACAAAGGGGCTTATGGCAGACCAGCTTTTCCTCTCGTACTGGCTGAATGGATTCACACTTCAGAACATGCTGCGGCACTACGAGAAAATGCTCCACCTTTTCCCGTTTTCGAGACTGATGATGGGGGCGTCGGTGTTCAAGGTGATTCCGATCGCCTATAGCGAACCCGCGCTGATCGAACAAACGTTCACGATGCCCGAACAATCCGGCGATCTCGTCAGTTCCGCGAAAACCTTCCAGAACGAGGACTGTTCGTTCCGGCTGGAGAGTTTCTGGGATTTATGGCAGTTCGACGGGGAATGGAAGCTGGCGCCGGCGCGCGTCGCTCTGAGTTGCTTTGGGCCGGCGTTTGAGGATGCCGAGGAACAGTTGCAGATTGAGTTCGGAATTGATGCGCTGTTTCTGCCACAGCCCGAATTGCCCAACTACGCGCGGATGGCGCAGTACAACATCCGGAGCCTTTTGAAACTGGTCCATGATTTGGACGATGCGCTTAGTGTGGACCGGCGGAAATTGTGGTCGGAGTCGGGAGAGAATTTCGCGGAACAGTTGGAAGTGGCGTTGCGGGAGACTTCGGGGGCTCGAGAGTAAGGCTGAAGCCGCTTACTTCAGAGTGCCTTTAGACCTCAAAACGCGCAGGCGAAACCGCCTGCGCCACCGTCGGAGGGAAGGCGAAAAGGTGGCGAATGGGGTGCGCAATGTGAAATAATCCCCGCATGGCGGTACCTTCCCCAGCTTTGATCCCGGGTTTTGGATGTTCGGAGCTGCTGGACACGGTCGAGCGGGCCATGCACGCGTCGCGCTCGGAGTGGTTGTTCTTTCGCGAGTTGCGGGTCGGCACCGGGCGGCGCAATGGAAACGCGCAGCGACTCGACGCCTTTGCTCTGAATTCACTGCCACACACCGGAATGAAGCGGGTATGCTACGAAGTCAAAGTGTCGCGGGCCGATTTCCTGAATGAGCTGCGGCAGCCGCTGAAGCGTCGCATCGGCATGCGTTATTCGAACGAATTCTATTTCGTCACGCCTGCCGAGCTGGTCGAGGTCAACGAGATTCCATCGGAGTGTGGGCTGATCGAGGCAGGCCGCGCCTCGCCGGAACAGTGGAAACGCTTATTGCAGCGCCATGCCGGATTCTTCCATTTTGATCCGGAGACTCGCGGCTTTTGCATGATCACCGTGCCGGCGCCATGGCGGGACACCCCGGGCCCGAGTTGGCAATTGGTGGCGGCGATGCTAAGGAATCAGCGACGCGAAATGGAGGAGAGGCCGCCCTCGCCGCCGGCGCAGCAAAGGCTTACGTTCGCCTAAGCTCCCTCGAAGCCTACGTACTGAACTTCCTCCTCGAGCGCGAACCCGAAGCGCTCTACTACGCGCGACTTCAAGTCCGCGATGACGGAGCACAGTTGCTGCGCCGTCCCACCGCCGGCGTTATAAATCAGGTTGGCGTGATAGTCCGCGACGTGGATGCCGCCATTCCGTATGCCTTTGGCGCCCACCTGTTCGAGGAAGTACGCCGAGGGAACCTTGCCCTCGCGAACCACCCGCTCCGGCACCTGCTGGCGGGCCGATAACGGCAATTCATCCAGCAGCAGATTCTTGAAGATGCTTCCGGCGCACTGCATCGACGGCGGGTATTTTTCATTCCTGATTGTGAGAATACCGCCGGCTGTCTGCCGCAGGTCGGCAGCTACAGCCTGATCCATACGAAGCCGGACCGAGAAAATAATCCAGTCCTTGTGCCGTTTGAAGATACTTTCGCGGTAGCGGAACTGGCATTGGGCATTGTCGATAGTCCGGATGCCGGAGCCGTCATAAAAACGCACTTCGACGACCCGTTCCATGATGGAATGCCCGTACGCTCCCGCATTACCATAGACGGCCGCGCCTGCCGAACCCGGAATCCCGGTCATGGTTTCGAGTCCCTTGAGACCTCGTTCCACCGTGTAGTCGACGAGGTCCTGCAGGACGGCGCCCGCTGCCACGTCGACGCACGTTCCGGCATTTTGGATGGTGCTTTTGGTAAAGCGCAGGACGATTCCCGGAAATCCGGAGTCCGAAACAATGAGATTGGTTCCACCGCCGATGACAGACCAAGGGGCCCCGCTGTCCCGCGCAACGGTCAGGGCTGCAATGAAGGCTGCCTCATCCGCTGTTTCGATATAGATCGCCGCCGGTCCGCCGATCCCAAAGCGTGTCAGGCGGCTCAACGGCGCGTCCTCGATTACGTGTAGATTGGGAATTTGGGCCAGGCAGTCAAGAACACGCTGCTTCGACTCCATCTATTGAGATTATGGCATCCGCGTTTCAGGGCTTTCCGACCGAAGGACTGAAGTTTCTTCGTTCACTGAAAAGAAACAACCGCCGCGAGTGGTTTCAACCTCGCAAGCACATTTTCGAAGAACAAGTTCGCGGACCGATGCTGGCGCTGGTTGAGGCGCTTAATGCTGAACTGGCGAAGTTCGCGCCGGACTACGTCACGGATCCGAAGAAAGCCGTTTTCCGAATCTACCGCGACACGCGCTTCAGCAAAGACAAGCTTCCGTATAAGACCAACACGTCGGCCGTATTCCGGCGCCGCGGCACCGAAACCGGCGGATTCTATTTCAGCGTGTCGCCCGAGGAGATCGAGGTTGCAGGCGGGCTTTATCACTCATCGCCCGAAGTGCTGTTGGCGGTGCGGACGTACATCGCCGAGACGCACCCGGAACTTCGCCGGATTCTGGCCCGTCCGAAGACCAAAAAACTCCTGGGAGCATTGCGGGGCGACGAACTGACGCGTGCTCCCAAAGGTTTCGATCCGGATCACCCGGCGCTCGATCTGATCCGCAAAAAGGATTGGCTGCTCGACATTACGCTGGAGCCATCCATCGCCGCGACCCCGGATCTTTACAAAGAGGTGGTGTCGCGTTTCCGGGCCATGAGCGATTTCGTGGAATACCTCAATCGCCCTTTACTCGCCCGCAAGAACGCTACTTTCCCACCTGAATATCATTGGTGACCTTAAACACCCCCGAAACGCCGTTGGCAGCGATACCAGCGCGCTCCTTGTCGGCTTGTGAGGAGACGGCTCCCGTCAGAATCACGTTGCCATTTTTCACAATGATGTGAATAGTGGGGACAGCCCGCAGGCTGTACATGTCCAGGCCGGGCTGCGAGTAGATGGCTCTATAAACGGCGCGGCGGATGCCATCATCGTTGGGCGACACGGGCAGGACTTCGATCTGGTTGTTTACACTGCTGACGCCCTCAATATTCTTTACGGCGCGCTCGGCGTCGCTTTTGAGAACGGGCTGAGTCACATAGCCAAATAACGTGACGTTGCTCCCATCGACCTTGTACGCCAGATCGTCGAAGACGCTGTAGTACGGCAGCATGACGAGTTCATGGCGAACCTCACGCGCGATCCGGTCAGGGCCTCCCTTTTGAGCGGACGCCGGCACGGCCGACGACATTATTAGAAGAACTGGAATCAGAGAACGCATTTCGCAACTTACCCCTATCGTGAGATGTCAGCGTGTCCGATTCTGTAACAAGGGCGGCTGATGTGTTCGGTAACGAAACGGTTGTTCGGAAACGAACATCGATGTATACTAGGGTGTCTCCGTGCGGGGTTGGTTGTTGGGGAAAGGGACCGCACGGAGACCAGCTGCTTTGTATATTAAGACGTACGAACCCCCAGATTGGTTCGCCTCGTTTCCGAAGTTTTTTCACATCTGAAACAAAGCCTCTCGTTTGCGTGTAAGTAGGGTATAGCGCCTATGTACATCGGGTGAGGTTCGGCCGATGGCAGGATGTGAAGGTTTCTCCCATTGACGGAGGGTACTCCGGAACCCGCGCATTCCGCTCACTGGCCTCAAAGTTCTCACTCTTTACCGCAGCTTTGATGTTTTGGGTGATCGCGATCATCCTGGCATATGATCTGCGCCAGGACACTTTCGACGCGCCCAAAGGACTGCTGCTGGGAGCGGTGGTGCTGCTGGTCGCGCTGGCAATCGCCAGGTTCACAACCCGTCTGCTGGTTCGGCCGCTCCGTATTTTGCAACTGGGCATCCACTCCGTTTGCAATGGACGGCTCGCACCGATTCAGATTTCTCAGACCGGGGATGAGGTCGAGTTACTGGGTGAACAGTTCAATCGCATGGTGCAGTCGCTCGCCGCCTCGAAGGTGCTGATACAGGAACACGAGACCTTGCTCGAAGAGCGCATACACCAACGGACGAAGGAACTGGAGGAGACCAGCCGGCGGGCGGAAGAAGCCAGCAATGCAAAAAGCGAATTTCTTGCGAACATGTCTCACGAGTTGCGCACACCCATGAACGGCATACTCGGCATGATCGACATCACCATGGAAGGTCCGTTGTCGGAGGAGCAGCGCGATCAACTGGAGACCGCGCAGCGCTGCGCATATTCGCTGCTTTCGCTCCTGAACGACCTGCTCGATCTTTCCAAAATCGAAGCCGGGAAAATGACGTTGGAGCGCATCGCGTTCGACATTCGCTCGATGGTTGAGGACTGTGTGCGCGCGCATGCTCCCGTGGCGCATCATAAGGGCATTCGTATTGAGCACCAGATTGCGAGCGATGTTCCCCGCGAGGTGATCGGAGATCCGTTGCGGATTCGCCAGATCATGGCCAACCTGGTCAGCAACGCGGTGAAATTCACGGAGCACGGTTTTGTTGCAGTGGAATTAGGATGTGTAGCGATTGGGTGCGACGAGGTACGGTTGACGTTGACGGTGCGCGATTCCGGTCCCGGCATTCTTCCTGAAACGCTTCCTTATATATTCGACAAATTCACACAGGCGGACGGCAGCATCAGCCGCAGGTATGGTGGCACGGGTTTGGGGCTGGCAATTACTAAAAAGCTGGCGCAACTTCATGATGGAGACATACACGTGGAGAGCTCTCTTGGTCGAGGGACGACATTTACGGTTGATTTGAAATGTGGTGCTCCAGTGGGCGCGACAAACCAGGAACCGGCCAGGCAGTCGCAGGCGGCTGGCGGGACGACGGACGCTAGCCCGGCGCGCATCCTGGTGGTCGAGGATAACCAGGTAAACCAAAAGGTTGTGATGGCGGTGCTGCGCAAACGAGGGTTCACCTTCGAACTCGCGAATGACGGACGCGAGGCGCTATCGAAACTGGAGAACGGGACGTTTGACCTTGTCCTTATGGACGTGCAGATGCCTGTCCTCGATGGATTGGAAGCCACGCGTCTCATCCGGCAACAGCCGCGTTGGGCCGGGCTGCCCATCGTCGCGATGACAGCGCACGCCATGAACGGGGATCGGGAGAAATGTTTGGGGGCAGGGATGACCGGCTATATCTCGAAGCCCGTGCACCCGTCGCATTTGCTGGAAGTCATTGATCAGCACCTGGCGGCGGGCTGTGGAAAGGTGCAGAAGGCGGTTTCGCCTGGTTTGTGACTTCCCAGTGCCGGATTTTGGATTCTGTGGAAAGGCGGCGATTCCGGCAGCCTTTTAGCGCTCACCCCAAAATGCACAGGCGAAACCGCCTGTGCCACCTTTGTTCATCCACTTTCATGGACCTGCAGTCCTTGGCAACAGTCCTTCCAAATCGTCGCGGGACGTGTCGTCGGAACTCGTCTTCTATACCAACTCCAGGGCTTGTTCGAAGTCGGCTAACAAATCGCGCCAGTCTTCGATTCCTACCGATACGCGGACCAGGCCGTCGGTGACTCCGGCTTGCCGGAACTCTTCTTCGGTGAATCCGGAATGGGTGGTTGACTTGGGGTGGCAGGCCAGTGTTTCGACGCCGCCCAGCGAGACGGCATTTCGAGCGATCCGGACGTGGCGCAGAAACTCAAACGCCGCCCGTTTGCCGCCGCGCAGGATCAGGGAAAGCATGCCGCCGGGGAAATCGCACTGCTGCTCGTAGATACGCGTTTGCTCCGGGTCGTCGAACAGGGTAGGGTAAAGGACCTTCCGCACTTTCGGATGGCGCGCCAGGTGGGACGCGATGCGTTCTGCATTCTTGCTTGAACGATTCATGCGCAGGGCGACAGTCGGCAGGCGGCCATCGAGCATCCAGCACTCGTCGGGCTGGAGAATATTGCCGAACAGGCTCCGTTTGCTGCGGATCCGCCGTATCAGGTCAGGGTCGCGAGCGATCACCGCACCACCGATCATGTCACTGAAGCCCGACAGATACTTTGTGGCCGAGTAGAGCGACAGGTCGGCCCCGTGTTCCAGCGGGTGTTGGAAGGTCGGCCCCATGAGTGTGTTGTCCACCATCACGAGAGCCGGCTTGGGAAGGGATGCAGCGGCCTCTGCCGCATGCCGGATATCGGTCATTACGAGGCTCGGATTCGCGGGTGATTCCACGAGAACGATGCTCACGTTCTGCCCGGATCGGACGGCCTGTTCCAGGCTGCTTCGGTCGCCCGCGGGCACAGCGATTCCGTTGATTCCCCATACGGACAGGAAGTCCTGAATGAAATGCTGGGTGCCGCCATAAATCGGCACGGTGTAAACGATCGACTCTCCCGGCCGCATCAACGTCATAATCGCGGTCATGATCGCCGCCATTCCGGAATTGAAGACGAGCGCGGCGTGCGCACCCGCTTCGAGCGGGACGATCTGGTCTTCGAGAATCTCGGCGTTGGGGTGGTTGAAGCGGGAGTAGACCAGGTCTACCTTCTCGCCGGGTTCGCCCTTGGCGCGGCCGGCCATAAGATCGAATGCTCGCTCGGCGGCTTCAGGACTGGAAAAAACGTAGGTGGAACTGCGAAAGACGGCGGGACGCGCCGAACCGACCGAGAGGCTTGGGTCGAAGCCGCGGGTCAAGACTTCCGTCGGTGGACGAAGAGTGCTTGGGTGTTTGTCGGGCATAGAATGATCCGCTTTGAGTGTAGCGCCGGAACACTAGACGAAGCCATTAGCATCCATAATCTTGAAATCAAAGGAGAACATCCCGACTTTAGTACCAAAGTCCGTCAGCGATACCCGTAAACTTGTTTAGGTTCTCTCCCTGATTGGGATGGCACTCGAGAAGACCTAGAATCGCATTAGGAAGATTTTGAAAGGTCCTGAATGCCGATAACGAGCAAGTCCCACTACTCCGAGCGCGAGGCTGCGGAGGAGTTGGGGGTCAGTATAGAACAGTTGCGGTCGCTGATTCGCAACCATATCGTCCAGTCGGAGGACGATCTCAACAACTTGCCCGTGACCAACCTTCAGCCGTCGGATCTTCTGGTGCTCAAGCTTCTCTCTGGGCGGTCCTTGAGTCCCACAATTCGGGATTAAGCAGCGTTTCAGGCCGTCTCCCCTGAAGCGCTGCTACCGCATTGCGGCAGGCCAGCATAGACATTTCGCGCCGGGTATCGATGGACGCGCTGGCGATGTGCGGGGCTAATGTGACGTTGTCGAGCCTCAGCAATTGCGGGTGAACGCTCGGTTCGTTCTCAAACACGTCGAGGCCGGCTCCTGCAATCCGATGCTCGGACAGCGCCTGTGCGACGGCTG
The DNA here is from genome assembly GCA_035295125.1 of Bryobacteraceae bacterium. GTDB lineage: Bacteria > Acidobacteriota > Terriglobia > Bryobacterales > Bryobacteraceae > JAICMB01. Next base: position 260,972 of record DATGJP010000067.1, on the reverse strand, counting down.
CTTCGTCGACCACCGGGCCACGCGAAGTGTTCACAAGGATCGCGCTGCGCTTCATCTGCCGCAATTCCGGCTCACCGATGAGCTTGCGGGTGGAATCGTTCAGGGGGACGTGCAGGCTAATGAAATCGGACTCGCGGAGCAGTTGCTCTTTGGGGACGAACTGCATCTCGAGTTCGCGCTCGGCGTGCTCTGGCGCGCGGATGGCGTCGTTATAGAGAACGCGCATTGAAAATCCGCGTGCCCGCCGGGCGACGGCTTGCCCGATGCGTCCCATTCCGAAGATACCCAGCGTCTTGTGATGGACGTCGTGTCCGACCAGCAAATCGATAGACCAGCGGATCCAGTCGCCGGCGTGGATGTGTTGGTGCGCTTCGACAACACGGCGCGCCGCGGCGAGTAATAGCGCGAAGGCGAAGTCGGCAGTTGTGTCGGTGAGGACGTCGGGCGTATTCGTGACCAGAATGCCTTTGCGGGTGGCGGCGGGCACGTTGATGTTGTCGAAACCCACCGCGACGTTGGCGATGATTTTCAGGCCGTCGAGCTGGCCGATCACTTCGGGGGTGAACTTGTCGACGAGCTGGGAAACAACTGCCTGTTTGTCGTGAATCCGGCCGAGCAGTTGTTCGGGCTTGAGGCCGATATCCGTCTCTTCGTAGTCGATGTCGCAGTGCTGCTGCAGATAGTCAATCGCTTCAGGGTAAATCCTCTTGGTTACCAGGACGCGTGGTTTCATCCGTACTATTCTCTCTCTCCTCTTGACCCTGGAATGCGTTCCACCGTTTACACTGCCAGGAATGCTTCTCGATCTTCGCTTTGGTATCCGGATGCTCTTCAGAAATCCGGCGTTCACTTTGGTCGCGATTTTGACGCTTGCGATCGGTATTGGGGCGAATACCGCGGTTTTCAGCGTTATCGACGCCGTGCTCCTGCGGCCACTGCCGTACGGGCACTCAGAACGACTGGTCAGAATCTGGGAGAAGCGTCCGAGGATAGCGGCGGGGTCCGTATCATTTGCCGACTTTGCCGATTGGCGGCGGCAGAGCAAGAGCCTGGAGGGGATGTCGGCATATACGACGGGCGATTACACTCTGACCGGCTCAGCCGATCCCGAGCAGATCCATGGCGCCGCGATTTCAGCAAGCCTGCTGGGCTCGCTTGATGCGAAACCCCGTTTCGGACGCGCATTTTCGATCGATGACGACAAACCCGGGGCCAACCCGGTTGTCATTCTCAGCTACGGGTTGTGGGAGCGCCGCTTTGGTTCCGATCCGGCGATCATCGGCCGGCAGATCGGGCTCAACGGCAGCCAGTACACGGTAGTGGGCGTTATGCCTGAAAGCTTCTATTTCCCGACCCGGCAAATCGATCTGTGGGAGCCTCTGGCGATCGATCCGACGTCCCGAATGGCAGGACGCGGCATGCATATCCTGAACGTGGTTGCGCGTGTGACGGCCGGTAGCAGTGTCGACCAAGCCCGCTCGGAAATGGCCACTATTGCGACGCAGTTGGAGAAGGCCTATCCGCGGGAGAACACGGGACACGGAGTGAACGTCGTACCGCTGCTCGAAGACACGACCAACAATTATCGGAGCAGCCTGCTGGTTCTCTTGGGCGCAGTGGTGTTCGTGCTGCTCATCGCTTGCGGCAACGTGGTGAATCTTCTGCTGGCGCGCGCAACCGGGCGGCAGCGGGAGATGGCAATTCGGACCGCGCTCGGCGCGGGGCGGCTGCGAATCATCCGGCAACTGCTCATGGAAAGCCTGGTGCTGTCACTATTGGGCGGATTGTTTGGTCTTGTGGGGGCACGATGGCTCATCCGGCTGATCGTCGCCATGACGCCGGGCAACGTTCCGCGGATTGGGGAGAGCGGGCTGAACCTGCCGGTGCTGGCCTTCACGCTGCTCATCGCGGCCGGTGCGGGGGTCCTTTTCGGACTTGCGCCGGCTCTGCGCATCTCGGAGAAGTTTCGAGGTGGCCTGGTTGTTGCCGAGGTTGCCTTGTCGCTGGTTCTACTGATCGGGACGGGACTCCTGGTGAAGAGCCTCGTGCTGCTCAACCATGTGAATCCCGGTTTCCAGCCTGCAAACGTGCTTACAGCGAATATTAACCTCCGCGGCGCGAATTATCGGCCGGTACTGCGGCAGGCGCTTGCCGGGCGGGTTTTGGAGCGCCTTCGTTCGGACCCTCAGGTTCAAGCGGCCGGTGGCGTGACTCACCTGCCGCTGGCGGGCAATGGCCCGAGTTTCAATTTCGACATCGAGGGTCGCCCACCCGCCGCGCCTGGGGAGGAGTTCAAAGCACAACTGCGTTGCGCGACGCCCGATTATTTCAAAGCGATGGGCATTCCCATCCTGGCCGGCCGGACGCTCTCGGAGCAGGACACTGCCGATACACCCAACGTGGTCGTCATCAACGATGTCGCGGCGCAGCGTTTCTGGCCGAGCGAGCTGGCGATCGGGAAACGAATTCGCCTGGACACTGCGGGTTGGCGCGAGGTCGTGGGTGTCGTGCAGGGCGTCCGGCACACGAGTCTCGAGTCAGCACCGGAACCGCAGATGTACGCTCCCTACAGCCAGTTCTCCATGCCATTCCTGACCCTGGTGGTGCGCACCAGGTCCGAACCAATGGCATTTGCAGCCAGCGTGCGGCGGGCGGTCTCCGCCTCCGACCCCAGGCTCGCGGTGTCGGACATCCGTAGTATGGAGGACGTGGTGGAGGGGTCGGTGGGCCCCCGCCGGTTCAATTTATTGCTGCTGAGCGGTTTCGCCGGGATTGCTCTTGTCCTGGCGGCAATCGGGATTTATGGCGTGCTCTCCTATTCTGTGGACCAGCGGTCGACGGAGATCGGGATCCGGATGGCGATCGGCGCCGACCGCGGTACCATCCTATGGCTCATCATCCGAAAGGGCATGCTTCTCACGGCGATTGGCATTCTGGCGGGCATGGTGGGAGCCGCGGGGCTTCTCAAACTGCTGGCTTCAATGCTCTATGGCGTAGGATTGTTCGATTCAGCCGTGTTTGGATTCATCGCAACCCTGCTATTTGCTGTTGCCCTGGTGGCGAGCTATCTGCCGGCCGCCCGTGCGACGCGTCTGGATCCAGTTGCGGCACTGCGAAAAATCGCTTGACCCTGGAATTCGTTCCAGAGTGGATACTACCATCAGGAAGGTGGGAGCCGAAACTGTTCCGAGATTGCTGCGTTCGGGTGAACTCGCGCGCTTGTGCGGCGTGAGTCCGGATACGTTGCGGCATTACGAGCGGGTCGGCGTACTGGGGCGACCCCGGCGGACTCCCGCGGGTTATCGCCAGTATCCTCCTGAAGCGGTGACTCGGGTGCGGCTCGTCCGGCGCGCTTTGCAGATCGGATTCAAGCTGGAGGAACTGGCTCCGATTCTGCGGATTCGCGATGGTGGTGGCGCGCCATGCCGGCAGGTTCGGTCGCTGGCGGAATCGAAGCTGGGGCAGGTGGAAGAGCAGATCGCGGAACTCAGCGCGCTGCGCGATCATTTGCGAAAGCTGCTGGTCGATTGGGACGATCGGCTTGGTGCGGTTCCGGACGGTGGGCGCGCAGGGCTGCTCGAGGCGCTGATCGACCTGCCTTCCCGAAAGGGACGATTTCGATGAAAAGAACTCTATTTGCGGCGATTATTCTGACCGGCAGCGCGCTTCTCGCCCAGGACGAGCATCACGGGGCGGTGAACCAACGCGGCGATCACGTCATGGGGTTTTCACACGAGAAAACGACGCATCACTTCCGGCTCTATTCGGACGGCGGGGCGATCGAAGTAGAGGCAAACGACCCTAAAGATACGCAAAGTCGAGATCAGATCCAGATGCATCTGGGTCACATCGCGAAGATGTTCGCCGCGGGCGATTTCAAGGCGCCGATGCTCATTCATGACCGCGTGCCTCCGGGCGTGCCGGTCATGCAGGAGCTGAAGTCGGACATCACCTATGAGTTCAGCAAGACGGAACGGGGAGGGAGGGTCCGAATCACGACCAAAAACCCGGAGGCACTCAAGGCCGTCTACGAGTTCCTACGCTTTCAGATCGCCGACCATCAGACCGGCGACAGCGGTATTCCCGGCAACTAACGCTTCCTCCAACTCCATCAGGTCTGTTTTGGAGTTTAGTTCCAGAAATACCTGGGCAAGATTCGGGTCGAATTGTTTTCCAGCCTCCTGCCGAATCGCGCTGACAGCAACGTCGACGCTCGATGCGGCCTTGTAGGGACGTGCATGGATGATGACATCGAACACATCCACAATACTCACGATTCTGGCTTCCAAAGGAATATCTTCGCCCTTCAGGCCGTAATAGCCCGAGCCGTCCCAGCGTTCGTGGTGATAGAACGCGATGCGCTCAGCCATTTGAAGCATCGAGAACTGGCTGCCCGACAGGATGGTGCGGCCGATTTCGGTGTGTCGTTTCACCTGTTCGTACTCTTCGGGCGTCAGCTTCGAGGGCTTCAGCAGAATGCCGTCGGGGACGCCGATTTTGCCGACGTCATGCAGGGGAGCAGCCCGCCGGATCAATTCGACGTGATCTTCCGGCAGACCGATTGCCCGGCTAAGCAGAGCGGCCCATTCACCCACCCGGTGGGTGTGGCGGCCAGTGCAGTCGTCGCGATATTCCGCAGCCAAGGCAAGTCGCTGGAGGATCTCGAGTTGGGCCTGTTCCAGTTCCGCGGTTCGCTGCCGCACTTTTTCTTCCAGGGTCAGGTTGTGGTGATGAAGCTCGTTGTACAGCCAGCGCGTCTCCAGCAGGTTGTAGATGCGCAGGAGGGCTTCCGCGATATCGATGGGCTTGGTAAGGAAGTCTTTGGCGCCGAGGGCGAGGGCCTCCTGCTTTGCCTTACGGGAGTTGTCGGCGGTGAGGACCAATATGGGCAAAAACTGCGATGCCGAAACGCGCGAACGTAGCTGCCGCAGAAGGGAAAAGCCGTCGACGTGCGGCATTCTCAAGTCGATGACCACCAGGTCAGGTTGAAACTCCGAAAACGTTCGCAGGGTTTCGCGCGAGTCGGTAACACCGGCCATGTACAGATAGCCAGCGGTCTGCAAGGCTTGCTTTAGCACGAGTACGTTGGCGGGCTGATCGTCGACGATGAGAATCCGGCTAGTTCGAATGATTTCCTTCTGCATACCCGTTCCCTACTCCCAATCCCGCCAGGCGGCCGTCCGGAATGGTCTGTTCCAAAAGGCTGAGGAGCTTGCGGACATCCAGCGGTTTGGTGAGATAATCGCGCGCTCCGGCCGCCAGCAGGCGGTTGATCTGCCCTGGCGTCGCATCGGCGCTGAGGACCGTGACCGGGATTTGCCTGGTACGCGGATTGGAACGGAGACGCCGGAGCACCTCGTCGCCGGAGAGGTCGGGAAGGTGCACGTCGAGCAGAATCCAGTCGGGGCCATGCATATCGGCCAGGTCGAGCCCCAACCGACCTTCCATAGCGGATATCAATCCAATATCCGGGGTATGGCTGAGGACCTGTTCCACGAGCCGGAGGTTGGACGAGTTGTCTTCGATGTATAGAACGGTTCCGCGATGGGTGCGGGGTGTGCTTTGCGCCAGTACACCGGCGGCCTCCTCCGTTTGCAGCCAGCGCGCCGGGTCTTCCGCCGTCGCGAATTCGATAGAGAACCGGCTGCCAAGGCCGACAGCGCTCTCGACACCCAGGGTGCCCCCCATGGCTTCGACCAAACGCTTGGAGAGTGCCAGGCCCAGGCCGGTGCCGCCGATGTCGGTTTTATCCGCATCGAGGCGTTCGAAGGGTTTAAAGATCTTTTTCAAACCCTCGGGAGGAATGCCGGCTCCCGTATCGACGATTTCGACGCGCAGTTTTCCGGTTTCCGGCTCACTGCACGAAACCAGGACGGAGCCGCCGGCCCGGTTGTATTTGATCGCATTGGAAAGCAGATTGAGCAGGACTTGTTTCAGGCGCTGGCGGTCGGCGTGCACATGCCGATCGCAGATGCGCGCGCTCAGGGTGACATTTTGTTGGGTAGCCAGCGGCTCGAGCAACTCCACGGCATCCTGAATGGCTTCCTGTACCGATACGGGCTCCGGGGAGAGGCTCAGGCGGCCAGATTCGATGCGGGCGAGGTCGAGGATTTCATTAATCAACTCGAGCAGATGGTATCCGCCCTTCAAAATATAGGCGACATTGCTCATCTGCAGTTCGGTCAATTCGCCGAGTTCCAGGATCTGCGCGAAACCGAGAATCGAGTTCAGCGGCGTCCGTAGTTCGTGGCTCATGCGGGACAGGAATTCGCTCTTGGCGTGATTCGCGTCTTCAGCTTCCTGTTTGGCGATCTTCAAAGCCTCGGCAACATGGCGGGATGCGGTAATATCGCGGATCACGACGACTCCACCGCGAACAGCTCCATCCTCCTGACGAAGCGGCCTGGCGGTGATACTGACCCATTTGCCTTCCATCGAACCAGCCGGACGGACAAAGATCTCGGCTCCGTCTACGGATTCGCCTCGAATGGCACACAGGACGGGAAGCTGCTCGGCTGGGTAGAGCGTGACCATATCGGGCAGGAACAGGCCGTAATGCTGCGACCACTGCCGCGCATTCCCTGCAAAAGCCTGATCCCCGAGAGCCTGCCTCGCAGCCGGATTCAGCAGGACGATCTTGCCATCCGTGTCCGTAACCACCACGCCGTCGCCCATGCTGTCGAGGATGGACTGGAGAATGCGCGTTTGCTGCTGGAGCGCCTCGCGTGAAGCGATCAGTTCCTGAGCCTGGCGGTCAATCTCCTGGGCGGCGAATTTCGCGGCGGTAATGTCGGCCAGAATACCCAGGAGCCGTTGGGGCTTCCCGGCGCCCATTGAATATGACTGAGCTTTGATGCTCATACAACGGATTTCGCCGCCGGTGAGAACAACGCGGTATTCCACCTGGAAAACACCGCCTTCTGCCGCCACACGATACAGTTCGCGGCGGACGCGGTCGCGGTCCTCGGCCATGACGACGGCAATCCATTTTTCGACGGTGTCCTGCAGCAGGTCGGCGGGAATGCTGGCATTCCGAAGAGCCCCGGATCCTGCCTGGTAGCGGATACGGCCGCCTGCAATTTCGAGCTCCCAGATCAGGATCTCGGCGCCTTCGAGCGCGAGTTTCAGCTCTTCACTTCGCGACGCGGCGGTTTCCCCGGCGCTTTGCAGGGCGCGGGCGAGTGCACCAAGTTCATCGCCACCTCCGACAACGGGCGATGGCATGCGTCCCTCTTCGAGGTCGGCGGCGCAAGTCTTCAGCTTGCGCACCCGGCGGGAGAGGCCTGCCGCGAACCAGAATGCCGCAAGGACGGCTCCCAGGACGCCTATGGCGGCCGTTGCGAGCACGCCCAATCGGAGCCCGGCCCGCTTGCCCTGGATGACCTTCTCACGTTCAAGCCTGGGTTTGAGGACCTTTCCGCCAAGATCTACGAGCGCCATCAAAATATCGGGGGAGATGCGCGCCTGTTGGATGAGCTTTGGCGACGCGGCAGTACCGCGAGACTCGGGGTTTGTATAGTACGCGCGTAGCTGCTTGAGCCCTTCCAGGCGTTCAGCAACCAACTGCTTGACCTGCGTGAGCCGGGCGCCGGCGTGATCGCTCTCGTGGATAAGATCGCCGAGTTTGGTGAACATCCCGTCGATCGAGGGTCCGATCATGCCGAGCGGCTGGATGCCTTCTTCGCGGCCGTTCAGTCCGAAGTTGCGGACTTCGGACTCGGCGGAAGCCATCAGGATGTATATGTTCTGAAGCTGCGCGCGAATATCCGTCGCGTTTTTGGTCAGCTCTTCCGACTCGTTCCGGAGCGTTTCCGAGCGGCTCGAAAGCGCGAGGGTCAGGACCAGCGCGACCACTGGGACCGAAACCAACAGAAGAGATTTCGTCCGAAAGGAGAGATTAGCAGCCAGCCGGGAAACAAGGCCGATCCGTGGGTGCACCGATTCCATACGCCCTTACCTCTGCGTAAAGAAATCGGTGCTTCAGGGAATTTGCTTTAGAGAATTACCTTTTTTCCACGAAAAGACGACTTAATTCCGACAGGTAATGTTAGTGGCGCAAAAGTTGGTCGGCGAGAAGGTTGCGGGCTTCGCGATAAGCCGCTTCGGCTTGCTTGACGCGCTGCCTCAAATCCCGAATGGCCTCGATATTGTTCGGCTGCTTGATTTCAGTAACTTGCAGCTCTCGCACCCGCATGACCAGCTCTTCGAAAGCTTGATCGTAATTTGTTCTTAATTCTTCTACGTACACCAGCTCCTGGGTCACAGGTCCTCCAATACCCTATTAGACGTTCGACCCCTCGTTTCGGACGGCACGAAATAGGTGAGCGCGGCGAAATCACCGGTCAACGGGTCAGACCGCGGGTCGAACGGCGAATCAGGCGGTTGTTGTGCGGACTGTGCCAGGTTGTTCAGTCTGACCAAGAACGCGCAGGCGAAACCGCCTGCGCCACCCTTCCACAGGCCGCTGACCATGGAGTTTTCGGCTGCTGCGTGGTGGCGCACACAAAGGCTTCTGCTGTGGGCATGGAAGCCGGGATCTCGAATTCAGTCTGCGGCTCCCTTACCGACTAACCGGCCGCCAGCCGGCGTCGTCCTAATTAACGATGCAGAGTCTCCGATCGCTCGCAAAACGCCCGGCCGTCTCGCTCGTGATCATCGCGACGCTGGCGCTCGGAATTGGCGCGAACAGCGCGATTTTCTCGGTGATCGACGCGGTCCTTTTAAAGCCTCTGCCGTATCCCGACAGCGAGCGGCTCATGACCGTTCACAACGTGAACCCCGGCCACCAGGAGGCCGACGCCGCACCTCCGCAAGTGGAGGACTGGAACCGTCTCAATCACACCTTCGAATCTATAGCCGCCTTCTACGTTGAAAACGAATCGGAGACGGGCGGCCAATTGCCCGAACGGCTGACGGCGGCGATTACCTCTCCGCGATACTTTCAAGTCCTCGGCGTATTGCCGCAACTGGGACGCACCTTTTCAGCCGCGGAGGAGAGATTCGGCGGTCCCAAGGCGGTAGTGATCAGCCACAGGCTTTGGCAAAGGCGCTTCAACGCTTCGCCGGATGTGATCGGCAAACGCCTCGTTTTCGCACGGTGGCAAAACACGATTGTCGGCGTGATGCCGCCATCGTTTCGTTTTCCCCAAAACGACGTAGACATCTGGCTTTCAGCGCAATTCCCGGACATGGTGATGCGGGCGCGCGAATCGCGCTGGTACGCCGCGATTGGACGCCTCAAGGCCGGTGTACCGCGCGAGCGGGCAGAAGCCGATCTTGCCGCAGTCCAGAACGCGCTGGGACGGCTATATCCCGCGACAGACAGCAAATGGGGCGTGAAAATTGATCCTCTCAAAGAGCAAACGGTCGCAGGAGTCCGCCGGTCGCTGTGGATTCTGTTCGGCGGTGTGACGCTGGTCCTGCTCATCGCCTGCGCCAATGTGGCGGCGATTCTACTCGCGCAGGCGACCCGGCGCGCACGCGATATCGCCATCCGATTCTCGCTCGGGGCGGCGCGTTCACGCGTCATCAAAGAACTACTAGTCGAAGCGTTCGTCCTCGCGCTGATCGGTTCCGGCGCTGGTTTGATGCTCGCCTCCTGGGGCATGGAGTTTTTCCGGATGGAATCGGCAAAATTGCCGCGTGCAGCGGAACTCCATCTGGACTGGCGCATTGTCCTGTTTACTTTGCTCTTGACCGTCCTGACCACGGTGTTGTCCGGACTGGTCCCCGCACTCCATGCGACGCGAACCGAGATCGCAGGCTCGCTCGCCGCTCAATCCCGGACGCAAATCGGCGGCCGCGCGAGTTTGCAGAAAGGACTCGTCTCGGCCCAAATCGCGATCGCGGCCGTCCTGCTGGTGGCGTCCGGTCTGCTGCTGCGCAGCCTGGAGTTGGTGACTCATGTCTCCCCTGGATTTGATCCCTCAAATGTTCTGACGTTCCGGATCAGCGCCAGTTGGGGCGAAACGGTCGACATGCCGGCCATCGGACAACGTCATTTGCGCACCCTCGCCGCTTTGCGGGCGCTTCCCGGGGTGCGGGATGCGGCGGTTGCGACAGGTTTGCCCGGGTCCGCTGACGCAGCGAGTTTTCAATTTCACATTGCCGGCCGCGACACCGAGACCGAAGGCAACAAGGTTATGGCTTCGATTCGCGCCGTGTCCCCCGACTATTTTAAGGTGGTTGGAATTCCGTTTCTGTCCGGCGCTACTTGCCTTCCGGATCCCAAGCGGAACGACGCGATTGTGAACCGCCGGTTCGCGGGTCAGTTCTTTGGAGAACGGTCTCCTATTGGTGAACATATAACTGCCAGTCTTGGCCAAATTCCGCTGCAGATGTCGATTGTGGGCGTGGTTGCTGACTCACGGGAATTAAGTCTGACACAGACACCGAGTCCAATGGTCTATCTCTGCGGCATTCCGAGTTACAATCCCGATCCTAATTATCTCGTAAAGACGGCGGTGCCGCCGATGCAACTTGCGGAAACCATTCGCCGCGAAGTCCTAACACTTAGCCCTAATCGAGCCGTATTTAGCATTGCAACACTGGAGGATAGCGTAAGTGACACATATTCCGAGCGCCGCTTTCAATCGATGCTATTCACGGCGTTCGGGTCGACGGCACTCTTGTTAGCGGCTATTGGCTTGTATGGTGTGATGAGCTACTTCGTTTCGCAGCGCACCCGCGAAATAGGTCTTCGGGTAGCGCTCGGCGCGCGACCGGCGCAAGTCGCGCGTCAGGTCGCAAGACACGCCGCGACTATAACGGTGGTCGGCCTGATCGTAGGCATGCTGATTGCACTGACCGTGACGCGGTTCATCCAAAGCCTGCTTTTTGGCATAGGGCCCATGGATCCCGTCACGTTTATCGCTGTCCCGCTTGTCCTTGCTTCCATAGCTAGTCTTGCATCGCTCATTCCTGCGCGTCGAGCAGTAACGATCGATCCAATGCACGCGCTACGTCAGAACTGACCGCCGCGCTGTTGAGATCTCCTTACCCTACAACTTCGGCGCGCGGGTAACCGAGTACGTGACGCATCCAGCGCCAATGCCGGTCGGCTTCTCCGCAATATCGAGATCAGCGCAGACTCAGCAGTCCTTCTCATGACTCACAATTATCCGCTCGACCTCAAGTTGCTGCCGGCCATCCTCCAGCATCGGCCACGCTATGTCGGTATTCTCGGCCCAAAGACGCGCGCGAACAGACTGTTTCGCCGAATTGGATACGCCGATTCCACCGTTCGTCCACGCGCCTGTGGGCCTGGATATCGGAAGAGACACACCCGAAACAGTGGCGCTTTCGATCATCTCGGAGATTCAGGCGGCGTTGTCGGGACGGTCGGGGGTCATGCTCAAGCATCGCAAGAGCGATATCCATGCTCAACCTGCTGAAACGGGAAACTTGGGTCGGGCAATGTCCGGGCAGAACGCCCTTCTTGCTGCGAATCTCTGGTAAGAAACTATGCCTGAAACGGCGATCATCATACCGGCAGCGGGCGCTTCCACGCGCATGGGAACTGCGAAACAGTTGCTCGCATTCCGCGGACGGCCGCTCCCGCGACACGCGGTCGAAGTGGCGCGATCTGCCGGATGTGGACCGGTCCTTGTGGTACTGGGTGCGCGCGAGCAGGAGTTGCGAAGTGTGATCGCAGGGCATGGGTTCGTCCATCCACACCCGCGTAGGGGCTCTGGACGGACGGCCCGTCGATGGAGCGATCCTTGCCTTAGCGGACCAACCCTTCGTCACCGCGGAGTACCTTCGGGGATTGGCAATCCGGCACCTGTGACAGGTAAAACGATTGTGGCTTCCCAATACTCCGGCACGGCTGGGGTACCGGCATTTTTCGCCCGGTCGGCTTTTCCAAAATTGCTGGTCCTCAAACCCGATCAAGGCTGCAAAGGGATCATCGTCTCCAACCTCTCGGATGCACTATTGGTCGACTGTCCGGAAGCCTCTATCGATCTTGATACACCTGAGGATTTCGCGCGGCATCAAACTTGCTGAAGTACGTACGGAGTTCGGGTCGGAAGAATTCGCAGATGCAACGCCCTAAATGAGTTAACGGCGTACCAGCCGCTCGATCCGCGAGTGGCCCCGACTCGTAACCGTGTCAGGGTGACACACTTTTACGTTCCCCGGCGGGCCCCAAGGGATGCAGCCACGCCGGGGACGGCGTCAGCTTCGGCGCCTACAGGTGTGATGCATCCGCCGTCCAAAAAGTTCAACCACTTAGCGATTGCGATACCACTTAAGATTTTGGGTGGCCGAACCGATGCAGGCGACGTCGGGCCGGCCGTCGCCGTCCAAATCCGCAACCGCGCAAGCAGCCGCTGAGACGCCTCCAGTGTCAAGAACTTGCCGATTCCACCGTTTGCCGTCGAAGGAATAAACATAGACGCCATACGGCTTCTCCCGGAACCCAGCGATGATTTCATCGCGCCCGTCCCCGTTGAGATCGGCCGTGACGACTGTGTGCCCATCGAGCAGGCTATCGTCCACTACCTCGCGCGCCCACTGCTCCCCGTGCTTTCGATAAACCACCACCTGGTTTCCATGCCAGGGTTCGATGGCAGCAAGAAATCGCTCCTTGCCCAAGGTTCCAACTGCCACATCGCTGGAACCTGATTTCGGCCATGCGGCCGGATCTCCGCGGGCAATCTCGGAACGAGACCAATCGCCCGACTTTCCGAACTTGTAGAGATGGATTCCCAGGAAGCCCGCGGTGAGGAATTCGTCGCGGCCATCGCCGTCCCAGTCGGTGATCCAGATCCCATGCAGTACGCCTTCTTCGGCATCGGAGATTGTGCGGCGCTTCCAGTCGCCGGGCCGGTAGTAAACGAGTGGTACGTGGCCGCGAAAGTCGGGACTGTGCGCATCGGACGCGGTCAGCGGCGCATTGATGACAACTTTCTTCCCTGATCCGTCGATATCGGCCCAACGCAACCGGTGCGATGCGGGGATACGATCAATCTCCTTCATCGTCCACGGTTGTCGAGGATCGCCGTTGTGCTGAAGCACCGCCACGATGCCCAGGCTTTTCGTCGCTTCCATCGAGAACTCGTACGCGATCACAATTTCGGGAATGCCATCGCCGTCCGTATCCCACGCCGCGAGATTGATCATGCGAGGGAGATTGGTCGCGATGACGTGACGTTCCCATCCCGGGTTCTCATACCAGACAAGGTCTTTCATTCCGCTCGCGAGTGCGATGAGGTCGATCTTGCCATCCTTATTCATGTCGATGGGAACCACCTGGTAGCCGCCGGTCAACCCAGTCGCGATGGTGTGTTCTTCGAAATGTAGTTGCTGTGCCGCGGCGAGAGCAATGGGGAGTAGAGCAGTAATCAAGCGCATGGTCTTCGGACAAGATATCAGATGAACGATTCTTCTTTGAACCCTTACAAAGGGATACAGCCCCGGCGAGGTTGAACATAATCCAAGAAGCGGAGGCGGTTATGAAAAAGTTCAGTTTCGGAGCTTTGATTCTTGGTACGGTGATGGCGCTCGCGGCCCCGGTAAGTGGTTTGGCGGCGGAACGCGATAACGTGCGAGAACACACCGTTGTTCAACGTGTGGATCGCGATCGCGTGAAGGACAATCGCACGGAGTTTCGTGATCGCGACGGCGATCGTTATCGTGAAGTTCGCAATCGCGATTCCCGGAACGGGTACTACGATCAATATGGAAATTGGTGCCAGCGGTAACTGTAATTTTTCCGGTCAAAAGAGATTGCAGCCTTTTTAGTAGGGAAGCATCCAACTAAGCGAGGAGGCAATTATGTTCAGAAAACTAGGATTGCCGGCGCTGGTCATGGGCGTAGCGCTACCAATCCTTAGCCCAGCAGCGGCGGTGGCTCGAGACCATGATCGGGACCACTGGCGCGGTGAGCGGCACGAGTACAGGGAACACGAGCGTCATGTATGGCGTGAGCATTTCCGGCCGGGCTTTGGCGTATACGTTGGCCCACAGGTCAATGGATACTACGATAATTGGGGCAACTGGCATCCCTACGTAAATGGTTATTACGACCAGTGGGGTAACTGGCACCCTTACGGCTACTAAGCTGCTTGTGAAGAGTGAGTTGAATGGCGCTGGCGGCGCAAGCTGACCAGCGCCATTTTTGCTACCGCCAGTGCCGCAAGCAAGGTGAAATCGCATAAGGCCGCAAACGTTCCAAGATGTCTTCCGTTTTCTAATCCATCACCGAGCGCTCCGATTCCCAGTTCGACGGCAGCAGCAACCGTCATCGCAAAGAACACAAGTTTGAATAACGGGTGAGACCGCGTCAGGATTAGAGCAATGGTCGTGAGCAGGACCAAAGCCGCCCAATAGCAGGCAAATCTCCAGGGATGACCTGTGAATAGCATAACTTTGAGCCGGCTCCAGTATCCGAATGACTGCGCAAGAGTGCGCGGCGGAAGGCCGGCGGATTGCTCATAATTACCCATCCAGCAGTTGCGAAACAAGTCCCGATCGCCCAGGTCCCGCTCGAGTACCCGTATGATGACGTTCGGGTGGGTCAAATAGAAAAGCAGGATCCGACGCTGGCTGACCCGAGCGATTTCCGCCTTGTAGCCTGGCAGCAACATCGGGCTATTGTTTGCATAGGCATGGACTCCGGAGTATTGGACGTAATCGGGCGGCAAACCGAGTTGCCGTAACGCATCCCGCGGATCCGGCGCGTTCGGAACTATGTTCAGAAATATGTTGTTGTGTATGGGGTTCGCACGGTAATCGGGCATCGTGTACCGCACGATGACAAGGACTCCAAACAGCATCGCGACGGAGCCGCCGAGTACCAGGGGTTTGAAACGGGTGTGACTCCGGAGAGCGTGGAGCAACACAATCGTCCCGAAACATAAACCTGCCGGAACGTGTTGGAGCTTCGAGGTCGTAAAGAAAATTATGCCCAGCAGCACGGCAATCCAGGTCATCAGATCCTCGCCGGCAGCGGCCATGCGGACCAGGCAGACGATCGCCACAAACAAAGCGACGAACGCCCCAGTGTCAATGAAGAACGAGTTAAGTTGAACGGCGTAGGAAACATCTCCCAGGACGAGCCAAACCGCGAGTAGCAGCAATGCCCACGAGCCGGCCGAAAACCCCCGGATGACCGGAAGAACCCATGCGAGCGTCGCAACCAGGATCGCTGCGTATACGAAGCCAATGAGCCGGATATCGGCGAGTCCGTCTTTGGCGAGGAGCCTCGCCGCATAGACGCCCGGCGCGACGAGGATCGGAGTTGTAGAGATCAGCTTCTCGCCTTTCGCGTTAATTCCGCCGAGCTTCCATTCCGGCGAATTCATGAAGGCGTGAAACACTGCGGCCCGATCCATTCCGTGAGTGCTTAAAGCATCGAGCCAATACCGCCTGCCGGCTTCGTCGGGAGGCCGGTGAAGCCCGCTTAGATACAGCACGTCGATGAATTCCGCGTCGGTGCGCCGCGCGTATTGAAGTTGATACGGTATCGAATACACGAATCTTGTCCAGTTCTCGCCGGACACGGGAGGTGTAAGGACCAGGTGAACGTCGCGGGTGTACTTGGGACTGAAAAAATGGAATTTACCGTTATCCTGTGAGGGATTGGAAAGGATGGGAAACAGATCGAAGTATGCGGCGACTTTTTGGAAGTCGCCATTGTCGGCCAGTCCAAGCGTCGGTGGAACGAAAAGCTCGATGACGAGGGTGAGCGTAAAGGCGACGAGGAACGCAAACTTCACTCCCCGATCTGTGATCGCGAGCTTCATCGCCAAGAAAAGCATTGTAGCGTTCACCGCTACAATTGGGAGTTGTCTTACGCACTGGCATGATCGAAGTTAAAGAGCTACTACAGAAGTACTCCGTCGACGACCTCAACCGGGCAGCCGAAGAGTACTTCGCCAAACTCGACGACCATACTTACCATTTATGCAAGCCGTTCGCGGGGCCGGAAGACTGCCCCAAAGTGATGTTCCAGTTCTGTACGTTGATCCAGGGACTCGACCTGCTCCGTTACATGGACGTCCTCGACTTCGGGGCGGGGCCTTGTTGGACCTCCCACTATCTCACACAGATGGGTCTGAAGGTGCATGCCGTCGATGTTTCTCCAACTGCCCTGGCCATTGGAAAGGAACGTTACTCCCGGCTGCCTCCGATCGGCGACCAGCCCGCGCCAACTTTCTCGGTTTATGACGGCTATCGGCTCCCTTTCGCCGACGAGAGTATGGACCGCATCATTTGCTTTGACGCTCTCCATCATGTTCCTAACGTTGAACACTTGATCTCGGAAATGGGCCGGGTGTTGAGGCGTCATGGTATTGCGGGTTTTTCTGAACCCGGGCCGGAGCATTCCAAGAGCGACCTATCTCAGCAGGAGATGAACAACCACGCCGTTCTTGAGAACGACATTGTTATCGAAGATATCTGGCAATTTGCACAGAAGGCCGGCTTTCATCAGGTAGAACTGGCGCTCCTGTCATTGCAGCCTCTGCGTGTGTCGCTTCCGGAATACAACGCTTTTTTGCGCCAGGGCGGTAGATCTCCCATTGCCGCGGAGGTGGTGAGCAACACACTCGCGATTGCGCGCGCCAATCGCCTGTTCTTCCTGCATAAAGAACAACTGCCCAAAAACTCCAGCCTGACGGGAAAGCCGCTTACAGTCGACTTGAACGTCACTTTGAAGGAAACATCCCATACCGCCTTCCAACCGATTCTTGCCACCGTTACGGTGAAGAATAACAGCGCCTTCGTATGGTTGCCTGGAGCCATACGGTTTGGCGGCGTCAATCTGGGATGCCATCTCCGGAATCTCGGGAGCGGCGAAGTAGTGTGGGATTTTTTCCGCTCTTCGTTAAGTCACGAAGAACGATTTATCCAACCAGGCGAAGAGCTCACGCTGGACGTGAAGCTCTCGGGACTAGCGCCGGGAGAGTACGAGATGGAGTTTGACCTTGTCAGCGAACACGTCTGCTGGTTCGCGGAACACGGTTCACGTACGAGCCGGGTCATCATCAACTGCAGCTAATTTAAACGTCCTGTCTACATCGACCGCCGATCCACAAAAGTGGATGAAAACCGCGATAACGCAGTCTTAAGGCTGCGTTACCGACATCACATTTTCCTTTGACCGAGAGTCGGAAAAGCGGGTGAATTTGTAATTGACCGTGAATTCACCTGCCTGGGTGCGCAGGCTCGCCCCTGACCCAACCGGGTGGGGGAGGCGGAGGTGGAGGGGGCGCGGGAATCGCGAGCGGCGGCAACGGCGCATCGACGTCAAACGTTTGAAGCCCACCCGGTGGCATGCTGCGGCCAGCCGCAATAGCCCTGCGAACCCACGAATCCGCGTCCTGAATTAAAGCGGATGACTCCGAGTCCGCGTCGACAATCGCTGCCTTGGCGCGCTCCAGCAGATTGAAGTAAGCCATGGCATCAGACCGGTTCGGTTGCAGCTGGAGCGCGGTAGTGAGCGCTTGCAGACCTTCGTCGATCGTCGGCATCCAATCCACCCGCAGCTTCCGCCGAACCTCCGGATCCGGAATGTGATAAGTGTCGCGCGATATCCTCGCGGCCGTTTGAGCCTGCCTGATTGGCGGGTAGGCGAGCCGCCAATCGATGGCACCCAACGCATAATGGGCATCCCGGTTCATCGGATATTCGGCAATCAGCTTCTGCATCAGTTCCCGGGCTTGCTTCGCCTGGATCGGACCGCCCGCGGAAGACAATCCGAAGATTGCTCCCTCGTTTGTGGGGTCGCGCCGGAGGATCTCCTCGTATTGGGCGTACGCTTCGAGGAGCAGTGGATTGTTTTCGCTGCTCTCGCCGGTCGCAACCTTCACGCGAGATTCAAAACTCGCCCTGTCCTGCGCCTGTGCGCCGAATTCCCGCACCAGCGCGAAGGCCAGCCACAGCCGAGCCTTCAAATTCTCGGGGTCGAGTGCTACCGCGCGGCGAAAATGGTCGGCGGCCCCGCTGAAATCGCCCGAACTGATTGCCGTCGCGGCGGCTTTCATCTCAGGCTGGGCGGCACTCTGCGCGCGTGCCGAAATCGCGAGTCCAGTGGCTGTTACTACGCAAATCGCCAGCCCGGTCATGGCGGACACCAGCACCAGTCGGGCGCGTTTCCGGTTCGCGGATGGTTCATGGATCAAACGATGCACGCGTTCTTCGAGGATGTCTCCATCCAGTACGCCCAAAGTGCATCCCGTTTCCGCCATGCCCGACATGGTCCCCGCAATGCTCACGATCGATTTGGCATAGTCCCTAGGCGAGACGAGCCGCTCAGTGACCAGCTCATCGCACGCCAATTCCCGGGTCCGCGCGATCTCACGGCGGATCCACGCCGTTGCCGGATGGAAGAAGATCGGCAGCCCAAGCAACTCGTATCCGATGTTCAGCCAGAAATCGAGCCGTGCAACATGCGCCAGTTCATGGCCGAACGCGGTGGCAAGAACTGCCTCATCCGCGGTTGACAATAGCGCGGTGGGCATGATCACATCCCGGCCGGCTGTCAGCGGCCCCGAAGCCGCGTTGGAATTCAGAAGACGCACACCGTCCACATCAAAAGCGTTCACGCAGCGTTCCCAGATCGCGGTAACCGCGTTGGATGTGAAGGCGACAACTGAACCCTTCCGAATTCGCTCGCTCTGCATCCAACCCCAGACAAGCCTGCCGGCCGCACAGATCAACATCATGAGATAAATGCCAAATACTGCTTTCGCCGTGCTCTTGCCGACCGGCACATAGCGCTGCTCTGGCGCTGCTTGCGCAACGAACGGGGGCGTCGAACGAACTGGTGCCGCAGTCGCAATTGGTGCAGCCTGGGTGGGCACTGAGAATGTCTCTCGAGGTGGATTGCTCTTCCAGACACTCGCGGCGGGAACGAGTATTGCAGCGAAAAGAGCCGCGACCCAGATCGCGTGACGATGTTGTGCCGGGCGCGTGCGCATAAATCGGCAAGCCAGCGATGCGGCACACGCAATGAGTGGAATCTGCCAGGCCGCGTTGAACACAAACGTCAGCAGATACGGGCTAATCCTTTCCATGTTCGTTCTCCTTCAGCATCTGTTGCAATTTTTCGAGCTTCTCCGGCGTCAGATGGCGTGTCTCGACCAGGGTCATGACCAGTCCGTCCGCCGACCCGCCGAAAAATCGATCCAGCATGTCGCCCAAGGCCTGGGTCACCGCGGTTTTGCGGCTTAGCACGGGCCGGTAAACGTAAGCGCGGTCCTTCAACTCGCGCTTGACCTTGCCCTTGCGATGCAACACGTTCAGCATCGTCTGGACGGTGGTATAGGCGAGTTCCCGGCCTTTCAGCGCCGCCTGGACATTTTGAACATTTGCGGGTCCGGTCTCCCAAAGAACGCTCATGATTTCCAGTTCCAGGGGAGTCAGGTTTTGTTCCGTCGCCTTTTTACGAGGCAAGCTACCTCCTAAACATTTAGGAGTATAGCGTCGAAAAGGAGAGGCTGTCAACTAAAACTTTAGGAGATGGTCTGCTAAGATTGCGCTTGACTCTGACCTTAGGTCAGACCTGAGCATGTCTGGGGAGGCTGGATTGAGCAGGCACTACAAGATTCGTGAGTTCGCCAAACTGGCTGGCGTCACGGTCAAGGCTCTACACCATTACGACCGGTTGGCGTTGCTCAAGCCGGTTCGGACCGAGGCGGGCTACCGGGTTTATTGCGAGCGCGACCTGGAGATCCTGGAGCAAATCATCGCGCTCAAGTTCCTTGGATTGCCGCTGAAGGACATTGGCGCGGTGTTGAAGCGCCCTGCCCTGACATGGCGCGATACGTTGCGCATGCAGCGACAGGCGCTCGAAGAGCGTCAGGAACGCCTCAGCCGTACGATTCGCGTGATCCGCGCGGCGGAAAACGCTATCGAATCCGGTAAGCCTGCCGATCCCGCCACACTCAAAAAAATTATCGAGGTGATCGACATGCAGGAAAGCATTTCCGCGATGAAGAAGTATTACAGCGAGGAATCCTGGGAGCAGCACCGGCGCTATTACGAGGAGGGACCGTCGGCTGAGTGGCGCCAGTTGTACAGCGATGCCCAGGAACTACTGGGCCAAGACCCGGGGAGCGCAGAAGCGCAGGAGCTGGTACGGCGTTGGTACAACCTGGCTCGGCGGGCTCACGATGGCGACCTGGAAGTACAAACGGACTCACCTGCTGCGTGGATGGATCGCGCCAACTGGCCCGACACCATGAAGCAGCGAGCCGCCGAATTCAAGATGGAAGAGGTGCTTGCCTTCATCAAGCGCGCCGAGTTGGAGGTGCGCAAGGGTAAGGTTAACGAACGGGTTTGGGCGAAAGTGGTGGAGCTTCGGAATCAGCCCGGCGAGGAGCACTCCGCACAATGGCGCGAACGAGTGGAGCTTTTCCGCGACCTGGAAGCCACGATGGATCAGGACCCCGCCGGACCTGCTGCTCAAGCCCTGGTAGCGCGCTGGTATGCGCAACTGGATAGAGCTACGGGCGGCAATCCCGAAATTAAAGACCTCATGCTTAAGACGTGGGCGCACCGGCGACACTGGCCCAAGTCTCAAAGGTGGCGCGTCGAGGAGTTGCACATGATGTCGTACGACCGGTTTGAAAAGGCCGCGGATTTTCTGGACCAGGCTGTGGCTGCCGCGGAAGGAGGCACAAGATAAGATGACAGACGCAACATTGAAGACAAGATTGCTCGATGAATTTGACGAGGAGATGGCGGCCACACGAAAGATCCTGGAGCGTGTCCCGGATGACCGCTTCTCGTGGAGACCCGCCGAAAAATCGTTCACCCTGGGCAGACTGGCGAACCATGTGGCCGCGCTGCCTGGAATTGCAGCCGTGTATCTGAAGCGCACCGGCGCAGTGCCCCCTGAATCGCCCACCAACGCCGAATTGCTGTCCTCATTTGAGAGGAACGTGGCGGCGTGCCGCGAACAACTTACCGCCATGAGTGACGAGCGCCTCGCCGGCAACATGCTCGTCCTCCCCGGCATGGAAAGACCTGTCTGGAGCGTCTTACGGGGCCGGGGCTTAATGAATCATCACATTCACCACAGAGGTCAGTTGACGGTATATCTGCGATTGCTCGGCGTGCCCGTGCCGGGAATATACGGTCCGTCGGCGGACGAGAAATGATGGCGTCCTTTAAGACTCCTTCGCGATGGCGTTGATCCGGTTCAGGATGATTCGATCGCGGGTCCGATCCGGCAGACCGTTCATCGCCAGCCGGACCTTCGCCTCGAAGCCCACGACATAGCGGGTCCTGGGCTTGGCGGATGTCATAGCGTGATCCACTGCTTTGACGACCTCGCTCACTGGGCTCGCACCTTGTGCGGCACGCGCGGCCGCCTTTCGCATGTTCTCGATCAGGGGCCGGTAGAGATCGAGCAGATGCTCCGGCGCATCTTTCATCAATTCCTCAGCGGCTGTTTGACCCTTTCCCCAGATGGGCGTTTGCACGGCGCCTGGCTCAACGATTGCCACGTGAATGCCCCACTGGAGCAGTTCCATCCGAAGCGCATCCGTGATCGCCTCGAGCGCGCACTTTGACGCGCTGTAGGCTCCCGCCAGCGGAAGCGCGCTACGGCCCGCGATGGAGCCGATATTCACGATCCGGCCGCGTCCCTGGCGGATGAACGGCAGAAACGCCTGCGTAACGGCGACCTGGCCCAAAACGTTGACGTCAAACTGGCGCCGGAACTGCTCCAGCGGAAGCAATTCAATGGGGCCACCAACAACGATGCCGGCGTTATTGACCAACCCCGAAATCTCGTTGCGGCCGAGCGACGACGCCGCACGCCGGATCGACTCCTGGTCGGTTACATCCATCAGAACTGTCGTCAGGCGGTCCGATGCTTTCGACTTCAGAGTCTCGGCGTCCGCCTCTTTTCGAACGCCCGCAAACACCCGGTAACCTTTTTTATCGAAATGCAAGGCGCAGGCCTCGCCGATTCCGGTTGAAGCCCCCGTTACAACGATTGAACCCAGTGCCATGCGGCTATCATAAACCGCGCCGGCAGTCGCGAGTTCACGGCTTAGGCTCCGGATCGATCTGATACGTCTGGTTCCCGAGTGTCACCAGCACCGGCTCATCAAACGCCAGGTACTGCGCCATGGCGCCGCCGTGCGACGCCGCCAGGTCGAAGTATTTACGGCTGAACTGCACGATGTGAATCGCGTTTTTCGCCTGCTCGGCGGTGACGGTGGAATCCTGCCATACCTGGTCCTTCTTAAAGAACGCCTTCTGGCCGATCTGCTTCACGGCGCGTGTGGATCCGGCCGGAGCATCGTACGCGTCCATATTCGTGGCCTGTTGGAACTTCGATTTTTGCTCTCGAAGGTTGAAACCTGCCGCGCCGCCGACAGTGTTCAATTGAACTTCCGCCGATTCCGCTGCTACGCTCACATTGGCGCGCCGCGACGTCAAGCGTACGTTGTCATCCGCAAGGAATGAAGTGTAAGGCGTCAGAATCCCATGCTTTGTTGACAGTGCGACCAGTTCATCAACGAGTTCCTGGTTGCGGCCATGCAAGTCCATCTCGTCAATGATGTCGCCGATGCGCCGGATCGCCCACAGCCTGGCGACAAACCCATTCGTATCGTCTGAGTATTTGTCGGCAAACGTTGCTGTGTAAGTGAACGTTTCCTTTTTCCCGTTGGCCGAGCCGGTCAGGACGATCTTCGCCGCGCCGCCTTTTCGATAGCGGCCGACCAGAACCAACTGGTCGCCGTGAAACAGGTCCGGCATCTGCCGCGGGTACACGTGCGATGTTGTTCCGCCATCGAGTTGTATATCGAGAGCGACGTTGGTCAACATCGGGTAACCGACTTTTGCGTAGAGCGACGAGATCGGAGCCTCGACGTTCTCGTTCGGCCTGACGTAAACAGACTGCCCGCGCAGTTCGCGAGCCAGCCGATCGAGCAGCCGGCCGTTCACATCGAATCCAACGCCGAAAACAAACATGCGTGCATTCACTTTGTTCTCCCGGGCGGCGTTTGAGGCAATGTTGACTTCGCCGCGCTCTCCCACCGTGGGTTGTCCATCGGTCAGGAAGAACACATAATTCGGCCGGGAGCTATCGGTGAGCATTCGCAATCCGGTCCGCAGCGCGCCGTCGATATTCGTGCCGCCGCCGGCGGATATTCCGTCGACCCATGCCAGGGCCGCCTGAATGCTTGTCCCATCCGCCCGCTGTAACTCCGGCCGGAAGCTCTCCACCTCGGAATCGTACGCAACGATGTTGAACGTATCGCCCGGCTGTAGCTGCCGCAACAGGAACTGGAGCGCACTTTTCACCTGCTCGATCTTTTTGCCGCTCATGCTGCCGGAGCGGTCGCACACAAAAAGTACCGTCTTCGCGATCTTTTGGGCCGCGGAGCCGCGTGCGTCGGGCGTCGCGAGCAATGCGAAATAGCCGTCTTCACTGTCTTCAGCCTTGTAGCTGATGACATTCAAACCCACGGGGCTGGCATCGCTCGAATACAACAGCCGCATGTCATCCGGATTTGCGACATCGTGCAGGCTGAGCTTGCAGAGCGCGTGAGTGGAATCCGGCTGGCTGATGTCGACTTGATGGCTGGGGCTATAGACTGTACGAAGCGGCGCCGTCGACGCAATATTGACCGTCACGGACACGTTCTGTACCGGTTTGGCGGAATGTTTCACCGTGCCGAGGGGTAACAGAAAATCGACCAGGCCGCTGTCCTTCTTAAGAAGTTGCGAATAAGAGATTTGTACGGTGCTTTCGCCGCCGGGCGGCACGGGAAACACACTGGTCTGGAACAGATCGTGACCCATGTATTCGAGCAGTGCCGGGTCGCGCCGCCGCCGCACGATATCTTCATAGATGCGGCGGGCCTCTTCCTTGCTCAAGAGCCGTCCGGTCATTTCCTGGCCACCGGCGATAAGCGTCAGCCCACTGATCGCGGCTCCTTCGGGCAGCGGGAACAGGAACTGCGCCTCCATGGGCATCGGCGAGGGGTTTTGAAACACCTGCGACACGCGGACATGGGCTGCCTGGTCACGAATGTCAGCATCAACCTCGACAGATTTGATGGTGCAGTCCGCCCGAATCGGGATCGGACGCGGCAATGGCATCGGAACCGGCCAGCGGCCGTTGATGATGACTACCTGCGTGAGGGCAGGCAGGGCAAAAAGCGTGCATAACGAAAGGAATCGCGGAAGCATGACGTCCTCCAAGTTACGAAATGCCGCGAAAGGTGGAATCCTTTCACGCCGGGCGCTTGTATTCTCGTTTGGACACCTGCTGATGGATGGTTTTCAAAATCGTCGATAGCCCCACGTGCCAGTCCGGAAACAAGTCCACGCAGTGTATCCGGCTGCGAATCTGCTGCGGCACAACACATTCGTCCAGGCGGGTCGGAATGATGAAGATCTGGTCGAGTGGAATCCGGTTTGCGCATTCCAGCGCGTAGCGAAGCTCGGCATTGAAGACACCTCGCCGCGAGACGGCGTTTGTAGAGAAACACGGGATGAAGAAGTCGGAGGTTCCGATTGCCGTTTCGATTGCGCGCGGCCAGTTCTGACCGGGCAACAGCTTCTTTTTGTCGATCCAAGGACGCGCGCCTCCCTCCAACAAGCCGGCATAAAGACGATTGGCGGCTTCGAGATCCTCGTGGACATAGGCAATGAACACGCGCGGCCGGGTCTCCGGCACAAAACGAAATCCGTGGTGAGCTCCGGGAATGAACACGCCGAGGTCATCGATGTCGACCATTACGCCTCGCTCGATGGATTGCCTAAGGACCCCCGCGATCCGTTCTCGGGAGATGCCGCGGGGCCGCCTCACGAATGCCCCTTGTTCAGGCTCTTGACCCAGCGCTCGAGCGGAAACTCTGCATCCTTGTCCGGCGCGAACGTTCCGAACCCCGGCAATGAAACGGATTGGCCTTTGCGTACCCGACGCACCAGTTCACTGACGACGCGGTCGACCTCATCGGCTGCCTCGGCTTGGGTCAGGCGGGCGCTGCGGGCGAGTTGCTTGGTGATATCCCTTTTCTTCATGCGATTTAATAATAGGCCTTAGCAGGGCAAATCCGCATTTCCGCGTCAATTGGCGCACCATCTCAAACCCATATCTTTCAGCAGCTTAGAGGCGGCGCAGATAAATCCTTGCGGTTGTGAACGCCTCTATCTCACCATGTTCTAACGTCCGAAGGCCCGCTCCGTTAATTTGATTTAATAGGCACTTAAGAACGACTTCATGTGGCGTTGTCATCATGGAGTTGAAGTTGATGATTCAACTCGCCATCGAATTAAGGAGAACCAACCAATGAAGAAGCTCATGACTCTTATGCTCGGCCTGTCGTTCCTGACCGGCGTTGCTGTTATCGCCCAGGACAAGACCGACACGACCAGCACAAAGACCACGAAGAGCAAGAAGCCCAAGAAGGCAAAGAAGACCGACACGACAGCTACCACGAAGTAAGCCTTCTCTTCACAGATTTCTAACATCGCGCATGCGGTCCCCGTTACGGGTTGCCCATGCGCGATGACTGTTTAGCCTGCCATACTCGGGTTCATGACCCGGCGTAATTTCCTCCTCAGCTCCGCTCTTCCCTTTTTTCAACGAGCGTCATTTGCCGCGTCTCGAACATGGCCTCTCGGCCTCAATACCTATTGCCTTCGTTATCAGGGCTGGAACGATCGCCAGTTGGCGGACTACTGTGTGGCGCAAAAACTGGATGCCATATTCCTGCAGGACTCCATTGACCCTGGCGTGATGGATGCCAAGCACTGGGCTGAGGTCCGCGCCTGGTCGAAAGACCTGGGGTTGCACCTCGAAACAGGCGGCGGCGCGATCCTTCCCAAGACTGCCGATGCTTATCCGCAGGTGGTCGCCGCGTTGCGCAAGAACATCGAACGCGCTGCCGCGATGGGTTCGCCAATTGTACGGGCTCTGATAGCCGGTGACCGCTACAGCATGCCGGACGACGGACCGGTGGAGCGCCACATCGAAACGGCGCTCAAGATTCTCCGCGAGGTACGTAGCCAGGTGATGGACGCAGGTCTGAAAATTGGAATCGAAAACCACAAGGATCTGCAGGCATGGCAAACGCGCACCGTGATTGAGACCGCGGGCAAGGAATTCGTCGGGTCGTATCTCGACACGGGCAACCCGGTTTTTGTGGCGGAAGATCCGCTCACGACCGTCGAGGAGCTCGGACCCTACGCCGTATCGTTCCACCTTCGCGATTCCGTGGTGTACGAGCATCCGGGCGGGATCGCCGTCCAATGGGTTCCGCTAGGCGAGGGAACGGTCGATTTCAAAGCGCTGGTGGCACGCGCCGCCGAGATTCTGCCGCAGGTGCACATCTACTGCAAACCCATTACGGGCCGCCCGCCCGTCGTTCTGCCGGTCTACAGCGACGAATTCTGGACGAAGTGGTTTCCACGCGGCCGCTCACGCGACCTCGAGCGATTCATCGCGCTAGCGAAACGCGGACGGGCATATGAAAAGCCGCAGATCACGGCGGACGATCCTACGTTGCGCGGCCGCTACATGGATGCGCTCAAACGGCAGCAATTGGAACACATGGAGCGCAGTCTTGACTACTGCCGCAAGCAGCTCGACTTGGGAATTCGCTGGCGCGCTTAAGCCTTATTCGAGATGTACGCCAGATCATCGCGTGGCACCGTCGAAAATCCCCATGGGGCATGCTGTGGACAGGTGCCGTAGGCGGTTCCGCCTGCCTTTTGGTTCTCATGATGAACGTGCATGTGGAACTTGAATATTCTTTGGTTGCGGCGAGGCTGGCGGTTTGCAACCGACCTGTGCATTGGTGTCTTGTCCAAGGGCAGTCGAACCGTTTGCTTCACCCTTCCACAGTCTGCCCCACCCGGGCTCAGGCAGTAGCCTAACTCGAACCGCCGCGCCGCGATTTCGGTTTCGCCGCGGCCTTTTCCGCCTTCACAGGCATACGCGGAGGTGTCTCCTCGCGCTTGACCGCCGCCAGGCTCTTCTGCAGCGCCTCCATTATGTCGACAACTTTCGCCGCCGGCTGCGGAGCCGCCTGGGCCAGTTCCCTGCCTTCTGCCTTGGCTTCGATGAGTTGGCGCAGCCGCTCGCGATACTTATCCTTGAATTTCGCAGGTTCAAAAGGCGCGGCAAGCGCTTCGATCAGGGTCTTCGCCAAACCAAGCTCCTTCGGCGTGACGAGGCTTTTATCCGTGCGAAACTCTTCGATCGTTCGAACCTCGTCGGAATAGAACATCGTATGGCTGATGATGCCGTTCCTGCCGGGACGCAGGATCATTACGTGCTCTCGCCGGTGCATGGCGACCTCAGCCAATGCTACATACCCGGTTTCCCGCATGCCCTCGAACAGTAGTGCGTACGGCTTCTCGCCGGCGCCATCCGGAATCATGTAATACGAGGTCTCCAGGTACACCGGGTCGATTTCGGCAAGCCGGACGAACTCGACAATCTGCATTTCGGTCCCGGTCTGCGGCGTAAGCTTCCGGATGTCTTCCTTGTCGATGACAACATATTGGTCCTTGGCGTATTCGTATCCCTTTAAGATCTCGCTTGAGGGGATCGGGGTCTGCTCGACAGGATCGAGAAGGCGTTGCTGCACACGGCTGACCGGCGTAATATCCTGTTCCTTCGCCGCGATAAAGGGCTTCGCAACGGACGCGGCGCTGTGTATCTCGGCTACGTGCTCCTCCTCAGGTTCCCGAGTGGCCGTTCGCGCGGGCCGATATACCTGATGCAGACTCACCTTCTCCGGACGCGCCGCCCGAACCATGCGGACTGGTATCGATACCAGCCCAAACGTGAGATGCCCTTTCCACACTGTCGTGGCCATATCTCTTAGATTACGGGAAGTGGGAAGAGATTTCGCTCTCTCAGAAGTGCTCGTGCCGCAAGACCCCGATATACCCCAGATTCCGGTAGAGCTGTTTATAATCCAGCCCGAAACCGACGACGAAGCGGTCTGGGATTTCGAAGCACCGGAAATCGATCGGCACAGGCACCAGGCGCCGGGTGGTGCGGTCGAGCAAAGTGCAAAGCCCGAGCGAGCGTGGCCGGCGCGAAGCGAGGGTCTGCAAAAGATAGCGGATTGTCAGACCTGTGTCGATGATGTCCTCCACCAGAAGCACGTCTTCGCCCTCAATCGTGTCGTCCAGGTCCTTCGCGATGCGGACCACGCCCGGCGCGCCCTTCATGAAACTCGATATTGCGAGCAAATCGATCTTCACCGGAACGCTGATTTCTCGCGACAGCGCGGTCAGGAAATAGATGGAGCCCTTGAGAACGCCGATCAGCTTCAACTCGCGCCCGGCATATTTGCTCGATATCTCCGCGCCCACCTCGCGGATACGGGCCGCGATCTGTTCCTCGGTGAACAGGATTCGCTCAATGACCGGATCCATCAGCCGGCAACTCGTTCACTCAGGCCGTACTTGCTCACCAGGTCCTGAAAGTCCTTCTGATAGAACACCTGAATGTTGACGTGTGGATAGATCGCGCGCAGCAGGCGCACCTTGCGATTCTTTCTGGTAACCAGCGACTGCTTCATGGTCGTGATCTCGACATAGAGGTCGGCCTCGGGCAGATAAAAGTCGGGACTGAACGCTTCGAGTACGTTTCCATCCTTGTCCCATTGCAGAGGAAAACTGCGCGGTTCGTACTCCCAACGGATTCCGTAAAAATCGAGCAGATTGGCGAAGATCTCTTCACTGGGATGATTGAATTGTTTGCGTGCCGCGGCGGTTCCGTGCTGTGGCGCAATTCCGAACCTGGCCATCTGCAGGCGGAGATCGAACTGTGCTTGCGCTTCGTCTTTTTCAGACAAATAGCCGCTCGTGAGCAGGCCCATGGTGCAAATCGTGGAGTGGGCGATCTGAGCCATCTGCGGACAATCCAGCGAATTCGCATTCAGAACGATGTCGAAATCTCGAACTTTGCCGCCGCGATCGCGAAACACGTGCATTCGCAGAGACGACGGAAGATCGCGGATGACGGATTCCGACTTAGGGCCGCTGATGACAACGTGTTTTGAAGTGCCAATCCTACAGGCGATCGACCTCGTTACATACTTTCGCGCTTTCTCAGGTATCGAAGCGGCGCCAAATTCCTCCGCTATGCGATGCTGCAGATTCGCTCCGGCCAGCAGCTCCGCGGAAAGGTCGCGCGCGATGAGTTCGGCAACCTCTTCGTAGGGGCATCCCACTTCGCCGGAAACGCTGATAAAAGCCATCGAAAAGAGGCGCTGCCTGATACTCAGCATATACCAAGCAGGGTGAGTTTCACGATGAAAAGTGGAAGGGCGAAGCAGGCGTTTTCGCGTGTGCATTCCCGGTGAAGTCCAACAAAGGCGGGCGAAACCGCCTGCTTCACCCTTGAGGAGACTTTCAACCGGGATCGGTGCCGCTTTCCTCGACCACTTCAAGCAGGTAGCCAAACGCCTTGGGATGCACGAAAAACACCGTCGTGCCGCGAGAACCCGGCCGCGGTGCGCTGTCCACAATTTGCACACCCTTGGCCCGCAGATGGTCGAAAGCGGCCTGAATATCGGCAACCCGGTAAGCGACGTGCGCGAATCCACCGCGCCCTCCGTTTCGCTCGATGAGTTTTGCGACGGGCGAAGCGTCGCTCAGCGGTTCCAGCAACTGGACCATATTCGGGCCCTCGCCGATGCGCAGCAGCACTTCACGAACCTGGTCGAGCCCCAGAACGTCCTCGCGGTGCACTTCCTCGAAGCCGAGATTCTTGTATGCCGCCACCTGCTGTTCCAACTCGCCCGGCCGCACGGCAATCGCGAGATGGTCGATGCAAACGAAGCCCGGAAGCATGCTATTTAGCCGCGGCGGTCCAGACCACAACGGTCCTGCCGTCGCCGATCGCCGACTGGAAATCGTCAGGACGATCGCGGCCGGGCGCTGCAATTGCCAGCTTCAGCGTCTTTCCGTCCACGACGTAGATGCCATATTGGAGTTTACCGGCGCTACCGCCGGCGGTGTTGTAAATATCGATGGCCGCGGGCGTTTTCGAACGGTCGACGGTGTACTTTGCTTTCGAGTGAACATCACTCCCAAACATGACGGTCATGTCGTTACCGGCGACGATGCGCCTACCGATTTTGACCAGCCTTTTATCCAATGGGTGACCGTCAAGTGAGCCGGAGACCATGATCCATTCACCGGCCAGCTCGGGTGCAGGCTCGAGACGCACATTCTCGAGTTCCGGAGGGATGATCTCCGCGGGTTTCACGGTGGCGGCGCCACGTTCGAGTACTTCGACGGCGATGCCCGTGCCCGGCGGCGCGGCGAATTTCTCCGGCCTTTTCCTGCCTCGGGTGTTCAAGCAAATTCGCCAGGTATCGCCACTCAACTCGTAGATGCCGGCGTTTGTGTTGCCCTTCTCGGGGCCGGTGTCGAACTTCAGGTCCATGGCCTTCGGTTTCACGGATCCGTCAAGCTCGATCGCCCCCTCGTAAGCGGCGCCCATGCCCGTGGAGATGAACCGGTCGCCTTTCACGGTGATTTGAGCGCCACCGAGCGCCGCAGCCGACATGGTCTGCCCATCCACTTCCAGTGCGGATACCCGCCAGGTCCCCTGTAGGTTTTTCAGATCCTCTTTCACGTTTCTCCCCTCCCGCGACTGCGCATACGGCCTCCCACCATTGCTGCAACGGGCCCCATGACGATCAGCGCGATTTGATACCAGACCGGAGCCTGGTCACCCGTCGCCGCCAGCGATAACACGCCCAGGATCGCCGCCATCACCGCCAGGACGGCGGGCGCTCCCCGTCGCATCGACGCCGCAAGATAACCACCGAACACCATCGCGGCACATCCCGCCGCCAAACTCACAAGTGGATACAGGACTCGGCCGGCAGCGAGCAACCTGGACATCAGAACGTCCGATGCCATCACAAGAATTGCGACGGCGAAGTAGCCGGCAAACGCGGCGCCCAACGTCTTCAGCCAACCGCCGCGCCGAAAGTTTGCCCACATCACCGGCCCGCAGGATCTGAGGACCTGCCGGCGGTACCAACGTGCAGCCTCGCGCCGCCCCGTGGAGGACTCGATCAGCAGCCGCTCCTCCAGGAGGTCGCCCAACAGCATCTCTTTGTCCCGTTTCGGGAGCAGCAGCCCAAAGATCCAGGTCATCATATGGTGCGCCAGTCGACCTTCAAGCCTGCCAGCATTTTCCGCAGGGTATCCTGAGAGTCCTTCAATGCGCGCTTTCCGTCAGATTCTATCCGAAAGAACCGCTTTGCGCGACCACCACGCTCCGCCGTCGCATCGCCAACGAAAGACGACACGTAGCTCTTAGCCTCGAGACGCTCGAGCGTGGCATACACGGCCCCAATCGACACGGATCGCCCGGTGCGCTCCTGGATTTCGCGCCGGACCGACATGCCGTACGCTTCGTTGTCGAGGCGCAGGAGCGCGATCAGGACTATCTGTTCGAACTCGCCGAGTGTGTCGCCTTTAGGCAAGGTTTCTACATAATAGAAGAAACTGCTTCTGCCGTCAAGAGCGTGCGATAATCGACGTCGATTACGTTATGGATTATGTAAACCTTGGAAGCACCGGCCTCAAAGTCTCACGCATCTGCCTCGGCACGATGACCTACGGGTCGAAACGCTGGCGCGAGTGGGTGCTGGAAGAGGAGGAGAGTCGTCCTTTTATCCACCGCGCGCTCGAACTGGGCATCAATTTCTTCGACACCGCGGACATGTACTCCGTAGGCGTCAGCGAAGAGATCGTCGGCAGAGCGCTGAAGGACTTCGGTCAGCGCGATCGGGTCGTCATTGCCACGAAGGTTTTCAACGCCATGGGCGACGATCCGAACCAGCGCGGCCTCTCGCGCAAACACATCATGCACGCCATCGACGACAGCCTGCGCCGGTTGAGCACTGACCACGTCGACCTGTACCAGATTCATCGTTTCGACTATCACACGCCCATCGAGGAAACCCTTGAAGCGCTCCACGATGTGGTTAAAGCGGGCAAGGCGTTGTACCTGGGTGCTTCGTCGATGTTTGCATGGCAGTTCGAGAAGATGCTCGCGACGGCTGGCAGCCGCGGCTGGACGAAGTTCGTGACCATGCAGAATCATTACAACGTGGTTTATCGCGAGGAGGAGCGCGAGATGCTGCCCCTCTGTCGCGAAGAGGGAATCGGGGTGATTCCATGGAGTCCCCTGGCGCGCGGGTTCGTCATGGGCAACCGGCGGAAGCAGGATTTCGGCGACACCTCGCGCGCCAAGACCGACGATTACGCGCACAAATTGTACTATCAGGACTCCGATTTTGCCGTCGTTGACCGCGTTGGCGAAGTGGCGAAAAAGCGCGGCGTGCCGAACGCCCAGATCGCCCTGGCATGGGTTCTGCAACAGCCCGGCGTCACCGCTCCCATCGTCGGCGCGAGCAAGATGAGTCATCTCGACGACGCCGTCGCGGCGTTGAAAATCAGGTTGGATAGCGAGGAGTTGAAAGCCCTCGCCGAACCGTATCGTCCGCACCAGGTCCTGGGCCATTCATAAATCTCCTGCCGCCCAGGGATGAATTTCGAGATGGCGGGCATCCTAGGTAATGCAAGCCCGGAAATCGGGAGTCGCAAACCCAGGAGAACAATCATCTATGAAACTCATGCTCGCCGCATTCGTGCTCGCAGCGATCTTAGGCGCAACGGAGATGCCGTCCGCAGGCACACCCGCTCCGGACTTCAAATTGATGTCGCAAGAGGGTACTCCGGTCAGCCTGAAAGAATTCCGCGGGAAGTGGGTCGTCCTCTACTTTTATCCCAAAGACATGACCAAAGGCTGCACTATCGAGGCGCATAATTTCCAACGCGACCTGGCGCAATATGAGGCCAAGAACGCCGTGGTCCTCGGAGTTAGCGTCGATACGGTGGACTCGCACAAGGAATTCTGCACGAAGGAGAGCCTGACATTCAAGCTGCTGGCCGATCCCGATCACAAAGTGGTGGACGAATACGGCTCGCTGATGGATTATAAAGGGATGACGCTGGCGAATCGAACCACGTTCCTGATCGATCCTAAGGGCGTGATTCGCAAGGTTTATCCGAAAGTCAACCCGGAGCCGCACAGCCAGGAAGTCCTGTCCGCATTGGCAGACCTGCAGAAAGGCGCGGGAGAATAGCCTATAGGATTTGTGGCGGCACGACACGAAGAATTCGAGCAGGCTGCGATGCAACACACGCGAAGCCTGCTCCGTGTCGCCCTGAGACTCACCTCGGACGCTAACGCGGCGGAAGATCTCGTCCAGGAAACGATGCTGCTGGCATGGCGGAATTTCCGCCAATTGCGCGACCCGTCCTTCGCGCGTCCCTGGCTGTTTCGAATCCTTTTCAACGCATTTTATGCGCAGGGGAGAAAACAGCGGGCGATGCCGTCCGCGGTTTCGTTGTCTGCGGGAATAGAGGGCCACATGGAGCCCGCCACAGGCTTTTCGGCGCTCGACGCGGCAGAGATTTCGCAAGCGCTGGATACTTTGCACGAAGATCACCGAACCGTTCTGCTGTTGTGCGTCGTGGAGGGTTTCACTGCCCGCGAGGCCGCCGGAATTCTGGATTTACCGATGGGGACTGTCATGTCGCGATTGAGCCGGGCTCGCGAGGCGCTTCGCGCGCGTCTCGCGCCAAGCACTGCATGCGCGGAGAAGGAAGTTTGATGAACTGTCAGGATACGGCGTCATTCCTAGCTCTCCATGCCGCTGGCCGGCTCACCCCTGCGGATTCAGCCGCGCTTACGGCGCACCTGGATCAGTGTTCCCTGTGCGCCGACGCCCGGCTTCGCGACTCTATTCAAGCCCAGGAGGTGGACACCGCCTCGCTCGACCGGCGGATACGAGAGCGCATTGCCTCCGAGCGGAGATCGTCCTTCCCAGCGTGGTTGGCGGCGGCGGCTTGTGTGACCATGCTTCTCGCGGGCATAGGCGGGTACCGATTCTACATGCAGTCGCGCGTCCTGCCTGTTTGCGCCGCGGCTGCTTCCGATCATCGCGCCGAAGTGACGCAGCATCACCCCAGGAAATGGCTCCTGGATCTCGTAGCCATCAGCACCCTGGCGGAGCGCCAAGGTTTCTCCGGTTCGGTTGTGGCCAGACTCGCTCCACCCGGATACCACCTCGATCGCGGCAAATTGTGCCGTTTGGACGGCTCCGTTTTCCTCCACCTCGTGTACACCGATGGAGCCCAGGAGTTTTCGGCATTCCTCCGTTCGGGCCCAGCGCAGGACTTCCCCGGTTATGCGCGCGACACCGTCAACGGCAGGAGTCTCTACAGCGCCGGAGCGGGCACGCAGAAGCTCGCCTATTTCCGGGCCGATAATTTGACCGCGATGTTTGTCACCGACGCGCCGGGCGACGCCGCCCTTTCATTGGCCCGCTTCGGAGCGGGCGCGTTATAAGCGGCCGGCGTTTCGACTCTTGCGGTATTCCTCAGGAACGCAGCCAGATCGCGGTCGGCGGTTGGAATGTGCTCTCGAGTAAAACTGTCGAGAAAATCCAATATCTCAAAGGCAGCCCGCCGGTCTCCCTCCCGGAATCGTGTATCCAGCATGGCAAGGCGTGAGCGAGCTGAGTCATGCTGCGCCCGGTGTGCCGCGATGTGAGGATAGCCCTGACGGACCATGAGTGTTTCTTCGGTCGTGAAATGGACAACCGAAAAAGTCATGAGCTGGTCCAAGATTTCCGATACCCATAGACCGTTACTGCTGCCGGATAAGATCGCTTTGCGAAGCTGTTCCGACAGACGGAATTCCAGACGATGCTGTTCGTCCAACGATTCGCACTCGACGAGCTCGATGGCGCCAGGCGGGTTCGATCCGATAGGCGCGCCTGTACGAGTCGGCTCGTTTTCCGCAGCGATCCGACGCCTGGAAGCAGCGCTGACCGAATAAATCACCTCCTGCCATTCGTACGGAGTTTGCAGCAGGTCAAATGCGCCGTAGTTCAAGATCTCCGACCACATGGCGTCATCGGGATGACGGCTGCTCACGACGAGTTGCGGCGGATTTTTGATTTTAGACAGGGTGGCCAGGACATCCTTCCAGGTGTAAAACGTCTCAATGCGATCGGCACAGACAACCACAGACGGCTCGCGTTCACGCATCGCGGCGGATGCGTCCTCCAATCGATCGTAGTTGGCAAGCGACCAATTCGTATGTTCGACAATCGCGCGCAACGATTGCTGTTCTTCAACGCCGAGAACCGACAGAATCTCGATCGGTCGCGTGACGTCATCGCTTTGCATGGTGGAGACTTTCCGAGCGTTGTTTACATCCTAAGTGTGGTTGCGCGGCGTGTCAAGACAAATATCGATGACAATTTCCTTATTTATTACGCGCCATATCGGTCTTTTGCCGACAGTGTGATTTATTGTTGAGAATCACCGCAATTAGTGAAGCGATCGGACCTGAGAATGGGGACAGCAGAGCTGCAATTGTAACCGGCAGCTAACTCGACGTCTCGAAGAAAACCCCTTTCCGCCAACTCCTTGCCTGAACAGGAGCGCGTCAGCATGTCGGCCAGACGATGCTCAAAATTCTCGAAGCAGGTCACCGCGATATCGGCCTCCGGACTTCGCCTCCCTGTCAAACAGGAGAGAACCGCTCCAGCGCCAATCCAGTCTTCGATAGCGGGGCGCAGTGAGCCATCGCCCCATCCTTCGCCCGCTGGAATCACCGCAATTCGCGAGCCGTATTCAAGAATACGGGCAGCCACTGCCGCACAATTACGGAGACACGCAGTGAAAGTCACGGCGCTCTCTGCATTGAGTGAGAGAGTGGCGCCGTTAGGCGAAGGAAGAACAAGCGCCACACCGGGCTCGATCGATTCCAGCGAGGCCGGCGAGAGCGAGTACCCGTCTCTGGCGCTTCGCGGCGAGGCCAGCACGGCTCCTTTCGAAGCCGCAAATTCCTCCGCCGAATTGCCGTTCCAGGGAAAAGGAAGAACCTCTGCTCCCCTCGACACCGCGATATCCACGGCGGTAGAAAATGACAAAACATCTACAATTACGACCACGTCACTGATGGGCGCGAGTTGCCGGATACCTTGCAAGCCCCATTCACAACGGAGGTCATACTCGCTCTGATCAAATATCACGTGACCCAGATTAAAGCATGGAATCGTCTTACGATAGGCTCATGGCTGCTGAGACAAGAAAGCCCGAACCGCGCCGGCTGGGCGCCGTGGGCCCCACTGTTTTTCCGATCGCACTCGGGTGCATGGGTATGTCCGGAATGTACGGGCCTACGGACGACAATGAGAGTATCGCGACCATACAGGCCGCGATCGATCAGGGCATTACGCTCCTCGATACCGGCGATTTCTACGGTATGGGCCGGAACGAGATGCTCATCGGACGCGCGTTGCAGGGGCGTCGGGGTCAGGTCCTGCTTTCGGTAAAATTCGGAGCACTGCGCGGACCCGATGGCGCCTGGGGCGGACAGGACACGCGGCCGGTGGCGATCAAAAACTTCGTCGCTTACAGCCTCGCCCGGTTGGGCGTGGACCACATCGACATTTACCGTCCGGCACGGCTCGATCCCGGCGTTCCGATCGAGGACACAATCGGCGCCATCAGCGACCTGATTCGCGGGGGCTACGTTCGTTATGCCGGTTTATCGGAGGTTGGGCCGGAGACCATTCGTCGAGCCCACGCGGTGCACCCAATCGCCGATCTACAGATCGAATACGCGTTAGTCAGCCGCGGACCGGAAACGGCCATTTTCCCCGTGCTGGAGGAACTGGGCATCGGCGTCACTGCATATGGCGTCCTCTCGCGCGGCCTTCTGGCCGGCTCCGTTCCCGCGGGACGCGGCGATTTTCGCACGCACTTTCCCCGCTTCGCGGGCGACAATCTCGCGAAGAATCAGCACCTGGTTGAAGAATTGAGAGCGTTTGCCGCCGTGAGAGGCATCACACCCGCGCAGTTGGCGATTGCGTGGGTACTCGCCAAGAACAGAAATGTCGTTCCCGTCATGGGCGCTCGTACGCGCGCCCAGCTCGCGGAGACTTTGGCCGCCCTCGACGTGAACCTGTCGCCTGCGGATTTTTCGCAACTCGAGCTAGCCGTTCCGGCCTCAGAGGTAGCCGGCACCCGTTATGATGAGCGCCAGATGCGGATGCTGGATAGTGAGAGGTAGGTCAGCGAACGATCTCCAGCCGACCGCCGATATCAGCAACCTTGATCGGATAGCGCAACCGTGTGATTCCGTTCCCCAAGCGATTGGACCGCAGGAGCGGCTCCCAGGCGCGGTCGAGGCACTCCACGAGTTTGCCGTCCGCGCAGATTCGCAGGTCCATGGTCTCGGCGTCAATGGGGTGCATTTCAAACCCTGGTTCCGATGAGATCCTCTGGAACTGCTCACGGAAGCGCCGCACATCGTCGTCGATGCTGGTATCGAACGCCGCACTGACCTCCGCGAAGCGCAGGTTCGAGCGGGTTATGAACAGTTCGGGGTCGCCCCGGCTGAAACTCTCGAGCAACTCCCCGATCATCGCCCCAATCGATTCGAGCGCTGCTTCGGAGCGAAGTGAGACCGCATTCGTCCAGGACCAGGCCGGCAGATGCTTAGGAAACTCCAATTGGCCGCTCAACAGCACGGGGGCGCGGTAGGGCTGCGCGGGCTTCGGGGTCCAGCTCACCGACAGCATCTCTCGCGCCGCGGGATCGTCGGGAAAAGAACCAGGAGGAACCGAGATGAGACGAAGTGACGCGCTCATGTTCTCCTTCGCCTTGCTGTCGATCGCGTTCGGTGTGAGTGCGGTTCGCGGCGTCGCGCCGGGTTGGGCGACTAGTGTGAAGGTGTTTGATCCCGGGAGAACAAAGTGATTCACAGGGCGGCTATCGAGCGTTGCACCATCCGCGCCCACGCGGCAGATCGGAACACCGTTGACCTGCGCTTCGGCTATGCAGTTGCTTACCTGCGTTTCGAGCATCAGGTATTCGGGGATCACATCAGCACCATTCCGGGCCAGATTTCGTACGAGTCGACAAAATGCCAGGGCATCTCTTCTTCGCCGCCCGAGGGTGAGCTGATATTCACGAACGCATCGATACCGCGCCAATGAATGTGCGCAAATAGCTCAAGCGCCCGGAACGAAGTGAGCCGCAATCCGCCTTCCGCATGGAAGCCGCTGCCGGCCGCGGTTCGAACCCGCAGGCTGTATGGTGTCGCGCGCGCACGGCCATTCAGGCGGACGGGAAAACTCAATGATCCCTGGGCGGTCTCCGGCACCGGCACATCCGTTGGCGCCTCCACTATCCAGGTAGTGTCGACTGCCAGGGTTGCATCGTCGATGGTTGCTTCCAAACGCGCCAGCGCGGCGCCGATCAGTGCTCCGAACGTCAATGTCACTCTGACGCGGAAAATCGTAAGGGCGATGCGGGCGGAGCAGCCAAAATATACCCGGTGATCGAGCGCTTCCCGATAGCCGGTGGCGATCGATAATTGGCCCTCCAGGAACGACACGCTCCACTGGATGTAAGCCTGTGGCACCGACTGTTGTATCAGGCTCTTCAAATAATTGAGATTGACTTCAATCAGGCGCAGTGTCCCGATCAGATTGGTCAAATTCGCCGCGATGTCCTGCGGCTGGCCGTTGTGCCACAGCTGGATAGTGGTGCTTTCGGCGTTTACCAGCGGAGGAATCGATACTGTAAGCGCGTACTGGTCCAGCGGATAGACCACCACCGTCATCGTTCCGCCCAGGTTTACAGAGCCCGAATTACGTACGCCGCACGACTCGGCCGTGATTTGATACCGGTTCACGGCGGGGCTGAGATTGAAAATTCGCGAAAGCAACGTCACGGGGGGGACCATCTGCTTGGCCCGCTGCACAGCGAATTTGAACTCCGACGGCGTACCCGTCCGATGCACGATCGGCGACTCGCCGGGCCGCAACACCTTCACCAACACGTGCGATTCGTCGTGCGCGGCGTACGGATATACATAGGTGTGAATATCGGGCTCCCCGACCACCTCCAGAACCTGCTGCCGAAGGACTCCGCTCCCGCCGGTGAGGGCCGCGCCCCGATAACCCGGCGACTCATAGAGAACGACATCATCGATATCGCAGGGGATGGTGTTCTGCACGTTCGCGCCGCAACTTTGAATCGCGGCATTGACCGGCCGTTCACCGAAATCGCGGCAACAGGCATCGTCGGTTGCCGGGTACCCGGTGGCCTGGAGGTCCTGGCGCGCCCGAAAGCTGAGCTGATGGGCCTTAACGGGACCCCTCAGAGTGGGATCCTTCAGGATCTGCATGGCCCACAAGGCGTCGGGTCGCGATTCGAAATACGGCCCCATGATGAAACCCAGGTTTATAATCCGGGCGATCGCCAACTCCGTCTCGATTCCGTAATTCGAGCAACGCTGAATATTAAATTCGAGAAACTGCTTGTAGCCGTCGCCCAAGGCGGCGGTTTGATCGGGCCACAACGCCCGGAGTTTGATCATCAAACGGGCGATGAAGGAATCGAAAAGGCCAGACTCGACCTCTTTCATCTGCTCTGGGCGGAGCGTAAACATACGAGAGTCGTAGCATAGCAAATATCGCGTGCCGGCTGGCGCTGCGGTTCGAAAATGCACGGGTGGAGACCATGGAGGGTAGTCCCCAGCCTCTGATTGTCTGCATCCCGGCCTAACGGCGGCGGTTACCGTCTCCAATGAAATTCCTCACCAGCACAGCAATCTCATCCGCAGCCGTATCCAATGCGAAATGACCGGCGTCGAGCATGTGAACTTGCGCGTCCGGTACATCCTGGCGATACGCCGCTGGTTCCGACGCCTCAAACGAGAGGTCGTACTTGCCCCAGATCACTAGAAGCGGCGGCTGTTTCTCGCGCATCCAGGCTTGCCATTTGGGGTAAGACTCGACATTGGTCCGATAGTCGTAGAACAAATCGCTCTGGATGTCGGCTTGGCCCGGCTGGTTGAGAAACGCGAATTCATCGGTCCACAGATCCGGATCGTAGCGTTCCACGTTGGGATCGTTTCCAACATGGCGCGTACGCGTTGTTGCCAGCGACAGTAGATTCGTTCGGAGTGCGATTTCGTAAGCCGCGCGGTCGGCCCAAAACGCGCGCCGTGTCTTCCAATTGGCTCCCAGGCCTTCGTTGTGCGCTACGGCGTCCTGCACGATGAGGCTCTCGATTCGATCCGGATGCGCGAGGGCCATGCGAAAACCGACCGGGCCTCCGTAATCCTGCATGTACAGCGTGTAACGCGCGAGTCCCAGTGCCTCAGCGAACTGATTCATGATCTCGGCATAGTGATCGAACGTGTAGGCAAACTTCTTCGGATCCGGCCAGTCGCTGTGTCCGAAGCCGGGATAGTCGGGCGCGACAAGATGATAGCGGCCTGAGAGCCGTTGAAAGAGCGGCTCAAACATCCGTGACGATGAAGGCAGCCCGTGAAGCAGTAAGAGCACGGGCGCATCTGCCGGGCCGGCCTCCCGGTAGAAGATCGAAAGGCCCCCGATCAGGATCGTGTGATACAGCGTCGGCTGCGGCATCGTGTAGCCTTACATTGTGAGAACCACCCGAAAAGTCGCGCGCCCGCTTAGCATGCGCGCGTAAGCCTCGGCTGCCTTTTCGAGTGGGTAGGTTTCGATCATTGCCCGGACACCCGACAATTCAGAGAAACTGAGCGTGTCTTCGGAATCGGCCGGCGTTCCGGCCGACCAGCCTTCAATGGAGCGGCTGGCGGAAATGAGTTGGACCGGTGTGACCTCGATTGGATCAGCAGTTGCGCCAATCACCATAAGCCTGCCATTGGGGCCCAGGCCGTCGATCAGGGCGGACATCGCCTTGGAACTGGGAGCCGTCGCCAGTATGACCTGCGCGCCACCGAGTTTCTGCAATTCCTCCGCCGGATTGGTCGCATTGGAGTCGATATAAACACTGGCGCCCAACTTCTGAGCCAGGGCCGCGTTTTCGGGACCGCGGCCGATTGCGGCAACCTTGTAACCGAACCTATGCGCGTACTGAACGCCGAGGTGTCCGAGGCCGCCGATCCCTTGCACCCCAACAAGGTCTCCGGGAAGCGCGCCACTGTGGCGCAGCGAGTTAAAGGTTGTGAGTCCGGCACAGAGCAGCGGCGCCGCTTCCACCGAAGATAGACTCTCGGGAATGGGCACCAATGCTTCGATCGGCGCGACCATGTATTGCTGGTACCCGCCGTCATAGCTGATCCCCGCGATTTTCACGTTCCTGCAATTCTTGAAATCACCGCGCCTGCAAGACTGGCATGTGCCGTCCTGGCCGCCGTGCCACCCAATGCCAACGCGTTGTCCGGTCTTCCAAGCCGAAACACCCGCGCCCAATTCATCAATGACGCCAACTACCTCGTGTCCCGGAACACGGGGATACTGAATACCTGGCCAGCTTCCGTCCTTTACGAACACGTCACTGTGACAAACCCCACAGGCTTGCACTTTGACGCGCACATGCCCATGGCCCGGCTTTGGAATCTCCCGCTCAACGATCTCGAAATCTCCACCAGGCCTTGAGATCTGCGCCGCTTTCATGGGCGCGATCGCGAATCTTGTAGTAGCCACTCTTATGTCTCCTTTTGATGTTTATGTTCACGAAACCACTCCGAAAGGCATCATCGGTGCGTCACCTCGTCGGATACGCGGTGAAGACGAAGTCATTTGTCTGAACTGCCGTATGGCACGTGTGACAAAACGTCTTACCGGTCGAAGCGTTCCCGAAGGGAGTGAACTTGCCGGAGTCCGCGTCGTACTTGAAATCGGCATATCCCCAGCCATTCGTGTCCGGAAATCTCTTCGAGTCCTTCACCATGAACTCCAGTGCTTTGAGATCGCCCGGGACCGTCGCCTGCGTGGGGAATTCCGGGCTTGGCTTCTTGGCCCACTCGATTTTTGCGAACATCGCACCGTCGGGAACCGGCTTACCATTGGCGGGGAAGCCATCTTTGAAGGCAGCAATCATCACGGGATTCGCCGCGATGACTTTTATCTGATCATTGGTCACACTCGGCGCAACGTACTGCCAATTCTCATATCCACGAAATTCGGCAAACTCAATTCCGTTCGGGGCTTTCAGTGTGAAGCGGTCTTCGGCCGCAAGCGCGGAGAGAAGCACTACACCGATTGCGATTTTCCGTTTCATCCATCCTCCTTTTGAGGCGACGTACCGTGGAGGAGGCAAACGGGGTGCCAATCAGGTGCGTTAAGAATCAGCGATTCAGGTCTGGAGGGTGTCGAAACTGTCGTTCGGACGTCTCAATCCGGTGGCGTGTAGGCGACGCATCGACTCTCGTTCGTTTGACGAACGATGCTCTCAGGCCGCGGCCTTGCGCAGACGGCAAATTACAAGGTTGCCGTACTGCGTTAAGCGAGTTCCGGGACCACGAATGGCGCGCGGTAGTTGCGCGTAAACATGTGCGTGGCCTCGGCGTCGCCGGTGCAGGCCCACTTTTCGGAATCGAAGTTCAGGGTGCGGCCGAGACGGTAAGAGATGTTGGCCAGATGGACGAGCGTGGTCGACGCCGCGCCCTCTTCAATCTCAGCAGTCAGATCTTCGCGCTTGTGGCTGCGGACGGCATTAATAAAGTTGGCGAAATGGTCGCCGCCCGCTTTGTTCGCCGGACCGGGTTCCTGATCTTTGCCAATCCACGACTGGTAGCGATCGTAGCCGTCAATGGCAAGATAGCCGTTTGAACCGTAGAAGATGTTGCCGATGGTGTTGCTCTTGGAGCTCTTGTCGAATTCGTTGATGCCCGCTTCGTGGTTCGTCATCCAGTGCCGAACCTCGAAGGTCATCATCTTCTTTTTGCCGTTGTCGTTGAATTCGTAAGCGCAGTTGATGGTATTCGGCGTCTCCTGGTCGTCGTCGAACATGAAGTGCCCGCCAATGGCCGAGACCTTGGTCGGATATTTCACGCCGAGGCCCCAGCGGGCAATGTCAACTTCGTGAATGCCCTGATTGCCGAGGTCGCCGTTGCCATAATCCCAGAACCAGTGCCAGTTGTAATGGAAGCGGTTCTTGGTGAAGGCGTGCTGTGGAGCCGGACCGAGCCACAGATCATAGTGGACACCCGCCGGCACCGGCTCCTCGGGTGTGTGGCCGATGGATTTACGCCATTTGTAACAAAGGCCGCGGGCCATGTAGAGGTCGCCGATAGCGCCTTCCCGCATCTTCTGGACCGCTTCGCGGAGGGCCACCGAGGAACGGCTCTGGCTGCCTTGCTGCACGATGCGATCGTACTTACGAGCGGCGGCAACAATTTGCCTGGCCTCAAACATGTTGTGCGAGCAAGGCTTCTCGACGTACACATCCTTGCCCGCCTGGCAAGCCCAGATGGTCTGGAGGGTGTGGTGGTGATTGGGGGTGGCAATCGAGATGGCGTCGATGGACTTGTCTTCGAGCATCTTGCGGATGTCGGTGTAGGCCGCGGGCGCTTTCTGCCGTTTGTTTTCAACGTCTTTGGCGGCGGCATTCAGAACGGATTCATCCACGTCGCAAACCGCGACGAGGTCGACGTTGGGGAGGGTCGTGAAGGCGTGCAGATGGGACTTGCCTCTGCCGCGGAGGCCGACACATCCGATGCGAACAGTGTCGTTGGCGCTTTTCGGAGCGCTCCAAGCCGCGCCGGCAGCGGCGGCCGAGCTGAGGAGGAAGTGTCTACGGTTCATAGGCAGGCTTGTCCTATGGTAACGCTAACGGAGCCGGGCGATTCTATCGTTAATCGTGGTTTATTGCGGAGTAATGAACGAGAACTCAGAGATGCTGGAAATGCATACTCTCTAGAATTGGGCAGGCGCAACACCTGCCCCACCTCGGAGGGTCGGCATGGGATCTTTGCGTCCTTTTTTTGGATTCGTTTGTCTTTGCGCGATGGGGTTGGTGGGCCAGGCACAGACACCTCTCGGGATGTTCACCGGGTTTTCGCCGCCGCAGTTGGCGATGAATCAACCCTTGAGCTTGACGCTGTCGTGGACTGCCGTTCCAGGCGCGGCAACTTACGATGTCTACCTGGGAGTTTCGTACCCTTCGCAGGTGGCCACGGGTCTGACGACGCCGATGTACATGGCATCAATGTTGGCGCCGAATTCGAGCTACATCTGGTACGTCGTTGCGCGGAATTCCTCCGGGATGACGACATCCCCGCCGTGGTATTTTTCAACCGGCGCGGGGACCGGGGCGCAACCTCCCCCGCCTGTCACAGTTTTCACGCCGGCACAGGGACAGCCGAACGTTTCATTGAACGCGAGCCTTACGTGGGGCGCAGTGACCGGCGCGACTTCGTATGAC
Organism: Bryobacteraceae bacterium; assembly: GCA_035295125.1. Classification (GTDB taxonomy): domain Bacteria; phylum Acidobacteriota; class Terriglobia; order Bryobacterales; family Bryobacteraceae; genus JAICMB01. The sequence goes on along the minus strand of DATGJP010000067.1, from coordinate 216,713 downwards.
GTGTTTTTCGGGACGTCGCCGAACATGGTGAACCTGCCGATGGTGGCGAGCAACCTCACAACCACCAGCTTCACGCCGGCGGGCCCTTTGCAGTCGGGCACAGTCTATTACTGGTACGTGACGGCGAAGAATAGCGCGGGCTCGACCCCGTCGGCGCTGTGGTTCTTCACAACTACGACGCAATCGACTCCGACGGGCCTTCGTTTCGTCCCGGTCACACCGTGCCGGGTTGTGGATACTCGCAATGCGCAGGGTCCGTTCGGCGGCCCGATGATTGCAGGCGGGACATCGCGGGATGTTCCTGTTCCATCGAGTCCCTGCAGCATCCCCAGTGGCGCCCAGGCTTATTCGCTAAACATCACCGTGGTTCCTCCCGGACCGCTGACGTATCTCACGGTCTGGCCGACGGGACAGACTCAGCCGACAGTATCCACCTTGAATTCATTCGACGGAAGAATTGTGGCCAACGCAGCCATCGTTCCGGCGGGGACGAATGGATCGATTAGCGTGTTCGTCAGCGACGCAACACACGTGATCATTGACATCAACGGCTATTTCTCAACGGCGACCACTGCGAATGCCTCGGCATTTTACGCACTGACGCCCTGCCGGATCGCCGATACGCGGCGCAGCGACCTTGCGGCTGGATTCGGGCAGCCGTTCATGACCGGCAATTCGTCGCGGAGCTTTCCGATTCCGATCAGCGGGTGCAGTGTTCCGGGTACGGCGCAGGCTTATTCGCTCAACGTGACGGTGGTTCCACATCATGGGTTGGGGTACCTGACCGCCTGGCCGACAGGAGCCGTTCAACCGGTGGTGTCGACGCTCAATTCGGCGGATGGGAGTACGCTCGCGAATGCAGCTATTGTGCCCGCGGGGACCAATGGCGCGGTGAGCGTGTTCGTCACCGACGATACGGACGTGATTATCGATATCGACGGATATTTCGCGGCGCCGGGTTCTCCGGGGGCTCTGTTGTTCGTTCCGGTGACGCCGTGCCGTGTCGCGGATACCCGGACTACGGGCTTAGGGGTTGCCTTTGGAGCGCCGAGCCTGGCGGCGAACTCGACTCGCACATTTGCGATTGCCTCCAGTTCGTGCGGATTGCCGGCGACCGGGACGGCGGCTTACTCGCTCAACTTTACTGTTGTTCCTTCCGCGGGCCAGGCACTGGGTTTTCTGACAGCTTGGCCGGCGGGTGCGGCTCAGCCAACGGTTTCGACGCTAAACTCACCACTTGGGAAAGTGCTGGCCAACGCGGCGATTGTTCCGGCCGGGACGGCGGGCGGCGTGAGTGTGTTCGTTACGAATGGGACGGATCTGGTTTTGGATGTGAACGGGTATTTCGCCGCGCAGTAGGCGGCGCTGGCGGAACCGCCTGCACCACCCTTCCACATCCGCCGCGGGTGGAGTTTTCTCCCGCGCGGCGCCGCAGTTACGAGGCGCGGCGGGACTTGGGCGATTGTGCATTCATGAGGCGGTAGACGTAGGCCAGGATTTCGGCGACGGCGCGGTAGAAGTTGGGGGGGATTTCCTGCCCGACTTGCACGTTCTTGTAAAGCGCCTGGGCGAGCGGCGGGTTTTCGATCAGCGGGACCTGGTTTTCGATGGCGCGCTGGCGAATGCGCAGGGCGAGGTAGTTCTTGCCTTTCGCGACCACGATGGGGCTCGACATACTTTCGTGCTTGTAGCGGATGGCGACCGCGTAATGGGTCGGGTTGACGATTACCGCAGTCGCAGTAGCCACTTCGCTCATCATCTTGCGGCGTCGTAAATCGCGCTGCAGTTTCTTAATCCGCATTTTGATTTGCGGATTGCCTTCGGTCTCCTTCATTTCGTCGCGGATCTCCTGCTTGCTCATCCGCATTTGTTTCATGAAGCGGCGCCTCTGGCGGACCATGTCGACGATGCCGAAGACCAGCAGCAGGGCGGCGCCTTTCCAGAGCACTTCCATGCAGGCCGACCGCATTTGCGCAAGGCCCACTTCGAGACTGCTGAGCGGCAGCAGGAACAGGGCTTCGGCGTTGCTCTTCGCGAGGTAGTAGAGCACCAAACTGAAGAGGATCAGCATGACGATGGCCTGGAACATGGAGGGAATGCCCTGGGTCGGGATCTGCTTGATCTTCGCGAAAGGTTGAAAATGTTTGAACGATGGCGCGAGTTTGTCGAAGCTGGTGGCCATCTGCGTGGAACCGAGTTGAAACGCCAGGCCGGTAATGACGAGGACTCCTCCGGCAATAACAAGAGGAAGCAGCGATTGCTCGAGCGCGCCGGTGACGATCTGCATAAGCTGATCGCCCTGAAGACCGGGATTAAACGCCGCGTTAATAAGCGCCCTGGTGTTCAGTCGTAAGGTGGCAAACCAACTGCTCCCATAGGCGCCCGCCATCGCCACGAAGACGGCAAACTGCAGGCCGCCGACAAAGTCGCGCGAGGATGCAAACTGACCTTCGCGGCGTGCTTTCTGCAGCCGTCGCTGTGTCGGTTTCTCTGTGCGAGAGCTGGCGTCGCCTGCCATGTGGGATCAGACTCCGAGAACCTGCCTCAGGACGCCGAAAATGGCGCTCGAGAGCTGGTTGAAGACCTTGGGAAAGAGCAACACGGACCAACTGAAAATGGCGAGCGAGAGCAGCATCTTGAAGGGCAGGGCCAGGGACATGACCTGGAGTTGAGCGTTGAGGCGTCCGAGCAGTCCCATGCAAAGGTCCACCAGGAAGAGAAGCGTCGCCAGAGGCAGAACCAGGCGGATACCGGTGGAGAACACATTCGTGCCGAGGCTGAGCAGGGCTTCGACGTGAGGCCGGGTGAGCTCAAAAGTACCGGGCGGCTGCGATTGCAAGCTGTTGGCGAGGATCGTAAGGACCTGGTGGTCGAGTCCCGAGGAGAAGAAAAGGAGTGCGGCGAAGAGTTGCGCCACCATCAGAAGAACGGTGGAGTCGGCATTGGTCGAGGGGTCAACGGTGGAGGCGTAACTGAAGCCCGCCTGGACGCTGATGACCTGAATCGCGACGTAAAAGGACTCCATGAGGAAGGCGACGGCCATTCCGATGCAGAGTCCGAAGCCGGTTTCGAGTAGCAGCCATCCGGCAAACTGTCCGGCGCCAACGGGCACATTGGGGAGTTCCGGCCAGCGCGAGGCCATGGCCAGGGTGCTAACGAGGGAGAGAACGACGCGCGCGGCGGCAGGCGCGGCGCTCAGGCCGGGCAACGGGAGAAACACGAAAACGCCCGCCATGCGCGAGAGCACGAGGGCGAAGGAGTAGAGGGTGGAGGCGCTGATGATGAAGTCAGCGTGCATAGCGGCTGAGGTCGCCGAATACCGAAACGGTGTACGCCGTTAAGTGCTTCAGCATCCAGGGAAGCAGCGCGAGAAATCCGCCGAGGAAGGCCGCGAGCCGCGGGATGGTGCTGAAGGCGGAGTCCTGCAGCGAGGTCGCGATCTGCACGAGGTTCACGGCGATGCCGACGATGAAGCCGATAATGAGCAGCGGGGCGCAAACCCAGAACGCGGTCCAGAAAGTCTGACTGATGATGTGAGCAACAGCTTCAGGGGTCACGAGGAGTCCTTTAGTAGAAAGTCTTCATTAAGGAGCCAATGACGAGGCTCCAGCCGTCCACGAGGACGAACAGCAGGATTTTGAATGGCGCTGAGATCATGGCGGGAGGCAACTGCACCATGCCGATGGAGAGCGTGACGGAGGCCACCACCAGGTCGATGATCAGGAACGGCAGAAACAGAACCGCGCCGATTTGAAAACCGGCTTTCAGCTCCGAGAGGATGTAGGCGGGGATGAGAACTTTGAGTTCCAGGTCGCCGGGCGTTCGCGGAGCAGCGGAATGGGAGATTTCGAGGAAGGTTTTTATGTCCTTCTCGCGCGCAAAACGTACCAGAAAAGTCTTGAGAGGCTTGGCGCCTTCGTCGAGGCCCTGCTGCAGGGTCATCTGGCCGTTTTCGACCGGCTCCCAACCTTTGTGATAAACGTCCGAGATGACGGGCTGCATGACCAGCAGCGAAAGGAAGAGACCGAGGCCGATGACGATCTGGTTGGACGGTGTGGTTTGAGTGCCGAGCGCCTGACGCAGGAAGTGGAGCACGATAGTGATGCGCAGGAACGGCGTGACGGACATGATGGCGGCGGGCAGCAGCGTCATCAGCGTCATGAAGACCGCGATCTGCATGGGCGTGCTGAGCGTAATGCCGCCGTTCGGGCCATTGCCGAAAATGGGGATCGAGCCGCCGGAGGCGGAGGCGGCGAAGGCGCTGGCGGGCAAGAGGAGGATCGTCAGGGAACGGAGAAGGAGCCGTTTCATCTTGGTGTGTTCAGGAGCGCGGTGGAGGCGGCGGCATCACGGCTTTCCAGCAGCGTGCAGCCGCCCGGAGCAACACCGATCAGCAGCGTGCGATCGGCGACACGGATGAGGTGGACGGAGTGCTGCGGCGTGAGGGGCAGCCGCTCGATAACTTGCAGCTGCCGCCCCGGGCCGGAGTTTTTGGCGACGAATCGAAAGGAGGCGAGTCCTTTGCGCCGCAGCATCCAAAGCATGCCGCCGAGCAGCGCAAAGACCACGAAGACCATCGTGACTTGTTGAAACGTTTCCACGATCGGCGATAGTTACGGACGAATCTGCATCAGGTCTTGGGAGAGCTGGTCGAGCGTGGTGATCACGCGCGAGTTGGCCTGGTAGCCGCGCTGAAAGATGATCAGGTTGGTGAACTCGGTAGCGATGTCGACGTTAGAGGATTCCAGCGCCCCGGCCTGGACGGCTCCGCGGCCGCCGCTATTGGCCACACCAATTGCCGGCGCCGAGGTTCCCGCTCCGGCGGTGTAGTCGTTCTGACCAATGTCTTCCAAGGTGGAGGGGTTCTGAATTCCGGCAATGGCCAGTTGTGCGAGCGTCTGGGTCTTGCCATTTGAGAAGGAGGCGACAACCGTACCGTTGTCACCGAGAGCCACATTGGTGAGCTGACCAGGAGTGTTGCCGTCGACGTTCACCGTAGAGACGGCGGAAGCCTGTGCGAATTGAGTGAGCGTCGAGCTGCCGTCGGTGTTGTAGAGATTCCACTTGATGTCGAGGTCGTGAGCGCCGTCGCCGAGGCCGGTAATGGGGATGTCAACCGGAGATCCGGCAGCGGGGGCCGTAAGTTGTCCCATGTTGTTGAACGTGACGGTGCCGGTAGCCAGGGGTGGCGGTGTCGTTCCGCTACCGCTGCCGCCACCGCTTCCGCTGCTCGTAAGGTCGGCCTGCGGAATGTTGACGTCGTACTTCCAATCCGTGGCGTTCTGCTTGGTGAATGTGACGGTGAGGGTATGGGTTTCGCCGAGGGAATCGACGACCTGGACAGGAGTCGAGAACGTATCGTTGGTTTGAGCGCTGGCGCTAAGGTTGGCGTTGAAGGAGAAGGCCGTGCTGGCGGTGGGCGACATGACGGCGGTCATCGGGACATTGATAGGAGCAACGGCGCCGCCGGGCGTCACAACGCCGTTCACAGCGTTGAAGCCGAGGACTGCGTTGCCGTTGGTGTCGACGAGGTTGCCACCGGAATCCAGATGGAAGGAGCCGGCGCGCGTGTACATCTGCTGGCCGGCCGCGGACTGAACCATGAAGAACCCGGAACCTTCAAGCGCGGCGTCGAAGGCAGCGCCGGTATTTTGCACAGAGCCTTGCGAGAAATTGCGCTGAGCCGACGGCGGTGCGACGCCCATGCCGTTGGGCTGCGATCCCATGGCGGCGCTCACCAATTCCTGAAAGGACGCAGTGCTTCCTTTAAACCCGGCGGTGTTCAGATTTGCCAGGTTGTTGCTGACGATATTGAGGGCATCGGATTGGGCGGTCAAGCCACTCAGAGCAATTGAAAAATTTCCCATTTCATTCTCCTGGTTGGATTAGTTCGAATTATTTCCACTGGTCGGGGTTGTTCCGCTCGCCGGAGTGCCCGAATTACTATTGCTGTTATTGGTTTTGGAGACGGCGGAATCGAGTGTGGAGACACCCTGATTGATCCCGATGAGCTGTTCGAGCTGGCTGAATTGCGCTAGCTCGCTGAGGAACTGGACGCCGTCGGTGGGCTGCATCGGATCCTGATTCTTGAGCTGCGCGGTGAGCAGTTGCAAGAAGGTCTGCTCGTTGACCATAGTGTTGCTGGAATTGGTGCTGCTCGAGCTATTGGTCGGATCCGTGGATGTGCCTGTGACTCCTGAAATACCTGCTATTGCCATTGTTCATACTCCTCCGCCCATTCCGGGCGTCTTTGTCTACCGTTGTTTTGTTGTTGCTGGCCGGACGGGTCTTGGGACTGCTGGCGGTTGTCCGAACCGGGACGATCCTGAAATGTCTGTTCCGCGGACGCCTGCACGCGTGTTGTCGCAGAGGCCGTGACTGGTTTGAATATGTCGGCGTTCCAGCCGTTGGCGTCAAGGCGCGAGGCGAGGTGCTCAACATCGCCGCGAAGCGACGCCGCGAGCTGTTCGTCGGAGGCGCGCACGGAGACGTGCAGTTCCGAGCCCTGGTTCACGACGCGGATGGAAGCGCTCGATTGATCGGGTCCGGCGACACGGACGGAGATCTCGTTCAGGGCGGCGGGCTTGACTTGCTGGGTTTCCTGGAAGCGCGTGGGTGCGGCTGCTGTTGTGGAGGGGTCCTGAGCCGGCGGTGCGGTTGTCGAGGGTGGTTGCGCGATCGGGGCGGAGGCAACTTCGCGGGCGACGGGCGCGGGTGCCGTCACGGTGTCCGGACGAATCGTTGTGGACGGGTCGGCGGCCTGATCTTTTTGCTGCGATTGCTGCGGTGGCGGTGGGGCCGGGTCAGAGGATTGATTCGTGTTGGCGCGTACGGATTTGACGGGTCCGTCCGCCGCTGTGGCCGTGGGTTGCGAAGCCGCCGGGGCAGCATTAGTTTGTGGCGCCGGGTTGGGCGCGCTGGCCTCGGTCAGTTTCGCAGTGAAGGCTACGTTCGGTGTTGCTGTCGGGATCGGGGATGCTTCGACGTTCTTTGCCGGAGCGGTTGGGGGTGCTGCCTGCGGCGTCTGCTGGGAGATGGGAGTGGAGGGGATCTCATCGTTGACAGAAAGGTACTGGACCGCCGACGGGGGTGCTTGGAGCATCGGCGTCTTTCCGCGCGCGGGCTGGAGTGGGGCACTGGTCTGTGGGCCCGCTGCAGTGCTCGTGGGAGGCACGACGGTGGTCTGGGGAATCTGGTAATTCAGTAGCGCGGACAGGTTGAACATGTCTGTCGGCTGAGGTTGGGTCTGCGTTGTATCTGCGCTCGTGGTTTGGCCGTTGTCGTTGGACTGTGTGCTGAGGAGAGGTTGAATGTCGGTTGTCGTAGTGAATGAAACCGGCGTTGGGAGCACGGAGGCGGTCGCGGGTTGGGGCGCGCTGTCGAGTTGCTGCTTTGCAGGCACCGAAAGCGGGTCAGCCGGCTTCGCATCGCTTGATAGTGTCGTCGCCGTTTGCGGCGTCACGTTTTGCTGCGTTGAGTGCAGCGTTGTCGTCACGGATGAAATATCCGAGGCGATCAGGCTGGCCAGTAATGCGATGGGAGGCGGCAGTGTCGTTGATTGCGTGTTCGTAAGGGTCGCGGCGGTAGGGAGAGTGAGAGTGAGAGTTGAGTTGTCGGCCGTAGCGGACGTGGTGGCCGTCGAGGCCGGAGATTTGTTGCTTCCAGGTTCGAGGAATTGCAGCAAGGACAGGGAGAGGTTCATCGGCAAGGGCATCACCGGCGTGGTGGATTGGACCGCCGTAGAAACCGGGGCGCCGGAGGAATCCGAGGGAAGGTCGTTCTTTTTGCGGTCTGGCGATGCCGGGCCGGCTGTCGTGAGAGCCGGCGTGGTGCTGGGATGCAGCATGCCGAGCAACGCTCCCAACAAGCTTCGGGTGTCGCTGAAATTCAGAGTCGGAGACGTGCTGTCGCCGGGAGCCGGCTGCTGACCGTCCGATTGGATCTGTTGTGAATCGGGAACGGGGGAGGAGTTGGTCTGCTTCGTGTCCCCCTCGAGCATTGCGGCGAGCTCATTGAGCAGGCTCTGCTCATCGTTATTCTTGGAAGATTGCCCGGACAGGCCCGCGTCCTGGCCGCCGCTTTGCGGCTCGTCGGGGATCTCGTTCAGGAAACTCAAGAAGTCCGCAATCAAACCAGCATCCTGCGATTTTGCGGCACCAGCGGCGGCAGGCGCGAACGGCTGCGCCGAGGGTGATGCTGCAACATTGATTGCGGTCACGCGGGGGATCTATGCAGGCGGTACGCCACCGAAGAGGCAATGTTTTTCAGGGACTTAGAGTGGGGGAACCGTCGAAGTCTCGACGAGCGCGACTTGACCTCGACGGAAGCGCGCGGCAGGGCGCATCCACATATCGCTCCATCTTCGCGGTTTTTTAAGGAATTTGTGAGGCCGGGGCTTTGGCGTCGTACGTGCACTTCGGGCGGTGCCTATGGATCCAATTAGCGTCATGGCGGCGGGCGGCATCCGTACGCGAATGCAGACGCTCGATCTGCTTGCGAACAACCTTGCCAATGCCGCGACCAGCGGGTACAAGGGCGACAAGGAATTCTATTCGCTGTTCAGCAGCAAATCCGCGGAAGCGGGAGACGACGACGGCTACCTCCCGAAACTGCCGTCAGTCGATCACCACTGGACCGACTTTTCCCAAGGCCTGCTCGAAACCACGGGCAATCCCCTGGACATGGCTCTGAGCGGCGACGGATTCTTCACGATCAACGGACCTTCGGGACCTCTGTACACACGCAACGGCGGGTTTCAGCGGTCCGCAACCGGGACATTGATCACGTCGGAAGGTTATCCGGTGGCCTCGCTAGGTGGCGGCACCATCACTTTAGATCCGGCTTTGCAGGTCGAGATTACGCGGGAAGGGATCATCAAGCAAGGTGGGGCGGATGTAGGCCAGCTCGCGATTGCTACGTTCCCGAATACCAACGTGCTGTCGAAGCAGGGCAATTCGTATTTCAAGAACACCGATCCGAAAGTCACTCCGACACAGTCGACCACGACGGAAGTGAACCAGGGGAGGCTCGAAGCTTCCAACATCAAGACGTCGGACGTGGCGGTACATCTTGTGGGTGTGATGCGGCAGTTCGAGATGCTGCACAAGGCCGTGTCGCTGACAACAGACATGGACAAGAAGGCCGTCGAGGAAGTGGCACGGGTCGGACAATGACGAGACTCGGGGAGATTTTATGATTCGAGCATTATTCAGCGCCGCGAGCGGCATGACCGCTCAACAGTTGAACGTAGACAATATCGCCAACAATCTGGCGAACGCGAACACGACGGGTTACAAGGCGCGGCGCACTCAGTTTCAGGACCTGCTGTACCAAAACATGATCCAGCCGGGCGCGGCCGCCAGCCAGCAGAGCGCGGTACCGGCGGGATTGCAGTTGGGGCTGGGGACGCGGCCCTCGTCGAACGAGATCATCTTTACGCAGGGCGATTTTTCGGCGACGAACAACCCGTTGGACCTGGTAATTCAGGGAAAGGGCTTCTTCCAGATTCGAAAGCCGACCGGAGAGATCGCGTACACACGCGGCGGCAGTTTCCAGTTGGATCGGAACGGCGCCATTGTCGATTCAGACGGAGACCAGCTCGAGCCGCAAATCACGATTCCGCCGACGGCCCAGTCGATCACGATCGCGCCGGATGGGACGGTCAGCGTGATGGTGCCGAACCAGACGAACGCGCAGCAGGTTGGACAGATTCAGCTCGCGTCGTTTCAGAATCCCGCGGGCCTGAACAGTCTGGGGAAAAATCTCTACACGCCGACGGATGCCTCGGGAGACGCCATCATCGGATTGCCGGGCGGGGCGGAAGGTAACGGGACGCTGTTGCAAGGGTACCTGGAGCAGTCGAACGTCAGCGTAGTCGACGAGTTCGTGAATCTCATCGTCAGCCAGCGCGCCTATGAAGCAAATTCCAAGGTGGTGAAGGCGGCCGATGAGATGTACCAACAAGTAAACAATATCACCCAATAATGTGGTGGCTTCTACTAGCGATGAGCATGCAACCTACTTGCACAACAATTGACGGCGATCAGATTCTGACGGCGGACCTGGCGCGGGCGATTCCGGAGTTTGCGGAAGCGCCGCCTGATAAGGTGATCGGATACGCCCCGAGCCCCGGCTCGCGCCGCGTCATCCGGATCGATGAACTGAAGCGCCTGGCGCGGCAGTTGGACGTGGCGGTGACGCCCAACCGCGAGGCCTGTTTCGAGTGGCAACTCGCGCCGGTGTCGCGCGGCGAAATCGTCGCGGTAATGCGGCAATCGCTCGAAGCGCCGGATGCGCGGATCGAGGTCCTCCAAGTCAGCCGGACGGTAACGCCTAGCGGAACGTACGTCTTTCCACGAACGGGGTTATCCCGAAGCGCGACGGATACACTGTGGCGCGGCTACGTGGCGTACGGCAAGGGACGGCGTTTCGATATTTGGGCTCGCGTAAGGATTGCGGTGCCGCTGACTCGTGTGGTGGCGGTGCGGAGGATCAATGCCGGTGAGTCGATTGAGGCATCACAGGTCCGTTTAGAGACGGTGATCGGATTTCCGCAGGAAGACCAGGAAGCCAGGAACCTCGGTGAGGTCGTAGGACGCGTGACGCGCGGACCGATTAGCGCCGGCCGTCCTGTGCTGCTCTCGCAGCTCTCGGCGCCCCTGGATGTAAAGGCGGGGGAATCCGTTGAGGTTCAGGTTACGAGCGGCCACGCGCGGCTGGCTCTTGAAGCGCAGGCCGCAAATTCGGGGCGCGAAGGCGACATGATCAGCGTGCGGAATCCGAAGACCGGCAAAATCTTCCACGCGCGTGTTGAGGGCAAGGGCAAGGTGCTGGTGATGGTTCCTTCCATGTCGGCGGTGAACTGAGATGCTGCGTTATGCGGTGTTGGCAGTTCTGATCCCGGCCGCGTTCGCGGCCAACAAGAACAAGCAACAGAAGCAGGAGTCGGCACTCGATAAGTACCTGGAACAGGTGCACGCGTCTCCGGCGATGACCACGCCGGTATCGTCGCCGGGTTCCATTTGGAACCAGAGCGCGAGGTTCAGCGACCTGGCGATGGATCTGCGCGCCAAGCGCGTAGGCGACGAAGTCACCGTGCTGGTGAGCGAAAATTCCAGCGCTGTCGCCACCGGCGATGTCAAGACGCAGCGGCAGTCGTCCGTAAACAGCTCGATTACTGCACTGGCGGGCGTCAAGAAGGCTACCGGTGCTTTAGCGAACCTTGCGAACGCGAATACGCAGACTCAGCTTCAGGGGCAAGGCTCGACGACTCGAACCGCCACCTTGACGGCGACTTTGACGGCTCATGTCGTCGAAGTGTTGCCGAACGGGAACCTGCTGATCGAGAGTGTCAAGCATATACAGGTGAATTCCGAGGACCAGACGATCACGGTACGCGGGATCATCCGGCCCATTGATGTGCAGAATGACAACACTGTGCCGTCGGCGCGGGTAGGGCAGATGGAGCTTCGGGTGAACGGGAAGGGCGTCGTGGCGGATGCGATACGGCGGCCAAACTTCCTTTATCGCTTTATTCTTGGGTTGCTTCCTTTTTAAAACATGAATCGCTTGACGCAAACGAAAGCAGGGTGTTTGATGAGGCGTGTAGTGCAGGTTATCAACCTGTTGCCATGGACCGCTGGCCCACAAAAGTGGATGAAAACAAGGTGGCGACCGGCGGCAGTATGGCATCCCGCATTACAAGCGATGCAGCATTGTATTTACGCAGCGCTCATCTTTGTTTGCTTCTGTGCCCTTCCTTTGAACGCCCGGCAGGCCATTCGGTTGAAGGACCTTGTGTCGCTCGAAGGCGTTCGCGAGAACCAACTGGTGGGCTATGGGCTGGTGGTGGGATTGAACGGCACGGGCGATCGAGTGCAAACGGTTTTCTCGGTGCAGAGCCTTTTGAACATGCTGCAACAGATGGGCGTGTCGGTGCCGCCATCGGCGATTCAGGTGCGCAACACCGCCGCCGTGATGGTCACCGCGACACTGCCGGCGTTCGCCCAGCCCGGCACCAAGATCGATGCCACCGTGGCAGCAATGGGCGACGCGTCGAACCTGCAAGGAGGCATTCTGATTCTCACGAGCCTGCGGGGAGTCGATGGACAGGTCTACTCGATCGCGCAAGGCGCCGTGGTTACGGGCGGGTTCATTGCGGGACGAGGCGGCAATTCGCAGGCCGTCAATCATCCGACGGTCGGCCGCGTGCCGAGCGGCGCGATGGTGGAGCGTCTGGCTCCTTCGATTACTCCGACAAACGGCCTGCATCTTCAACTTCGCCAGACGGATTTCACGACAGCGGCTCGCATTTCAGAGGCGATCAATCACGAATTCAGCGGACAACCTACGCCGCTGGCGCATGCGGATAACGCCGGATTGGTGTCCGTGGTGGTTCCGCCGGCGTTTCACGACAAGATTGCGGAATTCATCGCGCAGATCGAGAAGCTGCAGGTGGAAACGGATGAGCCGGCCCGCGTGGTGGTGAACGAGCGCACGGGAACAGTCGTAATGGGCAAGGACGTCAAGGTTGCGCCGGTTGCGATTATGCACGGAAACCTGACCGTCGAGGTTCAGACCACCACGACTGTATCTCAGCCAGGGGCGTTTTCAGGTGGCACGACTCAGGCAGTGCCGCAAGTCGCCGTAGGCGCAAAGGAAGAGAAGGCCCGCAACCTGATGCTCCGCGAGGGGGCCACGGTCGAGGAACTGGTGCGCGCGCTGAGCTCGATTGGCGCAACGCCTCGGGATATTATTGCGATCCTGCAAAGCCTGCGCGGCGCCGGAGCCTTGCAGGCCGAACTTGACGTTTTGTAGGAGTTTCCATCGTGTCAAATAGCGTGAATGGCCTGGGGTCGATGACGCTGGACGTCAGCGCTCTTACCTCGCAGTCTGTCCGTTCGGGCAATTTTAAGGCTGCACTCGATCAGGAGATGTCGTCGGACAGCACAACGAGTGCGAAGCCCGAATCGAAGAAGATCGCCGATGCCGCTAAGCAATTTGAAGCGCTCATGATTGGCCAAATCCTCAAGATCGCCCGGGAAACCAGCTCCGAAGGCTGGCTGGGATCGGGCGAGGACAGCTCCTCGGAGACGGGCATGGATATGGCCCAGGAATTTTTCGGTCAAGCTCTCGCAAATGGTGGCGGATTAGGGATTGGTAAGATGATTGAGCGTCAATTGAATGCTCAGCCGGCTTCTAAAGCTGCCAACTCCGGCCTGAGTATTGGCCCTGCAACTCCTGCCCGTACAGAAAACCAGCCGGAATAGCTTCTTCGTCTCTTGCCGCGGCGCGCTCCACCATAACGGAAGCGCTGGACTCTGTTCTCTGCATCTGCATTTGTGCCATCACTCCCTGCCATGCTTCATAGAGGGTCCGGAGCAGCCTTGATACTTCGCGCAAGATAGACTCGGATTGCTGCGCATGCGCTTCGAGAAGGCGCTTTTGCATGTAGCCGTAGAGGTCGGACAACTGGTTGACCAGCGAGGGATCGACATCAGGCCGCAGGGACGAGCGCAGTTCCTGGACGATCTCGATCGCCTTGGTGATCTCGCGGCCGCGCCCCATGATGTCGCCACCCTGGAGCTTCTCGATGGCCCGGTCGATTGCGGACAGTCCGCCTTCATAAAGCATGCGGATCAATTCCAGCGGGGAGGCCGTCAGCGCCGCGTCCTTCATGTATTCTTGTGCGTAGTATTGCATCTTGTTCCGACTACCATATCGTTCATCGGCGGGCTTTTTCGAGGGAATTTATCGTGGTAAACGGAGGGGGTACGTTCACTTAGTGAGTACTAAGCAGGAGTCGTCGACCTGCGGTAAGGTAGGGTGAAAGCCAATGCCTAAACCCCTGTAAAGACGGCGCGCGTCAAGCGCCCCAAGGCTGAGGTCCAGCAGGAATTCTCGGCGATACAAGATGAGGTTCAAGCGGCCCGCGAATTCGCGGATCCGAAGGCCGACGAGACGTCGCGGCTCCGGGAAAGCGAGACCCGGCAGGCCGTGGAAGGTGTCAGCATCGACGGAGTAATCGCAGAGATCTCAAAGCTGGGAGTAGAAGTTTCGCGAGCGTTGAGCGGCATCTCGGAGAAGCTGGTGGAGGAAGTGAATCGTCTCGATACGGTGCGCTCCGCGGTTGCCATCGAACGAAAAGAACTGGAGCGGCTCCACAAAATTGACGTAGCGGTTCCGGCGCTCGACCAAATGGTGCAGGAGTATGAGAGCCGGAAGCAGCAGTTGGAGGCGGAAATCGCCACGCAACCGTCGGTATGGGAAGAAAACGTAGCGTCGTCGGAGCGCGAACGCAAGGAACAAGAAGACTCTGAAGAAACAGCGTCAACGCGAAATCGACGAATACGAGTACAAGAAGAACCTGGAACGGAAACGGGCTCAGGACAAGTTCGATGAGGACGTTCGCCAGCAGGAAAAAAAGAATCGCGAGCGTCAGGAAGACCTGGAGAAGTCGTGGGCTCTGCGGGAAGCGGTACTACGGGAGCAGGAGGAGGAACTCACGCGTCTGCGGAAGGACTCGGCCGATTTTCCGAATCGGCTGAAGCGGGAGGTGGACCAGGCTGCAGCGCAGGCGGTCAAGGACACTAAGCAACAGGCGGATCAGCAGACTGCGCTCCTGAAAAAAGACGGGGAAGCGGAGCGGAGGATCGCGGAACTGCGGATCAAGACGCTGGAAGAGGTTGTGGCTCGGCAGAATGCGCAGATCGCCGAGATGAAGAAGCAGATGGACGATGCCAAGCACCAGGTGCAGGAAATCGCGGTGCGGACTATTGAAGGTGCGTCGGGAGCCAGGGCACTCTCGCACATCAATCAAATCGCGATGGAACGGGCTAAGCAACGAGGGCCTCAATCTTAAAAGGCTCCGGGAGTCGTCGAATCAGGAAAAAGCTGCGTGACGAGGTATCCCGCCGAATCTGCGGTACGCGAAGTCAGCGCTGCCCTTCGCCTCGGCGGGATCAGTCCAGGATGCTGAACTGCAAGTAGGGCTGCGAAATTTTAACGATGATGTCCTGGTCAGCTTCGATAAGCGTCACGCGTCCATCACGATCACGGTCAGGCCGGCCGACGGCCTTGAATTCAACGTCGACCTTAAAGTACGGACAGTCGCGACTGACAAACGTCCGTTGCAGGCCCGTGGATAAACCGCCTTCCGTCGTGAACACTCTTAGAAGGTCTTCCCGTGTCATGCCCGGCTTGATTGTTTGCATTCGCTTTAGAGCCTGGGCCACCCAAGTCACGTGGTCCCGAGGGATCTCGGGTTGGCCCAACTGGGGACTTCCCTGAATAGCAACTGCGCTGGCAATAGCGACGGCTGCCAGAGTCATCAACAGACGAAATCGAACCATGATCCTCCTTTTTCGTTGGGAGATGGGACACCCGACCTGAAGGGACTAAACGGCATGATATCGCCTCAGACGGTTCCGCAGTGGAGGATCGCGCCTAACGCCCTACCATTTACCGGATTTTCCGACGAGGCCCAAAAAAGAACGGCCCGAAGACCGCGGTACCGTGTCATAAATCCCCGGCGCGCGTCGTTGTAATGTTGTGAACGCACGGAGCGAAATCGTCGCCGGGATGGGTACCGGCGAGGCCCGTTTCGATCTCGAGACCATCTTTCGCGCTCAATACGAGCGCATTGCCCGCGTCATTGCCGGGGTCATACGCGATCCCGCCCGCGCGGAGGAACTCGCGGTTGAGGTTTTTCTGAAGTGGTCGCGAAACCCACAGGCACAAGGGGACAAAGCGGTCGGGTGGCTTTACCGGGCGGCGGTTCGCGCCGGGTTGGATGAACTGCGGCGCCAGGCGCGCCGCGGCAAGTATGAAAGCCTGCTCGGATTCATCCGAGGGTCACCGACTCCCGAGGAGGTTCGCGCCGCAAAGGAAGAGCAGGAGAAGGTCCGCCTGGTATTGCGCGCGATTCAATCGCGCCAGGCGGAATTACTGCTCCTGCGCAGCCAGGGCCTCAGCTACGACGAATTGGCTTCCGCTCTCGACCTGAATCCGGCCTCAGTGGGAACCCTTCTCAGCCGCGCACAGCAGGCGTTCCGGAAGGAGTATTTGAAGCGATATGGCGAAGAATAGGGAAATTAACCCTGGATTGTGGGTGGAGGAACGGCTCTCCACGCTCATACCGGGAGACGAATGGCAACCGGACATCGGCACAGGCTTGGCGCGTCTCCAGGCTCGGCGGGAGGCGGATGGACGGCAGAGCAGGAAATGGATGTGGGCGTCGGCAGGGGCTGTTGCGGCGGCTGCTTGCGGGGTTTTTGCGATGCTGGCGTTTCCATCGACGCGGGCGTTCGCGGAACGGTGCGTTGAGGCATGTGTCGGAGAATCGCGGTTCGTTCACGAGTTTCTGTCGCCGACGGCTGGATTGAAGACCGCTCCGGATTTCATGTTGATAGATGCGTCAGGGCAGGCGGTTCGGCTGTCGGACTACCGGGGAAAGGCCGTGCTGCTTAATTTTTGGGCCACCTGGTGCGGGCCCTGCAAGGTCGAGATTCCCTGGTTTGTCGAATTTGAGCGGCAGTATCGAAATCGCGGGTTTGAGGTGCTTGGTGTCGCTATGGATGACGCGGGTTGGCAGGCGGTCCGGCCATTTATTCAGGCGCGGGGGGTCAATTATCGGGTGCTGGCCGGGAACGATGCCATCGCGTCGCTTTATGGAGGGCTCGATTCTTTGCCGACTACGATGCTGATCGATGCGGCGGGTCGGATTGTGCACGTGCATGTGGGGTTGGTGGGCCGGGATGTTTATGAGGGCGAGATTCGGGCGATGCTGGCCGTAAAGGAGAAGGGGCGATGAGGTTTGCAGTCTGTATGTTTTTCGCGCTGGCGGTGGTCAGCGGTGAGCAGGGAATTCGAGCGACGATCAAAGCCGTTCCGCAGCGCTCCGCTGCGCCTGCGCTTTCCTTGAAGGACGCTTCCGGAAAGACGGTCGGCCTGGAGCAGTACCGGGGCAAGGTCGTGCTGCTGAATTTCTGGGCGACCTGGTGCCATGGGTGCGTATTAGAGATTCCCTGGTTTATGGAGTTTGATAAGACGTACCGGAATCAGGGGCTCGCGGTTGTCGGTGTTTCTATGGACGGTGACGGGTGGAAGGCCATTAACCCTTATGTCGCTAAGACGCGGGTTCTATACCGGATTCTCCTCGGCAACGATGGCGTGGCGGAGAAGTATGGCGTTCGCACTATGCCGGATTCGTATTTGATCGACCGGCAAGGACGGCTCGCGGCCATCTACTCAGGGTTGGTCGATCGCGGCAATATTGAGGCCAACATCAAGACCATGCTCTCCGAGCATTAGCAATCCGTGGCAGAAGTCGTGCAGACTGACCTTGGCTCGTAACCTATTGAGCCATAAAGGTGGCGCAGGCGGTTTCGCCTGCGCACCAGGCTTACTGGTAGCGAAGTGCGACTATGGGGTCGATTCGTGTCGCCCGGTGGGCTGGGACCCAGCAGGCGACCAGGGCGATGGCGCAAAGCAGCAGGGCGATTACCGTGAAAGTGAGTGGATCCGTCGGCGAAACTCGCACCAGGATTCCCTTTAAGATGCGTGTGACGCCGAAGGAGGCGGCGAGACCGATCACAAGTCCAATCGCGAGCTGGCGAAGGGCGGTAGACAGAACCAGCCGCACGATTCGTGTGCCGGGCGCTCCCAAGGCGACCCGCACTCCGATTTCCTGGCGTTTTTCGTTCACCGAGTAGGCCATCGTCGCATAGATGCCGACGCCGGCGATCATCAACGCAATGCCTGCGAAAATCGCGAACAGCGAACCGAAAACGCGGAAGGGCCAACGGGCTTGCATCAAATGTTCCTGCAGCGTCATGACCGCGAACACGGGCAGCTCGGAGTCGAGGTTCTGGACCTCTTTGCGAAAAGCCGTCGCGAGCGAATTGGGCGCTACCGTGGTCCGCGCGAGCACACTTGCGCCGCGCAACGGCTCCTGGCGTAGCGGCAGATAGATGATTGCATCGGGTTCCACCCGGCCGGGATCGTTCTGAACAATATTCGGTGCGATTCCCACCACCGTCAGCCAGGCCGGCGCGACTCCGTCTTTGATGATGCGAAGATGCCTGCCGAGCGGATCGGTTTGGGGCCAGTGCTGCTCGGCGAAACGCTGGTTCACGATCACGGTCGGCGTGCTGGTTCCACCGTCCCTGTCAGCGAACGCCCGGCCACGCCTGATTTTCGTTCCGCACGCCTCGAAATAGCCGGCTGAGATCACCATTCCGGAAACCGCGCGGCGCTTGGTCTTATCCGGCTGCGGTGCTTCCCCCTCGACTTCGTAGTTCCAGCCGTCTGAACCGGTCATGGGAATATTCGATGCGATGGCCGCGGATTCAACTCCGGGCAGCGAGCGAATGCCGGCAAGAAGTTTCTCATGAAACTGCACCAGCGATTCGGCCTTCGGATACTTGCTGTCGGACAGCCCATAGCGCATCGTCAACAGGTTGTCGGTGTTGACGCCGAGATCGAGAATGTAGAGATTCAGGAAGCTGCGGACCATCAGGCCCGCGCCGGATAAGAGCACCAACGCGAGGGCCAACTCGCCCACTACCAGCGCCCCGGAGAGCGATTTCATTCGAGAGCCTCCGCTCGAGCCGCGGCCTCCTTCCTTCAGCGCTTCGTTGATATCAAGTTTCGAGGCATGCAGCGCCGGGATCAGGCCGAAGACGATGCCAGTAAGAATCGAGATGCCCGCGAAATAGCCGAATACTGAATAGTCCATCGTGAACTTGATCCAATACGGTTTTCCGGCATTCGCCACCGCGAGATCGAACGCGCGAACGCCCCATATGGAGAAGGCCAGACTTACGACTCCACCCATCACGCCAAGCATCACGCTTTCAATCAGCAACTGGCGGACGACACGCCAGCGGCTGGCGCCGAGAGCGGCACGGATGGAGACCTCACGCGCACGCGACATGGCCCGCGCCAGCAGCAGGTTGGCGACGTTGGCGCAGGCGATCAAAAGGACAAAACCGACCGCCCCCAGCAGCGCCAGAAAAAGGATGCGAATGGGTCCGCCATTGTAGGCGTCGTTGTACGGCTGTATGAGGGCCGCGACTCCCGCGTTCGTTTTCGCGTAGTCGCGTTGCAGGCGTTTTGTGATGGTGTCCATTTCGGCGCGCGCTTCCGGCAAAGTGGCGCTTACCGCCAGGCGTCCGAAGACGTTGAGTGGCCGGTGATCCCGTTTTTCAAATTCGGCGGTGGGCACGAGCGGAAGCCAAAGATCCTGGGTTACCGGAAACCGCATGCCTTCCGCCATGACGCCGACGATGGTGGTCGGAACGTTGTTGATGCGAATAGTCTTGCCTAGGATCGACTGGTCACCGCCGTAGCGCCCTTTCCAAACGCTGTAGCCGAGAATGCAGACGGAGGGGGCTCCGGGGCGCTCTTCTTCGGGCAGAAAATCACGGCCTAGAATCGGTCTCTGGCCGATTAAGTTGAACGCGTTAACGGAGAGGCGAGCCGCATCGTAGCGTTCCGGGGTGGTCTTGTTATCGCTGAAATCAGCGGACACGAATTGGAAGGCGGCCAGTGCTTCGAAGACTTTCGACTGGCTTCGCCAATCGCGAAAATCGGGATAGGAGACGCCGAGGCGCTCGCGTCCCTGGGAGACGTTGGTGCAGGAAAGATGCATGACTCTGTCGGCATGCTCGAACGGTAAGCCGCGGAACAGAACGGCATTCACCAGCGTAAATACCGTTGTGTTGACGCCTATACCGAGTGCCAGCATGGCGACGACAACCACGGTAAATCCGGGTGTCTTCACAAGCATACGCACTGCGAAACGAAGATCCTGCACGAACGTCATGTTTCCTCCTGCCATTCAAGACGGCCAAATTTGGCAGGAATTACGAAGAACCTCGTAGAAAAGTTCCGTCGCGTACAATGAATTCATTCCAGATGGCCTCAGCTTTGCGAATCGAAGGGCTGGTGAAGCGTTTCGGCGACCTGACCGCGGTCGCCGGGATTTCGCTGCAGTTGACTACTGGCGAGTGCCTGGGGATGCTCGGACCGAACGGCGCAGGTAAGAGCACGCTCATCCGTTGCATCACCGGCCGCGTCATTCCGGATGCGGGGGGCGTGTCGGTTTTCGATACTCCCGCGGATTCGGCGAGCGCGCGCCGGTCATTGGGATGGGTGCCCCAGGAGCTGGCTTTGTATTCGCGGCTTACGTGCCGCGAGAATCTGGAGACCTTCGGCAAATACCATGGATTGGGGCGCGCGGATCTGAAGGCTGCGGTGGTGTGGTGCCTGGAGTGGGCGGCTCTGACCGATCGCGCGGACGATACCGTAAGCAGTCTCTCGGGAGGCATGAAACGGCGTCTCAACATGGCCGCGGGACTCATTCACCGGCCGAAGGTGATCCTGATGGACGAGCCAACGGTGGGCGTGGATCCGCAGGCGCGCAATCGCATCTTCGAGATGATCGAGTCTTTGCGGGGCGAAGGGATTTCGATTATCTACACGACCCATTACATGGAGGAGGCGGAGCGGTTGTGCGACCGGATCGCGATCATCGATCACGGAAAGATCATCGCGGAAGGGACCAAGGACGAGCTGGTGCGCAATGCCTTTGAGGGCCGTAGCGAGGTGTTGGCGCGTTTCGAGAGGGTGGATGATGCCGTGGTGGCATGGGTAGAGGCCCGGGGTGGTCACGTCGACAATGGACTCGCGCATTTCTCCGTCGAGCGGGCCACTGATATCGCGGGGCTGTTGGACGCAGCCGCGAGATCGGGTCATGACCTCGCCGATGTCTCGCTTCGGAAGCCGAACCTGGAATCGGTGTTCCTGCATTGGACGGGAAGGGAGCTGCGCGAGTGATTGTTCCAATTGTTCGTACCGGGCTGATGGCGCTGCGGCGGGATCGCGGGGCGCTGGCCATGAGTTTCATTCTGCCGGTGGCGTTCTTCAGCATCTTCGCGGTTATTTTCGGCGGACGGCGCGAGGTGACGCCGAGGGTCAATGTGATCGTCGTAGATGAGGAACAGAGCCAGGCTTCCCAGACTCTGGTTCAGGGGCTCAGCTCAGAGTCTCTCAACGTGTTCGGCCGGCCTGCGTCGCGCGGCGGTGTCGAGCAGCCGGAGTACACGGCGGCCGGCGCCGAGGCGGCAGTAAAGTCGGGCGTCGCTCCGGTGGCGCTGGTCATTCCGAAAGGTTTCGGCGTCGAACACCCGCAAGTGGAAATGTTCAAGGACAGCAGCGACATGGTGGCCCCGCAACTCGTCATGGGGTTACTGCAGAAGGTCGCGATGACCGCGGTGCTGAAGGCGATCGGGCAACGAATGGGTGGCGCCATGCCGATCGCGGTGGAGGCGCGGGATGTGGTGGGCGAGAAAAAGAACAACCCCATGGTTTCGTTCTATGCCGCGGCGATCGGCGTCATGTTCCTGTTATTCAGCGCGAGCGCAGCCGGTGGGTCGCTTCTCGATGAGGCCGAAAGCGGCACGCTGGACCGTGTGTTGAGCTCGCGCGTCACTATGGGGATGCTACTGGCGGGGAAGCTTTGCTTCTGCGCGTTACTGGCGTTTGCACAGCTTTTCATTATGTTCGTGTGGGCATGGGTGGTTTTCAAGGTCGACCTGCCTTCGCATTTGGCCGGGTTTGTGGTGATGGGGCTCTCGACCGCGTTCGCCGTAGCCGCGTTTGGCATGCTGCTGGCGAGCACCTGCCGGACGCGCGCACAACTCGGACCGGTCTCAACGCTGGTGGTCCTGATGATGTCGTCAATTGGCGGCAGCATGTTCCCACGTTTCCTGATGCCGGAGGCGATGCAAAAGGCGGGATTGCTCACGATCAATGCCTGGGCGATTGACGGGTTTACTAAAGTCTTTTGGCGTGATGAGCCGGTTTCGCATCTGTGGCCGCAGGTGGCGGTTCTGATCGGGGCGGGGTTGGTGTTGTTCGTAATCGCGCGGCGATTGGCTCGCCGATGGGAATTCTCTTAACTTCCCTATCATTCCCTATCGGGCACTGTTATACTTGCTGATAGGGAAGTTTAGGGATTGCCGCAAAAACTCTATTCCGTCGAGGAAGTCGCCGGTCTCCTGGGACTACACGTGAAGACCGTAAGGAATTACGTCCGGGAGGGGCATTTAAAAGCCGTCCGCATCGGCAAGCAGTATCGCGTGTCGGCGGAGGATCTGGAGCGTATGACCGGGCGGCCGCCAATCGAAGCCGAACCAGTGGTGCGGGAACGCCAAGTCGATGTTTCGAGCATTGTGGAAGTAGACGCGATTGGTCCCGAGGAAGTGATCCGTCTGTCCAACGCATTGACGAGCGCTCCAAAATCGCGCCCGCGCGAAGACGAGCCGCTTCGAATCGAGACCATCTACAACGAAGAGCGTGCGCGGTTGAAGATCATGCTGAGCGGGGGCGTCAGCACCATCAGTTCGCTGCTTCAGTTCATTGGGTTCTACCTGGAACGAAAGATTTGAGGTGGATCAATGACCGAGGTTTTGCATGAGTTGCATGGCATCCGCGTGCTGGAGTGTGTATCTCCCATACGGAATGGACGTGACGCTGCGGATCTGCTTCCTCATGCCTGGGCGCAGAGCGCGAGCTGGATTGCGATTCCGGCTGCTCAGTTGGAGGGAGACTTCTTTCGGCTTCGGACGGGTGTCGCGGGCGAGGTCCTTCAGAAGTTCGTGACCTATCAGATGCGGGTGGCGATCGTCGGCGATATCTCGGAATATGTGGCGGAGAGTACAGCGCTGCGGGATTTTGTGTACGAGGCGAATCGCGGGGAGCAAGTCTGGTTCGTTCCCACAATGGCGGCATTGGAGGAGCGGCTCAGGACGCTTTGATCTCCGTCCAGAGGCGGTCGCGCAGCCTTTGATTGTCGGGCGAAAGGGTCTGCGCCCATTCTCCTCGGGCCACGATGTCGGCACCGGGGTAGAGCGTGGCGTTATCGCGGAAGTCGGGCGGGAACAGGGCGCGGGCGGCTTCGTTCGTCGTGGTCGTGCGGGCGGCGAGCGCGTTTGCAGCGGCGATTTCGGGACGCAGCAGGAAGTCGACGAATTTGTGCGCCAGCTCCGTGCGGCGGCTTTCGCGCAAGATCACGGAACAGTCTGGATACGTCGCGTAGCCTTCGCGCGGATAGACGAAGGCTACGTCGGGCGAGGCGTCGATGGCTTGCTGCGCGGTGGTGTTCCACATGTGCGCGGCGAGAATGTCACCACTGACAAGCTGGTCGCGGGCTTCGGCGTTCAGGTAGGCGCGGAGCATGGGCTTCTGCCTGATGGCCAGGGCTTGGGCTTGCTTCAATTGCGCGGGATCGGCAGAGTTGATCGAAGCTCCCAGCCGCTTGAGACAGGCTGCGAAAACGTCAAAGGGGTCGTCGAGCATGGTCATGCGGCCGCGAAGGCGTGGATTCCAAAGGTCCTCCCATGCGGTGGGCGGTGGCGTGAGTTTGCGGTTGTAGCCGATGCCCGCCGCGGTCACCATGTACGGCACAGACCACTGCATCGCCGGGTCCCAGGCGGGGCGTTGGAACCCGGACGCGAGATTGTGCAGGTTGGGAAGAAGGTCGTGTTGGAGCGGCGCGAGCAGGCCTTGCTGCAGCATCGGCTGGACCAGGTAATCCGTTGGGAAAACGATGTCCCAGCCCGAATTGCCGCCCATCACGCGGGCGAGCATCTCCTCGTTGCTTTCATAGACAGCGTAGCGAACGCGCACTCCGTATTCGGCTTCGAACTTGGGGACCGTTTCCGGGGCGATGTAGTTCGACCAGTTCCAGACGTTCAGGCGAGGACGGCGATCGCGCGTGCAGCCGGCGAGTCCGGAGAGTCCGAGCAGGAAGATTCGCCGGTTCATGTCTTCTGCAGCCTCTGGGAAAGCAGGATCAGCACCCCGAGTCCAAAGACGATCAGGGCCGAGATGGCGTTGACTACCGGGTTGACACCGCGTCTTGCGAAGGCGTAGATCACCATCGGCAGCGTCTCCGAATCGACGCCCGCGACGAGGCTGGTGATGACGTAGTCGTCAAATGACACAGTGAAGGCGAGCAGCGCCGCGGCAACGACCCCGGGGAGGATTGCGGGGAGCGTGACGTGCCAGAAAGCGCCCCATTCGTTGGCGCCGAGGTCGAGGGCGGCTTCCTCGAGTTTGGGGTCAACCGTGCGGAGTCGCGCCATCACGACAATGACGACATAGGCGATGGAGAACGAGATGTGCGCCAGGATCACCGTGTGCATGCCGAGTCGGACGTGCAGGAATCGGAAGACCCACTGGAAGAAGGCGAGCAGTGAAATGCCCGCGACGATTTCGGGCGTGACGAGCGAGAGATAGAGTGATCCGGCAAGCAGGGGCGATTTGCGTTTCCAGAGACCGTAGGCGCAGAGAGTGCCGATGACCGTGGAGAGCAGCGTGGCGACAACGGCGATGATCAGGCTGTTGCCTGTCGCTTCGGCGAGTTGAGGGTCGTGGAAGGCGGCGGCGTACCATTGGAGCGAAAATCCTTCCCATACGGTGAATTTCGAAGCGTTGAAGCTGAAGGCGGATAGAACGATCAGCGGCACATAAAGAAACGCGAACGCAGCGGCGGCGTAGACGGGCAGGGCCCGACGCTTCACAGCAGTCCCTCCTCGGAATTGCCCCGCATAAACAGCAGCAGGAGCAGCATGACCAGCGCCATCAGTGTGAGCGAGATGGCGGCGCCGAAGGGCCAGTCGCGCGAGCTGGTGAACTGGTTTTGCACGAGATTCCCGACCATGACCGACTTCCCGCCGCCGAGGAGGTCGGGGGTCAGGTAGGCGCCCAGGCAGGGGATGAAAACGAGGATCGTCCCGGCTCGAATGCCGGGAGCGCAGAGCGGGATGACGACGCGCGTCAGGGTGTGCCAGGGCGTCGCGCCGAGGTCGGCGGCAGCTTCGAGCAGGTTGGGGTCGAGACGCTCCAGCGCGGCATAGAGCGGGAGCACCGTGAACGGTAGAAAGCCGTAGACGAGGCCGACGATTACCGCGCCATCATTGTAGAGCAGCGGCAACGGATCGTGAATGAGGCCAGTCTTCTGGAGCACGGTGTTGATGAGGCCGGTGTCTCGGAGCAGGAACATCCAGGCGTAGGTTCGAACCAGGAAACTGGTCCAGAATGGCAGGATGACCAGCGTCAGGTAGAGGTTCTTGCGCGGCCCGGCTCGTGAAATGAAGAGCGCGAGGGGAAAGCCGAGGACGAGGCAGAAAATCGTCGAGACGCCCGCGATCCAAAAGGACCGCAGCAGAATGGCGAAGTAAAGTGAATCAGCGAGACGCCCGTAGCTGTCGAGCGTCCAGGGCAGCGAGAACCCGCCATACGGCCCGCGAGTCATGGCGCTGTAGAAACAGATGACCGTGAGCGGCGCCGCGAACAGCAGCAGCATCACCGTCCAGGATGGGGCGAGGAACCAGCTCCTTAGTCGAATTTCAGCTCGTCGCAAGGCTCCCACCAGATGTAGACGTCGTCTGCCGGCGCGAAGCCGTTGTTTAAGCGCGAGACCTCCGCTGTTACCGCCGAGCCGTCGTGGAGTTGCGCCCGGATGTGCACGAGGCTTCCGAGGAAGGTGATTTCTTCGACCGTCGCGGGATGGCTCGGGCGATGAGCGGGCGCCTGTTTCACAATGCGCGTAGCTTCGGGCCGGACGCCGATTCCGTTAATCCAGTTCACGGAGCCAAGGAAGGAGGCTACGAACCGGGTCCTGGGCCGAAGGTAGACGTCCTGCGGCGTGCCGAGTTGCTCGATCTGGCCGGCATTCATGACGGCGAGACGATCGGACAGTGAGAGCGCTTCTTCCTGGTCGTGGGTTACGAACAAAAACGTAATGCCGACCTGGCGCTGCAGGCTCTTCAACTCGGCGCGGACCTGTTTGCGGAGCGCCGGGTCGAGAGCGGAAAGAGGCTCATCAAGGAGAAGCACGTCGGGCGCGAGCACCAGCGATCGGGCCAGGGCGACACGCTGGCGCTCGCCACCGGAAATCTCTGATGGCTTGCGCGATCCCTTGTTGGCAAGCTGCACCATCTCGAGGACACGGCGGGCGCGGTCGGCGATGTCGTGTAGCTCTTTTCGACGCCGGAGCCCGAACTCGACGTTCTGACGCACGGTCAGGTGTGGGAAGAGCGCGTAATTCTGAAAGACCGTGCTGACGTTGCGATGGTAGGGCGGGAGGTGATGGATAGGATTGCCGTTGAGCGCGATTTCGCCGGTGGTGGGTTCTTCGAAGCCGGCAACCAGGCGCAGCGTGGTGGTCTTGCCGCAGCCGGAAGGCCCGAGAAGCGAGAAGAACTCGCCTTTTTGCACCTGTAGTGAGATGCCGGTCACAGCTTTCTGGGTAGTGTAGTGCTTCGAGATGTCGCGCAGTTCCAAAACGCAGGGCATTGCTTCAGACGTTATGATAAACGGTTGACGATCCCTCGTTTTTATCCGGTGCTTGATACGGGCGTGTTGACCCGTTGCGGCCTCGATGCGATTGCGGCCGCGGAGGCCATTCTAGCGGGCGGTGCACGGATTTTGCAGCTCCGCCACAAGGGGCATTTTTCGCGGGAGATTTATCACTGGGCTGAGAGGATGGCGCGCATGTGCTCGGACGCCAGTGCCATTTTCGTCGTGAACGACCGTGCTGATATTGCGCTCATGCTCGGCGCAGCTTTGCATGTTGGGCAGGATGATCTGCCGCCGTGGGCCGCTCGCCGGGTGGTCGGGGACGGAGCGGTGATTGGGTTTTCCACTCACAATGAGGCACAGCTTCGCGGAGCCGCCGATGAGCCGGTGGACTACCTCGCGATCGGGCCGATGTTTTCCACCGTTTCGAAGGAAAATCCCGATCCGGTGGTGGGCGTTGAGGAGTTGCGGCGGCTGCGCCCATTGACGATTCGGCCGCTTGTGGCGATTGGCGGAATTACGCGGGCGAATGCGGGCGCAGTGCTTGCGGCGGGGGCGGATTCGGTTGCGGTGATTGGCGATCTGTTTCCCGAAGGCAGGTTAGCGGCGCTTCGTGCTCGAACGGAGGAGTGGACTCGCACCGTCCAACCTGGCTGCCCTTAACTTTGACACCATCGCGATTCGTCGAGCTCTGTGAGGCGGTGTTTCAACCTGTCGCCATGGACCGCTGATCCGCGAAGGTGGACGAAAGCAAAGGGTGGCAGGATGGAATCCTGCTTTATCCCTGGCACTTAACGGCGGAGAACCAGTTCATCCGCGATGACGGCCTGCCGCTCCTGCGCCACCGGCTGATCGTTGACCTGCATCTGTTGACGGACACTTGAGATCACCTTCTCCCGCGCGCCGAAATCGTCGTCGCTCTTGTACTCCAACACCACCAGGCTGTCCCAGGGCCTCGCGGCGGGATACCGCTGCATGTAAACTCCGTATCCGAACAGGATTCCCGCTTTCATCGTTCCGTCGAACTGCGGCTTCAGCACGTTGTCGACATAGCGCACGAAATCGTCGTAGGACGGCGCTTGCGAGTACGGGATGACGAGGAACACCGGCTCTGCGGGTATCGATTCATCGATCGCGCGACGCGCCAGGTCAACCGGGTAAGTGTTTACAGAGGTCGTCATCGCAAGCATTTCCGGGGTGATGCCGGCGGGAGTCGCTGTCTCCACCCTCTTCCAGCGCTGAAGATTGGTGTAGTTGCTGAAATGGAGGATGGTCATCGCATCCCAGGAATCGGTGTCAACGTAGCGACTGAACAGGACGTGATATTCGGAGAGGACGCCATCTTCTTTCCAATGTTGAAAACGCTGCAGGCCCGCTCCCATCAGGTTCTGGCGAAACTGCGCGCGCTGCGCGGGATTGCAGCGGTACGTGATGATGAGGGACGTCGGTCCACTATCGAGCGGAGTCTCTTCGGCAGCGAGGGTCAACGCTGCAAGTCCAACCAAAACGAGTAGTCGCAATTGTCCTCCTGATAACGCAGACGACAGGATTGGAGCAACCGTTGCTATTTGAATTAGAACATCACGTAGACCGATTCGGAAACTTCTTCTTCCAACGCTTCTTCGGCGGGGTAGCGAAGGCCGAGTTCGATCAGCTCCTCCAGCAACGGCCGCAGTGCTTCGGACGAAGAAAGCGCCTGCGCGAAACGTTTCGGATTGGGTGTTGTTTCCTGCAGCGCCGCGGGATATTCGAAGGTTTCCTTGCCCGAAGCAGGACCGCTGATTTCAGACCATTGCGTGGGTGCCTTACGGAAGGTGGTGTCGACGCCAACCTCGCCTCGTTGCCGCATTACGGCCGAGAGCGGCAGGAACCGTTTCTGAAAAATTCGCCGCAAATCGCGCAGCAGGCCTTCGGGATGGCGGCTGGGTTCGGATTTTGACGCGTCCTCGCTTTCAAGACCCTCGGCTTTGTCTTCGGGCCACGCGGGCTGCTCTTGCTTGAGCAGGATGTAATTGCCTAGCGCAAGCACGTTCATCTCGGTGCGCATGAAACAGCGATAGGCATCCTCGGGCGTGCACACGATTGGTTCGCCTCGCACGTTGAACGACGTGTTCACGATAACCGCGCATCCGGTCTGATGCTCAAATTCGCGGATCAGGTCGTAGTAGACAGGATGATCTTCGCGAACCACGGTCTGAATGCGCGCCGAATAATCGACGTGTGTGATGGCGGGAAGGTCGCTGCGGGCCTGCCGCACGATCGGGAGCAAGTCCTCGCTATCGATCTTGTCCACGGGCTTGCGGCGCTCTTCGCGGACCGGCGCCACGATCAACATGTAGGGGCTCTCGCGGTCCAACTCGAAATATTCGTGGACCTTCTCGGCCAGCACAGTCGGAGCGAAAGGACGGAAGGACTCGCGGTACTTAATCTTCAGGTTGAGAGCGGCCTGCATGTCCTGATTGCGGGCGTCGCCCAGGATCGAGCGCGAACCGAGCGATCGCGGACCGTATTCGAGACGGCCGGCGAAGTGGCCGACGACCTTGCCCTCCTGCAGGCACCGTGCCAGGAAGCTGGAACGCTCCGCGCCGTCCATGCGCTGATGCGGGTATCCATTGCTGTCGAGGAACGCGAGGATTTCGTCGTCTGAGAAGGACGGTCCCCAGTAGGAGCCACCTTGCAACGGCCGTTTGCCCGCAGCTGGAGCGCGTTCCTTTCCGAAGTAGGTGTGGTAGACGTCGAGAGCGGCGCCAAGGGCGCAACCGGCATCGCCCGCGGCTGGTTGAATCCAGATGTCCTCGAACGGGCCTTCGCGGAGCACGCGTCCGTTCGCGACGCAATTCAACGCGACACCACCGGCGAGGCACAACCTGCGTTCTCCCGTGAAGCGCTGCGCGTATCCGGCCATGCGCAACATGGCTTCTTCCGTGACGAACTGGATGGAGCGGGCGAGATCGATTTCGCGGCGCGTGATGCGGGAATCGGGTTTGCGTGCGGGTCCGCCGAACAGCCCGGCGAAGCGCTCGTTGGTCATCGAGGGATGCTCGAGGAAACCAAAATATTCGAGGTTCAGTTCAATGGAGCCGTCGTCTTTCAGATGGACAAGCTTGTCGAGGATGATGTCGGCATACTTCGGCTCGCCGTAAGGCGCGAGACCCATCATCTTGTATTCGCCGGAGTTCACTTTAAAGCCGGTGAATTGCGTGAACGCGGAGTAAAGCAAGCCGAGCGAGTGCGGGAAGCGCATTTCACGCAGCATGTCGATGCGGTTGCCGTGTCCACAGCCAACGGATGCCGTGGCCCATTCGCCGACGCCGTCGATGGTGAGAATTGCGGCGCTATCGAACGGCGATGGGTAGAATGCGCTGGCGGCGTGCGAGCGGTGGTGAATCTCCTGGAGGACCAGGCCGTCATACTTGAGGTAATTCCGGATGAGCTGCGGGATCTGGAGCTTATAGCGTAGCCAGGAAGGCAGAATGCGCTGCCAGCTATCCTCGGCGGCTTCACCCAGGCTGAGTTGGGTGTGGAGGATGCGCTCGAAGGTCAGTGGCGCGTTGTCATAGTACACGACCGCAGCGAGATCTTGTGGATTGACACCGCCTTGCTCCAGACAGTAGTTCACGGCGTTGTGCGGGAAGCGGCGGTCGTTCTTCAGACGGGTGAAGCGCTCCTCCTCGGCCGCAGCCACAATCTTGCCATCGCGAATCAGCGCGGCGGCGGAGTTGTGATAGAAGCATGAGACCCCCAGGATATTGATGGAGTCAGCTTTGCGAATAGCAGGAGCGCTGGGCTGAGCGGCAGGAACCAGCTTGCGCTCCGTGATGCAATCCGCCATCAAAAGAGCGACCTTCTCGTTTGCGAACGGAGTGAAATGGCCGCCGACCTTGAAGGAATATTTCTGTCGTGTTTCCCAGGGCTCACTCAGAAGCGGCGTGCTGACGTCGAGGACATGAACGCCGTGCGCGGGGTCCGCCAGTTGGGCGAAGAAGGGCTGGTACGACGGTTTCACACCATGCAGGTAGAATTCATACGTCGGAATGGGGACGATCAACACCGGCGTCGGCGCTGCTTCGCGTGCGAACTGTTCGAGAATCGCCCGCATGAGACGCCATCCCGCGCTGTCCTGGGATTTAAACTCGGGATATGGTTGCGCTCCGCTGAGCCGCAAGACCTCCGATTTCACGCGCTGTAGGTCGGTCCGCACCCATTTGCGCAGGTACGAGAGATGGGGACTTTCACGGTAGGCCCGGATCGCCGCTTCTCGCCAACCCTGGCCATCGGATTCGGTTACACGGGTTTCCACGGCACCCACCACGGGTCGCTGGCGAGGAACGGGAGAATGATGCAGAACCAGGTTGCCGTCTTCCAGGGTGAAATACGGTTTTGCGACCAGAACGCGCCGGCCCGTCGTGCGCTCGATCGATTCGCGGTGGCTGACCTGGATGCGTCGTATGCTGTCGATCTGCACGCAGATGACGATCAGATCGCGCTCGACGTCGCGAGCGAATTCACGGAAGATGAGCAGGTGCTGGTCGGTGCCGGAGCCGGAGAGCCCGTAATTGTAGACTTCGGCGCCTAGCAGTCGCCCCAGTTGGTCCGAATAGCGGTCGGCGTTGACACAGTTGTCGCCCGCCGTGTAGGAATCGCCGAACATCAAAATGCGCGGCCGTGTCCCGCTGCGTGCAGCGAACTCGAAATCGGAACGAAAACCCTGAGAGTTGGTCGCGACGAAATATCCGCCCGTCTCATTCGGCAGGCGTGCGGCCAGGTTCGGCACATAGAGGTGCCCGACCATCGGATGGTATCGGACCAGCATGCGATGCGTGGACTGATGCAGCAGGAACATCTAGCAGCGCCTCCACGCGCATTCGGCTGGAACAAGCCGTGGCCGGCCGCGTACCGCCGCCTGTAGGCGGATCAAAGACCTGCTGAAGCCGGCGTTACCTTGTTGCCCTGAAACGGTCCGGGAACTTGTGAAGGTCACAGATCAGTGCGCTCCCACGCTCTTCAGGAACGGAATGCGCCGGCCCAGCCAACCTCCTAGCAGCGCGCGATGCTCCCGCGGCAGGCAGAAGAAGAACGCCAGGCCCAGGTAGGACGCCGCAACAATCGCGCCCATAGCCGCGAGCTGAAACAGGTTGTTTCCTGGCAGAATCGTGATCCGCAGCCACCATGCCAGTGCGGCAACGGGAATGCCAACGAGCGTGGGAACTGTGTAAATGGAATTCATGAAATGAAGGAATGAGAATCCCATCTCACGGCTTACGAGCCATGGCGCGAAGAATCCCCGATCAAGGACCATACAGACGGCCACCACCCAGGCCGCTCCCATGATTCCGTAGCGCGGGATGACGTAGACCAGGGAACCAGCGACGACGATGGCTTCCACCAGCAGGGCTCGCGAATAGCGCTGATGCCGGCCCATGCCCTGAAGAAGCATGCCGGAACTGAATTGTCCAACGACCGCGATCATATAACCTCCTAGCAAGATCGGCAGAAGGGGCGCGGTACTTTGGGCCACCGAGGGTACCCACACGCGGAAAACTCGGTCGCCAAAGACCCATAGGGCGATGGCCAGGGGCATGAAGAGGGTGACGCAGTAGCGGTTCGTATATATGGCGAGTTCCGAGAGGACGTGGGAATCGCCGCGCGCCTGAATCTCGGCGGCGCTGGCGTTGGTGATGATGCCGATGCGACCGACGGCATCGCCGGTGTACTGAATCAGGCGAGTTGGCAGGTTGTAAAAGCCAACGAATTTCGCCGGCAGGTAGTGGCCGATCAGAAGCGCCGGGCTTTGGCTTAAAGCCATCTGCGAAATGTTGCCGATGAAGGTGTGTATGCCGAAGCTGCCCATCCGGCGTAGTGTGGCCAGGCTGGCAAATCGCGGAGAAATTTCGCTGGCGGGGACGGCCTTTCGGAAGGAGACGAAGTAAAGGGCGTAGCCGAGGCACTGTATGCAGACGGTCCAGGCGCCGATGCCGACCAGTCCATAGCCGAGATACAGGATGATAGCGGTTCCGCCTGCGCGAAGCACCGTCGTGCTGACGTTGACCTTGGTGTAGAGGTCAAAGCGCTGAATGGCCTCCAGGCACGCGCCGAACGTGTTGAAAACGAAGCCGAGGCACCAGCTAATCGACATCAGGATAATCAAAAGCTGGAAGGACCGTTCGTACTCCGGCGTCATTTTGAAGAAGTACTTCAGGTAGCCGGAGGCAAGGACGGTCAGGACGAACAGGAACCCCGAAACGATGCCGGAATAAACCAGGATCGTGTTGATGATTTCATTCGTTTGGAGCCATTCCTGGAGCGCGAAATGATGGGCGACGTATTTGACGGTGGCCGAGCGGAAACCCAGGTCGAGAAACGTATAGTACTCGACGAGCGCGAAGGAAAGCGCCCACAACCCGTAGCCTTCCGGACCTAGTTTCCGGATCATGTACGGGGAGAGAAGGATGCCGGTGAACAGCCCGGCCCCGACGCCGAGCCAGTTCCAAAACACATTTACAACAAAACGCTTTGCGCGCCTGGAAGATGATGGGATTGCCAGCTTGTTAACAGGATATCAACGTTCCGCCAATGTACACGGCGCGCGCCGGCTCGAGGCCGAAGAAATAGGCGAGTTCGCGGTAGTCGCGGCGGTCGTGGATCACGAAATCGGCGCGCTTTCCAGGTTCGAGTGAACCGATTTCGGCGCCGCGGCCGAGGCTGAAGGCGGCATTGATGGTGGACGCGACTATTCCTTCGGCGGCGGTGATCTTCATCTGGGTGGCGGCCAGCGACAGAATCATTGGCATGGAGGTTGTGGGCGAGGTGCCGGGGTTGAAGTCGGTTGCGAGGACGATGGCCAGGCCGGCGTCAATCATTCGCCGGGCAGCGGGGTATTGATGAGATCGGATGGCGTAAACCGCTCCGGGGAGCAGCACCGGCTGGACTCGGGCCGCGGCGAGATGCGCCAAGGCGGTTTCGTTGGTGTGTTCCAGGTGATCGGCGGTAGCGGCGTGAAGCTCGGCGGCGAGGGCGGCCGCTCCGGAATCGGAGAGCTGGTCGGCGTGCATGCGGAGTCCCAGGCCGAGTTTTTCGGCAGCGTGGAGTACGCGGCGGGCCTCGTCGACGCCGAAAATGTGCGGTTCGCAGAAGATGTCGCAGTACTCGGCCAGTTGCTCAGCGGCGACGCGCGGGAGCATTTCATTGATGACCAGGTCGACGTAGGCTGTGGTCCGGCCTCGGAACTCGTCGGGAATTTCGTGGGCTCCCAGGAATGTCGGCACGAAGCGCAGCGGCGTGGTGTTTCCCAGGCGGCGGATGACCCGGAGCAGCTTCAGTTCATCGTAGAGCGTCAGGCCGTAGCCGGATTTGGCTTCAATCGTGGTCGTGCCGCAACGCAGGAACCAGTTCGCATAGTGGGTCGCGGATTCGAGCAGTTCGTCTTCGGTGGCCGCGCGGGTACGGCGGACCGTAGACCGGATGCCGCCTCCTTCGGCTGCGATTTCCTGGTACGTCGCCCCGGCGGTGCGGCGCTCGAATTCGTCGGCGCGGTTGCCGGCGAAGACGGGATGGGTGTGCGCGTCGACAAAGCCCGGCATTACGACGCCACCGTCCGCATCTACAATGTTGTCGGCGCGGATCTCGTGACGTCGTCCGACAGCGGCGATGCGGCCATCGCGTATCAGCATCGCGCCGTCCTCGACGATTCCGAGTTCGCGCAGTTCCGCTCCGACGCGCGGGCGCGCCGGGCCCCCCAGCGTCAGAAGCTGCGAACAATTGACGACGGCGAACTCGCTCATCGCTCGGCGAGGCCGGAAGCGAAGGACAGCAGACAACTTGCGGCGGTGAGAGCGGTCAGGTCGGCAATGTCCTTCTCGGGATCGATCTCCACCAGGTCGATTGCCTTTACCTTGGGGTGCAGCCCGCAGACTCGCGCAGCCAGACGAATCTGCCCGGGCGTCAGCCCGCCGGGACGGGAGCCGGGCGTCGCCGGCGCATAGGCACGATCGAGCACGTCGAGGTCGATGTCAACGTAAACCTGGTCGACGTGGATCACGTCCAACGCCTCCCGAACCACCGACTCCATCCCGCGCTTCTGCGCCTCCTCGGCGGTCACCAACCGAATGCCGGCTTTACGCGCGAAATTCGCATACACCTGGGAATTAGCGAACGACTGGATGCCGATCTGTATGATGTTGCGTCCCTCGTAGCCATCTTCAAGCAGCGCTCGGACAGGATTGCCGTTGTTCAGGCCGCGGTCGAGATGCCGCACGTCGTAATGCGCGTCGAAGGTAATCAGGCCGCATCGCCCCAGGCCGTGGCATCCGGCACGCGTGATGCTGTTATCGCCACCCAGCAGGACCACGGCGTCGGCTTCGGCAAGCGCGGCGCGCACGGCGTTCGACACGGGGTTGAGTATCAGTTCCGGCGTGTCGTGGGTGATCGGCAGATCGCCATAATCGCGGGCTGCGATGGATCGGACGTCCACGCGGTGCTGCACGTCATAAGTGCTGAAGCGTGCCAGGGCAGAGCGAATAGCCGCGGGCGCGAGATCGCAGCGTCCCGGAGTGATCGAGCCGAGCCGCACCGGCGCTCCGATGACGGCCAGGCGGCGCACAGCAGCCGGTTCATGGTCGCCCGCAAGCCAGGAGCTGGCTCGCGGCCAATAAGGATCTTCGTGTAGCGCGCTCACGAAACCTGATCCATGGGAATGCGGATTCCATGCTCCTGCGCCACTTCGCGCGCTCGCTCGTAGCCGGCGTCGACGTGCCGGATCACACCCATACCAGGGTCGGTGGTCAAAACTCGCTCCAGTCTGTGCGCGGTTGAATCTGCGCCGTCGGCGACAACTACCATGCCGGCATGCTGCGCGTATCCGATTCCAACGCCACCTCCATTGTGGATCGAAACCCATGAGGCCCCGGCTGCCGTGTTAAGAAGCGCGTTGAGCAGCGGCCAGTCTGCGATGGCGTCGGAATGATCGATCATAGCCTCGGTTTCGCGGTAAGGCGACGCCACCGAGCCAGTGTCGAGGTGATCCCGCCCAATGACAATCGGAGCTTGAATGCGGCCCTTCCGGACGTAGTCATTAATCGCAAGGCCAAACTCCGCTCGCTCTCCATAGCCGAGCCAGCATATACGTGCGGGCAAACCCTGGAAGTGGATGCGCTCAGCGGCGAGCCGCATCCAGCGCGCCAGCACTGCGTTCTTCGGGAACATCTGTAGCGCGAGCCGATCGGTGGTGTGGATATCCTCAGGCGATCCCGACAAGGCCGCCCAGCGGAACGGTCCGCGGCCCTCGCAGAACAGCGGCCGGATGTACTCGGGCACGAACCCCGGGATATCATAGGCATCTTCGACGCCGGCCTGGTGTGCGTACGTTCGGATGTTGTTACCGTAATCGAACGTCACGGCGCCCATGCGTTTCAGAGCAAGCATCGCGCGGACGTGCGCGGCCATGGTGTCCATGGAGCGCTTGATGTAATCCTCCGGACTGGAGCAGCGCAACGCCAGCGCGTCCTGCAGGCTCATACCATTGGGGACGTAGCCGTTGAGCGGGTCGTGCGCGCTGGTTTGATCGGTCAGGATATCGGGCGTGACGCCGCGCCGGACCAACTCCGGCAGCACGTCGGCACAATTTGCCACCAGACCGAC
Source organism: Bryobacteraceae bacterium (assembly GCA_035295125.1). GTDB lineage: Bacteria > Acidobacteriota > Terriglobia > Bryobacterales > Bryobacteraceae > JAICMB01. Next base: position 180,710 of record DATGJP010000067.1, on the reverse strand, counting down.
CGAGATGGCGGCGCCCTTTGCCCGCGCTTCATCGAGAAGCCGCAAAGCGTCGTCAAGCGAGTGGACCATATGGTCGCAATAACCGGTGTCGAGGCGCTTCTGAATGCGCTTCGGGTCGACATCGACGCCCAGGAAGCAGGCATCGTTCATTGTCGCGGCGAGCGGCTGAGCGCCACCCATGCCTCCCATGCCACCGCTGACAACCAGTTTCCCCTTCAGCGATCCGCCGAAGTGCCGGTTCGCCGCGGCGGCAAATGTTTCGAACGTGCCTTGCACAATCCCCTGGCTGCCGATGTAGATCCACGAGCCGGCGGTCATCTGGCCGTACATGATAAGCCCGAGCCGCTCCAGCTTGTGGAAGACGTCCCAGTTGGACCAGTGACCGACCAGGTTCGAGTTGGCGATGAGAACGCGAGGCGCTTCGTCGTGCGTGCGAAAGATGCCGACCGGCTTGCCCGATTGCACCAGCAGCGTCTCGTCGTTGCGCAGGTCGCGCAGGGAGCGAACAATGGCGTGGTACGCGGGCCAATTGCGGGCAGCCTGTCCAGTGCCGCCGTACACGATCAGGTCGTCGGGGCGTTCGGCGACGTCAGGATCGAGGTTGTTCATCAGCATGCGCAGTGCGCCTTCCTGATGCCAGCCATGACATGACAGGGTGTTGCCGCGGGGAGCGCGGATTTCCATGGTTTGCCTCCGCTTTGAATCTAACATCGGGCGCTTCTTTGACTCCAGTGCGGAGTTATGATCCAAATCGTCACGGTTTTCCGCGTTCATTCGAGGAAGGGCGCCATGATCACTTAAAGTGTTTTGTGAAGCATCGCCGGCGATCATGATTTCCGGCGAGCGGCAACACGGAGCATTCCCATGCCCGACCGTACGCCTTCGGTGAGGTCCAAAGGCAGGCTGAATGCCTGCTCCATCCTTCCACATCCTCCAAATTTTCGAGGGACGAGACCCTAAGCTACTCCCACTCGATGGTGCCTGGGGGTTTGTGGGTGAGATCGAAAAATACGGCGCAAATCCCGTGGACTTGCAGCAATTCATAGCGGATCGAATCCAGCAACTCGGGGGGCATACGCACGACCTGCGCTGTCATACCGTCCACTGAGTCGATGGGCCGCAGCACAACCGAGTCCGGGCTTTGCGCCGTCCCGATGGGAATGAGCACCACCGGAAGCTGCCAGACTTTCTCGTCGAAGCCACTGTCGCGGGTTAGGCGGCGGACAATCGCGTCGCAACGCCGCAAGCGGTTGAGCCGGTCGGTGGAGATGTATCCGCTCGTGCCATGCATCGCCAGCATGGAGACGCTGGTCCCCACCACGGCTACGACACGATTGATCTCGAATGTGCGATTCACGAGGGCGGTGGCTTCGTCGCCCTCCGGGAATGCATCAAGAGCCAGCACGGCTCGGTAGCTGCGCGAATCGCCCTGGACGCCGACCGAACGTACCGGCAGCAGCCAGCCTGGATCCAGCCGTCGCACGGGTTGCTCCTCGCTTGCGCACAGGCATCGGATGGCGAGGCCGGGACCGGGGAACGGATGCCGGTGCAGAAACTCGTCCGGAATTCCAAGTTCGGCTCCCAAGACCCGCACCTCGTCTTTGTAGAACGAACTGAGCGGCTCAATGATGCGGCCGGCTTCGATCAGCTTCTGGATGCCGGCGACACGGTTGTGGTGCGTCTTGATGACGTCTGCTTTGGCGGTGCCGCCGGATTCAATCGTGTCCGGGTAGATGGTTCCCTGACCGAGGATCCAGCTCCCGTCGAGAAAATGACCAGTGCTAAGCAGGCGCTCCTGGACCGCTACGAAGCGTTCACCGATGATATGCCGCTTGCGTTCCGGTTCACAGATTCCCGAAAGCGCGCCAAGAAATTCCGCGCGGGCATCCTCAATGTGAAACGCCGTGGCGCCAAGCTTGTGAAAGAGGTGCTCGACGTACTCCGTCTCGCCGTCTCGCATCAGGCCAGTATCGACGTAAATGCCGTAGACACGCGCCGGCCCCAGGGTGCGCAGGCACAAGGTGTAGGCAACGGTAGAATCGACTCCGCCGCTGACGAAGAAGAACACGTTGCGGTCGCCGGCAGTTCTGCGGATCTGCTCCTCGATCGACCCCAGACGGTCCTTGGGGTTCCAATCCGGCTCGCAGTTACAGATGCGGAACAGGAAGTTCGCGAGGATCTGCTTTCCCTGAGGAGTGTGGGCCACTTCCGGGTGGAACTGAACGGCGACTACGGGCCGTTCGCGGTGCGCCATGGCTGCGATGGGACAAGTCTCGGTGGAGGCGAGGACATCAAACCCCTCGGGGACGGCCTCCACCGTGTCGCGATGGTTCATCCAGACCTGGGAGCCGCCATTCAGGCCGTCGAGCAGGACGTGGGCGCGCGTCCGTGTGAGGTGCGCTGATCCATATTCGCCGCGATCGCCTTGATGGACACGGCCGCCCATCTCGAAGGCGATCACCTGCTGGCCGTAGCAAATGCCGAAGACGCGAGCGCCGAATTCAGGGGACAGGATTTCGGGATCGATTCGAGGGCTGCCCGCTTCGTAGACGCTGCTAGGGCCGCCGGAGATGATGATGCCTTTACGCCCTCTGAGTTCGCTGGCTGGGACATCGCTGGGCTGAACCTCGGCGTAAACACCGAGGTCGCGGACTTTGCGGGCGATCAGGTGACAATACTGACCGCCGGCGTCCAGGACGGTTATTTGTGGTGTCAAATCCTATGTTACTGGCAGGCGAAACCGCCGGCCCGCTTACTGCCTGTCGTCGCGCGCGAAGCGCCGGACGATCAACTTTTTCGATTTGTCGAGCAGGGCCTTTGCTTCCTGCATCGAATCGGCGGCCTTGGCCACTTCGGGATCGGTCTGAACAGCGACCTGCTGGGATTCCTCGTAGCTGAAGCCAGTGGCGTACATTTCGCGCTTTAACTGGTCGTGAATCCACTGGCGATTCTCGGTCCACTCGGCTTCGCTGAAGGGAATGTTCTGCTTCAGGACGTATGAGTGGAAATCGTTCATCACCGAGTCGTCGGGGTCCCAACCCTTCGGCAACTTCGCGTCGCGCCCGCCGAAGTATTTCGCCGTGAAATTGAAGAATTCGTACTTGCGGAGCAGTTCAGTCTGGAGTTTGTTGTAGGTCGGCGTCGTATACTTTTCATCCGGGGTGATACCGCCCCCGCCATACACGGTACGGCCGCTGTCAGTGCTCTTCACGTCGGTCGGATTCTTCAACTCGCCGTGTTTTCCGTAATAGTAATCCAGGAACGAGATGTTCGAATAATCACGCTGGATCAATCGTCCGCTCGGCGTGTAATAGTGCGCCGTCGTAAGCAGCAGGCCTGCGCCTTCGGAAAGCGGATAAACGGTCTGTACGAGACCCTTGCCGAATGTGGTTTCACCAAGAATCCACGCGCGATCATGATCCTGCAGCGCGCCCGAAACGATTTCAGCGGCGGAAGCGGAGTAACGGTTCACCAGCACAACGACGGGATAATTTTCGCCGAGCGGGCTGCCATGGGCGTAGTAAGGCTTCTCCGGCGAAGAACGGCCGCGATGGGAGACCACCAGTTCGTTCTTGTGCAGGAAGTGGCCCGTCACGTTCACACCTTCGTTCAGGACACCGCCAGGGTTGTCGCGCAGGTCCAGAATCAACATCTTGATGTTCGCTTCGCCGAGTTTCTTGAGGGCTTCTTCGAACTCGTGGCTTGTATTTTCGTTGAACTGCTCGATATCGACGTAAGCGATGCCTGGCCGGTACCAGATGGCGTTCTTCACGCTGTAGCGCGGAATCGCGTCACGAACGATGTCGAACCGGAGTGGTTTGTCGACGCCTTCGCGACCAACGACAACCTGTACGTGCGTTCCACGAGCACCCTTTAGCAGGTCGGCGATATCGGTGGTCGACATATTGTCGGTCCGTTTATCGTCAACTTCCAGAATCACGTCGCCGGGGCGAAGACCAGCCTTGTATGCGGGCGAACCGCCGAAGGGCGCCAGGACGATGGTCTTGCCGTTGCGTGGCCCGACCGTCATTCCGACACCATAATAGCGGCCCTGTTGATCGTCGCGGAGACCTTCGAATTCCTTCGGATCGAGGAAATTGGAGTGCGGATCGAGGGTACGGAGCATGCCCGGAATAGCGCCCTTGTAGAGTCCCTTATCAGCGCTTAGTTTGTCGGCGAAGTTCGCCTCCACGACTGCATAAACATTCGTAAAGGCTTTGATGTTAGGGCTCAAGTCGTCGTCGCCACTGGTTGCGGCGGAAACGCCCGGAACGCCGGAGCCAAAAATACCCCCCACGATCGAACAGGCCAAGATAATAACTGCGAAAAAGAGAAGAGTCCGCCTACCTCGCGCCATCAGGTGCCTCGCTACTTCCAGTATATCGGGTTTCCCCGGGAATCTCGCTAAGTACAATGTTTCAGCATTTACGCAACGCAGACCGCTGGTTGCCGGACCGGCATAAGTGTGCGAATTTCTGAAAGGTGTACTAAGCTGAACGGACCGGGCGGCGGCTAGCAGATGCCGAGGCGGCCTCGCTCCTCATCGGTTTCTTCGGTGTCTCACCGAGCCGGCGGACCTGATCGCTGACGCAAACCAGGAACATGGGCTGTTTAGCGTTTTTCAGGATGTCGATGATGCGTTCCTGCTGATCTTCGAGGTAGATCGACTTTCCGTCGGTTACCAGGTGAAGATTAGAATCGGTGGCGAGAACATCGCTCAGCCGCCTTCCCATTTCGCGCTGCAGGAATCGAAGAACGCGGCGGATCTTCTGGAGCGAGAATCCCTTTCGGCGAAGCTCGGCGATAACTGTAATCTCGATTACTTCCTGTGGCAAGTAAATCCGCTTGTGACCCTCGTGCCGGGGGGACACAACTTTGCGCTCATCCCACCACTGCAGTTGCCTGAGACTTACTTGAGCTATGCGGGAAACATCGCTGCTGCTATAAGTGCGTTCGCCACCGTTCGTTTCAGGACGTGATTTTTTTGTTTTGAACATGAAGCCCCGCTGACGTTTTTAGCTTGTCGGAAAGAGACCGGCATAAAGATTGTACTGAACTGGCAGGCAGAGTCAATAGGGAAAAATGAGGGTAGTTCCGAGGCTGTCGGGCGTGGGTAGCGTTTTGTGAGCCTGCATACCACTTGACGACGAAAGGAATGCGATTTTCCTCGAAGGGTAATTGAAAATAACTTTCAAGCGGCCGAGAGCCGCGGTTCCAAGGGAACCGTCGATGCGGGGATCGTTGAGAGGAGTGCCGGGCGCGGCCAATGTCACGAAGCCAGCCTGAATTGTTTCAATACGTTGACTGCCTAGCTGTATCCATTCGAGCGTTCCACGCCGCCATTCGGTCCGGAAATCGCCGACTCCCTGAAGCGGATAGGCAACCTGGGTGGCGCGGCTGTCAATCAGGTGATTATGCGTCACGGCGGGTGCGTTGAACATCACTCCTGCATTCGAGCCCAGATCGAGCGTGAAAGTGCCCTGACGGCCGCCTTCGTAGGTGGCTCGCACCTGTGGGATCTTGCCGGCAAGCGATATCGGCTGCCATTCCGCGGCGGGGGATTGGTACTGCGCCGGATCGAACATGGTCATGGTGTGACTCGCCGGGTCGAGTTCGACGACCGCGCGGGCAAGAACGTCATAGCCAACTACACCGGCGAAGGCGTCAACTCCCAATAGCTTGGCGAGCGGCGTCATGTCCACCTGGGAGAATAGCAGACCGTCGATCGACATGCCGCCCAGTTCGAACGTCGCACCTCGACGGAGTATGGTGTTCAATGGGCCACCGATGCCAAGCACTCCAATCTTTCCGATCGACTCCATTCCGAGACGGTCAGCCACCTCGGGAGTGATTACCATTCCTCCGGCGCCGGAATCCAGCAGAAACCAGCCAACGTCTTTGCCGTTGAGCCGCGGGCGAACCAAGAGTTGCCCTGTGTTTGAGGCCCTAGTATCAACCGCGGCGGCAAGCTTGGGATCAAAGCGAGTATCGGCGGGCGGATCGGGAGCAGCAAACGATACTTGTGAGACAACGCTCGCATCCGCGATCACGAACGAAGTGTTTTGGGTAGCCTGACTCGCGTTCCAGCGATGGGCAAGGTTCAGGCCCTGCTCCTTCCGGTAGTTCTGGAATTCGCAAGCGACTTCGTAGTGCGCCGGCCCCGTCTTGAAGGAAACAGGCAGAAACGCCGCGCGGTCCAAGGTGAGTTGCCCCTCGGCATTCGCGCCGGGCATTCGCAGATCGAGAACGATGCGTTTGGAATTGGAACCAGGCGCCAGCGAGGCTTCCACGCCGCTGTTAGGGTCCGTCCAGCGGCCTGTGAGAATCCAGGGCAGTGGGATCGCGGCTCCAGGATCGCCGGGAGAGTGCACCACCGGCACGCGGGACTGATCGACCTCCCACCACTCCCTGCCGTCATATCCCGCTCCGGCGGGAATTGGTAAATCCGCCGTCCATCGAAAACGACCGTCAGGGGCCAGAGTGAACACGAGCGGTCCGCTGAGGCCGTAGACCGTCGCCCGGCCATGGAGTTCGAGGGTGCCGGTGAGTTTGTCATAACCTGAGGCCTGGCGTGCGTGGCTCAGGATTTCGGGGAGGGTTTGGGAGAGGCTGGGTTGGCATAGCGCCGCCACCAGCAAACCGGCACGGATCGCAAGGCTGGTGAAACTGGCTGCTCCGCGGAGCAGCGTTGCCGCAGCCAATTTTGAGTTACCAGGACGGGTGCTTGGACCGCTCACTTGACCTCTGGTTTTTCGCTGGTATCGGGTGAAGAGGTTTCGCCTGCCTTTGGACCTCACCGAAAACACACAGGCGAAACCGCCTGGGCCACCTTGTTTCATCCAGGTTCGTGGACCAACGGTCCTTGACGACAGCAGCTATTTCTTCTCCTTCACCTTGTCGTCGGACAAAGGTGGCGGAGGCGCGTCTTCGAACTTGATGGTGCTCTCGGTACCGAACTTCTGATAGAGCCGGAACTCGATGTCGTTTTTCGTCAGGAAGGTCGGCGTGTGTGAGGAGATCACGGCCTTCATGGGCACAAGAAATTCGCCGCCGCCGATCTTCTGGAAATCGTAATCGAGTGTTTCCTTCACGCTCTGCACAGGGAAGCTTGCCGGAATATCGTAGGGCTCCTGCGTGATGCGCATGATCATGTTGGTGTCCGTGTCGACGTAGATCAACCCGCGATATGCCGGCATGATGTGCTGCGTACGATCCCAGGTGATGTGGTATTTCGAGTGCGGCTGGTCAATGTCGTAGGCGAACACATACATCCGGCGGCCACGCAGCGTTGCCCAATGATCCCAGCCGAATCTCGTCTCCGATTCTCTTTCGAAGATCTCTTTCATCATGCTGCCAAACTCGCCCGCGGACACTGTTCCCTGGAGCGACTGCAGCGGCAAACCGTCGACAGAATGATTGTCGACCATCACGACCTTGTAATCTTCCTTCTGGTCGAAGTAGCTCAGGCGCGAGGTATACATTCCGACGCCCGCCCATGTTTCGGTGCCGGGCGCATCACCCAGGTTCCAGTCCACATACTGCCGGGTGACTTGCAGGCACATGAAATTCGGGAGTTGCCGCGAATAATTCCTGGCGTAGTCGCGCGCGGCATCGAGAATCCGCTCCTGCTCGACCGAATTCGGGCCAGGCGCCGGTGGCGGCGGCTCTGCCTTGACCATCTGGGGCGCCGCCGGGAGATTCGCGGAAGTCGCCCGCAGGTCATTCAGTGCGGTTACGGTGCGCGGACCGGCGCCATCACCCTGCAAATCCTCGATGGTACGGTCGTCGAGGCGGTTGGTCAGCCGGACGTGGTGCAAATACTCTGCGACCTGCTTGTCGGGGTAATGCATTTTCACGGACGACTTGACGAAGGAAACCACCTGCTCCACGGACATTCTCATTTCCGTGGCCGCCAGGGCCGTAGTACAGGCGAGCAACGTCAGCAGGCGACCCATTAGTACAATTATGGCTTCTTGGGCGTCTTCTCGTCCGGAGTTTCGTCCGGCATGGAATTGAATTTGATTTCAGAAGAGGTGCCGAATTTCTGGTACAAGCGGAACTCGACGTCGTTGCGCGCCAGGTACTTCGGAAGCCTCGACGTTACCGTGACTTTCAACGGCACCAGGTATTCCGTTTCGCCGATCTTCTGGAAGTCGTAGTCCACTGTGTGCCGTACCGCGCGAACCGGGTAGCTGGATGGAATGTCATACGGTTCCTGCGTGAAACGGGGAATGGTGTTGAGTTCCTTATCGATATACACGAGACCGCGGCACGCCGTTGTGATGTGGTTCGTGCGTTCCCAATCCATCGAGTATTTGGAGTGCGCGAGATCGATCATGTATGAGAATACGTAGGTCTCGCGGCCGCGGACTTTGCCCCAATGGTCCCACTCGAAGTGGGCTTCCGAGGAGGGGTCGAAGATGTCCTTTAACATGCTGCCAAACTCACCCATGCTGACCGCGCCGCCGAGCTGGCCCATGGATGTGTTGCTCACCGACTTGTTGTTCACCATCACGACCTTGTAGTCTTCTTTCTGCTCAAAAAAGCTCAGGCGCGTGATGAAACTGCCCACACCCTCCCACACCTCTTCGCCGGACGTGTCGTTGAGATTGCGATCGATCTTTTGCCACGCCATCTCCATGCAGAGAAAGTTGGGGAGCTGCTTGGAGTAGTTCAAGGCGTATTCGCGAGCCGCCTCGATGATTTTTCCTTGTTCCGGAAGGCTGGGCGGAGGAGCCGGAGGCTCAATCGCCTTGGCCGTTGCACTGGCCGGCGGCGGCAGATTCGCCGAGCTGTTTCGTAGTTCGTTCAGCGCGGCGATAGTCTTCGGACCCGCGCCTTGCCCCTGCAGATCTTCTATAGTCCGGTCGTCAAGCCGGTTTCTGAGCTTCATATGACGCAGTTGTTCAGCGACATCCTTGTCGGACTGATGAAGTTTAACGGCGGATTTAACGAACGAGACTACCTGATCGACGGTAATGGGAGTTTGGGCACTCAGGCTCAAACAGGTTGCGAAAACCAGTATTTTCAGCGACTTAGGCATTTGAAGGCACAGCACGGGCCGGAAGAGCCAGCTACTGTTGACTGAATAGACGATGCCGGCGTGTCTTTTGTTGCAGGGGTACAGCCGTTCGAACCGTTTTGTCGATGGCGGCAAGCGCAAGCGGAGCCATGACGCGATAGCCGGCGCTATTGGGATGCAGACCGTCATCCGCCAGGTCGGGTTTAATGAAGCCGGAGTCGTCGACCATGGCTGAGAAATAGTCGAGATACGTGAAGCCGCGATCTTTGGAAAAGCTTTCGATCCACCCGTTCAGCGAGCGAATCAGCGATGGAGAACGCTCCTTCGATCGCTCGTAGCTCGGATTTACGTCCTTGTGATAGTCGCTCACAGGGAGGACAGAAGCCATGATGACCTTGATCTTGTAGTAGTCGGCAAGGTCGGCGATCATCGTCAGATTGTTTTCAATCGCAAGTAGTGAAACGCCGCGCGCGAGGTCGTTCGTGCCGGCAAGAATGAGTACCGCCTGCGGACGAAGCGCCACGACGTCGGCGATCATCCGCCCCAGCATCTCTCCCGTGATCTGCCCGCTGATGCCGCGGTTGATGAAATCCCGGTCGACGAAATACTCGTTCAGGCGCCAGCCATCGGTAATCGAATCACCCAAAAAGACTACTCGAGGCTTGTCGGCCTGCGGCGGAATCACTTTGGTGTCGGCATCGGCGTATCGTGCGAGGTTGTCGCGATCGGGAGACCGAAGCTGGCGGTCCCGTTGCGCGAGTTGCAGCGCGAAATAGGTCTCCAGGCGGGCAAAGTTATCGCGCAGCTCGGCGAGTTGCTGGCGCGCCTGATCGGGAAAATCGGGCGGTTTGGGCAATGAATCGGCGACGAGCAAGTAGGCTCGCAGATTACTCTGGAAGACGTTCAGAAATTGCAGATTCGCGGCCGCGGCTCGGATGTTGACCAAAGCCTGCCGGGCATTCTCGGACAAGGGTGCGCCGGCCCTGCCCAACTCGGGTAAAGCGACACCGCCGGCATCCATCAACTGGATGCTTCGCATCATCAACTCCTGCGCCTGGGTCCCGTTCAGAGCCGCCGGCTGTTGGGCAAACGCCGCAACCGTCGCGAAGACCACGATCAGACTTCTCACGAATGGGTTTCCTTGTCCAACTGCAGCGTAATGGATCCGATGGGAAACGACATGCGAGCGCGCATCTGTACGGGCAGCCGGCGAGCGTCGTCAGTGATCCACACCAGCATGCTGGCCTTCTTGGAATAAATGACGCCGTTGAAAATGAATGCTTCGTAGCGAATCGTTTTGAACGTGCCGAGCTTTGTTTTGATCTCCTCACGCGCCTGCGCTTCGATACGAACGGCGGCCGATTTTTTGCCGTCGCTGGTGGGGATCTGCGTCGACTGGCCGGGCTCGAGATGCATGAGCCGAAGCTTGTACAATCCGCCGACCACGTCGCTCACGCAGGTGGGGACTTCGATCTCCTTGGTATCTACGAGTCCGTTCTTTAACAAGTCGCGTTCCGAGTAGGTCGCGCGTCCTTTGGAGCGATCGTATTGCACCTTCGTTTCGCGGCGTTTCTTTCCTTCGATGGTGCTCATGTCACTACCCGTGGCGCAGAATTGATCTTCCAACCTCACCGCGTAGTTATCGTCAAGGCGATACAGCTTCGAGACCATACCCACGGATTCGAGGTGCACCTTGGCTTCCCATTGCGATCCGGAGGTATGCGCGGGTTCGATAGAGAGCCTGGCATTGCCGGCATTGATGAGGCGCCATTCCACGGAGTATTGGAGTGTCTCCGATGATGGCAGCGTACGAGCGGTTCCGCCGTCCCCTTGCGCGCCCATCGGGGTGTAAGACAGCGCGATCAGAACGATCCACGCGCACGCCCGTGTCGCGGTGCGGAAACAGCGTTGCATTAGTTTAGAGTGTGACAGATGCAGGAATCGCCTCGCAAACCGGCTTTGTACCAGAAGTACTTGGGAGTGGGACGTGCTGGTGGGGCAGTGGGGTTCCAACGGATCGAAAGGCGGGCGTCCCGCGACGATTTGGAGGATGTGGAAGGGGAGCAGGCCTTCAGCCTGCCTTTGGACTTCACCGAGACAAGGACAGGCGAAACCGCCTGTCCCACCTTTCAACCCGATCTGCGTCACCCTTCTGCAGTCTCGTAAAGCCGGCGTAGGGACCGTCAGCGGCGCTTCTCGAAGAACGCCTTCAGTAGTTCGGTGCATTCGGGCCCCAGCACGCCTTCCACGATCTCGACGCGATGATTGAGCAGGTCCGAGTCCGCGACGCGAAACTTGCTGCGCACGCCGCCGAAGCGCAGGTCGCGGCCGCCGAAGACCAGGCGCTCGATACGCGCCGCCACCAGTGCGCCGGCGCACATGACGCAGGGTTCCAGCGTCACGTACAGCGTGGCGTGCTCCAACCGGTAATTTGCCGTTTTCTTCGCCGCCTGACGCAGCGCCAGAATCTCGGCGTGGGCCGTGGGGTCGGAGATGCGAATAGGCGCATTCGACCCGCGTCCAATGATCTCGCCGCCCATGACCACCACCGCGCCGATGGGGATCTCTCCCTGCGCTTCGGCACGACGAGCCTGATGAAGCGCTTCGCGCATGAAATCTTCGTCACTGGCCATGGCTTGCATGGACTTTCCCCGATCCGTTATTCTCAAGGTTCCGGGTACACTGTCCCTGTTCGACCCTATCCCCGAGTGAGCGCGCCCAGGCCGCTGTCATTATCATCACAACGTAAGGAGTATAGATGAATCCAAAAGAGGTTTTGGAATTCGCGAAACAGAAAGAAGCTCGCCAGCTCGACTTGCGCTTCACCGATTTGCCGGGCTTGTCCCAGCATGTTTCCTACCCCATAAGCCAGCTCGACGAAGATTCGTTCGAGGAAGGGTTTGGTATTGACGGATCGAGCATCCGTGGTTGGGCCGCGATCAACGAGAGCGACATGCTGCTGATCCCGGATTCCACAACGGCCTTCATGGATCCGTTCATGGAAACCCGCACACTGGTGATGACCTGCGACGTCATCGATCCCATCACGCGGCAGCATTACGAACGTGATCCCCGTTGGATTGCCCGCAAGGCCGAAATGTACCTGAAGAACAGCGGCCTCGCCGATACTGCCTATTTCGGCGCGGAGGCGGAATTCTTTATTTTCGACAACATCCGGTTTGACCAGAATCAGCACTCCGGTTTCTATTTCATCGATGCCGAAGAGGGACGATGGAATTCGGGCCGCGAGAAGGACAACCTCGGGTATCGGCCGCGCTACAAGGAAGGCTACTTCCCGGTTCCACCGACCGATCACTATCAGGACCTGCGCGCCGAGATGGTGCAGACGATGATTGAGTGCAACCTCAACATCGAGTGCCATCACCACGAGGTTGCCACGGGCGGCCAGTGCGAAATCGATCAGCGTTTCGACACGCTGGTGAAGTCGGCGGACAACATGATGCTGTACAAGTACGTCATCCGCAACGTTGCTTATCAGTACGGCAAGACGGTGACCTTCATGCCTAAGCCGCTGTATGGCGACAACGGCAGCGGTATGCATACCCACCAGAGTTTGTGGAAGGGGGGTTCGCCGCTGTTCGCGGGCGATGGGTATGCGGGTCTGAGCCAGATGGCGCTATGGTACATCGGCGGGCTGCTGAAGCATGCTCGGGCGTTGTCCGCGATCATCGCGCCGACCACCAATAGCTACAAGCGTCTCGTTCCCGGCTACGAAGCGCCGGTCAACCTTGCATACTCGCGGCGTAATCGCTCGGCCGCCGTTCGTATTCCGATGTACTCGGCGAGTCCCAAAGCGAAGCGCGTCGAATTCCGGCCGCCCGATCCGTCGGCGAATCCGTATCTTGCGTTCGCAGCGATGATGATGGCGGGTCTCGATGGCGTGTTGAATAAGATCGAACCCGGCGAACCGCTGGATAAGGATATTTACGATCTCTCGCCCGAAGAGATGAAGAACGTGCCGTCAATGCCGGGCGCGCTTGAAGAGGCCCTGACCTGCATCGAAGAGGACCACGGATTCCTGCTCAAGGGCGACGTCTTCACCGAGGAGCTTCTCGAAACCTACATCAACTACAAGCGCAAGAATGAGGCGGATGCGATTCGCTTGCGGCCGCACCCATACGAGTTCGCTTTGTATTACGATATTTAAAGCTTCGACCCCGATTTACCACTTCCATGAAGGGCAGGCCGCAGACGTCCTGCCCTTTCGCATTTTTGAGGGTGGACATCGCCCAATAGCGGCAGTAGGACATAATCTGCAGGCGACGCGGGAGAGGCGCTTGGCGTCCAAACGCTACGGACGTCAGCGAACGTTCCCTGGGAACGTGAAATCCGCTAAGTTATAACTCTCGCGTCTTCTCAGGACTGACGCGGACGGCGCTTGCGCACGATGGCTCGAACGGCTTCTTCGTCATGAACGGCCGGATCCGCGGGGGCAGGGTCTCCCTCGAGGGTGAACTCCGTCACTTTCCAATTCACATCGCCGTGCTTTACAGTACAGACGATACCGGTTTCATTCTTGGTTAGCCGGATGAACACTTGCTTTTCGAAGGGTTTTTTCATTGCCATTATCCCGTTCGATTGATCTGGCAGCACGCGGCGTTCCAATCATCGACCTGTAAATTGAAGAAAGTCCGCCGCTCGATCCACACGACGTCCCTGGATTTGGGGAATCTGGCGCAACCTGGGGCGATAGGACACAAGTTACACCCGTAACCTACACGTTATAATCACACTTCCGGTGTTGCTCGAACTTAAGGGGATACAGAAGCGGTTCGGCGGTGTGGTGGCGCTACGCCGCGGCGATCTGGCCGTAGAATCGGGGCAAGTCCACCTTCTGTTGGGGGAGAATGGCGCAGGCAAATCCACCCTGATGAAGATCGTCGCCGGAATGTATCAACCCGACGCGGGCGAAATGGTCTGGATGGGACAACCTGTCCGGTTTCGGCACCCGTCGGATGCGGCTGCAAACGGGATTGCGATGGTGCACCAGGAATCCCTGCTGGCCCCGCATTTGTCGGTGGCTGAGAACATTTTCCTGGGGCGTGAGGAAACCGGGCCGCTTGGATGGGTCAACCGTCGCCGCACGATTCGAAAAGCGGCTGAATTGATTGCCGCGCACCAGTTCCCTTTGAACGCCGAGTGGGCGGTGGGACGGCTGAGCCCGGCAGGGAAGCAGCTTGTGGAGATCTGCCGCGCGATCCAACAGGGATCGAGCCTGCTCATTTTCGATGAGCCCACGTCATCGCTTTCGGAATCCGAGACACACGAGGTTTTCCGCATCGTCCGCACGCTTTGCGAACGTAATATGGGGGTCATCTACATCACGCACCGACTGGAAGAACTGCGGTCGGTGGGCGATCGTGTCACCGTGCTTCGCGATGGCGAGACTGTGCATAGCGGGCCTTTGAAGGAGGTCTCGACAGACCGGCTGATTCAGTATATGGTCGGGCGCGAGGTATCGTCCATCTACACTCGGCAGCCGGTGCCGCCGGGCGACGAGGTGTTACGGCTGGAGCACATCACTCGCGAGCCGCTGCTCAAAGACATCAGCCTGGCGATTCGCGCGGGTGAAATTGTAGGCATGGCGGGGCTGATCGGCGCCGGGCGTACCGAGTTGTGCCGCGCGGTTTTTGGAATCGATCCGATTGATAAAGGTGAGATTTTCGTCAGGGGCAGGCGCGCCCGCATTCGATCGCCGCGTGAAGCGGTGAAGGAGGGCATTGCTTTAATTCCGGAAGACCGGCAACGGGCGGGACTTTCACGGCTACTGCCGATCGCCCACAACATGACGATCGCAAATCTCGAGAGCGTGAGCCGCTACGGGTTTTTAAACCTGGGGCGCGAACGAAAGGTCGCTGCTGAGTTTACAAAGAAACTGCGGGTCAAAGCGGAATCTCCGCGGCAGCTTGCCGGCCGGCTCAGCGGGGGCAATCAGCAGAAAGTAGTGATTGCAAAATGGCTGGTGCGCGGCGCTCGCGTTTTTCTTTTCGACGAGCCGACACGCGGTATCGACATTGGCGCTAAGGTGGAGGTCTTCGAGGTCATGGATTCTCTGGCGCGCTCCGGCGCGGCAATTCTTATGGTCAGTTCCGAACTTCCTGAACTGCTCCAGGTGGCCGACCGTATTCTCGTAATGCGCCGGGGACGTTTGACCGGCGAACTTCCTGGCCGGACAACCCAGGAAGAGATTATGCGCCTCGCAGCCCTCGAGGTTAGCCAATGATCCAGCGGCTATTGCCGTTTCTGACGCTGATTGTCCTGTTCGTGTTGTTGTCTATTGCATCGCCCAATTTCCTGACCGCGACCAATCTTTCGAGCGTGGTGCGGCAGACGGCGGTGATCAACATCATGGCGCTGGGCATGACGGTCATCATCATCTCGGGCGGCATTGACCTGTCGGTCGGTTCGATGCTCGCGCTGGCGGGACTGCTGGGGACCATGTGCATGGAACACGATTATTCGATCGGCGTCGCGATGGTGGTCGGCATCGCCGTGGGGACCGCATGTGGCCTCGCCAATGGTCTGATGACCACCGTGCTAAACATCAATCCGTTTATCGTGACGCTCGGCACAATGGGAATTTTCCGTGGCATGGCGCTGATCATCTCGAATGGACTGCCGGTACACAAAATCCCGAAGCAGTTTGATTTTCTCGGCGATGGCAATCTGTTCCATGTGCCGTTTGTGTTGTGGGTCCTGCTGCTGTGCGCGGTGGTGATTCATCTGATTCTGGAGCACACGACGCTGGGTCGTTATGCATTCTCGATCGGCAGCAATCCGGATGCGGCGTTTTACGCAGGCGTTCCGGTGCGCTTCATCGTAATGGCGGTTTATGGGATCGGCGGGTTGCTGACTGGGTTGGCCGGGATGATTGAAGCTTCGCGATTGATGACGGGCCAGCCGACGGGCGGGCAAGGCTACGAATTGACCGCGATTGCGGCCGTGGTAATCGGGGGTGGCAGTCTCCGCGGCGGTGAAGGCGGCGTGATGGGTACGCTGATCGGCGCGTTCATCATGGGACTGCTTTCGAACGGCAGCGATCTGCTGGGGACCAATCCTTACTGGCAGCAGGTCATTATCGGGGCCGTGATCATTCTGGCGGTGAGCTTCGATGAGTTACGCAAAAGGCGAGCGACCACCTAAGAACCGGCCTGAGAAGAAGAGCGCCGAGCCCTCCATGTTCGCGCTCATCCGAGATGTGATCGCCCGGATTCCTCGGGGGAAAGTGGCGACCTACGGACAGGTTGCGGAGTTGGCGGGCTTTCCCGGCGCAGCGCGGCAGGCGGTTTGGGCGCTGCACGATTCGAGGGGTTTGCCGTGGCATCGCGTGGTGGCGGCAGGAGGTCGCATCGCATTACCCGGCCACCAGGGATTGGACCAGCGGCTTCGGCTCGAGATGGAAGGCGTCACATTTCGCGGGCAGAAGGTCCGGATGGACCTCCACACCTGGCTCAATACGTGATCCAGTTGGACTCGTAACCGCGCGGGACGACATAGCGTTCTTTGGTAGTCACGAACCGAAAGGTTCCCACGGAAGTGCTGGAATCCGGTGGTTGTAGCGCAGCCAGGAATCCGCGTTTGGCCGCTGGTGAGGTCCTCTCACGAACCGCGTGGAAAGCGTAAACTGCACCGTTCATTTCCACTCTGTCAAACCGGACGGCAATCTCGAAAAATCGTGGTTCTACCAGCCAGTGGCGCAATCGAATGATTCGGCCGCGCACGACGGCTCCGGCGGGTATGACGATCTCTTTCGATTGCTTGTCGCGCACGGATTTGCGAACTATTGCTCGCACGACGTCGCCGGATGCAGCGGTCTGGGTATCGACGGGTTCGGAAAGTTCCAGGGAGACGAGCAGGCCCGGAGGCAGCGAACGGGATTCCGGGGCAGGAGCCTTGTCGATCGTGCCGGTTTCCGGAACCGCGTCATCGAATTTGATCGTGGATTCGGCGTGATACACGCGACAGGCGGAGTACGAAGAGGTCGTCGTGGTTTCACTCCGATCCCTCAAAAGGAAGTGCAGTTCGCTGCGCTGAGGCACCAGGAATCGGCCATCACCGATCTGGGTTTCTTCGTAACTTACGACTGTTGTCGCTTCGCAGGCTCCGGTTTCCGGGGGCAACTCGTCAGTGCGGACCATCAGACGTTTCAGATCGAAGGAAACGGGGTCGATCCAAAGAGAACCGTCGTAAGCCGTCGTGTGCCAGTTCTGGCCTGCTTGAACCTGATAATGGCTTCCTTCCTCCCGGACCTGAAACTCGTAATGAAGGAGGCGTACGCCGTTGAGTTGTTCCTGGTCGAGATAGTGAAAAGTTGTTGCGACGCCGCCGAAGATGTCGGAGGCAAACGTTCCGAATGGGCCGGTGCCGAACGGGCCGCCTCCAACCAGGTCCATGACATTGGATTCGAAGTGACTGGATCCGGCCCAGGAGCCGATCTCGTTGCCGGCGGAGACTTTGACATCGAGTCGAAGGCGGTCGGTCAGGTCGAGCTTAAGCTTGCGAGGTTTCTTGCGTTTTTCGCCGGCGAGGTCGTCGCAGGAGACCGTGGCGGGCGCCCGATGGTTGATGTCAAAGTACTGGCGGTCTACGGTCTGGACGCAGGTATAGTTTGGGAGCCTGTCGGCGCGCTCATGAACTTTGTCGCGGGCTCTGGCCAGGGCTTCGGTGGGGTCGACCTGTGCTTGAGCGATACCGGCGACAAGGAGGATTGCGCAGGCGAAACCGCCTGCTCCACCTTTAGTGCGGATAGCTCGCGGCGATAAACTCGTCCACGTCTTTGTGCAGCTTGTCATGCGCTTTGCGATCGATGTAGATCATGTGGCCGGCTTCGTAGTATGCGAAGTTCACATTCTTCCGCATCGAAGGCTCCAGCCCCATGTGTGAGACGGTCTCTTCAATGCCGTTAAAAGGCGTAGCGACATCGTAATAGCCACACAGCACCAGGACCTTCAAGTTGGTTTGCTCGGTCATGGCAGATCGAAGCACTTCGGCAACCGCAGTGTTCCCGGTCTGATCCCATGGCCGGACGTTGCCAGAGACTTTGTAGTAGGTATCGCCGGTCCATTTCAGTTCGCGGCGGACGTAATCCTGGAATGAGCCCGTGTATGCACCTTCATAAGAAGCCTCGCTGGGGTCGTACTCATCGCGTTCGCCGGCCGCATCGGCATCCATTCCAAGGAAGCGGGAATCCAGGCGCCCGATGGTGCGTCGCTCGTCGCGTTTGAGTTCCTTAAACCAGCGGAAGGGGCTGATGCGGAGGTTGCTCTGTTCGATGTACTTGGGTTTAAGCGCGGTAAACCGCGCAATGTCCTGGACCGCCTTCTGATACTCCGAAGGCGAAAGCTTGTCGCCTTTTTCCAACGCGGCAGCATATTCGCCATGCGCGAACTGTCGCGCCGCCTGCACAACGGAGCCGATGTCCTCCTTTTGAAGGTCGGGCGGCAGCATGTGGTGATACCAGGCCGTTGCCGTGTAAGTGGGCAGGAAGAAAATGGAGCGATCGTCGCCACCCCAGTTTGCGAAGGCAACGGAGGAGAGCAGCACGATTCCGTTGAGATAGATCTCGTGACGCTGCTGGAGAACACCCGCTAACTCGGCGGAGCGCGTGGTGCCGTAACTCTCGCCGATCAGGAATTTCGGCGAAGCCCAACGTTCGTTGCGGGAGATGTACTCGTAGATGAAATCAGAGAAGTAGTTCGCGTCTTGAATGATGCCGTAAAACTGAGACGTATTCTGGCCGGGCGCCGGGCGGCTGAAACCCGTTCCAATCGCATCGACGAAAACCATGTCGGTGTTGTCGAGGAAACAATCTTCGTTATCGACGACCTGGTAGGGCGCCGGCATTCCGTGCCCGTCGGGTGTCAGGACAACCCGACGCGGACCGAGGCCCATATGGGTGAAGAGCGAGGCGGAGCCGGGGCCGCCGTTGTAGACGAAAGAAATCGGCCGTTTCGTGATATCGGGCACATCGTCTTTGGTATAGGCGACGAAGAAGAAGCTCGCTTTCGGCGTGTCGTCATCGGACTTAATGATGTATGTGGCGGCAGTGGCGGTGTAACTGATCTGCTGGCCGCCGATGCGGGCGGTGTGATGTGTGACTACGCTTTTTTCCGGCGGCAGTGCGCGCTGACGGGCCTGTTGTCCCTGCGCCGGCTCCTGGCTCTGCAACTGTGGCTGCTGCTCGCGAGGCGTTTGCGCGCGATTGCGTTGTTGCGGGTTTTGCTGGGCCTGCGGAGTGGTGGTGTCAGGCCGCTGCTGTTCCTGTGCGGCGGCAAACGAAAAGGTGAGCAGGGTGGCAACGACGAAATTTCGTTTCATGGTCTTCTCCTTATCGCCCCGAGGATGAATTCGTGTTTTCCGGGCGTTCCCCGCCCTGGCCGCGGTTGGGTTTCGGTTTCGGAAGTGCTTTCCGAGGGAGCATTTCGGGCCGCGTTGCAGTGTTGTATACGGTCCAGGCCATAACGGCGGCAGCCTGCTCGAGGTCGCCCTGCTGCAAGTGATCGTAGACATCCATGTTTGAGTGATGCGTGCGGGTGCCGTATTCGAGAGGATCCTGAATGAACTGGAAGGCTGGGATACCGACCGCATCGAAGGACACATGGTCGGTGCTGCCGGTGTTGCGAATCGTCAGCGTCGTCACACCCAGGTCCTTGAAGGGTTCCAGCCAGGCTTCGAAAATCGGGCGCATCATATCGTTGTCCTGCATGTAAATGCCGCGGATCCGGCCGCTGCCGTTGTCGAGATTGAAATAGCCGGAGATCTTGGCATGCTCAGGTTTTAATTTCATGTCGGTGGGGTCGGCGAAGTGCTCCTTTACGTAGGCGCGTGAGCCGAGCAACCCTTCTTCCTCGGCGGTCCAGAGACCGATGCGAACTGTGCGAGCCATTTTGAGGTCGAGCGCCTTAAGGATGCGCATAGCTTCCATGGCGACGGCGGAGCCCGCGCCGTTGTCGGTTGCACCGGTGCCGCCGGTCCAGGAGTCAAAGTGACCGCCGAGCATCACGAATCCAGCATCGGGGTTGGTGCCGGGGATTTCGGCGGTGATATTGAATGAGTCGGCGGGCTCAGTGAATTTGTTCTGGATGTCGAATTCGAGCGTGACGGGGATCTTCTTGTCGATCAGGCGTGCGATGCGGTTATAGTGCTCGTTGGTCAGGATGACGGATGGGGGCGGGAGAGCCTCTTTGGGATCCTGCGAGCCCGCGGCGGAGCCCATGACTGTACCGCCATCGGGGCCGGTCCCGGGACGCAAAACGACCAAGACACCTTCGTCGGTCAGGAACTTATTGAGCTCACCTCGGAACCGGCGCATGCTTTCGCGATCTCGCTGACCTCCCTGTGCGCCGGAAGGTACTCGGCGCGGCGGCGGGATAATTGCGCCGGGGGTAAAGCCGAGAGGGAGTACGGCGGGATTACCGGTGGAGGGGTCGGGCGCAGCGGCGGCTTCCGCTAACTCCGCGTCGGTTAGACGGTGAGCCAGCGGAGTGAGTTCCAGCTCGGAGGGATGCGGGGTGGCGATGAGTATGATTTTGCCCTTGAGTTTTCCTTTGAATTTGTCGAAATCCTCGCGGGTATTAATAACGGCAATCATTGCCTGGCCGCTCACGGGGCCATCGGTACCCGGCGACCAGGGCTGTGAGAATCCAATGAGGGGAGAGAAGCCGGGTTCCTTCTGCATGGCGGTGAATCGCGTGCAACTCCAGCCGCGTCCAAAGGGTCCCCAGGTTTCCATCTTTACGTTGGAGAGTCCCCACTCGTTCATGCGTTTGACGGCCCATTCAGCAGCGGCCTTGATGTTAGGAGAACCGGTGAGCCGAGGCCCATAGACGTCGGTCAAGTAGAAGGCTTCATCCATGACCTTCGCCGAATCGCCGAATGCTTCAGCCTTAATTCGATTCACTACGGAAAGGTCAATTTTCTCGCCTGCATCAGCCTGGACGACGAGGCAAACTACGAGGGTTGCCGCGACGCCAGCAAAGGATTTGTACATGTGGGGGAATCTACCACGTATGGCGGGTATGTTTCAATCCGCGACCCAGGGATACCGCCTGTTTCAGCGTTCCACAACACGTTGCCGCCCCGCCGCCATCGGAGTGTTGGGAAGGAGCAGCGGGGCGTCAAGTGCTCTTACGATTAGAATGCCGTTACGGCGCGCGGTGTGTCTCAAGCCTCATCCGCGGCGGCGGTTTTTGGTTTGTTCTTGCTCCCCGGCGGCCGGCCGCGACGCTTCGGCATCGTTTGCTCTGCAGATGCATGGGATGACATCCAGGCGGGCGGTCTACCCCGCCGGCGCCCTTGTCCCCTGGCCAAGCGCTCGAGTGTAATTATGGCTTCCTCGATCATGGCACGCTCCGCCTTCATCTCGGTCAACATCTTTGTGATGTCCATAGGTAAAGACTGATTCTACACGAGCCGGGGAGCAAGTGTTAACGCTATCGGCGATCTTCGTCGGGATGCGCGTGGCGCCAGCGCCAGTAGGCGGCATGTTCGCGCTCGTTCAAGCGCTTCCACTCACGATATTCATGATGTTGTTCCTCCCAATAACGGTGATAGGCGCGGTCCTCGTTAGCATTCCAGACGTGGTAGGTGCGGTACTCGTGATCATAGATTCGTTGGTCATGATCATCCGCTTTTACGGGGACCACACTTAACGGAAGAAGAAATGCGCTTAAAGCCAGCGTTCCAAGTAAACGTTTCATGATTGCCTCCGCGGGAAACCGAGCAATTGAATGCCCTTCGTTGCAGATCGTGTAACCCATTGAAGCAGTTAGAGGAAATGAGGGTCTGACTGTGGCAAGCGGGCAAGATTTTCAAACACTATTTTTTCGAAACTAATCCGGCTGATTGGTGGTCCCCCAAGAGAGTGACGGTAAACGACTGGTTGAAGTGGGATCCCGCTCATTTATTTGCGCTGGGGCGCATGCTGGCGATGAAGACTATCGCAGCGGCCGGCATCTTTATGTTGTTCTGGATCGTTGCGGCGGTTACGACAAGAATGATTTTGCGTTTTGTAGGTCGCGGCGAAAATGCGCACGGAGAACTGCTGGTATTAATTGGACGTACGGCGAAGGTTAGCCTGCTGGTATTTGGCGCTCTTACGGCCTTGGGGACAGCGGGCATCAATGTGAGCGCGTTGGTGGCGGGCCTGGGATTGACAGGATTTGCGCTCGGGTTTGCTTTCCGCGATGTGCTGTCGAACGTGCTCGCGGGATTTTTGATTTTGCTGTATCGGCCGTTTGGACATGGGGACGTGGTTAGCGTCACCGGGTTGGAGGGGACGGTTCTGCATATCGATTTGCGGTACACGTCTCTCGATGCGGCGGGAAAGACGATCCTGATTCCGAATTCGAATCTCTTCACGAATCCGATTGTGGTGGCGAAGAAGCCGGTGGGAGTTTAGTCGGCGCTTGTACAGATACGGGCGAGCGGGTTAACAACCCGCCGCAGGCTGACAGCCTGCATTACACGCCTCACCAAACTCGACGTGGCAGTACCGCTTATTCCAGTCGCTTGTGAAAGCGGGAGGCGCTGAGTCCTAACACCGTTACGCCGATCACCGCGAGGGCGAGCATTTGCGGCCAGAGAATGTCGATTCCGCTGCCACGCAGGAAGACGCCCCGGACGATTTCGAGGAAGTAGCGCACCGGGTTCAAATATGTCAGCCATTGGACCACCTCCGGCATGTTGCGAATCGGGAAAGTGAACCCGCTCAGGAGAAAGAACGGCTGGAAGAACAGGAAGGTGGTCATCATTGCCTGCTGCTGAGTTCGAGAGACAGTTGAGATGAAGAGTCCGGCGCCGAGCGAGGTCATGAGGAAGAGAAGAGACGCCGCGAGGAGCATGAATCCGCTGCCTCGAAACGGAACGTGAAAAAGCAGGCGCGCGACTACGACCACCAGGACCATGTCGATCAGGCCGACGCCCGCAAAGGGGAGCGTCTTTCCGATCATGAGTTCAAGCGGGCGAATGGGCGTGACCATCAACTGCTCCATGGTGCCGATTTCTTTCTCGCGGACGATCGCCATTGCTGTCAGCATGAGCGTGATGAGCGTAATGATGTTCACGACCACACCGGGAACGAAGTAGTTGCGGCTCTTGAGGTCGGGGTTGAACCAGACGCGGGCCTCGGCTTGTACGGAGGGAACGGCGGGGTGAATCGGCCCCTGCGCGGTTCGGCCGACCAGTTTATTGCGGGCCTGTTCCTGGAGAACGTTATTGGCATAGCTCGATATGACATTCGTGGCGTATGCAGAGACCAAGGAAGCTGTGTTGGAATTTGCGCCGTTGACGAGTATTTGAACCGATGTAGTTCGTCCGCGCAGGACATCCCGGCCGAAGCCGGGAAGCACGTGGATGACGGCATCCACTTTGCCGGAATCGAGGAGCGCGGCGGATTCCCGCTCGCCGACGGGAGTCGCGACGACCTGGAAGTTGCGAGATCCTTGGAATTTGGACAGCAGCTCGCGACTTTGTGGCGTGCGGTCCATATCGAGCCATGCCATTTGCGCGTTTTCGACGTCGAGATTGGCGGCGTAGCCGAACACCAGGAGCTGGATGATCGGTGGGATGAAGAGCATGGCGCGAAGCCGCGGCTCGCGAAAGGCCTGGCGCAGTTCTTTCCGGATGATATTTACAACGCGTCGTCGGTTCATCAGGCCACCTTCTGGCGCAGTTTTCTTGTTGCGCCTACGAACACGAGCACCGCATATAAGACAAGCAGTGCGGTTTCGCCCCACAGCACTTCGATCCCGACTCCCTTGAGAAAAACGGCGTTCACAATCGAGACGAAGTATCGCGCCGGCACCGCGTAGCTGATCAACTGAATGACCTTGGGCATGTTGCCAATCGAGTAAATGAAGCCGGAGAGCAGGAAAGCGGGAAGGAACGAACTCAGCATGCCCATTTGGTAGGCGAGCAGTTGTGTCCGCGCCGTAGCGGAGATAAAGATCCCCCAGCAGAGTCCGCCGAAGAGGAACGCGCAGCTCGTGAAGACCAGAAACCAGACGCTGCCCCGGAAGGGCACCTGGAAT
Source organism: Bryobacteraceae bacterium (assembly GCA_035295125.1). Lineage (GTDB taxonomy): Bacteria > Acidobacteriota > Terriglobia > Bryobacterales > Bryobacteraceae > JAICMB01. The sequence continues at coordinate 156,638 of DATGJP010000067.1, read as the reverse complement.
ATGAAGACCGCCACGAACACGCAGATGCCCAGGTCGACAAAGCCCAGGGTGAAGAAGGCGAGGAGCTTACCGAGAACCAATTCCGCGGGGCGCACGGGCGTGGAAAGAAGCTGCTCCATGGTGCCGTTCTCCCATTCGCGGGCGATGGTCAGCGAGGTCAGAAGCGCCGCGATAATCATGAGTGTGACGGCGATGAGTCCAGGCACGATGTAGTTCCGCGATTTGAGATCGGAGTTGTACCAGACTCGTAGGCGCGGTTCGACGGGCACTTTTAGTTCGCCGCCCCCTTTTTTGACCTGATAGTCGGAACGGAGCTTAGCAGCGTAGCTTTCGACAATCGCGCCGGCATAGCCAAGGGCGATGGAGGCGGTGTTCGAGTCGCTGCCGTCGAGCAGGACTTGGACAGTGACGACTCGTCCCGCGAGGAGGTCCTTGGAGTAATCGCGGGGGACGACAATGCCGATGAGGATCTTACTCTTATCGATGCTGTGTTCGATGGGGGCGTAATCGTTCACGTACGCGAGGATGTGGAAATAACGCGAGCCTTGGAACTGTTGGACCAGGTCACGACTTTCAGGCGTATTGTCGCGGTCGTACACGTAGGTCGGAATCTGGTCGACGTCCAGCGAAAGGGCGTACCCGAACAGCAGCAGCATGGTGAGCGGCAGAGCCAGCGCGAGCACAAGACTGCGCCAATCGCGGACGATGTGCAGGAATTCCTTTTTCGCGACGGCTTTCAGTCGGCGGAGATTCATGCTGCTTTCTTCTCCTCTTCTTCGATGAGCGCAACGAAGACGTCTTCCATGGATGGGCGGATCTCCTCCAATTGCGAAACGACGATTCCAGCGTTGGTGAGGGCAGTTCGCATCATCGGCATGGCCGGTGTAGCGTCGGGCACCGTGACGTGCAGACCGCCACCAAACACTGCGACGTCGGAAACGCCTTCGAGTTTTTCCAGGATTTTCATGCTGCCGAGGACGTCGGAGGATTCGAGACGGACGAGGTCGACGGCATCGAGCGAGTGCTTGAGATTCTCGGGCGAATCGAGGGCGATGACTTTGCCGCGGTACATCAGTGCGAGGCGGTGACAATATTCGGCTTCATCCATGTAATGGGTGCTGACGAAGATGGTGTGGCCTGCGTCGGAGAGTTGGTAGATCAGGTCCCAGAAAGCGCGGCGGGCGATGGGATCGACTCCGGAAGTGGGTTCGTCGAGGAAGAGAATGGGAGGCTCATGGAGGATCGCACAGCCCAGGGCGAGGCGCTGCTTCCAGCCGCCTGCCAGGAGGCGGGTTAAGGAGCCGCGGCGGTCCTCGAGGTTGGCCATTTTGAGGACGTATTCTTTGCGTTCCCGGAGTTTGCCGTTCGAGACACCGTAGATGCCGCTGAAGAAATCGATGTTCTCTTCGACGGTCAGGTCGTCGTAGAGGGAGAATTTCTGGGACATGTAGCCGATGGTGTGTTTTACGGACTCCGGGTCGGCCAATACGTCGATCCCTCCGACGCGCGCGGAGCCGGAGGTGGGGGCCAGGAGGCCGCAGAGGATTCGGATAGTCGTGGATTTGCCGGCTCCGTTAGGGCCCAGGAAACCGAAGATTTCGCCGGGCGCCACCTGGAGCGAGACGTTGTCGACCGCTACGAAGTCGCCGAAGCGCTTGACCAGGTTTTTGATTTCGACAGCGGTGGTGGTCATTGGAGGCTCGGATTGGGTAGTTTTTGCCCCGGCTTCAAACTGTCGCGCAGGATGCCATCCTGCATCACATCGGCCTTGCGGATGAGGGCGATGAAGACGTCTTCCAGGGAGGGGGTGATCTTTTCGAAGGTGGCGTGGATGTTCTGCCGGGAGAGGGCGGTTTGCAGGGATTCTACCGTTACTTCTGGCGAGAGGAAGAGGTGGAGGGCGGGCCCGGAGGGCTCTACGCTCACCACGCCATTTTGTTTTAGAAGGACCTCCCTCGCTTGGCGGCGTTCGGAGGTTTCGATGCGATAGCAGACTTCCGCGATTTGGGTTCGGAGGGCGGCAGGCGAGTCGCAGCGTATCAGTTTGCCGCGATCCATGAGCGCCACACGGTTGCAGCGCTCCGCTTCGTCGAGATAGGCGGTGGTGACGAAGAGCGTGAGGCCGTCGCGGACGAGTTGGTAGAGGATGGCCCAAAAATCGCGGCGGGAAACCGGGTCGACACCGTTGGTCGGCTCGTCGAGGAACAGGACTCGAGGCCGGTGCAGAAGCGTGCAGGACAGCGCCAACTTTTGCTTCATGCCGCCGGAGAGTTTCGCGGCGGGACGGGTACGAAACGGCTCCATGCGCGTCATCGCCAGCAGTTGGCGGCTCAGCGTCTCGTAGTCCTGCTTGCTGATGCCGAAGAGGTCGGCGTAGAACGCCATGTTCTCTTCGACGGTCAGATCGCCATATAGCCCGAACCTTTGGGCCATGTAACCGATCTGGTCTTTCACTTTGCCGAGGTCGTGCGCGACGTTTCTTCCTACGACCCAGGCTTCGCCTTCGGTGGGGTCGAGCAAGCCGCATAGAAGGCGTAGGGTTGTAGTTTTGCCGGCGCCATCGGGACCGACGAGCCCGAAGATCTCGCCGGGCGGGATCTCGATATTGACGTGATCGACGGCTGTCAGCGTGCCGAAACGCCGCGTCAGGTTCGTCGCTCGGACCATGGCTTCCATACGGCTATTGATTCTGGGCGAGGACCAGTTCCGCTTCCACCGGCATGTTCGATTTCAGCTCTCGATTCGGGTTTTCCACCTCGATCTTGATGCGGTAGACGAGCTTCACCCGTTCTTCCTGCGTTTGGATCTGCTTGGGGGTAAACTCCGCCTGCGGCGAGATGAATGTCACGCGACCGGCATATATTTTTCCGGGATAAGAATCGCTGGTTACGTTCGCTTTCATGCCCAGCTTGACGCGGCCCAGGTCGCGCTCATTGATGTAGCCGCGCATCCAGGGGTGGTCGATGTCGCCGATCGAGACCACGGTGGTCCCAGCCGCGACGACTTCGCCGATCTCGGCCGACTTCACCAGGACGACGCCGTCGATGGGCGAGCGCACGACGGTATCCGCGAGTTGGGCATCCGTCATTCCGACCTGCGCTTTCGCACGCTGCACTTCGGCCCGCCGGGTATCCAATTCCTGCTTCCGACGCTCCACTTCCAGGCGGTTCACCTCGCTTAGGCGGATGGAAGCTTGTGCGGCGGCAACCTGTGCCCGCGCAGCGTCGATGTCTTCCTTGCGCGGACCTTCCTCAACCAGCGCCAACCGTTCTTGCGCTTGCTTCAGCGCCGCTGCGGTGCTGTCGAAACGCATGCGGAACTGGTCATATTGCGACTTTGAGATGTCGTCGTCTTTGAAGAGCGTTTGGGCGCGCTGCCAATCGAGCTGGGCCTGCTGATGCTGCGCCTGTGCATCCGCAACGGCTGCGCGCGACTGTTGAATCTCCTGTGGCCGCGAGCCGGCCAGGAGCTCGTTCAAGCGGGCCTGCGCCTGCTGCAGCTCTGCCTTGCGGAGGTCGATATCGCGAGCGACGTTTTCGGTCTGCCAATCGATGGACTTCTTCGACTGCTCCATGGTCCACTGGGCCGACTCCACGCCCGCTAGGTCGCGCGCCTTTTGCTGGTCCATGATGTCGCGGTCGATGCGGGCGATTTGCATGCCTTTGGTGACCGGGTCGCCTTCGTCAACGTTCCGTTCGATCAATTTTCCGGGCACCTTGAACGAGATGTCGACCTGCGTCAGTTCGATGTTGCCCGAGAGTTTGACGATGTTGTTGTTTTCCCGGCTGAGCCGACCGGACCACAACAAGCCGCCCAAGCCGAGCGCGGCGATCAGGATGATGATGGGGATGATTCTCTTCTTCATCTGGAGCTCCTTATTGCACTGCGGTCTCGATCCGGCCCATGGCGGTCGCCAGGTCGATACGTGCCAGGTTGTGGTTGTACAGGGCGTCGATTTCGTTCTGCCGCGCGCGGTCGAGACGCGTCTGGGCGTCGGTCACCTCGACGCTGTTCGTAACACCCGCTTGATAGCGCCTGCGGGCTTGCGCCAGCTCGTTTTCGGCAAGTTGCAAACCTTCGCGGGAGGCCTTCACCTGCGCATCGGCTGAGCGCAGGCTGTCGAGGGCGGTGCGGACTTCAAGCTCTATCTGATCCTTCAGGTCGGCGGTGCGGATTTTTTCCTGACGCAGTTGCGAGGCACTCTCCGCACGGCGCGCGTCACGGCGGCCGCCATCGAAAATCGGGATACGGAGGGCGATGCCGTATTCGCGGGTGGGAATCTGGCTGGTGTTGGTGCCGGTGGGACCGTAGTCGCCAAAGGCCGCGATCGAAGGTATGCGTTCCATTTTGACGGAACTGTAAGAGAGCCTTGCGCTGGTTTCACGCTCCTGCTGAGCTTTCAAATCCGGCCGGGTGTCGCGGGCGAGCTTGACGGCCTTCTCTTCCTCTTCCGGGTCCACCGGCAGGTAGGACAACCGGTCAGTCAGTTGGACGGGGTTGTCGAGGCGTACGCCAATCACCTTCAGAAGCTGGAGGTTTGCACGGGTACGTTGGTTTTCGGCTTCGAGCAGTCGCTGACGGTCGTTGGCCAACTGCACCTGGGCACGCGTTATTTCAATGCCGGTACCCGTGCCGGCTTCTTTTTGCGAACGCGACAGCTTGAGCAGCGCTTCGGAAAGGTCCACGTTGGCCTTGGCGGTTTCTACGGCTGTCTGCGCGCGTAGGCCAGCGAGGTACGCCCGGGCGACCTGGTCCATCACCTGGTCGCGGGTGTTATCGAGGTCCGATTTTGAGGCGCCCACCGACACTTTCGAGGCCTGGAAGCGGCGAATAGAACTGAAGTCGAAGACGCTCTGATTCACGCTGGTTCGGGCGTCGAAAACGTTGAACGGTCCGACGACGGTGGGGATGCGGAACCCCGGTATGACGGGAAACTGCAAACCGAGCGCGGCGAGATTACGGGTCTGGTTCGAATCGCTGATCTGGGCTTCAACATCCGGCAGGAGAGCCGCGCGCGCTTCGGCAGAACGCGCTTCGCTCTGCTTCAGCGCCTCGGTGGCGAGTTGAAGCCGCGTACTTCCTTCGGGGGAGAGAGCGATTTCGACGGCCTTTTTGAGGCTGAGTGGCAGGACTGTGGTCCGCTGGACCAGTTGGTCGTTCTTGTCGGCGGCAAGGAGTGGGATACAAAGCGCCATGAATATTCGCTCAATGCGCATGGGGAGCCTCCGTGAGAGGGAGTTGGAATACGGCCGTGAAAACATGGACAAACCGGTCAACCATGGAATCCACGTCGTTCGTATCGCACAATCCTTTCGAAACGTGCTCCAGGAGGCGGTTCCCGGTCATGGTGTGGGCCATTGCGCCGATCAGGAAATGCGCCCTCCAGAGGAGCTCCGGTTCGGGCAGCGAGGGTTGGGCCCGGCGAAAAGCAGCAAAGAAGCGGTCTGCGACGTGGGCCAGATGTTCCTTAAAGAACCTTGCGACGAATTCTTCAGGTTCGGTGAAGACGCGGCCCACCATAGGCCTGAAATGACGGGCTCCGGTACGAGGGATTTCTAGAACAGGCCGGATGAACGCCTCTATCACGGGGCCGACCGGCAATGGACCAGCACCCGCATGTGCCTCAATCTCATCGAGCATTTCGAGGCGCCGTCGATTCACTGGACCAATGCGGCGGCCGATGACGGCGTTGATGAGGGCATCCTTTGACTGGAAGTGGTAGTTGACGGCGGCGAGGTTGACACCTGCTTCGGTGGTGATGGCGCGGAGGGAAGTGGCCTCGAAGCCATGTTCAGCGAACAGGCGTTCCGAGGCGTCGAGGATCCGTTCCTTGGTCCCGGCCTGAGCAACCGTTTGATTCATACGTTCGTTTCAACTATACGTTTGAATCAAGCGAATTGTCAATAGAACCAAGTTTATTTGGGATACCTGCCGAGTATTTTGCGAACTACGCCATGAGCGGCATGAAACCAAGCGGTGTTCGGGAGGAACATGAACGGGCATTCGCCGGCAACCACTTGCATCCCGTGATCGCGGGCGAACGCAACGGCGTTGGGGCTGACGGCGCCTGTGCCGCCGCCACGGAAGAGCCAAATGCGCTTTACCCCGGCAGCTTCACAATCGCGCACGGCGCGTTCGGAAGCGGGAGCGGGCGTCATCAATAGTGCTCCCTGAACCGGGGGTTCTATGGCTGCGACGGTTGAATACGCGCGCCTTCCTTCGATTTCGTCGCTAGCAGGATTCACGGGAACAACGTCGTACCCGCGTCGGAGGAATTCATGGAATAACGTTCTGCTGAAATGGGCCGGCTCGCGAGAGACGCCGACAAGGGCGATTCTGTGCAACCCCAGAAACGCCTGAACCGCCTCGGAGGAGTTCGGCATAAGGGTCTCGCTGGGCAAAGATTAACACGTATTGGGCCCGGGCTTCGGGCACGAAGTTGGTCCCCAACTGGAAAGAGCTGGTAACGTCAAAGGTTTTGGTCCGTATTCACTAACATGAACAACCTGTTGTTCGATCTCCGGTACTCGTTGCGCGCCATCCGGCGCAGCCCGTTGTTTGCCTCTGTCGCGATCCTTTCGCTCGCGCTGGGGATTGGCGCCAATACCGCGATCTTCACGCTGATTGACCAGATCATGCTGCGGCAACTGCCCGTGAAGCATCCCGAGCAACTCGTGATGCTGTACCAGAGGGGCGCGCACAACGGGAACAACATGGGTGAGCGGATGCATTCGTATCCGATCTACCAGGATTTTCAAAAGAAGGCGGCGCCGTTCTCGGAGGTTCTGTGCCGGCGGCTGATTGCGACCTCGATCAGCGTAGACAACCAGACGGAACGCGTTCAGGCGGAAATGGTGTCGGGAAACTTCTTCTCGATGCTGGGTGTGGGAGCTGCGGTGGGACGGGTGTTCAACTCGCGGGACGACGACCAGATTTTCATGGGTCATCCGGTGGCAGTGCTCAGTTACGACTATTGGGCTAACCGTTTTAATCATGATCCGAACATTGTTGGAAAGAAGATCCTGGTTAATAACTATCCGATGACAATCGTCGGCGTTTCGGCGGCTGGGTTTGCGGGGCTTGATCCGGCGATCGCCCCGGAGATTCGGGTGCCGATTCTGATGAAGTCGGCCATGGTGCCGGAATGGAGCTGGCTGGACCCGGCCGACCGGCGAAGCCGTTGGGTACAGGTATTCGCGCGATTGAAACCCGGTTACACAGCGGCGTCGGCACGGGCTCCGCTGCAAGGGCTATTTCACCAGATTCGTGAATACGAGGCGACTTTGCCGGCGGCGAAAAGCTGGTCGGCATACGCCCGAGACCAATTTATGCGGGGGACGATTCATGTGGAGAAGGCAGGGACCGGGTTCTCCGACGTTCGTAACAGCTTCTCCACTGCACTTATTGTTTTGATGTGCATGGTGGGCTTAGTTCTGCTGATCGCGTGCGCGAACGTGGCAAATCTGCTGATTGCGAGAGCGTTCGCAAGGCAGAAGGAAATTGCGGTGCGGCTCTCGATTGGGGCATCGCGGCTGCAGTTGGTACGGCAACTTCTGGTTGAAAGCCTGGTGCTGTCGGCAGCCGGCGGAGTTGCGGGGGTTCTACTCGCGATTGGGATGACCCGTGGTTTGCTAGCCCTGGTGCCGACGGATGGAAGCCCTCTGCTGATCCACGCGGACCCGGATTTGCGAATCCTGTCGTTTACGCTGGTGCTGACGTTCATCACGGGGCTGATATTCGGGCTGGTGCCCGCTCTCCGTGCGAGCAGGCCGGATCTCTGGACCACCCTGAAGGACGCCGTGGGCTCGATCGCGGGGAGCGGAGGAACCGTCTTCCTGCGGAAGGGCCTGGTTACAGCGCAGGTGACGCTCAGCTTTCTGCTGCTGTTCGGCGCCGGGCTTTTCGTGCGCAGCCTGCAGAATCTGAAAGCCACGGACACGGGGTTCCGAGACCTTGACAACCTGGTCACGTTCCAACTGTCGCCGGCGCTGAACGGTTACGACACGCCTCGGACGGTGCATTTCTACGATGAGCTGCTGACGAATTTGCGCGCCGTCCCGGGAGTGAAATCGGCGGCTCTGGCGGCAGTTGCGCTTCTGCATCACGACGAATGGGACAGCACGACGTCCGTTGAGGGATACGCCTCGAAGGACGGCGAAGACATGCAGGCGTTTATGAATGCTCTGTCGCCCGGCTATTTCCAGACTATGGGGATTCCGATCCTGCAGGGACGGGATTTCGATCGGCGTGACATGAAGGATGAGTCGAAGGTGGCGATCGTTAACGAGGAGTTTGCCCGTCACTATTACGGAAACAAGAGCGCGGTGGGACGGCACCTCGGGCGCGGGGGTGGGCCGGGAACAAAGTTCGATACAGAGATCATTGGCGTGTCGGCAAACACGCTCTATGAAGGTCCGCGAGAGGGAGTTCGGCGGCAGGTGTTCGTTCCGAATTGGGGGAATGGCGGCGTGGCGTTCTATGTTCGGGCGGGGCTGGGATCGACGGCGGCATACGCAGTGATTCGGCGCGAAGTGAAGAAGCTTGACGCGGCTATGCCGGTTTACGAATTGAAGACCCTGGGCGGCCAGTTGGATGAGACGCTGCTTACCGAGCGGTTGATCGCCTTGTTGTCGGCCGGGTTCGGCATGCTGGCGACTTTGCTGGCGGCGATTGGCCTGTATGGCGTCATGGCTTTTGTTGTGGCTCGGCGGACGAAAGAGATGGGCGTCCGGATTGCGTTGGGCGCGAACGGCGGGACCGTCATCTGGCTGGTGATGCAGGAAGTACTGCTTCTGTTGGGGATCGGTCTGGCAGTTGGGATTCCGGCGGCGCTAGGGCTTGGACGGTTCGTTGCAGCGCAGTTGTATGGGATTAAGCCCGCGGATCCGTGGATCGGGGGCGCCAGCATGGTGCTGCTGATTGTGGTGGCGTGCGCGGCCGGTCTGATTCCGGCGCTCCGGGCCAGCCGCATCGATCCTATTCTGGCGCTGCGATACGAGTAGTAAGGGACGGTTTGCTGGGCAGGCGAAACCGCCTGCCCCACCGCCACAACTCGCTTATACACGAAGAACCGGCAGCGGCTTAATACCCTCGTGACAATTCTTCCAAAAATGTATTTCATCTCGTTTGAGTGAGTTAGCGACTTCGTGCGCTAAGACGGCGAGCGGACACTCATAAATTGAAAACGAGAGAGAGATGGCTTAGGCGCCTCGTTAAGTTTGACGAGGCGCCATTTTTTTGGGAGATCCAGTGCATGCGAAAAGGGCAAATACAAGAAAACAAGAAGGACCCGGGTTCCGAACGGCATGCGACACGAGATAAGATACACCGACTCTTGGCTGACCTTGAGGAGCGGCTCGCGGCGGAAGGCGGGAAGGCGTCGGTTGCTGACTACATTCGTTTAATCCAGTTGGAACGCGAATTGGAGGACGACGAGAAGCCGACAGAAATCAAGGTCACATGGGTGGAACCGAGCGAATCACCCGCGAAATAGAGTACCAGCCACTGCCCTCGCAGCAAAAATTCCATCGCAGCAAAGCACGGTTCAAAGGGTTCTCAGGACCGGTCGGGTGTGGCAAGAGCCAAGCGCTCTGCCACGAGGCGATCCGGCTGAGCTACATCAATCGGGGCAGACTGGGACTAATCGGGGCGCCAACGTACCCGATGTTACGCGATGCCACGCTGGTAAGTTTCATCGAAGTTCTGGCTCGTAATGAAATTCCATACGAGTTCAACAAGGCCGAGTCGGTACTTACGATGCGCGACTCAGGTTCCCGAATTCTGTTCCGAGCCGTTGATGAGTTCGAGCGACTACGCGGAACGAATCTCGCGTGGTTTGGCATCGATGAGTTGACGTATACGTCAGAAGAAGCCTGGCTGCGACTCGAGGGACGCCTGAGGGACCAAGCCGCATTGAAGCTTTGCGGTTTTGCCGTTTGGACACCCAAGGGGTTTGACTGGGTATATAAGCGTTTCATCCGGGCGCCGGTGTCAGGCTACGAGGCGATTCTCGCCGCGCCATATGAGAACCGCCACATTTTGTCGAAGATTCCGGACTTTTATGAGCGTCTACGTCGGAGCTACGACGAACGGTTCTTTGAGCAGGAAGTGCTGGGCGCTTACCTGAACGTGAACTCCGGCGCCGTCTATAGTTCATTCGGCCGGGAGCGTAATGTTCGAGCGCTGCGCTTTGACCGCAAGTCGCCTCTCTTTTGGGCGCTGGATTTCAATGTGGACCCAATGTCGTCGATTGTGGCGCAGATGCATGGGGAAGAGGTCTGGGTCCTGGATGAAATCGTATTAAGCCGCGCGAGCACGGAACAAGCTTGCGAAGAGTTTCACGCGCGATTTCCGAATCACCAGATGGGCATTGTGGTTTACGGCGACGCGTCCGGGAGCCGGTTGCAGACGGCCGGAACCACAGACTACCGGATCATCCGTGATTTTCTGCGAAGCAACGGGTACGAGAAGTATGACCTGAAGGTGCCGAAGAAGAATCCGAATATTCGGGACAGAGTCAGCCTGGTGAATTCGCGATTGTGGTCAGCGGAGGGAGTCGCGCGATTGTTTATCAGTCCGAAGTGCAAGGAGCTTCTCAAGGACATGGAAGAAGTCACTTATAAACCGGGCAGCAGCGTTATTGACAAAGACCGAGACCCGAAGAGGACTCACTTATCGGACGCGCTTGGATACCTGGTGTGGCAGGAATGTAGAGCGCAGGCGCCGTTCGGGGAACAGGAAAAACCGCTGGTTTAACTTATGGATACCGATCAGGAAAAGATTGACATCACGCGAGAACATCCCGAGTACCGGGTCAAGCAGCACATGTGGCGCCGGTATCGCGATCTGTACACAGGCGGAGAGCAGTTCAAAGAGAACGCAACACACTACCTGGTGTCGCGGCAGCGCGAGGTTCCACAAGTCTACTATGAGCGGCTGAGCCGGGTGTTCTACGAGAACTACGTAGGCTCAATTATCGATTGGTATACCGCCACACTTTTCCGGCGAGAGCCCGTGATCACGTTAGAGGGATCGGAGCCGGCGCGACGGTTTTTCAGTGAGCTAATCGAAGATTGCGATCTGCGCGGCACAGCGCTCACCGACTTCTTCCGGAACGAGTTTATCGAGGCGCTGGTCTGCGGCAAGGGACACATTCTGGTTGATTTTCCGCGAGTGGGTGGAACACCTGAAACGCGCGCGGATGAGGACGCTATGGGGGCATCGCGGGCGTACCTGGTGGGGTACTCCGCAGAAGACCTCATCAACTGGAGCTATGACGAACACGGCAACTACGAGTGGGTTGTGCTGCGGACCCATGATTTGCGGAAGCAACGTGTTGAGGATCGGGAGTGGGTGAAGCAGACGCGCTGGGCCTACTACGACAAACAGCGGTATCGGATATTTGATAGCACGCAGGCGGAGGGCAGAGAGTCGACACCGGCTGTAATTGCTGAAGGATTCCATGGCCTTGCGAAGCAGAATACGGTGCCGTTGTTCGACGTGCGAGTGGGCGAAGGATTGTGGCTTATGAATCGTGCGGCGTTGCTGCAGCTCGAGCATTTCAATAAGTCGAACGCTTTGTCGTGGGCTTTAAACATGGGGCTGTTTGCGATGCCGGTTGTTTACTCAGAACGGGAGTGGAACCAGGTGGTGGGGGAGTCGTACTACTTACAACTTGGTCCCGAAGACCGATTTGGGTGGACGGAACCGGAAGGTCATGTGTTCCAGGTGGCCGCGGATAACTTGACCCGGCTTCAGCAAGAGATTTATCGGGTCTGCTACATGACTCAGGCCGGCGGGGAGTTATCCGGGAGCGGCGCACAGTCAGCACTTAGCAAGCAGCGGGACTTTTCGATTACGCAAGAGGTTCTCCGCGCCTATGGAGATGCCGTGAAAGACGCGCTGAAGCGTGTTTTGCGGGCGATCATAGCCGCTCGTGAGGATGTCTTGCGGCTGGACGTGTCGGGCGTAGATGAGTTTGACATTGGCGACTTTTCCATCGAGTTGGACGAAGCGGAACGGTTGCTCAATATGGGCATTCAGTCGCCTACGCTTCGGAAACAAGTCTTTAAGAAGCTTGCTTTGAAGTACCTTTGCGACTCTCAGCAGGACATTAAGGATCGGATTGCTGGGGAAATTGAAGAGGCGTCTTAGATTCAGGTTGGCGGATTGGAAATCCGCCGCAGGATGCAATCCTGCCTTACACAGAGCGCGGTAGGAGGGTTATGGAAGAGCAGAGAGATAGCAGTTCGGAGCTGCGGTCGATGATTCGCGGCGTCATCGAGGAGTTCGTCCAGGCTGAACACGCCAAGGCGGAGCCAGCCTACAAGACGGAATTGCTCGAAGAGAGGCGCCGACGGGAGCAGTTGGATCAGCGGCTGAACGAGTTGGTGGCGGAGAACAAGCGAACGCGGCAGTTGGCGGAGGAGGCTGAGAGGCACGCCAATATCCGGACGGAATTGCAGCGCTTGGGTGTGGCCAAAGTGGATCTGGCGTTTCGGGTTGTCCGGGACGACATTCAACGGGCCGAAGATGGACGGCTGGTCGGGAAAAGCGCGAGCGGAGAAGTCCCACTTCGCGAATATCTGGAACAGTTCGTCACTGAGAATCCGGAACTCCTGCCGGCACGAATTGCGGGCGGGTCCGGGAGTGGGCCGGTGCAAAAGAGCGCCCCGGCAGCAAGCGGGTTCGATCTGGAGAAAATCCGGCCAGGAATGGATCCGGAGCAACTGGAGCGGGCGCGCCAAGAGATCGCGCGGATCGCAAGTCAAACAATGCGGGGTCTCTAGAAAGAGGAATAGATGGCGATTATCACGTCAGCAAATGTAGCAAGTGCGATTGTGAAGCTGGTGGCAGTGGATGCGCTGCCGGCGCTCATGGGCAATTTGGTCATGGGCAACCTTGTGAACCGGGACTATGAACCGGTTTTGGCTCACGCGGGCGATACGGTAAATGTGCCGATCCCGCCGGCGCTGGTGGCGAATAACATTGCAGAGGGCGGAACGGTACAGACGCAAAACGCGAGCCTGGGAAATGCCCAGATCGTGCTGAACACGCATGCCGAGGCGACTTTTCAGATTCCGGATGTGACCAAGGTTCTGGCGGTTCCGGACCTGCTGAAGTTGTACATGCAGCCGGCGGTGATCGCGCTGGCCGAGAAGATTGAGTCGGACTTGCTCAACCTGTATCCGCAGTTCACCGCCAATTCGCCGATTGGCAGTCCGGGCACTGCGATCACGGAAGCCCTGGTGGACCAGGCGGAAACAGCACTATTTCAGGCGAAGGTGCCTGCCAGCGCACCGAAGTACTTGTTAGTCGATTCGACGACCTATTCGAATCTGCGGCAGATTCCACGTTTTAGCGAGTTCTACACAGCCGGAGAAGCCGGCCTCCGCGCGCTCGTCGAGGGCACGGTTGGGAAGATGAAAGATTTTTACATTTTCCGGTCACAGTTTGTTCCCAAGAGCGGTAGTGGTCCTGTGACGATTCATAACCTGGCGTTCTCGCGGGATGCAATGGGCCTCGTCGTTCGCCGATTGCCTCAACCGCTTCCCGGCACTGGTGCGATTGCCGAATATGCAGAGATGGGCAATTTCGGTATGCGAGTCATCATGAGTTACCAGCCCAACACCCTGGCTCAGCAGTTCACCGTCGATGTGCTTTACGGCGTCGGAGTATTTCGGAACAACTTCGGCGTCCAAGTCAATTGCTAGTTGGCACGCGGGCAGGCTGGCTGTTTGTTGGGGCCGGCCTGCCTTGGGGAAAAGAGGCGATATGGATTTGAGGGCGTATTTCCAAAAGATACGAAGTACTGAGAAGTCGATTGCCGCAGAACATGTCATCGTCGTGAGCCTGGAGACACAAGACGGCGGGCGAGAAGGGCAGTCGTCGGAAGTGACCCGGGCGAACGCAGCGAAGCTGATCGTGGACGGCAAGGCCCGGCTCGCTACGCCGGCGGAGAGTGCAGCCTATCGAGGCGCCAAAGGATAGGCAAACTGCAATGTTGCTGACGGACGGACTCATCAATACGAGCGAAGAGCTCCAGCGGTACGAAAACGGGATCCTGGACGTGGCCAGCACGGAAGGGATCAACATCACGCAGAAGATGACGCTAGCACAGCGCGAAATAGAGACTGATGTTCTCATCTTTCTGATGCGCAGCGGAATTCAAGATCCCAAGTTCCTCGTAAGACGGTACGTGGAATGCCGGGATGTCGTCGTAACGTCACCCTTGAAGCGCTGGCATGCATATCGTTCTCTCGCCCGGGTCTACCAGGACGCATTCAATAACCAGTTGAACGATCGATACTACGGCAAATGGCAGGAGTACGAGACGCTTGCAGGCCAAACATCTTCGCAATTGTTCGAGACCGGCGTCGGGCTGGTCGCTTTTCCAGTTCCCAAAGCGGAAGCGCCGGAGGTTAGTGACGGGCAGAATGGCGCCTGTTACGTTCGAGTGACCTGGCTGAACGCGCAGGGCATGGAGGGTATGCCAAGCGAGCCGGTTCAGGTGGACGATTCGAATGGCATCGGTCCAGTTCAAGCCGGAAGAGTTCCCCAGGATGTGACGGCATGGAATGCCTATGCCGGCTACGATTTCACGACCATGTGGCTGCAGAACAGCGCACCGCTCGCGGTGGGCGAAAGCTGGACCGGCAGTTCAACGCAATTACAGCAGAGCACGCCAATTGGGTGCGGACAAGCTCCCGAGAAGTTCGTCTGTAACACACGCCAGATCCAGAGAGGATGATGTGAGTCTAATCGCAAATCTTGGAACGAGCAAGGTGGTCGGGTTACTACGCGGCGCGGCCGGTTTGCAAGCAAGTGTGACGGCGGCAGCGGAGGCTATGGGCGCAGCGCCGATTGCGCTAAGCGACTCCCAGATCGTGGCATCGAATGTCGCTGCGGACTTGATGGAGCAAAGCACGGCTTACCGATATCCTGCAGTTCATGTGTACTGCGAGAGGACGGTCAATGCTCTGCGCGAAAAATCACGGAGATTCTCGGGAAGCGCCAGCATGGTGATTGAAGTGCGCACGACCAGCGATCGGGTTGATGGACTCGATCCGTCCGCGACAGTGATGGTCAACGGTGTGACCCAGATTCTGGACCAGAATCGCGGCGATCTCGGCGATGGCATGTTTTATGGCGGCGCTTACCAGATCAGTTACGGTCCGGTGAAGCACGGCGGCAAGAATTTTCTACAAACGGCTAAGGTCTCGTTCGATTTCGAGATTAGTAGCAACTAAAGTGAGTCGCGATGGCATATATTTCATCCAGTGAGAACCGTTTCTACGTGGGACTTGAAACGGCATATGGGGCGGTTGCGGCGAGTCAGTCGTTGACCCGAATCCCGGCCGTAAAGCTGACAACGAAACAGCAACGCGAACGTACTCAGCGAAAAGATAAGTCTGGATCGCGGACGTTCTTGGGCGCACCGGCCGGCATTCGAAAGGCAACCTCCTTCCAGCTCAATACCTATATGGCCGGCTGGGAAGACAAGACTCGCGGACCCGGCTATGGAACGCTGTTTCAGGCCTGCTTGGGCGCGGGTCCGCTGTTGAATGCAGGCACCGCGGTAGGTTCAGTTGCGAGCGGAAATGCCCTAACGTTTGCCGCCCCACATGGACTGGTACCGGGACAAGCGGTCGCATATGGACCAGAGCTCCGGTTCGTAACGGCGCTCGTGGACGATCACACGGTTCAACTGAGTGCTCCGTTTAGTGTGGCTCCGGCAGCGGGTACAACGACGAGCCCGACCGCGACTTACATGCCTGCGAACGAGTTGCCAAGCGCAACGATTTTCGACTACTGGAGCCCGGCTTCCGCGGTACAGCGTGTTATTGCGGGCGCGGCCGTGGATGAGTTAAAGGTCCAGGTGAATGGCGATTTCCACGAGTTTCAGTTTTCCGGGCCGGCTTGTGACGTCATCGATGACTCGAGCTTTGAGGGTGGCGAGGGCGGACTGGCCTCATTCCCAGCCGAGAACCTGACGGACTACGATTACTCGATTGTCCCGGGGCATCTCGGGCAGGTATGGCTCGGGAGCGCCCCGCAGCAGTTCTTTACTCTCACCTCGGCCACGCTGACGGTCTCGAACAATTTGGATTTACGCAATCGGGAGTTCGGATCGAATCTGGCGCGTGGAATCTCGCCTGGCATTCGTAATGTGTCGTTGGAATTCACGATTTATCAGCAAGACGATGCGCAGACGAAGGCTCTGTACCAGGCAGCACGCCAGGATTCTCCCATCAGCGTAATGATTCAGCTGGGACAACAGGGCGGGCAACTGGCGGGATTGTATCTGAAGAGCGTTCTGCTGGAAACTCCTCAATTCGACGACTCCGAGCAGCGCCAGCAGTGGTCATTCAAAAGTTGTAGGGCGCAGGGGACAGTGGACGATGAAATTGCTATCGCTTTTGGGTAAGCCGGATGGTTCAGCGCCGAACTATCAGAGCACGCTGAGAGTAGCAGCCGAGAGTATCGCGGGGGTGCGATTTACGATTTCACGAATGTCATTCGGCAGACGGCTGGAGCTGGGGAGGCGCATTCGGGAACTCGCCAAACGCATGGAATTTCATGAGTCCGGCGGCGGTGTCCAGGAGAAACTCGAAGCCGGCGTCCTGGCCTGTGAAGTCGACCGGATCTATCTCGAGTGGGGGCTTCTGGGAATCGAGAATCTGATCATCGATGATGAACCGGCGACAGTTGAGAGCCTGCTCGATCGAGGTCCGGAAGCGTTGTGCCGTGAAATCGTTGCAGCGATCAAGGCTCAATGCGGCCTCAGCGAAGAAGAACGAAAAAACTAACCGTCGCCTTCCATTTCCAGTATGTAAACCAGGCCGCGTGGAGGTGCGACGAATGCAGGCGGAACGGCCTGGAGCACACGCGAAGATGCGGGTGGTTGCCTCGTGTAGCGGATGAGCGGGAGCGGGTCGTCTGGGCCCGGCGAGGGCGGGCCACTTTCACCTGTCCTGTTTCGTACATAACGGCAGATAGTGTCGCATGGATCGAGGAATTCTCCGTGTGGAAGTTAATGACCTATGCGAGTTACGCCCCGATGCCAGCACGGACCGTTGAGGCGTTTTGCATTTTAGAAAACGAAGTCAGAATGGAGCGGAGCAGTGCCGAATTCTAGTTCGAATACATTAACGGACCTGTTAAAACTACTTGCACCTTCCAGCAACACGCTTGTAGGCGACCTCACATCGTTCGCGCCGGCGCCGGGCGAGACGGCCGGGACAAATACAGCGTCATCGGAAACGACGTCCGAGCTGACGACTGTTTTCAAGAATATGAGTGACCAGGCGGCGCAGATCAACCAGCAATTGGTTCAGGTGCTGACAGCGTCGCAGGCGCACGTGGACACGCTTTCGGCAAATACACAGGCGCTATTGGAGAATACGTCGGCACGCGGAACAGGGACATCGGTCGCTTCAACCGTGGGAAACTTCGCTGAGAGTCTCTTCGGTGGTGGGTCGTTGCTAGCGCCGATTATCAGCGGCATTATGGGTCTTTTTGGCGGCGGTAGCGAGGCGGCGGCACCCGTACTCGTCCCATACATTGCGCCGAGCCCAATCCAATTCAGCGCATCCGTAGGAATGCCAAGCGGGTCGCCTGCCGCGGCGTCCGGTTCCACGACGCAGTTGAATCCGGCATCGCAAGTACAGGTCAACATCAACGCACTGGATTCGAAATCTTTCCTCGACCACAGCGACGACATCGCGCAGGCCGTGCGACAGGCGATTCTGTATTCGAATTCGTTGAATGACGTGATCGCGGATCTGTGATATGGGCACATTTCCAGTTCTCAACAGCGGTGCAATCCTGCAGTTTCCGGCGAGCCGCACGCTCAGCTTTTCCACAACCATTGTGCAGTTCGTCGACGGGCGTGAGCAACGGTATCCACTTTACACAAGGCCGGTCCATCGTTGGGCCATCCAGTTGGACGCACTGGGCGACGATGAGCTTCAGCGAGTCATCTCCTTTGTAGAGACGGTGGGCGGCCCGGTCGGCACATTCTCCTTCACGGATCCCTGGGATGGAACCGTGTATCCGAATTGCAACCTCGAGGGACAGGACACAGACGCTCAGTTCCACGATGCGATGAAAGCCAAGACAAGACTTGTTGTGCGGGAGAACTTAGGATGAGCGGGCTGTATTATCCACAGATCCGGAGCGCGATTGCGCAGTTTCCGATGGTCCGGCGTCTGACGACGCCGGCATACGTAAACGAGGTACCGAGTGGTCTGACATTTCGGATGGCCGATGTAACGCCTGAAGAAACACAGTGGACCTTGCAGTACTCCGAATTGACGACAGCCGAGTGGCAGCAACTGGCATCGTTGTTCAACACGGCTGCCGGACGATTGGGTACGTTTACGTTTCTCGATCCCGCCGACAATCTCCTGCTGTGGAGCGAAGATTTTACGCAGAACGTTTGGACGGCGGGGCCGCTGCTAAGTTTGACAGGCGGTTTCAGCGATCCAACCGGCGGGATATCCGGTGTCCAGATCACGAACACTTCGCAGGTGACCGCAACATTGATGCAGGAGATCGGCGGACCGAGTTGGTATCAGTATGCATTCAGTATTTACTTGCAGGCTCATTCGCCATGTACTGTAAATCTTCTCGGGGCGGCGGGAAACCAGAACTCACGCAAGCCTGCGCGGTTGAGCAGCGCTTGGTCTCGTGCAGTATTAAGCCTCACGTTGCCGTGCCAGCAGGATGGAATTCAATTCGGGCTGGAGATCCCCGCAGGGGTCGGTCTGCGGGCATTTGGCGCACAGGTTGAAGCGCAGCCGGGCGCGGGGCTCTACAAAAAGACCACGAACAAAAGCGGTGTCTATCTCAAGAGCCGCTTCGATCAGGACGTCTTGACGCAGACCACAGATGCGGTCGAAAAGCATTCGACAAGCGTCCGCGTAATCACCCTCAGTTAGGTTGAATATGACCACAATCAGCGGCCTCAAGGAGCAGGAGATTTCCGCAACCCCGCTCTTTCTTTTTCAATGCACGCTTACGTCTGGCGACACATATTTCTGGAGCACGCACCATGTAACGGTCAACGGGCAGGAGTACCAGGCTCGAGTATTAAAACATAACCTGATGGAGATGAAGTCGCTGGCGGACGATGCCACCGAGGGAGCGTCGCGGCTGTCGATTTCTCTTGCGAACGCTGATGCCGTGTTTTCGCCGGTTGAACGGCAGGTCGGATGGAAAGGCGCTCAACTGGCCGCTACTTTCCTGTTCTTCGATTTGGCGAACAATGTTCCGGCTTCGGACAGCCGGGTGGTGTTTCGCGGCATCGCCAACTCTCCAGATGAATCGACCGAAACGGCGTTGCGTTTGAGCTTCGCCAACCGGCTTAATCTCCAACGCATCTTTTTGCCCGAGACCCAGGTCCGAAAGGTGTGTCCATGGATGTTCCCGTGCACCGCCGATCAACAGCAGGCGGGGTTGACAGGCGGGACGAGCGGAAAGTACTCAGCGCTTTATCGCTGTGGGTATTCAGCGGGTGTTGCCGGCGGCGTGGGGAACTTGAACGGGACGGCTGCTTACACGACTTGCGATTACTCGCGAACTCAGTGCGCACAGCGCGGGATGTTCGATAAGGACAGCGCAGGAAACACCACGCGGCGCTTCGGCGGCATTGAGTTTGTACCACCATCGATCATTGTTCGCAGCTACGGCGAAAAAGGATCGCACGTCTCGGTCCCCGTGGATAACCAGGCACGCTACAACGACTATGTCCCGCTGATCTACGGAACCGGATGGCTCGCGCCTCCAGTTATCTTTGCGCGCAATGACGGCAACCTGACGCATCTCGAGGCCCTGCTCGGCATGGGTGAGATTGCCGGGATCGTTCAGGTGGTGGTCAATGACATCGAGATTCCGGTGGGAGTGACGGGCGCAAACATGACTGGCACTGGATGGTACAACGTCGTGAGTACCGGGGGACGAAACGGCGCCTTCAATCTTGATTTCTGCGATTCGTCCGGGAACCCGTTGGGCGACCCATACGGGAGCATGGCCGTGCTATCCGTTGTCGTCCCGACAGCTATCTCCAGTGGGCGTTCCTTGCCGAGCGTACAAGTTTTAATCCAGGGCCTCAAGCTTCCGCGGTTCGATGTCAATGGCAACGTTGTAGATGAGGCGTTCACAAACAACGCGGCCTGGGTGCTGCTCGACGTTCTGCGCAGGAGCGGCTGGCGCACGGATGAAATCAACCTCGGGAGCTTCGCCGTAGCGGCGCAGATATGCGATCAGCCAATTCAGACTGTGGATGTGCATGGTAATCCCGCGACCATTCCGCGTTATCAGTGCAACCTTATGCTGACAAGCCGGCATAGCGCCGGAGATGTCGTGCGGGGGATTAGAAATGCTGCCGGGCTTTACGTGACGTTTGATGCAGCCGGGAAGCTGCAAGTCAGGGTAGAAGGGACCTTAGCGAACCAGCAACCCTCGAAGCCCGACGGGAGCAATTCCACATCCGTTTTGAACGGTGGTTGGCCGGCGTACGAATTCGGAGATAACAGCTATTCGGGAATCGTGAGGGGAGCTAACGGCAAGGCAACGTTGCGCGTTTGGTCGCGCACTTCAGCCGATGCGGCAAACCGGTTCAGCGTCGAATTCCAGGATGAGTTCAACGAGTATCAGCAGGACAGCCTTTCGCTTGCCGACGGCGAGGATATTATGACAACCGGTGAAGAGGTAAGCACGTCACTCACGGCTTTGGGTTTGCCAAACTTCGATCAAGCCATGCGGGCAGCATACCTGCAGTTATGCAAATCGATTCAGGGAAACACATATATAGACTTCGAGACGAGTGTGCGAGGAGTAACTCTGTCGCCCGGCGACCTTATTGGGGTCACATACGCGAAAGAGGGGTTCGCGCGACAGCCGTTTCGAATCATTCGGATTGCACCAGCCTCGAATTATCAGACAGCCGCAATCACAGCTCAAATCCACGACGATAGCTGGTACATCGCGTCCGGGAGCGCCATGGGTAGCGCGGGACGGATCGCAACGGCACGCTCAACTCTACCGCGGCCTTTGGTCGGAAGTGTTCTCGACGGCGCGGGGGAAGAACAATTCGGCGTTCAGGAGACATGCTCGCTCAATTCAGACGGTTCGGCGAACATAGCACTCGCGGTTAGCTTTGATGTTCCGGCTCAACCGGCGAATACAGCGCTTTCAGTACCGCTGGTGAGCCTTAGCGCCCTGACGAGCACGACGAGCGGCAGCCTGGTGGGCGGGCGTTCCTACTACTATGCACTGACTGCCGTGGATGGTTCGGGCGGCGAGGGTCCGCTCTCTTTTGTGATCAACGCTTCGACGGCTGCCGGCACCAATACGAACGCTGTGACGCTCCAGAGTCTGAGTTTTTCATCCAAAGCTGCGTCCTTCAATGTTTATCGCGGCGAAAACCCCTCGCAGCTACTTCAGATCGCGGCGAGCGTCCCGATCGCCAGTCAATTCACGGACTCAGGTTTAAATCCTGCACTGACCGGACCTCCGGACGCAAATTACGATCACGCTAATTTCTACTGGAGAATGACGTTGCGTCCGGATCAGACGGCCGACATTTTCACTCCGACAACGGTTGGGGCCAACAGCGCAGGAATGCAAGTCAATGAGTTTGCCGGGACCAGGGTGCGCGTCAGTTCCGGGACAGGGGCAGGACAGGAGCGACCGGTTCTGTCCAATACGGATTCAACGCTAACGGTGGCGCCGAAGTGGGATATTGTTCCTGATTCAACCAGTCAGTTCACGATTGTCGATCCGAGTTGGCAGTTCGGAGCGACCTCTTCCACAAGCCCTATTTCATTCCCCGTGCCGAACCGTGCCGGGGCGACCATTCAGATCTCAGGACGCGCGGCGAATGCGCACGACGAAGAATGTCCGGTCGATATCTCGCCGCTCACAAACTGGCGAATATCCGGGCATGTTACCGGGTCCGGGGGAGACTCGGATATTCCGGGCTTGCCTTCCTTCGGACTTTTCGCAACTGGGGAGGGCGGACTTGAGGTACTTGGCATCGCTTTCGGCAACCTTGCAAATACGGACACGATTACGGCAGGGACTCTGGCCGTTCTGTACTGGGATGAGTTGCAGGGCCTATCGAGTGTGACGCTGAGTGGGGGGCTGGGGGCTTCAGACACTTCTGTTGGAATTGCGTCAGCAGGAGGCGCACAGGCGGGCGACGTGCTTCAGATCGACACCGAGTTATTCGTAGTGCAGAGCGCTGCGGACGATGGCAGTTCGATGACTGTTGCTCGGGGGGGCTATGGGACGTCACCGGTAAGCCACCAGGCCGGCGCGGCGGTCTATCGACTCAGCCGGAAAACCTTCGTAATGCCATTCCCGCGTGCGTTTTTCGGCAGCAACGCAAGCGGAAGTTATTCGTTCCGGATCGCTCTGCCGGATGTGCGGATTGCGGCTGCAGAGTTTTTCGTTACGAATTCGCAAGGCAACAGCGACACGGCCCGGCGCGCCTTTGTAAACACCGTCGACCACGGCATTCGAACGCTCTCGGGAGGCCAGTTCTCGATCCAAGTCGATGGACCGCTTGCGATTCAGACCGACGCTGCTCCGAGACTGATCGTCGATGCCGGCCACTCGGTCGCGAGTGTGTTCGCGTACCTTGGTAGCGCTCCGGCCGGCGATGCAGTTCAACTACAGGTCACGCAAAATGGGCAGTCTTATTGTGCGTTGACGATACCCTCGGGCGCGACCGTTTCGAACGTCGTAGGAGGAGCGGGACTCGGGCCGTTGCAGGCGAACGCACAACTTGGGCTGAACGTTCTGTCGGTCCCTCAGGGAACAGACAGCTTGCCGGGCAGTGACTTGACCGTCACGATTCAGTTATAAGCAGGGCGTCATGGGAGAAACCATCACCAAGCTGCAACCTGACCGGGATCTGCAGTGTTATTTCTATAAGCCTTCGGCAATTGCCGCAATGAGCCATGCGACGCCCAATGGGTTCACTGTTTCGGGTAGCTGGCGGCAGCAGTTCGACTGGGCTGTTATCGAGTGGAATCGCGATAACGTTTTCGAACATCCCTTGTTTAGAAAGCTGCCGGATGGAGACCTCAGCGGATTGCTGCTTTCTTACGACGAGGTTCGCACGAACTGCATACCGCTTGACTCGGATCTCTATCCTACGGTCGATTGGCCAACGTTGCGGATTTGGGCGGATGACGGATCTGGCGAGCAGGTTTACAGGGTGCTCTTAGCTGATTATGCAACCCCGGTTTCGGGGTCGTACCAAAACGCCTCCACCTCCTTAACGCTTTCGGGAACGCCGGTGCAGGGCGATCGTGTAGGTTTCGCGTTTCTCACGGAACAGTACTCGTATCAGTTCGTCGCGAATGATTCCTTCACAAATGCAATGCAGGCAATCTCGGCAGCGGTAAATCAGGCATCGTTGACGGTTCATGCTATGGCGAACGGTGCGAGTCTAACGTTGACCCTAACAAATGCTACAAGCGGGACAAACGGCAATCGTCTGGGGTTGTATACGTTTGTTTCAGGGACGACCGAGAGCTGGGACGCGAGTTGGAAGCCGTTCTCCGGCGGCACATCACCGACTCAATGGCGAGTTGTACTGCCATTCGCATCGCTGAGTGATCCTAAGCTTGGCAAGATTCCTACGAACGCCGTGCGAAAGATGCGCTGGACTTACGCCGCCGATTTGCAGCCGGGAACGTTTCAGAGGTGCGAGTTTTCGGTGGTTGTTTCGAACTGGACTGTCAGCGGGGCCGGGGCTACATATCAGGTCGCGGGCCCGGGATCTCGGAGATTCGAGGACACGGACCCCAGTGTGCAGTATTCAAGCGGATGGACGAGATCGAGCGGAAACTTTTCGGGGGGAACGATTCACTCGACGAGCAGTCCGTCTTCAACATTAAACTGTGCGTTTGCGAGTAGTTCCACATCTCAGCTTTATTTGGGCACTCGCTTGACGTTCAATGGCGCGACCATAGGCGTGTCGATTGACGGCGGCGCGGCGATTGTTGTTAACCTGCTTTTCGAGGGCGAGGATGTGTTGGTGCGGCACTTTCTTGGAACACTCGTTCCGGGGCGTCACACAGTCGCGATTACTCATCAAGGCGACTTGGGCACGTACTTCTACTTCGATTTTCTCGAGCTCGCCATTCCTGTTTATTCTCTTTCGGCGGCGACCGAAGAGCCGACTTTGGGCCTGGCAACCGACTGGGACACCGATCACTCCATCGCGCTGCCCGCTGAGCGTACCGCATGGCTCATTCACGCGCTTGGATTTCGCGGACGCGTGAATCATTATGCGGGTGCGATGTGGTTCTACGAGCTGGCATGCCCTGGGGAGCAGTATGCGTCTGCGACGATCACATTCACAGGCACGCCCGACGCGGGGGCGACCACCACGATTTCCATCGGGAATTCGACAGATCCCACGAATACTCAGACCCCGATATCCCATGTGAATACGATTTGTGAGACAGCGGCGTCGCTCGCCAAGGCTTTGGAGTTAGAGATCAACCGCGGATACACGGCGATTCGTGCGCAGGCGGCAGGCAATCAGCTTACGATTTACGCGCGAGCTATGGGAACGGCGGGAAATGCGATTACGCTGGGGACCAGCCCGCCGACCAGCAGCCTAACGATTCAGACATCTGGCAACGCACTGAATGGCGGCGTGGACGGCAACTGGCGAACCGATTTGCAGGCGCTCCCGCGAATCAATCGGGCGGCTCGCGACTGGAGCGCTGCTTTCTTTGAAGCGCTGAAGGGCTATGGCCTCGATGTCGCGGCCTCGTTCAGTATGGAACTGCAACACGGTGACCCGGACGCTGCCGCTGGGATCGCCCAGATTTATCCGGACGGCAATCCTTGTATTGTGAACACTCCTGCTCTGCAGACGAACTTCTCGCCGCAGAGTACGAGCTTCTGGCAGCAGGTTTACCTCGACATGGCGAATCTGCAAGCATCGGCGGGTCTGCGTCCTTATCTGCAATTTGGCGAGGTGCAGTGGTGGTACTTTCCCGACGACGGCTCGGGAATGCCGTTCTATGACGCATACACAACTGAGAGCTTTCGCACTCAGTATGGGCGAGATATGGCGGTCATAACGTCAAATGACACCGATCCCGCGACCGTGGCACAAGAGGCGCAGTTTCTTTCCACACTCATTGGAAACTTCACAACACAGATTATGCAGTTCGTTCGAAGCACCCTTTCAACGTGCCGATTCGAGGTGTTATATCCAACAGACGTCAACTCAGGTCGGTTGAATGCCGTCGTGAATTACCCGACTGCCGCCTGGACTCCTTCAACTCTCGATTGCCTCAAAACCGAGAGCTTCACGTACACCTATGGCCGCAATCTCGACCTGGCGAAAGGGTCAATGGAGAGCAAGGCTCCGGTAAGCTTTCCTCCATCTCAAAGGAGCCATCTGGTAGGCATTTCAGATTCGAGCACAGCCTGGCTAAAGGAAGCTCGCCTGGCTCAGGGACACGGATTTGAATCGGCTGTCTTGTTTGCACTCGATCAGTTCTGCCTGGTCGGCTACAGGGTTCCACTTTCGCGAGGTCTGCGCAGAAGCTTCCGGGCAGGCTGAGAACTTGTCCGCGCTATATTGGGCAATGGCTCGTGATTTCCGTCCTCAACGTTTCTAAGCTGTATCGCCTCTACCCACGACCTCTCGATCGGGCCTTGGAAGCACTGCGGGTCCGAAAAAATCTTGGATCCGACTTCTGGGCTTTGCGAAACATCAATCTCCATGTTGATAAAGGCGAGGTGTTCGCCATTGTTGGACCGAATGGATCGGGCAAGAGTACGTTACTTCAAATCGTCAGCGGGATTCTGAAGCCGACAACCGGCCGTGTGTTGTGTCAGGGACGCGTCGCCGCCTTGCTTGAATTGGGTGCGGGATTCAATCCGGAATTCACAGGGCGCGAGAATGTCCTCCTGAACGGAGAGATCATGG
The DNA here is from genome assembly GCA_035295125.1 of Bryobacteraceae bacterium. Taxonomy (GTDB): domain Bacteria; phylum Acidobacteriota; class Terriglobia; order Bryobacterales; family Bryobacteraceae; genus JAICMB01. The sequence continues at coordinate 130,669 of DATGJP010000067.1, read as the reverse complement.
GCCGATCACGAACGGAAATGCAACGCGTGTTTCCGCGCATCGAGAGTTTCGCCGACATCGGACGCTTCATCGACCGGCCGGTTAAAGAATACTCCAGCGGCATGTACGTGCGATTGGCGTTTTCGACCGCCATTCACGTCGATCCCGACGTTCTGATCGTCGACGAGGCACTCGCGGTTGGCGATGCTGTGTTTTCGGCCCGGTGCGTGCAGAAGTTTGACGAATTGCGCGAGCGCGGCGTCACGGTGCTTCTCGTTTCCCATGATCTTGGACTGGTGAAGCGCCTCGCGGATCGAGCGGCCTTGATGCTGGAAGGCAGAATCGCGGCGGAGGGAACGCCGAAGGACGTCGTGAACCGCTACGTCGGTTACGTACTGGATCGCGAGCGAAGTTCGCCCGCTACGGCCACTGGGGACACGAATACGAGCTTTCGGCATGGAGATGGCCTGAGTCGTGTCGAGGAAGTCACGATGCTGAACCATCGCGCCGAGCCATCCGCTACTTTCAGCAAAGACGAGACGATCACAATCCGAGTTCTGGCCCGATTCCAACACTCAGTTTCCAACCCTGTCGTCGGCATCCTGATACGCAATCGCATCGGAGTCGATGTCTTTGGTACGAACACGCGGCTGGAACAAGTTGATTTAGGCTCGTTCGGGCCTGATGAAGCATTGGAAGTCCGTTTCGAGGTCGATTGTCTGCTGACCCGCGGCGAATACACCCTGACGGTTGCAACTCAGCACTGGGACGGTCGAAGCCAGGACTGGCTTGATGAAGTGATGGCCTTCACTGTCGTAGACAACAAAGACGTCGCCGGCGTACTGAATCTCAATACACGTGTGTCACACACGCGCCTCGCCCGTTTGCCACAATCAGAAGAACTCGTCAAAACCCCATGACTCAAATTTCCGCAATTCAAGAAGCTCTCAAAGAGGAGGGCCTGGACGGCTGGCTCTTCTTTGATCACCATTTTCGTGATCCGTTGGCCTATCGAGTATTGAAGATGCAACAGGGCCGCACGCCCACCCGGCGCTGGTACTACTTCATTCCTGCTGAAGGCGAACCTGTAGGGCTGGTGCACCGGATTGAGGCGGGAATGCTTGATGCGGTTCCCGGTGAGAAGGTCGTCTATTCGAGTTGGTCGACACAGATGGACGGGCTGCGGCGGTTGTTGGGGAAAGCCAAGCGCGTCGCGATGCAGTACTCGGCGTTATGCGCGGTTCCTTATGTCGCCATGGTTGATGGCGGCACGTTGGAATTGGTACGCCAGACTGGCGTGGAGGTGGTCACTTCCGCGAACCTGATCCAGCTCTTTGAGGCGCGATGGTCGGCGGAGCAACTGGAAATGCATCTCGAAGCGGGGCGCCGAGTCGATCGTGTCCGAGCAGCGGCCTTCGCGCGGATTGGTGAGGCTCTCCGGGCATCCGAGAAGGTCACCGAATGGGACATCAACCGGTTCATTCGCAAGTCCTTCGATGAAGCGGGCCTCTTGACGGATCACGGCCCGATCGTGGCTGTGAATGCGAACATGTCGAACCCACATTACGAACCTGCGGAACAGGGAAGCGCGGAAATTAAGAAGGGCGATGCTGTGTTGATCGATATGTGGGCAAAGCTCGACAAGCCGGGCGCGGTCTATTATGACATCACCTGGACCGGATATTGCGGGGCACAGCCGCCGGATGAAATCGCGAACGTATTTAAGGTCGTGACGGGAGCTCGAGACCGGGCGGTCGAGCGTGTGAAGAGCGCTGTGAGCGCGGGTCAGACGTTGCACGGGTTCGAGGTTGACGACGCGTGCAGAGCGCACATCCAACAACATGGGTTCGCCGAATACTTTGTTCACAGGACCGGCCATTCCATCGGCGAGGAAGTGCACGGCACGGGCGCCAACATGGACAACCTCGAAACACACGACGAGCGGCTTGTGATTCCTCGTACCTGTTTCTCAGTGGAACCCGGTGTTTACTTGCCGGCCTTCGGCATACGGTCCGAGGTGAACGTCTATGTCGGCGAAAAAGAAGCGATCGTGACGGGCGAGATACAGGACAAGATGGTGGCGATTCAATGAATCGCCGCTACTTGCCCTTACTCAGCCTGCGATAATACTCCGCGACCGAATCTGCATACCCGGAGGGTACACGGTCGGTTCCTGGGTTGCGCACTTGGGACGGCTGTCCAAGCTCGTGGCGTAGTTCCAACTCGAGCCGCTCCAATTGCGGAAGGATCTCGCGATTTATGCGATCTGCAAGCAGCGGGTCGTTCTGGTAATTGTTGAGACGCTGCATCTGGCCCAGCAGTTGTTGAAGCTGGCCTTCCATATCCGCGTTGCCTTGCAGGTCCTGACGCAACTGGCTTAAGTCGCGCTGCGCCTCACGCATGGTTGGCTCCGGTAAATAGCCGGCGCGGTAGGACCCACCCTGTCCCAAGTTCGTTCCGTATTGTCGATCGCTGATCGGCCCACCACCTTGATTGCCACCGTTCTGAGCCGAGACATCGCCTTGCTGTTGTCCGCCTTGCTGTTGCCCGCCTTGCTGTTGCCCGCCTTGCTGTTGTCCGCCTTGTTGCTGACCCTGCTGTTGCTGACCCTGCTGTTGCTGACCCGCCTGCTGCTGGCCACCTTGCTGTTGACCACCCTGTTGCTGCCCACCGCGCTGTTGGGCGCCCTGCTGACCCTGCTGCCCCTGATTCTGGCCACGCTGGCCCTGCTGCCCGCGCTGTGCATCCGCCATTTGCTGCATGCGCTCACGCGTCTTCTCGACTTGGGCTAAGGCGCTTTCCAGTTTGTCCTTACCGTCGCCCGCGCCAGGTTTGCCGTTCTTATCCTCCGGGCGCAACGATGCCTGGGCCTCCTTCACCTGCTGCTGCAAGCGATCGAGCCCCTGCATAAGATACGACTCGCTCATCCAAGCCTGCATTCCGTAGCCCTGCCGCATCCACTCCGCGCCTTTGCGCATACGAAGATCCAACTCATCCTGCTGAGCCTGCGATAAGGCGTCGCGGAGCTTCGAAGAGGTGGACGGTTGCGTTCCCGCCATGCTTCGGGCGGCACTCTGCATGTCCTCTTCCAGCTTCTTGAGATCCTTCGCCATCTGGTCCTTCTCGGAAGCCATGGAGTTGACGTCCTGCTGATTTTGACCGGGTTGCCCAACCTTGGCGCGTAGACGATCGTGGTATTCCTTCTGGTGCTCGGAGAGCTGCTGCGAACGCCGTGCGAGGTCGCCGATTTGACCAGCCGCCTGCTCGCGGCGCATACCATTGAGCAGATCGCTCGATTCCTGCAGCCGATCGGCGGCGCGGCGCTGGCTCGCACTCCCCTGTTCGGGACTGTTGTTTTGCGCGGATTCGGCGCGACGCATGTCGTCGGTGGCCTGCTTCAGCCGATCGATGGCCTGCTGCAGCCGCTGCTCCGAGGCCGATCCGCCGAATTGCTGCTGGTTCCGGCTCTGCTGCTGCTGTTGCTGCGACTGCCGGCCAGACTGCTGGGAACTGGAACTCTGCGATGAGCTCTGCTGCCCCTGCGAGCTGCTGCTCTGCTGGCCCTGCGAGTTACTACTCTGCTGGCTCTGCGAGTTGCTGCTCTGCTGCTGTTGCTGTGATGAATCTCCGCGTTGGAGTTGCTCCATCTTGCGCTGCAGGTCTTCCGCTTCGCGGCGGAGCATCTCCTGCTCCCAACGCTGCCGGAACGCCTGCTGCTGCTTTTGTTGCTGCTCCGCCAATTCCTGCTGGCGTTTTGCAAGCTCCTTCAGCTTCTGAAGGGCCTCGTCGATTTCCTTTTCGCGTTGTCCAGCCGATGCCGATTGCTGGCCGGTCTCATACTGGTTCTTCTCGGTGTCCAGTTCGAGGTCGAAGAGATTTTCGAGGTCGCGGCCCATTCCGCCACCGCCGCCGCCTCCGCCCTGCTGCTGGCCGAACGCGACCTGAATGTCACGGAACGTTGCTTCCGCCCGGAGCAGGTTCTGCAAAGCTTTTTGTTCGGGCGCGATGGCGTCGTTCCACTTCATGCCCTTGATCTTCTCGACGGCATTGCCCATTTCAGTGGCTGCCGCTTCCATGTCTTTCGCGAAACTTTGAAATTCCGAACTCGCCCCCGTCAACTGCCGGGCGCGCATGCGCTCAGCGAGCGAACGAGACTGCTCTGCCAGCTTGCCCTGTAACTGCGACAGGAATTTCGAATCGTCCCGGGCCGTCCCGGCATCCTTCGCGCCTTCCTTGATTTCGTTCCAGGTCGCCGCGATGATCTCTTTCTGGCGCTCGGAAATCTGGTTTTGATCGTCATCGCCGCCACCACCGGCGCCGCCACCAGCCTGCTGCGACTGCGAGTAATTCCGCTCGAACGGCTCCGCCTGGATAAAGTACATGTCGGTCTTTACCGTGTTGCGAGCGTCGCGCGCAGTGGCGTAGAGCGAAATCACATCGCCCGGGGACAACTTGTAATCCTCCAAAGCGATCGTGTACTTACCGCGGGAGTCGCGGGCGCCGTTCTGACTCAGCATCGACACCGACTTCTCAGGACCGCCATTCACCGAATAACGCAGGCTAACTTCATGCAGTCCGAAATCATCGGAGGCCTGAACCTCAACCGGCACTTCCTCGATGGGATTGACCTTTGAATCCCGAGCGGGGCGAACCAGCTTGAGCGTCGGCGGTGTATCCTTCTTTGCTTCGATGAAGTAGTCCTCGCTCAAGCGCACGTTTTCACCGCGATCCAGCGCCGCTATATGATACATGCCGTCCTTCTCGATCGGAACCCGAGCGGTAAGCCAGTTCCCTTCTCCCGATTTCAGATCGATTTGCGAGTCGTCGTTCAGCATCAAAAGTCCTTTGCCGAGCGGTCGGTCCGTTTCGATGGCGACTTCGGCCTCAGTGCCTTGAACCGCTCGCAGATCCCCGCCCGGATCCTCAGTCTCAGGTTTGAGACCGCTCCAGGATGGGTAATTGTAGGTGACTCGAATCTTCTTGATTCCCGGCAGGTCGACCACGCGCAGTGTGTAGTGCTTGGAATGTACGGCGCCTGCTTCGACGTAATACTCGACGTTCTCAGGCAGCCCCCCAAATAGAAATTCGAAGCCGGGCCCGTGCGGCTGGGGCTGCATGAACACTTGCTCCCATTTAGAAGCCCCGCCGTAACGGGCGTACAAACGAACTTTGTCGGTCTGGAAACCAACGAGTTGAGCTGTGATCAACTGGTCGGCTTTACGTCGAACGGTTTTGTCGCCAGGGGCCACCGTTATGTCGTAGAAAGCCTGCGTTCCGAGCTTAGGAGGGCCGGCCCAAAGCAGGGCAGTGCCGTACCCCAGATACCCCGGACCTGCCAGGAAAAGCCATGCGAGAACGAAGATGGCCAAGCCTGCTGACGAAACCAGACCCCAAATTGCCCGGCCCGAGATGAGTTGCTTCGCGGTGTTCGCGCGGGCCACGGTGAGCGCATCATCGGCAATGAGATGCACGAAAGGATTGCTGGCGTCAGGGGCCTCGGCGAGGGTAAGCAGGCGTTCCTTGAACTCCGGAAACTGCGCTTCGGCTCGCTTCGCGGCGTGCCGTCGCGACAGCCGAAACAGCGGAATCACCAGCCCGAAACTCAAAGCTACGGCAAGCGACAGGAACAAAACGCCACGAGCAATGAGCAGACTGCGCTCCGAAAACGCGTATTGGTTGATGATAAAGACGAGCAGGACCGTAGTCACCAGCGCTGCCACGGTAATGATGGCGGCGCCGCGCGACACAGCGAACAGCCGCAGCCGGCTTTCAATGCTCCGCAGATAACTGTTCAGTTGATCGAGAGCGTTCACGCAGCCTCCTTATCCACAGATAAATATCGAGCACCAACCAAAGATTCCGTTATAGCAATCAAAAGCACAACGAACAGGGCATAGCGCCACAAACTCCATGGACGGCCACGCGATTCGTCGCCTTCGGCGGCGGTTTCGCCGCTCGTACCGCGGCCGGTATTGCGCCAAAGTTCTATCGTGTCCTTCGGAATGACCGTGAGGTCCGATTCGCCGCGATCGGCGTGTACCGCAACGAGGCCCTGATGCCCGTTCGCCTGGTGAATTTCGTAAAAGCCTTCGCGCGTCACCTTGAAATTCTGCGCCGTGCTGGCTTCCTTGAGCGACAGCGGATGCTTCCCGTCCGGATCAATGACGTTGGCCGCCGCGCCCTGATCCTTGGCAGACCTCAGCTCGACGTAGGAGTCCACTGCCAGGTTGGCGGAGCGCTCCTGCTGTCCGCCGAGGTAGCGCGCGGTCTGCTCGATAAACGGCAGGAACGACGCATGCAGCGGAAAGTCATTCGAGATGTTGTCAAACGTCGAGGCGAAGACCACAACGCGCCCGTCACCAATTCGCTTTTCCAGCAGGAGCGGCGTTTGATCGGTCAAACGGGCAATAACTCGCGATTTGCCCGGCTCCACGCGGATCGTCTGAAAGAACTGGACGCCGTCGAGCTTATTGGCGCTGTGCACCGGAGGATATTCGGGGTCAATGGACGAAACTGTCTGGAACCGGTCACCCTCGCGCGACGAGTATCGTGATTCGAGAATCGCTTCGCCGAACACCGGAACTGTATGGGAAGCGGCCGATGCGGGTCCAAGCGAGATGAGCAGGGAACCGCCCGCGTTCACGTACGCACGCAGGCTGTCCTCCATGCCGGAGGGCAGCGGACCCACGTCGGAAAGGACAACAAACGGGTATTTCGAAAACGACTGGTTACCGGCCTGTTCGATCGCGAGCGGCTCAACGAGGAAACCGGCTTCCGTGGCTGATTCCAGAGCGGTCTGAAAATACAAGAGATCGCGAGTGTTGCCAGTCTGGTGCAAAAACAGGATGCGGTTGGGATCGGCACGTTCGATCGCAAACGGAAAACGGTCGTCATTGCGGAACTGGTCACCGCTATCGACGCGAACTTCCGCTTTGTGGAAGCCATAGGACGAATCCAGCGAAACAAACTCAACATTGGCGCGGCCACCCTCTGGCACAGAGACCTGTTTGGACTCGAGCACCTTGCCGTCGAGCACAAGTGAAACTGTCTTCTGGGCCGCGGGCGTATTGAATCCCGCGATAACGGCCTGAACCTTGACCTTCTTGGGATTGTAAATCCGGCCCGGAGCACTCACGCTCTCAACGGTCCAGTTCGGCTCGTGATCCGAAGCGACGCTGTGAACGATCAGGTTGGTGTCGCTTCCCAGCCGCATATCCGTAAACGAGGGCGCCATAGACGACTTTTGAGCGTCCGTGAAGAAATGCACCTCCATCGGCCGATGCGCCGATTCGGAAAGCGTACGAAGCGTGCGTGACAACTCGGCATACGAGCTACGTGCATCGGACGGCTGCAAGGCGCGAATCGCGTTACGCATCTGCTCCGGATCTTCGGTCTGTTGCGTCAGGAAGTGCACCTGGGAATCGAGCGCCAGCGCCTGTCCCCGGTCCCCAGGGCTCAAGGATGACACGGCGTTGATGGCCTCATCTTTAGCCTTGCTGAAATGGTCGCCATAATGCATGCTGAACGAATCATCAACCGCCAGAACCAGCAGCTTCCGTCCACCGGCGGCACCGGCGCCCCGTGTAACAAACGGGTTGGCAAATGCGATGGCCATCAGGATCAGCAGCGCGACGCGCAGCGATAGAAGTAGGAGGTAGCGCAGCCTCCGGTGTTTCACAGAACTCTGCACTCGCTTTTCGAAGAACATCAGCGAGCTGAAGGGGTGAGGCGTGCTGCGATACTGCCTCAGTAAATGTATGTAAAGCGGCAGCCCAACCGCCGCCACGCCAGCCAGAAACCAGGGAGCCAGAAAACCCATGGACGTTACATCCTCCCTACCCGGATCGTCAGGTACTCACGCAACGCGCCGTCGAGCGGACGGTCGGTCGGCAACAGAAAATAGTCGATTCCAGCGGATTTGGATTTCGACCGCAACGCGTCGATGTGAGCTTCAATCTTGGTGCGGTAGTCGTGCTTGGCGTATTCGGGAGACACCTCCAACGCATCCTGCGTTTCCATATCCACTAATAAGACGGGCTCCTTGAGCTTTGGTTGGATCTCCTGGGGGTCCAGAACATGGAAAAGAATCACCTCGTTGCCTCGGAAGCGCAGCGGCTCGACAGCCCTGACGATCTCTTCCGCGTCATTCCAAAAATCGGAAATCACGATCGCGACGCCGCGCCGATGCAGGAACTGCTGAAAGTGGAAGAGCGGCTTGGCGAAATCGGTTTTGGACGCAGGCTCTGCTTTTTCGATTCCGTTGATGAGGCGGGGAAACTGCCCCTGGCGCGTGGACGGGGGGATGTAATTGTCGATATCTTCGTGGAAAACGATCAGACCGGCCGCATCGCGCTGCTGGTGGGCCATGTACGCAAGCGAAGAAGCCAGAAAACGTGCGTAATCCATTTTTGTAACGCCGTGGGACGTGTACGCCATGGACGCGCTGGCATCGAGAAGCATCGTGAGATAGCAGTTCGTCTCGCCACGGTAGCGTTTCAGGTAAGCGCGTTCGGTCCTCGCGAAAACGTTCCAGTCGACGTGGCGCAGATCGTCGCCCGGATTGTAAGCGCGATATTCAGCGAATTCCTGGCTGAAACCGAAATCCGGCGAGCGATGCAATCCCGCCACGAAGCCATCGACCACAGTCTTAGCGACCAGCTCGAGGCCGGAGATGCTGGCGAGGGTGGCGGGGTCCAGGAAGCGCTGCATTACTGTGCCGGCTTGCTCTCCAACAGGCGCCGCAAAATGTCGTCCGAAGTCATTCGCTCCGACTCAGCGTGGAAGTTCAACAGAATGCGATGGCGCAGGATTGGCGGAATCAACGCACGAATATCTTCGAACGCCACATGATAACGGCCCCGCATCAAGGCGCGCGCTTTCGACGCCAGTACGAGGAATTGCGCCGCGCGGACACTCGCGCCGAAGTTGACGTATTTCTTCACGAAGTCTGGCGCGCTCGCCTCACTCGGACGGGTTGCACGGATCAGTTCAACTGCGTGACGCGCCACCGATTCGGCGATCGGCACCATACGCACCAATCTTTGAAAATCGAGGATCTCCTCGGCGGTCGTTACCGTCTGAATCTGCGCCGATGCGTTCGTCGTGGTCATGTCAATGACCTTCAACTCGTCTTCGGCCGTGAGGTAGTCGAGCAGAGTGTTGAACAGGAAACGGTCGAGCTGGGCTTCGGGCAGCGGATAGGTGCCTTCCAGTTCGATCGGGTTCTGCGTGGCGAGCACAAAGAACGGCGGGTCGATTTTGTAGATGTGGCCGCGGACCGTACAGGAAAGCTCCTGCATGGCTTCGAGCAGGGCCGACTGCGTTTTGGGAGGCGTGCGGTTGATTTCGTCGGCCAGCAGGACGTTAGTGAAGATCGGTCCGGGAACGAAGGTCCAGGTTCGACGCCCGGTGCCGGGTTCTTCCTCAATGATGTCGGTACCTGTGATATCCGAAGGCATCAGGTCCGGAGTGAACTGGATACGTTTGAACGTCAGCCCGAGCGTTTGAGCCATGGTCCGGACCAGCAACGTCTTGGCCGTCCCAGGCATACCAGTGATAAGACAGTGTCCACCGACGAACAGCGAGATGAGCACTTGGTCGATAACTTCGTTTTGGCCGACGATGGCTTTTCGGACCTCGCGAATAATGGCGGCTTCCACGTCCTGAAAGCGCTGAATCCGATTCTTCAACTCGGCGGAGTCAATAGTTGGTGCGGCAGTGGTGGACATTTTCGGTTATTTCGACAACTCCAATAATAGTTGCTGGGCGGGCTTGAACCCGGGAGCGGCCTCGAGCGCCTGAAGAACCTGGTCGCGCGCTTCTTCTTTGCGGCCGGCCTTAGAAAGGGCCTCCGCCAACCCATAGCGCGACGATGCCTGATCGTGGGGCTTCTCCGCGACTAAGGCCTGATACTCGCGGATTGCCCCGTCGATATTATTCTGCGCCAGCCAGAGATCTCCCAGCCGGCGATGCAGCTCTTCATCCAGCGGATAGACGTAGTTTAGCCGGTTCAGGGTCGCCGCGGCTTTGTCCTTGTGACCGGCCTCTTCCTCGAGCTTGGCCAGCTTTTTGATGGTGGCCGGATTGCGCCCTCCAAGCGAGCTGTACTTCTCCAGTTGCTTGATCGCGGCTTCCTTGTTTTCCTTTTGCAGGTACGCGTCAGCGAGCACTTCGTAAGCGCTGCCCGGTTCGACAAAGTCGGGATACCAGTCGCGCACCTGAGGTCCGATGGCGATTACCTGGTCGTAATTCTTCGAGCGGTACGCCTCGGCAAGATCTTTGATGCCCTTCTTCCAGTCGGCGAAGTGCGCGACCTCATTCTTGGTCTGCGCTTCCAGCCAGGGGATGAACTGTTTATCGAACTCCTCGGGTGAGATGCCTAGATTCTCTTGAATCGTCTCTGGGGTTGTTTTGAGAGCCGCGAAACTGTGGACCATGTCGATCAGCTTGTTGTAGCCCCACTTCTGCGCGATAAAGGTGCAAATCTGACCGGCCTCGAAGTACGAGACAACTACTTGGGACGGGTATTTGGGCCGAACGAAGCCCTGGTCCAGGGTTGCGACTGGAAGCAGTTTCTTAGTGGCAATGGCTTCGATCGCCTGTGGATCGAGACGGTCGCCCCAATCCGGTGCTACAGCGGTTTCTTCATAAACGGCCAGTCCCTCGGTGAACCAGCGCGGCACGCGGTGATGAGTCATGGTGAGGACGTACACATGGCTCATTTCGTGCCATAGTGTGCTACCCCAATGAAACTCGCCCGGGGGGCGTGCCGAAGGGCTGTCCATAGTGACCACGGTTCCAAACGTCACTCCAAGAAGCGAGCCCAGACCAGGCAAGCCGGCGATGCGAACCGCGAAATCGTCCTTACTGGGGTAGACCTCAAGTTGCACCGGCAGCCCAAGTTTGAACCCGTACTTCTTGTCGTACGCCGCGATGATCTTCTTCATTTCGGTTTCGATGTACGGATGCAGCAGCTCTGCCTCTTTCTTGTCCAGCCGCAGAATGGTGTTATTGGTCCTGAAGGTTTCGTAGCGCTTGTAACTGTCGAGAAGACGGAGGGAATTGACTGTCGTGCTATTGCGATAGTCGTTGTTATAGCAGTCCTCGAGTAGAGTGCGAGCCTCAGCGTCGTTCCCCAGGCGCATCAGATTGATGCCCAACTCGGAGCGGGCTTCCCACAGACGAGGACTCAACTCGACAGCTTTGCGGTAGAACGCGATGGCTTCCTCATAGCGCCGGTTGATCACGAAGAAGTGGCCCGCCGTGGAGTACGCTTCGCCATAGACGGGATTGATCTTCAAGATGCGATCCATCCAAGGCGATTCCTTCTTGTCGTTGAGCCAATCGATGGTGGCGTGAATCGCCATCGCATCGAGAGCCTCCGGCGACATCGCGATCGCCTTGTCGGCTTCTTTGATGGCCTTTTCCGTATCCGTATCTTCTAATGCGAGATACGCGAGCAGTTCCTGTGCCTCAACAAGCTTGGGATCGAGTTCGACGGCCTTCGTGGCGTGCTCGACGGCTTTGGCGCTGAAACCATCCGCTTCGGCGAGCGCCATGCCTAGATAGGCGCCGGCGTTATTGGGGTCGAGCCCGATGGCCTCACCGAACAGTCTGATTCCCTCCGCCTCGTTGAAGCGCTCCATGAACAAACGGCCCATGCGCACCCGATACGTTGCGTTCTTGGGCTGTTCCTTGAGGGCTACTTCGAACTGGTCCTTCGCATCGCTAAAGCGTTCAAGCCCCCAAAGGCTTTCGGCGCGAGTGTATGCATCGGGGGAACCGAGGAGATTGCTATAACAGGTCCTTGCTTCGGCGAGCTTGCCATGGTGCTTGAGAACCGTACATGCATCCACACTCGTAGCCGCGTGAATAGCGGGAGGCAACAGGCAAAGCAACGCAACTGAGTAGCGCATTACTTGTCCAACTCCGCCTGTGTCTTCGCGAGGTCCAGCAACAGCGTGCTGATCTGCTGTTTGTACAATTCCGGTGGGATTGTTGCTTTTTTGTACTTCAACTCGTCGATCTGCTGTTCCAGTTGCTCTTTGTGCGCCAGCAAAGCTTTCTTTGCCGGGTCGGCAGCGATCTGTTGGGCCGCGCCAATGCGGACCAGTGCGAATCGGCCGGCCACGAGTCCTTCGCCGTTTTCAGAGGAAGGATTGTTCACGCCATCGCCCTTGCCGGTGTCCTCAAGCATGGGATGCTCAGTGGCCAGGCGTTTGGCCGCGTCGTAGTATTTCGTGGTTTTGTCTTCCGCGTACCGGAAGGCTTCCAGGGCCGAGATGATGTCGTTCTTATCCGTATCGGCAGAGGATTCCCGCATCGCTTCCACCCAGAACCGGGCGAATACCGTGGCGTTTTTTTCGGTACCCGTTTTTGTGGCTGTGATGATAGTGCGATCCGGCTTTTCCAGGACGGCCCTGGATGCGCCGCTGCAACTCGTCATTACCGCTACGAGTTGCCGCTTCGTCGGGATGCGGTCGAGCAGCGATGCCAGTTCGACGGCGGTCAGGTCCGGACCTGGCAGGTTGATCTTGTAATCTACGCCGTCGAAGCTTCCGTGACCGATCATCATGACAACCAGCGCATCGTCCGCCTTGGCCTCCCTGGCGAAGCTGGCCATGACATTGTCGAATTTTGCCTTCGTGGCGTCGGGCCCATAGAGAGTCTCGACCTTTGCGTCGGCGGCGGGGCGAAGCAGGTGATCAATGTCTTTCGCTAAGCCGGAGAAACGCTGCTCGTATTCCGGCTCGCCGCCCAGGCCGGCGATGGTGACGTAGTAGGTCGTGGCGTGCAACGACAGACAGGCACTTGCGAACATGACGAGTCCTGTGATGCAGGACGGTGAATGAAAACAAAGGTGGCGCAGGAAGTCTAGCCTGCGTGTTACCGGTGAGTTCCAAAGGCAGGTGGAACCGCCTGCTCCACCCTTCCACAGTCTGTCGAACGTGAGTTTTCGCCCGTGAAGTACAGCACTCATACAACACCCCACTTGCGGCGCAACAACCACTGGGTCGCGGGCAGGAGCAGCGCGACGAAGAACACAATGGGCATGTCCCAGAGGTCCTTCGTCTCACGCACGGTAATACCGGACTCAGAGTACGAAATATCCTGGCCTAACCGGCTTGCTTCGGACGGCCGGTAGTACCTGCCGCCAGTCTGTGAAGAAAGCTTCTCCAGCAACTCGCGATTCTGCTCTCGATGGAAATTCTCGGCCACGCCATCTTCACGGCGGAACGTCACTACATCGCGGCCCAGGTCTTCCTGCCCGCGATGCGCGGTCACTTCGGCAACGTACGAGCCGGGCCGATCGGCACTCCAGTCCGCCGTATAAACACCCTGATCCAAGGGGTCGGGGCGAAACGCGATCGTCTGCGCCGTTCCCGAAGGGTCGACAATCCGAGCCTCCACCTGGGCGTCGCTAGTTGGCAAATATGTCGTGTCGCGAACTTCAGCCCTCAACTTGACGCTGCCGTTGTCCTGTAGGATCGGATTCCGCGCGGAAGCCACCACGCGAGTCGGGGTATCATTCACGAGCCAGCGGACGAGTTGTCGCCAGAACATTATGTGCGACTGGTCTTCCTTAGACTGCTGCATCTTCCAGCGCCAATCACCTGCAGTCGCAAAAACCGCGGTGCGGCCGCGTCCATAGTTCTGAGTGACCAGCAGGGGCATCTTGTGCCCGCCGGCAGTCATCTCTGCCAGCAGGACGGCGCCAGGCTTCGGCGGACCGACCTCCTGGTAGTTCATCAGGTAAGGCAAACCCTTCCACCGGGCGACGTTGCGTTCGGGATCATCTTCGAGGCGGCAAATCAGGCTGTCGCGTCCGGCGGGCGCCAGTTCAGGATATGCCGGATCGCGGTGGAACGTATCGCGCCGCTCCGGCAAACGCACGGGAAGCATGTCCGAAAACGGGGGCTTGCCGTAGCCGCCATCGGCTAGTGCCGAGCGCCCGCCGCGGAACAGAATTCCCCCGCCGCGGCGGTCAACGAACTGATGCAATAATTCCTGTTGCGCCGAGGTGAAATAATTGGCCTCCACGCTGCCCAGGATGATGGCCTGGTAGTCGAACATCTGCTCGACCTTGGTCGGAAATCCCTCCTGGAGGTAGCCGGCCTTCCCCGTCGGATCCTGGATGTAATTCTTATTCTGCGTGGTGCGCATCATGCTCACCACCTCGACATTCTTGTCGTCTTCGATCGCGCGCCGGATAAACTTGTAGTCCCACACCGGGTCGTCGATATAGAGAACCTTCAGCTTCACCGGCTCGACATCGAGCACGCGCGTCATCTGGTTGTTCTCGCGGTTCTCTTCGCCGCCTAGCGTCTCAATAGTGAATACGACGTTCTGCACGCCCGGGTCCTTAACCGTCAACAGCACCGGCTCAGTCTGGGCGTCCTTCTTAAAGAGAATGTCCTTAGTCCCCAGAATCCTTCCATCCGCGCGCGCAGTTAGCCGGGCACGCTGCCCGGTGTAGCCGTTCTGATGGAGCGCGACCTGTGCCTGTACTCGCGATTCGGGGAGCGCGCGGCCAGGCAGTTGCACATCCGTCATTTCGATGTCGCGGTCGAACTGCTCCTTGCCGTAACCGATGGTATGGACCGGAATATGCTGGCGCCGTATCTCATTGATCGTCTCCAGGTCGATACCGCCGGAGTTGTCGCTTCCATCGCTCAACAGCACGATGGCGCCGACTGGCAGCGTCGCAGTATCGGCCAGCAGGTCGGACATCGAAGCTCCGATCCGGGTAGCCGGCAGGGTCGCGCCCAGGTTATCCGTCTTCTGGATGCGTTCAATCCGCTCTCCCAGGCGATACAAGCGCACCTGAAATTTCTGCTGGAGATCCTTGATCAACCCGGAGTTGAGCGTCGAAACCGCTTTCTGGATACGGGTCGAGCCGTTTTCGACAGTCGACATGCTGTGACTGTCGTCAACAACCACAGCCACGATGTTCTGCTGCGGTTTGAGCTCGGCGACACTAATCGCCGGCTGCCAGAGCAGCAGAAGAACCAGGGCGACCAGCGCCGATTGCAGCATCCATACGAGGACTGACCGCAAACCCTGAACCGCAGGCGCCACGCGGTTCCGGCGCATCCACAACGTGATGCCAAGGGCGGCCGCCGCCGCGGCGATCAACGCCAAAAGTACCCACCCGGAGGCCGGTCCCAACAGCACAAAAGTGCCTTTTGAGAATACGGCAGCGGGATACTTGAAAAAGAACTCGAACATAGGTTGTAACTGCCCGGCGATCCTCAGTGAGTCATTGAATACATCAAATAGTCAACACCGATCCGAAACCCCAGCGCTGAGTACTTTTCAGGATATCTCGGATTGTCGGCGTGCTCCCACGAGTCTCCCAGGTCCATGTTGTGACAGATGGCAACGATAACACGTCCCTTATCATCGTAAATCCCCCGCCAGCGGGGTTCGAAGCCGTCGTGCTCATAAGTTCGGCCACTGTCGAGGAATTGGGCCCCCGGAACCTGGTACTTGTCGTCGAGGTCGTAGAGGGTATGAAAGATGGGATCACTGTTGGGCAGGTCGACGATGGCGTGATCCGGGAGGACTTTGGACATGCTGGCAGTAAAGACGCTCCACTCGTAAGTGCCGTGGAAGTCGTCCACCATCAGGAACCCGCCCCGGTCGAAGTACTCGCGCAGTTTCTTGACAGCTTCATCGGTAAGGTCCCAGTGGCCGACCTCGACTGCGTAAATCCAGGGGTAATTGAAGATGTCGTTCGGGTACTCGGGGTCAGTTGGGTCCACGATCTGCTCCACTGATCGGACGTGCAGACGGGTTAAACGTCTCACCGCAGCCGAAAAGTGGCGGTCGGAGCGCGGGTAGTCCATCGTGTAGTAAATCGACGGCCAGCGCCGTCCAGGTCCCCACCAGGCGGGGCGGTAGACCATACGCGCGAAACACCACTCGGTCTTTTCCTGGAAATCGGGAGGGACGGGGAATCCCTCGTATTCGATAGCGGGCACCTCACGCCATGGCCGCTGGAACGCAGAAATCGAGCCGAAAAGCGAGAGGCCCAGAATCACTGCGAGAAACGCGGGGCGCGAAAGCATTAATAGCCCTGACGCTCCAGGATAACATGCGGTTGCAGAGACCAGCCCAGCAGGGTGGTTGTCACGTTACAAAATCCTCTATTGACAAGGGTTCTCCCTCCGAACTAATCTACAACAGTCCTCCTATGCCCGAAGAAAACATGCTCCAGCTACGGCGGCGGATTGCAGCGCAGCCCCCAACTGTTTATTCCTTCTTCCTTGATAGCGACCGTTTCACTCGCTGGATGGGCCAGGGCAGTTCTTTATCGCCCAACGCGGGTGGCGAAGTTCGGGTGGCCTACCCGAATGGCGACATCGCGGCCGGGAAAGTTGTCCAGTTGTTGCCGGACAAACGCGTTGCCTTCACGTGGGGTTACGAAGGCGGAGCACACGGTCTGCAGCCGGGCGTCTCCCGGGTGCTGATTGAATTCACGGAGTCGGAGGGGGACACAGTCGTTACTCTGAGGCACGATGGTTTCCCCTCGGATGAAGTCCGGCGGAACCACGCGACCGGCTGGAGGGCGGCGTTTGCTTTGCTCGCTAATGTTGCGGCCCGGCAGCAGTACGAGAACGCCGCAACTCTGGTGGACACCTACATCCGGGCGTGGAACCAGCGCGACCCGGTGCAGCGCATGTCCGAGTTGACGTCGTGCTGGGCCGAGAACGGCACGTATCGCGATCACCTCATTTACCTGGAAGGGCGTGAGGATTTCAGCGAGCATATCGGCGCAACCCATGCCATGGCGCCTTCGGTGAGGCTCGAAATGGTTGGCATGCCGCAGCAGTGCCAGGGTGCGTTGCGGTTTCTCTTCTGCGTGCGCGGCGATGCGGGTGTGATTTTCGCCACCGGCATGTGCGTGATGCTGCTAGCGCCCGAAGGACGCATTCGGAGCGTTGTGAGCTTCTTCGACGGCGCCGTGTAACACGAGATATCGGACAGACGAAACCGCCTGTCCCACCAAGCAACGTATCGGCAGCCAAGAGTGGCACAGGCGGTTTCGCCGGCGCGTTCCTCCACATCCGTATGTAAAACCAGGCAGAAGGCTAATGTGCTAAGCATAGTTCGAAGGCCTGCCTTGCGGTTCCATTTTCTCGCGGCGGCGCTCCTGGTTCTCATGGCGCTGCTGGCCGGTGGCTCCGCCCTCCGGGAATCCACCGTCATGGATGAAGCGGCCCATATCGGGGCCGGCGTCAGCTATTTGCAGAAGTTCGACCTGCGATTAAACGGTGAGCATCCACCCCTTCCGAAAATGCTGGCCGCCATTCCCCTCGTTTTGCGGGGAACATACGCCGATTATTCCAGCCCCCAGTGGAAAGCCAGCCGCACTTTTTTCGCCGGTTATATGGGCCAATGGATATTCGGCGAGTGGCTGATTACAAAGTGGAACGAGCCATGGAGCACGCTCGCGCTGGCCCGGCTGCCGATGTTGCTCCTTACCCTCGCCCTGGGCTGGGTCGTTTACACGCTCGCACGCCGGATTGGAGGGGCTTGGGCCGGCCTGCTCTGTCTGAGCCTTTATGTCACAACGCCGCTATTCCTGGTGTTTGGTCCGCTGGTTCTCACCGACATTCCCATCACCTTCTGTTCACTGCTGACGTTTTGGACTCTGGCTGAGCTGTGGCGCGAGCCGAACCGGCGGAACACCCTTCTTTTTGCAGCGGCCTTGACGGGCGCGTTGCTGTCCAAGTTCTCTGCCGGGATCCTGTTTTTCGTCTTTTTCGCGTTTATGCTCGGGACACGCTGGCGGCCGGTGGTTGGGCAACCGTCGGATCGGATGGAAGCGCGACTGTGGCGACGCGCTCGGCGTCGAGCGCTGTGGAAGGGGATTTTTTGGGCGGCGTGCGGTGTCTATGCTTTCTATTTCGTATTCTCGTTGAACCAGCCCATCGTCGTTCCCTGGTTTGATAATCATGGTCTTGCGGCGCTCCTCGCCGGCCGCCTGTTAATGCCGCCTTGGCTGTTTTTGCGCGGGCTCGGCATGGTACTTTTGTCCTCACCACGCCCTACCTACATTCTTGGCCAACACTACACGCACGGGGTTTGGTTCTTCTTCCCCGTTTTATTCGCGCTGAAATCGGCGCTCGGCTTTCTGGCCCTTCTGCTGGTCGGCCTGGTTGCGTTTATTGCCCGGCGAAAAGGCGGCCCGCTTATTCCCGACCGCTACAGGATCCACTGGCGTGTCTTGTGGGTGGCCCTGCTTGTCTTTGTCGCGTTGTGCCTGGCGAGCCCGCTCGACACCAGCATCCGGCATTTCAGCATTCCCCAGGTTTTGTTGATTCTGATGTTGGCGCCGCTTCCGCTCATGCTGGCGCGAAAGCCCGTCGCATTGGGTTTGGTTGTACTGCTCGCGGGCAGTTGCCTCTTTGAGATGGTTCGCCAGTATCCGTACTATTTTCCCTACCTCAACGCTTTGACGTTCGGACGTCCTGCCTACGTGGTGATCAGCGACTCGAACCTGGATTGGAATCAAGGATTGAGGGAAGTACAGCGATTCGCGGAATTGCATGGATTGAAGGACGTTCCGATCGATCCGTTCGCCTTCTCCGATCCCACACCGTTCGTCCCACACGCGCGAGTCTGGGATTGCCAGGCGCCTGCTCCAACCGACGCTGGGGCTTGGGCGGTGGTCTCGATCGACATGATCCGCGACCAACATAATTGCGAATGGCTGCTGAAATACCCGCACGAGGCGCTCGCCGGCGGCAGTATGTATGCCGTCCAACTTCCCGCGCCGATTCCGGAGGCTGGAACGGCGGACGGACCGCCGCTGCCCGCGAACCATCGCGTGCTGTTCAGCGCCGGATTCGACATGAGAACTTTTTTTCTGGACGCCTCGCATCACCCGGAAACGCTCCAGGAGAAGGTGGACGGCATGATGGCCAAATTCCGTGAACAGATGGAAGAGCGAAAACACCGGCCGGCGGGCAACGCTCGCTAGAATGGTTCCATCATGGACCTCAAAGGTAAGAGAATCGCCGTTCTACTCGACAATCTGTATCAGGAGATGGAGGTCTGGTATCCCTATTTCCGCCTTCAGGAAGCCGGAGCCGAAGTGGTGTTTGTCGCAGCCGACGCCGGCAAGACGTACACCAGCAAACTAGGCTATCCGGCCAAATCGGACCGCTCCTACAATGAGATCAGCGCACCCGATTTCGATGGCGTCGTGGTCCCTGGAGGCTACGCTCCTGACCACATTCGGCGCCATCCCAAGGCAAACCAGTTCGTCCACGACATGGATGCGGAAGGCAAACTTGTGGCCGCGGTCTGCCATGGACCCTGGGTTCTGTGCTCGGCCAATATGCTGAAGGGCCGCAAGGCGACTTCGTTCTTTGCGATCAAAGACGACGTCGTGAACGCCGGAGCGCAATGGGTGGACGCCGAGGTGGTGGTCGACAACAATCTCGTTACCTCGCGCAAACCCGAGGATCTTCCGGCCTTCTGCCGCGCGTCGATTCAAGTGTTGGCGGGCGTGCCGGTACTCGCTTGAGCCCAGACGCCGCGATTGCAGTCGAGGGGCTGCGCAAATCCTATGGCTCTTTCGAAGCTGTGCGCGGCATCGACTTCGAAGTAAGCAAGGGTGAGGTGTTCGGGTTGCTTGGCCCGAACGGCGCAGGCAAGACCACCACTGTTGAGATTCTGGAGGGATTGCGGCCGCGCACGGGCGGACACGTATCGGTCCTGGGCTACGATCCAGCGCTGGAGGCGCCCCGCCTGAAGGACCGCATCGGTGTCTGTCTGCAGGCCACCAACCTGCCCGAGAAGATGAGGGTCCACGAGGCTCTCGACCTGTTCGCGGCGTTCTATTCGCGCACCGTGAATACCAGCCAGTTGCTCGCGCGCCTGCAACTCACCTCCAAAGCCAACTCGTTCTACTCGAAGCTCTCGGGCGGTCAAAAGCAGCGTGTGGCGCTTGCGCTTGCGTTGGTCAACGACCCCGCGCTGCTGTTTCTCGACGAACCGACCACCGGGCTCGACCCGCAAGTCCGCCTTGAAATCCATCAGCTCATTCAGGAGCTGAAAGACGCAAAACGCACGATCGTACTGACCACGCACTATATCGAGGAAGCTGAGCGCTTGTGCGATCGAGTCGCCATTATCGATGAAGGCCGCATCATCGCCATTGGCACGCCGCGCGAAATTCAGGCGGCGACACTCGGGCACTCGAAGATTGCCGTGGCCTGCGAGCAACCGGTAGCGCAAGGAGAGTTGCCCGTATTCGCCGACGCCAACCCGCCCCATCTCTCCGATGACCGCAAGCGGATCACGGTTTCGTCCACGCGGCCGGCCCGTACCATTGTCGAACTGGTCAAATGGATCGATCAGCAGGGGCTCGAACTCTGCGACATCGAGCTGAAGCATCCCACCCTGGAAGATGTCTTCATTGAACTGACCGGCAAGAGGCTGCGCGAATGAAACCGTACCTGGCCCAAATCGCGATGAACCTGAAGCTCACTGCGCGCGACCGCATGGTGCTGTTTTTCAACTATGCCTTCCCGCTGGTGTTCTTTTTCTTCTTTGGCCAGATGATGCACGCCGACCAGGGCGGGACAATCATTTATGTCGTGAGCATGGTCCTCACCATGGGAGTGCTCGGGAACGGATTCTTCGGAGCGGGCATCCGCGCGGCCCAGGAGCGCGAACAGAATATCCTGCGGCGTTTCAAGGTTGCGCCCATTTCTCCAGCGCCCCTGCTGGTGTCATCGCTGGTGTCGGGCCTGCTCAATTATTTGCCCACGGTCGTGCTGGTGTTGGTGTTGTCGCACTTCGTCTATGGCATGGCGGTTCCGGCGCGCGTGGTCGACCTGATCGTGTTCCTGGCTGTCGGCATTGTGGCGTTCCGGGCGATCGGATTAATCGTGGCATCGGTGGTCAATTCCATGCAGGAGAGCCAGATCCTGGTACAGATTCTGTACCTGCCCATGCTGCTGTTGAGCATCATGCCGATGAGCGAATTACCGAATTGGGCACAGACCGCTTCGCAGTTTGTGCCCGCGGTTTATCTGCAAACCGGCATGCAGGGCATTCTCTACCGCAATGAAGGGCTGGTGGCGAATGCATCTTCGATCGGCGCACTGCTGCTGACCACAGTGCTCGCACTCTTCGTCTCGATGAAGCTTTTCCGTTGGGAGAAGGAAGATAAGGTTAAGCCGGCCGCGAAGCTTTGGATCGCGGCCGTGCTGTTACCGTTCTTCATTCTCGGCGGATTCCAAATGCGCAGCCACGAAGCAGTCACCAAAGGCAAGCTGCTGGCTCGGGAATTGGAGCGGAGTCAAAATCTGCTGATTCGCGGCGCGCGCATTTTCGTGGGTGACGGTCGAGTGATCGAGACCGGCGCAGTGTACGTCAGTAATGGCAGGATTCAGCAGGTATTTGAAGGCGAGGTGCCCGATCCAAAATCGCTGAGGGCCGAGGCCGTGGAGGGGGCCGGAAAAACCATTCTGCCGGGCCTGATCGATGTTCACGTGCATCTGGCTCAGTCGGGTGGTCTCGCGGCGTCGCCGGGGCAGGACGACCCGCAGCGGGGAATGTCGCGCGAATTGGCGGCTTATCTCTACTGTGGTGTGACGGCGGTGAAGAGTGTTGGCGATCCGGTCGACGCCATCCTGCGGGCGCGGGAGCAGGGAAATTCGGGCGAACATCTGGGAGCGGAGTTGTTTGTTTCAGGGCCGCAATTTACGATCGCAGGCGGTCATGGGACAGAGTATCTTAAGAATCTGCCGGATCGGGTAAGGATTGCCGCCGAGCAGCAGACCGTACGCACTCCAACAACGCCGGACGAGGCGCGCCGGCAGGTTCGAGAGCTGAAAACGCGCGGCGTGGACGCGATTAAGGCGGTACTTGATGCCGGCCACGCGGGCATGCTCCTCAATCGCATGGACCCTGCGATTCTTCAGGCCATCGTGCAGGAGGCGCATGCGCAGTCGCTGCCGGTGGTAGTGCACACGGTGGATTCTCGCGACGTCGAGGATGCGCTCAAAGCGGGCGCGGACGGCGTCGAGCATGGCTCGGTCCGCGACACGATTCCGGATGCGCTGTTTCAGCAAATGAAGACGCGGGGGATGACTTACGATCCAACCCTGACGTCGGCGGACGCGTTTCAGGCGATTGTCGCCGGAAGCATGGCGCCGCTGGAGCGGTCGCTGGTACTGCAGGTGGTTCCAGGCCCATTGGTTCAGTCGACGCGCGAGTTCCTGAGCTCCGCGCAGGCTGATCCATTGCGGGCGAACCTGAAGAACTACGGGGTTGACCTGGAGCAGGCCCGCCGGAACCTGGTGCGCGCATGGCAGATCGGGTTGACTCTGGTCACCGGAACGGGGGCCGGCAATCCTCTGGTTTTCCACGGCCCATCAATTCATCGCGAACTGCAACTTTGGGTTGAGTCGGGCATTCCGCCGGCGGTGGCGCTCGCCTCCGCGACACACAACGCCGCGCAATTGCCCCGCCAAGGCTCCCACATGGGGCTGATCCAAGCGGGCTTCGATGCAAATCTGCTCATCGTCGATGGCGATCCGACCAAAGAAATTCGCCAGACGGAAAGCATCCAGCAGGTGATCCTGAAGGGCGAAAGAATTCGTCGCGCGGCGCTGTTCGAGCAATAATGCCGATGCCGCTCAGTTTTCGTGAAACCGTGCAGCGCTGTAATGCGGTATCGCTGTTGTTCAATAACCTAGCGGCGCCAATACAACGCTCACGCATATTTAGCCTTTAGTGTTAGGATTTTCCGAGGTCGTCCAAACCATGCCGAGGCTTCCTAATTTCTTTGTGGCCGGTGTGCCCAAGGCCGGCACGACCTCGCTCTATTACTATCTCGATCAGCACCCGCAGATCTTCATGAGCCCCATCAAGGAGCCCCACTTTTTCGCGCCCGAGATACGAGCGGAGAATTGCATACCCGAGCTTCGTGAGAATCTGATGAACGAAAGCCGTTCGTTAAGCGAGTACCTGTCGCAGCCCATGCGCGTCAAGCGTTTCGGCGGCATCATCACGAATTGGGACGACTATCTACGTCTCTTCGCCAATGCAACGCACGAGACCGCGCTCGGCGAAGCGAGCGTGTGCTACCTGTGGTCCCGCAAAGCCGCGGCCTTGATCGCGGAGAGAATACCGGACGCCAAAATCATCGTCATGTTGCGCAACCCCGTCGACCGCGCCTTCTCCCAATACCTTCACGGCGTCGCCGAGGGAGCCATCCGCTGGAGTTTCCGCGAACATATCGAGCGCAATCTCCGGTATCGTTCCCATGAGATCTGCGTCCATTACCCGTTTCTTGAGTTGGGCATGTACGCTGAGCAGCTCGATCGAATCCTGAAGCAGTTTGGAAGCAATGTATGGATCGGCTTCCACGACGATTTCAAGCGCTGGCCTCTCGAAACACTCAGTGCCATCTGTCGCTTCCTGTGCGTGTCTGACGATTTCCAGCCGGATATGGGGCGCCGCCACTTGGAAGCGCAGGTCCCACGCCTGCGAGTAATTGCATCGCTGAAGCGCTCACGTCTATGGAAAGCCGCCGCTGGACTTACGCCAGGTCGCCTGCGTCCGCTGGCGCGGCGGGTACTCAATCGAAAGCCGGGTGCTGACACCATCTCCCCACAAGATCGCCGCTATTTGATCGATTTCTATCGTGAGGATGTTCTGAAACTCGCGGCGCTTCTCAACCGCAACCTCGACGACTGGCTGAGAATCGAATAGCGTGTGATTCCCCTCCGTGACCTCTTCGAAACCCACCTTACCGTGGCGGATCTTCCACGCTCCATGGACTTCTACGGCCAGGTTCTGGGGTTGGAACTCGCTTACTCATTACCGGAACGCAAGGTGGCGTTCTACTGGATTGGTGGTCGCGGCAACTCCATGATTGGCCTGTGGGAGGTTGGATCGGCTCCGCAGAAGATGAGCCTCCACCTGGCTTTCCGCTCAGATCTCCAGGACGTTCTCGACGCTCCAGCACACCTTCGCGCGGCCCAAATCACTCCTTTGGACTTTTCCGGCGAGCCCACGAACGAGCCGGTCGTCCTCGCCTGGATGCCCGCCGCCTCGCTCTATTTTCACGACCCCGACGGCAATCTGCTGGAATTACTCGCGATGCTTCCCGATGCTCCGCGTCCCGAGCAAGGCATTGTGTCCTGGAGCCGCTGGAAAAGCATCGAATGACTGACGGAGTTCTTCAGGCGCGAGCCGAGCCAGGTTATTTCACTTGCGTCACGAGGACAATCTGATACCCCAGCAACCCGGGGAACATCCACGTGAACATCGCCAGCAACCGGTTCAAGGCTCGGAATAGCAGGTTCTCGGTGGACACTCCAAGCACCAGTTCCGTCGGAATCACCGTCACCTTCTCCTTGACGATCCGGTAACCTGCGGCCTGCAGAAACTTGCGCGCCGTTTTTCGCGTGAAGAACTTCACGTGGGTCCGGTCCAGAATGCCCCGGTTATCGTAATCCCAACGCCCGAACAGGAGATTCAACCGCACCCACACATTGGCGACGTTAGGGACCGATACGATGACATAGCCGTTCTTCTTCACCAGTTCCCGGCAGTCTCCCAGCGTCTGGTCAGCGTGCACCAGGTGCTCGAGCACATCCAGGAGCAAAACGCGGTCGAAACGCCGCCCCTGCAAACGCTGCAATACGTCGCTCAGCCCGTGACTCACGTCCGCGCAAATGTACTCTTTCAGTTGCTCGCGCAATGCAGGTTTTTCCAGTACATCCACTCCCGTCACATGATTGCCGTTCTTGGCAAGCTCCGCCACGAAACGGCCGTCGCCGCAGCCGATGTCAAGCACTTCCTGATCGTTGCCGACCAGCTTCTGAGCGTAGTAATGGCTCGAAAACCTGCTCCGCTTCACCGGATACTGGGAGTAATACTCCTTAAACTCCGGGTGGCAGCGGAACGAGCGCGTCGTCTCCTTATAGCGCTTCACGGCCTGATAAACGTCGCGCGCGTATTTCACCCCGTTGACGTAACAGATCTCCTCGCCGTAGTACGTCGGGATGGGCACTTCACTGATCCTGAATCCCTGGTGATGCAGCTTGATGATGATCTCCGTGTCGAAATGGAAATCATCGGTCATGTGGCTGAAATCGATCTTACGAAGCGCGTGCAGGTTGTACGCACGATATCCGCTATGGAACTCCGTCAGGTTTAACCCCAGCGCCCGGTTCTCAAAAACCGAAAGGATGCGGTTGCCGACGTACTTATACAGCGGCATGCCGCCCTTCAGCGGTCCGCCGTACGTCCCCATCATTCGCGACCCGAACACCGCGTCGGCGTCGCCCGTCACAATCGGATGGTACAAATGCGAGAGGATCTCGGGCGCATACTGCCCGTCGCCGTGCAGCAGAATGACGGCGTCGAATCCTTTTTCAATAAAATACCGGTAGCCTGACTTCTGATTCCCGCCGTACCCAAGATTCTTGGGGTGCTTCAGAACGTGCAGCTTCGGAAGTTCGCGCAGGGTCTTTAGCCCTACCGCCAGCTCATACGTAGAGTCCTGGCTGGCGTCATCGAAAACCGCGACTTCCTCAACATTCCGCCACACCTCCGGCGTAATGCGCTTCAGCACTTTGGTCAGCGTTGTGACGGCGTTGTACGTGACAATGAGGATCCCGATCCGCTTGCCGCAGTTCTGCGCCCGGACGGAGTCATCGGCCAACACACCACTCCCCCATGCCGGCTCAAAAGGCAACGGCACAGGCTCTGGGAGCGCCGCGGCGCGGGTTAGATTTGGGGCCAGATCATTCATCGAAACCAAAGGCCACGTTCATAATTGTAAGCTAACATCGGAAATCAATATGCTCCCAAGAATAATGAAGCCGGACTGGCTGGTACCGCTATTTCCCTGGGACCAAAAGGCCATTGACGTCAATGGCCGAACCATGTCCTACATCGACGAAGGCGACCGCTCGGCGCGCCCCGTTCTGCTGCTTTCCGGCAATCCAACCTGGGGCTTCCTCTACCGCGATTTTATCGATCCCCTCGTGAAGGCTGGCTACAGGGTCATCGCCCCCGACTGGATCGGCGCCGGCTACTCCGAACATCCCCGCATGGACGCCTCACTCACTCTGACGCACCACATCGCAGACCTCGTTTCTTTCATGGATCAGTTGTGGCTCCGCGGATTCGTCGTCGTCGGACAGGACTGGGGTGGACCGCAAGGTGTTGGTGCTGCACTACAAAGGCTCGAGCGGCTCTCGGCATTAGTGCTGATGAACACCTGGCTTTTCACTGGCCTGTTAAGCAAATTTCATTTGTCACCGCGGCCCTGGACTACCTGGCACGCCCCTCTGATCGGCCCTTTCTTCATGCGACGCCACAAAGTTCTCTCGCATCACGGCCCGTCGGCGACCACGCGGCGCGGCATGACGGAAACCGAAGCGCGCGGCTATCATCACGTTTTTGACGAGCCGGATTCCGACCACGTCGTGCTCACGTGGCCGCGTACAATCCCCATGCGCGAAGGCGATCGCGGCTGGGCCGACATGCTGATGATTGAGAAACGCCTGCCGGAACTGGCGCAGATCCCGATCCAGTTGCTCTGGGCGCCGGAGGACGAGGTGTTCCCGATGGAAACCTGCAATCGACTGAAGGAGCTTCTGCCCCACGCTGAAGGGCCGATTTTATTCGATAATGCGCGTCATTTTCTCCAGGACGATCGCGGACCAGATCTGGCGGCCGCCATTCGCGACTTCCTGAACCGGGCTGTAGGGCCGAAAATATGAACTTCATCGTCCCGGCGTCGGAAGAACTGAGCTACCTGAGATCCGACCCGCTGATCTGGGAGCAGGAATTGGACGTGCGTCCCGAAGTTGCCGCCTCCATAGAGGCAGCCACCGGCATGCGAGCCGGCCGCGTTTACTGGCGTTCCGCCCACGACCATCTCTATGCACTCGAACTGGCGGACTTAGGCCGTGGACGTCCCTCAATGGCCACGGTCTACGGCTTCTGGGATCGCTACGAACCCCGCCCGCCGGAGCACGAAATTGACGCCGATCTGCTGTCCGTCTGCCTGTGGGTTGCTGAAGTGGGCGAAGGGCTGAACCCAGCCGATGTGGCCAAAGTCGCGCAGTTCGCAAAGATCCCTGTGAGTTGGCCGGAAGGTTCCGTGCTCCGTACACCCGAGGAACGGTTCGCCAACCTTCCCGGCTTTCCCTACGAACCAAAGTACGTTGAAGTTGAAGGCTTGCGCGTGGCCTATGTCGAGCAGGGCGCGGGCGATCCCATCCTGATGCTCCACGGCGAGCCTACCTGGGGTTACCTGTATCGCCACATGATTCCGCCGCTCGCGGAAGCCGGTCGCGTCATTGTGCCGGACCTGATCGGATTTGGCCGCTCCGACAAGCCCGTGAAGCCGCACGTCTACAGCTACAAAGCACACGTCCGCTGGATGCGGGAGTTTCTAAAAGCCCTCCACCTTGAACGCATCACGCTGGTCTGCCAGGATTGGGGCGGCCTGATCGGTCTCCGAGTCCTTTCCCAAATGCCCGAACGCTTTGCGCGCCTGGTCGCCATGAACACCGGCATCTCCGACGGACGTATGCGCGGGGAAGCGTTCCTGAACTGGCGCCGTTTTTCGCAACGCGTCGAAATGCTCGACCTTCCTAAGCTCATGGCGAACACCCTGCGAAAGCGGTCGCTCACCACGGAAGAAGCTGCTGCCTACCAGGCGCCCTTTCCGTCACGTGAATACCAAACCGGCGCACTGGTGTTCCCCCGCCTCGTGCCGATCCGCCGCGACGCTCCCGGCGCTTACGACAATCGGGTCGCCATCGAGCGCCTGCGAACCCTGGATTTACCTGTCTTATTGCCTTGGGGCGTAGAGGACCCGATTACAGCGCCCGCGGAAGCACGCCTCCGCTCCATCTTCCGCAACAGCGCGCCGCCGCTGCCCATCGCCGGCGCCGGCCACTTCGTTCAGGAGGACGCCGGCGAAGAAATCGCGCAGCACATCGTACGCTGGCTACGGGAATCTCAGTAGTTTTGCCGATATTCAATTCCCCGGGCGGGCGTTAAGCTCACAGTGAGATGTTGTGGCGCTCCGTCCTGCTTTTCCTGAGTCTTGCGTCATCCGCGGCCGCGCAGATGATCGACAATTGTCCGGTGTTTCCGGTGAACAATGTCTGGAACGCGCGTGTCGACTCGCTGCCCGTTCATGCCAACTCGGCAGCGTACGTGAATCGCATCGGCCTGACAAGCCCGGGGCACTCCGACTTCGGCTCGGGACTTTGGGACGGTGGTCCCATCGGCATTCCATTCACGACTGTGCCCGGGAACCAGGCTAAGGTCCCGATCACATTCCAGTATTCCGACGAAAGCGACCCCGGACCTTATCCCATTCCGGCAAACGCCCCCATTGAGGGCGGGGCGCAGAGTTCGGGTGACCGCCACGTGCTCGTGATTGATCGCGATAACTGCGTGCTATACGAGGTCTACTCGGCCTATCCGCAGACGGACGGTTCGTGGAGCGCCGGGTCGGGAGCAGTCTTCGACCTCAAATCGAACAAGCTTCGTCCATCCACGTGGACCTCGGCGGATGCCGCCGGACTTCCGATGTTCCCGGGTCTCGTTCGTTACGATGAGGTGGCTGCGGGCGAGATTCGACACGCCTTGCGTTTCACCGCCCCGCGCACACAAAAGGCCTTCATCTGGCCGGCGAGGCACCAGGCTTCCAGCCTTACGGATACGACCTACCCGCCCATGGGTCAGCGCTTCCGCCTCAAGGCGAATTTCGATATATCGGGGTACGCGCCGGAAATGCAGGTCATCCTGCGGGCCCTGCAACGTTACGGCATGATCCTGGCCGATAACGGGTCTTCCTGGTACATCTCAGGCGCGCCGGACGATCGCTGGAATAACGACGACCTCTCCCAGATGCGAAACCTGAATGGAACCGATTTCGAGGCGGTTGACGAGTCGTCGTTAATGCTGGATCCGAATTCCGGCGTGGTCGCATTCACGGATATGCCATTTGTCCGGCAGCTCTACCTCGACCTGCTCGATCGTGACGCCGACACCGCCGGGCTGGCATACTGGAGCGGCGCGCTCGCTAACGGTTCTCAGACGCGGTCGCAGGCCGCCGCTGCCTTTTTCACAAGCCCCGAATTCAGCACTAACGGCCTGTACATCATCAAGCTGTACTTTGCCGTTTTCAATCGTGACCCCGATTTTACGGGCTGGTGGTTCTGGTTCACTTCCGTGCATTCCGGCACTCCGGCCGCGACTGCCCTGAATTCATTCCTGAATTCGCCGGAGTTTCAGTCCGTATACGGAACCCTGGATAACCCATCCTTTGTCACCCAGATGTACCGCAACATCATGGGCCGTGATCCGGACCCCGCCGGTCAGTCCTATTATGTCGCCCTGTTGAACGGCGGCGGCTTCACGCGCGCGGACATGGTCGATCAATTCGTGCGCAGTTCCGAGTATGACGCCAGGGTCCGCCCCCGCGCATACGCCAATTTGCTGTATATGGGTTTTCTGCGCCGCACCGCCGATTCATCCGGCCTGACCTTCTGGACAAACACACTAACCGATCCAAACGCCCTCCCCGGCGCTATCGGCAGCTTCATCACAGGCACTGAATACCTGAATCGCTTCGCGCAGTAAGCACTGTGCCACCTGACCTCTGCGTGAACCGGCGGTTGGAAAGCTGGAGGGCGTTCTCGTCTGGCCTGTGACTTCCCATCGCTCAAGGTTTTAATTTGTCGGCAGTCTGACAACCTGAGCCGGTTTCACTTTCACGCAACCCAATTACTGTCCCAGCATCCTATGTGCATGCAAATTGGCTTCATAGGACTTGGGAACATGGGTTATGCGATTGCGCGCAACCTCATACGCGGCGGTCACGAGTTGACCGTATACAATCGCACCCGATCAAAGGCCGAGGCGCTTCAAGCAGACGGTGCGCATATCGCCAACACGCCCGCGGAGGTCTGTGCGGGAGGCGTGGTTCTCACGATGCTAGCGGACGATGGCGCGGTCGAAGGAGTCGTTCTCGGTGAGAACGGCATCGCGGAAGCCCTCGGGCGCGACGGCCTGCACGTTTCCTTGAGCACTATCAGTCCGGGCTGCTCGCGCCGAATTGCGGACGTTCATGGACATGCGGGCCAGAAGTACGTCGCGGCGCCGGTATTTGGCCGCCCTGACACGGCCGAGAGGGCCAAACTCATTGTTGTCGCTGCGGGCGATCCGGGTGCAGTTTCGCGAGCGCAACCGTTGTTCGATGCCATCGGACAAAAGACTTTTGTGGTCGCGGCAGAGCCCTGGAAGGCAAACGTCCTCAAGCTGAGCGGCAATCTCCTGCTCGCCATCATGCTGGAGAGTTTCGGCGAGATCTATGCGCTCCTGCGCGAATCGGGGCTCGATCCTAAGCAGTGGCTCGAAATCGTCAACGGATCAGTGTTCCGTTCGCCTGTCTTCGAGAATTATGGAAATATCATCGCGGACGAGCGCTTCGATCCAGCCGGATTCAAACTCAAACTCGGGTATAAAGACGTCAAGCTCGCTCTCGGAGCCGCGGAGGAGGTTACGGTTCCAATGCCCTTTGGAAGCGTCCTGCGCGATCGATTCCTGGCGGCCATCGCGCGCGGCGACGGGGATAAGGACTGGTCAGCCATCGCGCGCAGTGGACAATAATCGGCGATCGGCGCAACTCACCCTGCTAACCTGAGCATGGATGGCCAATGAGCCGGAATTGCCACTTATCGTAATCGTTGGACGGCCGAACGTCGGCAAGTCAACACTTTTCAATGCCATCCTCGGACAACGGCGCTCCATCGTTGGCGATGAACCCGGTATTACTCGCGACCGTATCCAGGGTGAGACCGAGCACGAGGGGCGGCAGTTCGAGCTGGTCGATACCGGCGGCATCATTCCCAACGATGCCGAGATGATCCCCACCGAAATCCTGAAGCAGGCGCGCTTCGCCCTCGACCGCGCCGCCCACATCATCTACCTGATCGATGGCCGCACCGAGATTACCGGTATCGATCGCGACCTGGCGAAGATGCTGCGCCAGCTTGGCAAACCGGTCGCTGTCGCGGTGAACAAGGTGGATATTGGCGCGCGTGAATCGCTGGCGCACGAATTCTACGCCTTGGGTTTTCCCGACGTTTTCCCGGTCTCGGCGGAGCACCGCCTCGGACTCGCCGAACTGCTCGATCACGTCACGGCAGGCTTCGCAAAAAAGTCGGAGGAAACCACCGAAGCCGAAAAGCCTCACATCAAGGTGGCCATCATCGGCCGTCCCAATGTCGGCAAATCGACGCTGTTGAACGCGCTGGTCGGTTCCGAGCGATCGATTGTCTCTCCTGTCGCCGGCACCACGCGCGACGCCGTCGACGAGACCGTCGAACACGACGGCACGGAATACGTGTTCGTCGACACTGCGGGGATCCGGCGCAAGGGCAAAACCAAGCTGATGGCTGAGAAGCTCAGTGTGGTGATGGCGCGCCGCCACATCCGCATGGCAAACGTCGTGGTGCTGGTGCTCGATGCCGCTGAAGGCGTGGTTGGCTCCGACGCTACGATTGCCGGCTACGCACATGAAGAAGGCCGTGCCCTGATTCTGTGCGTGAACAAGTGGGACATCTCATCCGAGAAGAGCCCGAAGGACTTTACGCAGAAGATACGCGACGAGCTGAAATTCCTGGAGTACGCACCCATTGTTTTCGTTTCCGCCAAGACCGGCTCAGGTGTAAAGCGTCTTTTTCCGCTGATCCGCGAAACTTTCGAGCATGCGTCCAAGCGCATCACCACTGGAGAGCTGAACCGTTTTGTCGAGCAGATCCCCTTCGACCAGGACATCAAGATCTACTACATGACACAGTCCTCCATCCGGCCCCCGACCTTTGTGGTATTCACCGACAAGGGCGCCAACATGCATTTCTCTACGGAGCGCTACATTATGAACCAGCTCCGCAAGCGTTTCGGCTTCCAAGGCACGCCAATCGTCTTAAAAACAAAACGGCGCTAATGCAGGCTTTCAACTTGTCGTCATAGCCTGCCGGTCCACGGTGGTGGATGCAGACACTGTTGGATTGTATCCTGAGCACCGGTTTGTTACCGGCTGATCCGCGCTCCCCTTGCACTTCGACAAAGGATCGTGTATCCTTCTGTAGAAGCAACAGGGGAGACTCAGGGTATGCTCAGCGACGTCCGCTTTCGCCTGAATTCGTTGTTCCGCCGCAAAAGAGTCGAAGACGAACTGACTTCGGAACTTCGCTTCCACTTTGACAACCAGGTCGAAAAGCTGGTCCATTCGGGATTATCGCGCGAGGAAGCGATACGCCGAGCCCGCATCCTGGTCGGCGGAATCGAGCAGGTAAAGGAAGAATGCCGCGAAGCCCGCGGCGTCCGCATCCTGGAAGTTCTCTTTCAGGACCTCCGTTACGGAGTGCGCATGCTCCGCGCAAAACCCGCATTCACCATCGTCGCGGTCCTAACCTTGGCTCTAGGCGTTGGGGCCACAACCGCGATCTTCAGCGTCGTGAATGCGGTGCTGCTCCGCTCGTTGCCCTTCCCCGAGCCCGACCGGCTGGTGCGCGTCTTCTTTAACAACCCCGGGATCGGATTGCATGGCGTTCGATTCTCTGTCCCTGAGCTGAACGACCTCAGATATCGCGCGGGCGTCTTTGAAAATGTCTCCGGCAATGCGCGCGGCAGTTTGAACTTGACCGGCGTGTCGCAACCGCAGCGTCTTGAATTCCACCTCAGTACTGCCGAGTACTTCTCCGTTCTGCGTGTTATGCCGCAGATTGGAAGGCTCTTCGGACCTGGCGACTTTACCCCCGGTGCTGCACCCTCTGCCGTCATTAGCGATAACCTCTGGCGCACGAACTTCGCTGCCGACCCGAATGTCCTAGGACGTACCATTCATCTCGACAGCGATCCCTACACCATCACCGGTGTGCTGCCGCCGGACTTTCGACATCCCGGCCTACCACGCGCTCATGAAGTCGAGGTATGGATCGCCTCAGGTTTCAGCGGTCCATCGGATGCCAAGCCAATCCGCAGCTCCCGCGCCATGCCTTCCGCAATCGGGCGTCTGAAGCCGGGCATCACGCTAGCCCAAGCGCAAGCTCGCCTGACGGCCATGGCGGCCGAAATCAGACGCGACTTCCCGGCCGATTACCCTCCACAAGCTAAGTGGACGATTGAGATTCAGCCGCTACAGGAAGCCGTCGTGGGCAACATCCGGCCGCTGCTCCTGATGATGTTTGGAGCGGTGATTATGATCGTTTTCATCGTCTCATTGAACGTCGCCAATCTTCTGCTGGCCCGCGCCTCGGGGCGTCAACACGAGATGGCTGTCCGATCGGCCCTGGGAGCAAGCCGCCAACGCATTGTCAGCCAGATGCTGACCGAGTCCGTTCTCCTATCTTTCATCGGAGGCGGCTTAGGCATTGCCCTCACGTTCACGACTCTACAGTCGATCCTGCACTTCATGCCAGCCAGGATTCCCCGGCTCAGCGAAGTCACCGTCGACTGGACCGTTCTGTCATTCGCCCTGCTCATTTCCCTGTTGACCGGACTGCTCTTCGGTCTTGCGCCCGCCCTGCACGCCACGCGCTCCACCCTGTCCGCCGGAATGCGGGAAGGCGGCCGGGGCGTCGGGCACAGCGTCAATACTGCCCGTCTTCGCGATGTGTTGATTGTCGCCGAACTCGCGCTTGCAGTGGTTCTGATGGTCGGAGCGGGCTTGCTGGTGCGGACCTTGCGTACACTGCTACAGGAGAATCCCGGTTTCAATCCGTCTCAAGTAGTCGCCGCGAACGTCAATCTTCCCTATCCGGACGATCCCAAACTCGATCCATACCGCAGCATCGATCGCCAATCCGGTTTCTTCCGCGAACTCGAGCGCCGCATGAACTCCATTCCGGGCATCGATCGCGCCGGCTTCGTCTCGGATCTCCCCGCCGCCGGAATTCCGCTCGAATTTGGACTGAAGATAGAAGACCGTCCCTCCAAGTCTGTCGACGATCTCCGGGCCGACGATATTCTAGTGAGCCCCGACTACTTCAAGGTCATGCAAACGCCCCTTCTTCGGGGCCGGTTCTTCACTGACGCCGATGAAGACGGGAAGCCGCGAGTCGCGATCCTCGACGAGTCCACCGCGCGACGTTACTGGCCGGACCGCGACGCCGTGGGCCGGCGCCTGCGTCTGGGACAAGGGCCGTGGCTGACGGTTGTCGGCATCGTGAAGGATATTAAACACGACGGACTCGACATCGAGGGCGTTCCGCACGTCTATGTTCCGATGTGCCAGAAGTTCGATGCCGCGCCCGGTGTCGTCTTCCGTGACTTCAGTATTGTGTTGCGAACCGCTCTGCCCGCGAGCACTCTAGAGCAGCGGATTCGCCACGACGTCCAAGCCATCGACCCGGGGTTGCCGGTGTACGACGTCGCGTCCATGAGCGAATTGCTCGATCGCTCTCTGGGCTCGCGGCACTTTTCCGCCGATCTGGTGGGTGGATTTGCCATCGTGGCGCTGCTCCTCGCCGCAATCGGAATCTACGGGCTGCTGGCCTATATGGCCGGTCAAAAGTCGCGGGAAATCGGACTCCGAATCGCATTGGGAGCACGGCCCACCGAGATTCTCAGACTGATCGTCCGGAAAGGCATCATACTAGCCGCGATTGGAGTCTCCGCGGGTCTGCTCCTTGCCGCTGCCACAGCCTCCGCGATGGCGAGCTTGCTGTACGGAGTCCGTCCGCACGATCCGGTTGTGTTCTTTTCCGTCTCCCTGCTCTTGTTTGTTGTCGCCGTCCTCGCCAGCTATCTTCCAGCCCGGCGCGCGGCGAAATTAGACCCGTTCACAGCTCTTCGTGAGGCATAATTCACCATGTCGAAACTGTTTTTTCTCCTGTTGGCTACGTCGATCGTTACCGTAGCCGCGAATCCGCCGACGGTGGCTTCCGCAATCGACCGCGAGATCACCGACGTCGAGAAGATGATCACCGACGCCGCCCAAGCCATGCCGGAGGAGAAGTTCAACTTTTCACCGGAGAAGCTGGCGATTCCGGCCGCCGACTACAAGGGAGTGCGGACCTTCGCCATGGAGGTCAAACACGTCGCGGCTTCTAACTATGCGATCTGGGTCGGCCTGACCACAGAGACGATCCCGGATGATTTTCGAGGAGGCAATGGTCCCGACTCGATTAAAACCAAAGCCGAGATCCTCAAGTTCCTCAAGGATTCCTTCGCGCTTGGTCACCGGGCGGCAGCATCCCTCACCCTGGAAAATCTGCTGCAGCCCGGCCCCCAAAGTAAAGCGCTCCGTTTGCGGAGCGCGGTTTTCGGAATCGAACATGCCTACGATCATTACGGGCAGTTAGTGGAGTATCTGCGAATGAACGGCATCGTCCCGCCTGCCAGCCGCTGAGCTTGGAAGGCGGAACCGCCTGCTTCACCCTTTCACAGTCTGCTGGACGTAGAGTTTTCGCCCGTGCGGCGGTTGCCAACCGGCGGCAGGCGCCGACCGGCCGAAGAATTACATATATCATTGATTCAGGCCGGGCGATGGAGTCCCCCACATCGACATTTGCGCTGATCGAAAAAGTAAAAGCCGGTGACGACCAGGCCCTGTCGCTGGCCTTTGAACGCTGCCGTCGCCGCCTGGCCGTATTAATCTATTTCAAACTCGGTCCCCGAGCCCGGCAACTCGCCGAAGTCGACGATCTGGTCCAGGAAACCCTGCTTCGAGCGTTTAAAAGCATCGGTCGTTTCTCCTATCAAT
Organism: Bryobacteraceae bacterium; assembly: GCA_035295125.1. Classification (GTDB taxonomy): domain Bacteria; phylum Acidobacteriota; class Terriglobia; order Bryobacterales; family Bryobacteraceae; genus JAICMB01. The sequence continues at coordinate 94,911 of DATGJP010000067.1, read as the reverse complement.
CCCCCGGCAGCCTCCTGCGGTGGCTGTCCTCCATCGCCGACCATGTCATTATCGACCAGGTCCGCTACCACGACCGCGAACGTCGTGCCGGCTCAGAGGTGCGTTTCCGCTCTCCCAGCAACCCGCACGGTCCCGAACCGGCCGACACCAAAACTCCGAGCCGCCTCCTGGCACAACAGGAAGCAATGGAAAACCTGCTCGCGCGATTGAACGGTCTTCCCGAAGATTACCGCCAGGCGATCGTTATGGCGAAGATTGAGGGCCTTTCTACTGCCGAAATGGCGGAACGCTTGGGCAAAACGCGAGATGCTGTTGCATTACTGGTCTATCGCGCCGTGAAGCGCTTCCGAACCCTCTCCCTGCCAGCGGCGCCGTGACCGACGAAGAACGCGAGAAGCGCCTGGCAGAGGCCCTGGCGGATGTGATCGATATCCGCGTAACGCCGGGCAAGACGACCGAGCTCTTCCCCGAACTCACGCCCGAATTGTCGGCGCTTGCCGAGATCGATCGCGCCCTCGATCCCCCGCCCCCGCTTCCCAATCGCCTCTCTGGACACAAGATCATCGAAGAGATCGGCTCCGGCGGCATGGGCCGCGTGCTTCTGGCCCTCGACGAAGCGCTGGGCCGCAAGGTAGCGATTAAGACCCTGGCGCCGCGCTATGCTGATGAGCCCCTGCTCCGCACCCGCTTCATGTCGGAAGCCCGTTCCATGGCCCGGCTGAATCACCCCAACGTCGCGCGTATCTACAGCCTCGGCTCCCCCGAGGAACCGCCGCACTTTGTAATGGAGTATGTCGAAGGCGTGCCGCTCACCAAGGCATCCGGCTCCCTGACGTTCCCTCAGAAAGCCGAACTGCTCCTCAAAGTCGCTATTGCCGCCCAGTTCCTGCACACTCAGGGCATCATCCACCGCGATCTGAAACCCGCGAACATTCTCGTCGGCCGGGATCTCGAACCCAAGCTGCTGGATTTCGGTCTCGCGCTCGACCTCGGCGAACACGAGCGCCTCTCCGTGCTCGGCGAAATCGCAGGGACGCCGGAGTACCTGTCGCCCGAACAGGCCTCCGGCGCGCAACACCTGGACGCCCGCAGCGACGTCTTCTCGCTCGGATCGGTCCTGTATGAAATGTTGACGGGCGAGCCGCCCTTCGGCGCCGCCACGATGTCCGATCTGCTACGCCGCATTCGCGAAGAAGACCCCGTCCTGCCCCGCCGGCGCGTGCCTGCAATCCCCCGCGACCTGCAGAGTATTTGTCTGAAAGCTCTCGAAAAGGATCCTGCACAGCGATATGCTTCGGCCGCCGAAATGGCCGACGATCTGCGCCGCTTCCTCGCGGATGAAGCCGTGCTCGCGGAGCCCGCTGCTTATGCGCGCATGATCACCGGCAAAGTGGCCCAGCACCTCCGCGATCTCGAAAGCTGGCGTCACGATCAGATCATTTCCGACGGCGAGTACGATGGCATCCGCAAACGCTACGAACAGTTGCTCGACCGTGAGGATGCCTGGATCATGGCCGCCCGGCGCCTGACCTTGTCTCAGGTCACGCTCTACCTCGGCGCCTGGATCCTGGCCGTCGGCGCCGCGTTCCTCACGTGCTTCCGATATCGCGCTCTCAGTGGAGCGCCTGCCGTTTTTACTGCCTGGGCCGCCACGATACCGCTCGGCTGGGTCGGTATCCGTTCCTGGAAACGCGAGCATTTCCGGATTGCCGTCGCTTACCTCCTGGCGTTTTGCGTGGTCGCCGTAATCTCGGTGTTAGTGACCCTGGAAGAGGTGCGCCTGTTCACTGGACTCACCATGGGGCAAGCACGCCTCGAGCTTTCTCATCGGCTGGAGTTTGCCAAAGAAGCGACCAACGCCCAACTCTGGTGGTCGATCCTGGCCGGCCTTCCCGTCTGCTGGTGGATGCGCCGCTTCACACGAGCGCCGGTCTTCTCACTCCTGTTCGCGTCACTGGCCGCGCTCTTTGCGCTCGCCACGCTCCTACGCATGGGCATGATCGACTGGCTCGACAACGATCCGGGCCGCTTTTACTTTTACCTCATCCCTTGCGCGCTCCTCTTCATGACCGCGGGCTTCCTGTTGGAGCGGCACCGCCTGCCAACCGACTCCCGCTATTTTTATCCGTTTGCCGTGGCCTTTACATGGGCCGCGCTTAGTGGAGTTGCCGCCTTCCACCAACCCTACGCGCACTGGCTCGAAACGGTCGCGCCCTGGACCCGCGGGCAGGTGGAGTATCTGTTCATCATCAATGCCGGCATCTACTTCCTGCTCGACCGCATGTGCGAGTGGACTCCCTCGCCCCAGGTGCGCACCGTAGGCAAGTCGTTCCGTTTCGTTATCCCGGGCCACGTCATGACATCGCTGTTCATCCTGGGACTGGTTGCGAAAAGTGACACCGAGGCACGCGTCCTGGAGTGGATCTTGCCCGCGGTTGCCTGCGTTTTTGTATTTGGCAGCATCCCCCGCCAGATGAAGAACTTCCTGGCAACCGGACTTCTCTTTTTCGCCGTCGGAGTCTATCGCCTGCAGGAGAAAGTCTTTCAAAACCAGGCTCTTTGGCCGATTCTCCTGCTTGCGACCGGTCTAGGCCTGATGGTCGCCGCCGCCAATTACGCGCCACTCAGGGTGCGCCTGGCAGGATTCGTGAAATTTCTTCGCCGCTAAGTGCAATCCGGGCCCCTCCGTGTCGCTCACCTTTGTGGAGGCAACAAAATGCGTTTTCCCGCTCTGATTTTGGCATTGACAGGCGCCATGTTCCTGACCGGCTGTTCCAACCTGGTCTCCCTCAATCCGTTTGCGACCGACAAGGACTCCACGTTCGACCCGGCATTAACCGGAGTCTGGCACGACAGCGACGATGACACCTACATCGTCAAGCGTTCCGGCGACCATTACGGCATCACGTATATCGACAAGTCCGAAGACGTGATGAAATTCGAAGCGTGGCTTTTCGAAACGGGCGACGCGACACTGCTCGACCTCGTCTCAAAGAAGGACGCACCATTCCACGTGCCCGCGCACACGCCGTTGCGGGTCTGGATCGACGGAGCCACGCTCAAGTTTGCCTTCCTCGATTCCGACTGGCTCAGACAGCAGGTGGCGCAGGAACTCACAGCGCAAACGATAGACGGCCGTGTCGTTTTGACTGCTCCCAACGTATCGGCGCGCGCTTTCCTCGCGAAGCACGGAGCGGACACGCGGGCGTACGGGGAGATCGCGACCCTGCAAAAACAGCAGTAACAAGCGTTCCGCAATTCTTTGTAGAATGACACCATCTCATGCGCCATGCCGTCATGTTGGAGGCGAGGAAATAGATGTCCACCTTGCCGCCCGGTACGATGCTGGGCCGGTTCCAGATTATTGGGCTCGTCGGCGAAGGCGGCATGGGACAGGTGTACCGCGCGAGGGACGACCGTCTGGGACGCGATGTCGCCATCAAGGTCCTACACCCGGATTTTGCGCGCGACGATGACCGCATGCGCCGCTTCGAGCGGGAGGCGCGCGCGGCCGGTGTTCTGAACCATCCCCACATTCTGGGCGTCCACGACATTGGCGTCAAAGAAGGCATCCTGTACGTTGTCTCGGAGTTGCTCGAGGGCGAAACTTTGCGTCAGCGGCTCGCACAAGGCGCCTTGCCCTGGCGTAAGGCGGTCGAATTCGGCCGCCAGATCGCGAGCGGGCTGTCAGCAGCGCACCATAAGGGCATCGTTCACCGTGACCTCAAGCCCGAAAATATCTTCATCACCAGCTCCGGGCCGCTCAAAATTCTTGATTTTGGTCTCGCCAAGTTAACCGAGCCCGCAGCGTCAGGGAATGCCACGGTGACGCTCAGCACGCCCGGCATAGTCCTGGGAACAGTCGGCTATATGTCGCCGGAGCAGCTTCGAGGCGAAGAAGTGGACCAGAGGAGCGACCTGTTCGCGTTCGGGGCCGTGCTATACGAGATGCTTTCCGGCAACCGCGCGTTCTCAGGAAGCACGCGCGCCGAAGTGGTCGGCGCAACTCTACTTCAGGAGCCTCGCGACCTGCTGCAGACCGATCCGAAGCTGCCGCCGCCGTTAACGGAAATCGTGCGCCATTGTCTCGAGAAGAAGGCGGACGACCGATTCGAATCCGCGCGAGACCTGGCTTTTGCTCTTGGCACGCTCACTGACACCACGGTGCAGGCCGCAGAGAAACAGCCCCGATCCACGCGTCCGCTGTGGCTGCTTTGGGTGGCGGCGGCGCTCCTCGTCGCCACGGCCGCTGCCTGGTTCACAGCCGGACGTCTGACGGCCAAACACCTTCCCGTCTACCGCCGCCTCACTTTCCGCCGCGGCTTCATTCCGACCGCCCGCTTCGCGCCCGACGGCCGTACCGTCGTGTATAGCGCCGCGTGGGATGGGAAGCCCGTGGAACTGTTCTCCGCCCTCCCCGGAAGCCCCGAATCGCGCTCGCTTGGGATGCCCGGCTCCGTCATCCTGGGAATCTCCCCTGGCAGCGAAATGGCGCTGGCTGTTGACGCTCATTTCAGGATCCCCTACGAGGGCACCCTGGCCCGGGCTCCGCTCGCCGGGGGCGCCCCGCGCGAACTCCTCGAGCACGTCACGGATGCAGACTGGTCCCGCGACGGCTCTCAGCTCGCCGTGGTCCGCGCCGCCGACGGATGGCAGCTCGAGTATCCCATCGGAACCGTGCTCTACAAGGCCCCGCCGAACACCTGGATCAGCCATCCCAGAATCTCGCCACGCGGCGATGCTGTCGCCTTTCTCGATCACAATGCCAATCTCGGCGACACACAAGGGTCGGTAGCCATCGTCGACACGGCGGGAAAGAAGAGGCAACTCACCGATCGCTACCTCGACTTGTCCGGTCTTGCCTGGCCCGCCGCCGGAGGGGAGTTGTGGGCCAGTGTCGCCACCGCCGATTTCGAATACATGCTGCTCGCCATTCGCCCGTCAGGCGCGCGGCGTCAGCTCCTGACTTCCTCGACCCGCCTGGTTCTGTACGATGTCGCCCCAGGAGGCCGCGCTTTGATAGGGCAGGAACGCCTGCAAGGAGTCATGCGCGGCATCTTACGCGGAGAAACCACGGAGCATGATCTTTCCTGGTTCGATCAGTCCTATGGGCGCGACATGAGCAGCGACGCCGGGATGCTGGCATTCGACGAGGAGGGCATTGCGGGCCAAAGAACGGCCGCAGTCTACGTAAGGCGGCCCGGCCAGACTCCCGTCCGCTTGGGCGACGGTTTCGCGATCGCAATCTCGCCGGATCAGCAGTGGGTGCTCGCCACCTATCGCCACACGAACCCACGCGTTCTGGTTGCCGAACCGACCGGCCCGGGAGAACTCCAGCACTTTTCGACTGAGACCCTGGAATTCCGCGAGGTTGGCTCCTGGTTCCCCGATAGCCGCCACATTGCTATATCCGCGCGGGAGCCAGGCCATCGCTTCAGAAGCTGGATCGTCGGCCTCGACGGGAGCAAACCACGCCCGATCACGCCCGAAGCAGCGCCGGGTTGGCTACTGACACCCGATGGCAAATATGTTTTAGCGGTCGATCCCGCCGATCGGAAGCGAAAGCTCTTTCCGGTGGCAGGTGGACAGCCCCTCGAGAAACCCGGACTCGAATCGGCCGGCTTACCCCTTCGTTTCAGCGCGGACGGCCACTTCCTGTTCGTCTGGCGTGGCCAAATCCCCGCCGAGGTTCATCGTGTGAACATGGACACCGGCCATGAAGAGCCTTGGAAAACATTGATGCCACCTGAACCCGCCGGCTTGCAACTGGTCCCCGGCAACGGTATCGCGCTCTCCGGAGACGGCTCCTGTTACGTGTACACGTCCTTGAACGAACTGAGCGACTTATTTCTGGTGGAGGGCGTGAAGTAGCGGGTGCGGAACGCTGTGGAAGGGTGAATAAAGCTACCGCTTCGGGCCAACGTACTCCCCGAACCGCGGCTCAAAAAACATATCGGTCTCGGTCGAAAGCAGCACCCATAACCCATATAAACCAATCACGGTCCCCACGGGAATATTGAGAAGCTGTAACACGGAGAGCACCGTACCCACCGCGCGGGCCCAGCGGCTGAAACGAAGCAGTCCGAAGCCAGTCACCACGCAGGGAATCATCAGGAAGATAACCGCGTACAACAGAACGCGCAGCACCAGCAGGTTCATCGAGAGGTTGAACGCCAGATAGTCGATCCAACCGAACCAGAAGATGAAGAGAGCCCCAACCCCGCTCAGTGCGCCGACAACGATGTTCAATACGGCTACCGCCCGAATGTGGCGGTCCAATTACCAGTCCACCTCAACTTCGTAATGATCGGCGCCGTCGCCTGCATTGCGGATCTCGAACACCAGCCTGTATCCATTCCCGCTCGAAGGCGATTCGATCAAAGCCACCTCGCCTCGCCCCTGCCGCTTCTTTAGTTCCGGAGTGAACGTCGTGCCGGGTAGGGTCCGTTCGAATACCGCGTGCTCGCCTCCGACAGCCGGCCCCTTCACCACCTGCGAAAACGCAGAGCCGTCTTGAACCGTGACACGCACAGTGTCGGTCACAATCCCCGACCAGACCATTCCCAGCCGAACTTGCGCCAATGGCGGCTCCCTGCGCGCCGATCGATCCCAGGCCAGCACAAATCCGTAATCGCCGTAGCCCCCTTGCCGGTCCCGCACTACGATGCGCGTGACATACCCGTTTCTCTCGTTCGGTTGTTCGGTGATCTTTACTTGCCCACGCCCATCAGTAACCTCCAGCCGAAGCGAGACCTCCCGGTCAGGTAGCGGCCGCGAGAATTTGTACTTCTCGTGCAATACCGGCCCTCCTTCGACTGTTTGCGAGCGGCACTCGTTGCGATGGCAGGCCACGACGATCTCACCGTCGACGCGTCCGGACCATTTCAACGAATCCATGCGGTCGAACGCACGATCTAAGGCGTCTCCGCCAGTGTCCCAAAAAAGCGCTAACGAGTAAGATGCAGCACCAGCCTGCGCGCCGCCAAGCGCCACCGCCAGTGTGTAATCGTTGTCCGCGCGGGGCTGGTCAACGATTTTCACGTCGCCGCGTCCCCGGGTCACCTGTAGTTTAACGTCCTGGCGGACGTCAGGAAGTTTGTCATAGACGTGATAGCGCTGCTTCTCAATCAGGGCGTTGTCCTGTCTCTCGACCGTGAGCCGTTTGCCGTGGACATAAAGGACCGCCGGCCCGGTGACATCGCCTTCCCAGACGAGTTGCGGCTTGTCCTGCGCGGCGGCGCCGGACAGGAGCACCAGCGCGCCTACGGCAAATCGAAGCAACATTCTGTACTCTCATTGTACAGACCCCGGCCTACGTTGAACCGTAAGCTATCTTCCACTTTCAACAGTACTCAAACGTTCTCCGGCGCAATACAATGGAGAGGCGGAACGATCAGTTGTGCGATCGTCCCAAAAACAAGAAAGCGCGTGTCTCCCGGCCAGACGGGCATTCGTATAGAATGTCTTCGAACCGGAGTCAAACGAGCGAATGGTGCTACTACCAAGTCTGCCCGCATTTCTATTAGCGACGTCGTTGAGAAGCCAGCTCATCGACGCCTTAACGGATACTACGTTCTCCGGTATCTATCGCCTCCAGCTGTTCGACTGGTTCGTTCTGATCCCGTATTTCGTGGTTCTGGTCATCTTGTCCGTCTACGGCTGCCACCGTTACGAGATGATCCGCGGGTACTACAAGAACCGCATTAAGATCCCCGAGGTAGCTCCGGTTCAATTCGAGAACCTGCCGCGTGTAACGATCCAGCTCCCGTTATATAACGAGCGCTACGTAGTGCAGCAGTTGTTGGAACAGACCTTGCGCATGGATTACCCCCGTGAGCTGCTCCAGATCCAGGTTCTCGACGATTCCACCGACGACACCCACGAATTTACAGAGCGCCTGGTGGCTGAATATGCGGCTTCCGGAGCGCCCATCGAATATCATCACCGTGCCAACCGTCACGGCTTCAAAGCAGGCGCCCTCCAGGAGGGAATGAAGTCGGCTACCGGTGAGTTCATCGCGATCTTCGACGCCGATTTTCTTCCGCCGGTTGACTTCCTCCGCCGCACGGTACACTTCTTTGCCGACCCGAAGATCGGCGTGGTCCAGACCCGCTGGGGCTATACGAATCGTCATTACAACCTGCTCACCGAAGTCGAGGCAATGCTCCTGGACGGCCATTTCGTTCTGGAGCATGGCGCACGTTTCGGCGGTGGGATGTTCTTCAACTTCAACGGCACGGCCGGTATTCTTCGCGCCAGGATGATTGAGGACGCCGGCGGGTGGCAGCACGACACCCTCACGGAGGATTCCGATCTCAGCTATCGCGCCCAATTGAAGGGCTGGAAATTCGTGTATGTTCCAAGCGTCGAGTGCCCTTCGGAGCTGCCGGTTGAAACCTACGGCTTCCAGGTGCAGCAGTCGCGCTGGGCCAAGGGATTAACCCAGGTCGCAATCAAGCTTTTGCCGTCGATCCTGCGCTCCGATATGACGCGCCGCCAGAAGATCGAAGCCTTCATGCACCTGACGCCGAACATCTCCTACCCGCTGATGATTCTTATCACGCTGCTGCTCTGGCCGGTGATGATCGTACGGTTTTACATGGGCTGGATGCAGATGGTCACCATCGACCTGCCGCTCGTTGTGGCAGCCTTCTGGTCGCTCTCAGCCTTCTACATCCTCGCGGAGCGTGAGCTTTTCCCAGGCAACTGGAAGCGCGCGCTGGTGCTGACGCCTGTGTTGATGGCAGCAGGCGTGGCGCTGACACTAGTGAACGCGAAAGCCGTCATAGAAGCCATCTTCGGTGTTCAGACCAGCTTCGCGCGGACTGCCAAATACGCCATCGGTCAGCAAAAGGCAAAACTAGCCAATGTGAAGTACCGCCGCAAAAGCGGCTGGCTGCCTTATGCCGAGCTGGTAGTCGGAAGTTACTTCGTTCTGATGATCGGCTACGCCATCGACACCTGGAACATCCCCTCCATCCCGTTCCTGCTGCTTTTTGTTGTCGGCTACTACTGGGCCGGCTTCAGCACGCTTTACCAGGAGTGGCAGGGCCGTGTGCGCTGGATGCGCGAACGCCGCCTCGCCATCGAAAAAGCCACCGCCGACGTCTAAGGCCTGATTCGATATGCCGGCTAAAGCCGGCGCACTGGCATTGCAACTCTCTGCCTTGTCGTAACCAGGTTACGTGGCACGACGATTGCACCTCCGCACTCCCGGAGGTGTTCAACACTCATGCGAAATCTATTCCTCGCAATTCCCGCAATCCTCTTCGGCATGCAGGTTTCCGCAATGGCAGATACCATCACGCCCGGCACTGAGATCCAAGTGCGGCCGGATGCTCAGGTAGACGTGAGCCATTGGGACAGGGGCCGAATCTATCCAGCGCACGTGGCGAGAGACATCCATGCATCGGATGGCGATCTTGCAATTCCGCGCGGTTCGGAGGCCGAGCTCATCGTGCGCCAGGTTGGGCCAAGCCAATATGTTCTCGATCTGGAGTCCATTACAGTCAATGGCCGCCGTTATGCCATGGATACGACGGAACAACACTTTGACACCCGAACGCAGAATGGCGGCGGTGTGGTTGGAGCAATCGTCGGGGCTATAGCGGGCGCAACCGGAGCGCAGGTGGAGACTAACGGCGGCGAGATCCACGTGCCGCAGGGCTCAGTCTTAACCTTTCGCCTCGAGCAACCCATGCGCGTCGTAAACTGGGGCGATCCTGGTTACTCACGAGGCGATTACCATTATCACCACGATCGGGACTGGTATCGCTAGTCAGTTCACGGCGGATCGCGTCGTAGCGGAGATCACGCCTTAACCGGTATCCGGAGAACGTCCGCCAGCCGTTGAGTCAATCTCAGCCGGAGGTTATGCTCGCGCCACCGAAGGGTCAGGATGACCATGAGGAGGCAAAGCGCTGGGATGCCGGGAATAAGCGATAGCCACAGCCATCCGTCCCCCAGACTACCGCCGGCGTTCTGATCCGCCCACCACCAACCGTCCACGGTGATGTAACGAATGTCGAGATCGGGAGTGCGTGCCTTGAGTTGCTGTAGGAACTCCGGCGTCAGGCCAACCCTATCTGTGCGCCACACGGTGCCGAACGGGCGTGTGGAGACGCCACGTACCGGGTCGTTCTGCTGCAACGTCGGAATTGCAAGCAAACGGCGTGCGGAACCTGCTTTGTACCAGCCAATCTCGTATGGGCGCTCATCCGTAACGCGAATACCTGCTGGCACGCGTCTCATTTCCGGCGGCCAGGGAACGGCATCATGGAGCAGAATCAGCCGGTCACCGATCATGAAGATGGCCTGTTCGTGCTGCGGCTCGGAAATGAAGACTTGTCGGTCTACATTGCGAAAACGGTGCGATCTTTGGGGAACAACAAAGATATACACGCTCAGGAGCACAAGGAATGCGATTCCGTAGATCCAACTGAGAGCGGACGCCAACCGTATCACCACATCCGCGGACTGAAAGTCGGATTTCTTGAACGACGGCTCCATGTCGTTCAGCAGCCACGGCAGCCGGTCCGTTGGACAGACACCGTCCAGCCAAAGCTTCGCCATGGCGCGGGGAAGGAAGCGTGGGTCATCATCGGGACCGCGGCGTAGCACCAGGGCTTCCCACTTCTTAAAGCGGCGCTTGCCGGGTCCGGGAGGCTTATTCAGCCAACGATCGAGATCGGCGCGGCGACGCAGTCCCGGCAAAGCGCCTTGATTATTCGCGACGAGAAAAAGCTCCAGATTCCAATCCGCTAATACGACACCACCCCATGGGTCGAACGACGAAAAGTGTTCGAGCGTGCACACCCATAGCGGATAGGATCCCCAATTTCGCGGCCGCAGTTGGAGCCAAATCGGAACGCCAAGGGCGATCAACTGCAGGACGGCTAAAACAACTCCAACAACGTCCACAAATTAAGTGTGTCGCCGATGGGCTCGGCGTTGCGAAATCAAAATGAACCACTACCTCGAGTGAGTTGCAATTGGAAAATTCTACTTCGTTAGCTTCAGCCAGCCTATCAAAACGCCGATGAAAGCAGCCGGCCAAGAACCAGAAGAATGCCAAGTGCTGCCACCACTGCCAACGCCGAAATCAGGGAAATCCATAGAGGGCTCTGAAACCTCGGTGGCAAGCCCGCGAAGATGCTGGGTACCCTGGCCGGCACCGCCGCCGCGTGCTGAGGTTGTTGTTGAGACGAAGCGCCGTATGCGGCGCCACCGAGAATCCTCTCGAGTTCAGCACACACCGAGCCGAAACCTGGCATGCGTTCTTCCGGTTTTTTAGCGGTGCAGCGTCGGATCAGGTCCAGCACGGCAGGTGGAATGCCCTTGCCTTCCAATGGTTCAAGGTTGAGGGGTTGATAGAGAATTTGCTGGAAAATTTTCTCCACCGTGTCCGCCTGGATCGGTTTGGAGCCCGACAACAATTCGACCATGACTACGCCGAACGCGTAAACGTCGACCTGTCCGGTAGGCGGCTGACCCATGACCTGCTCGGGGGCCATGTAGTAAGGCGTACCCAATGTGAATCCGGCGCGCGTGAGCGATAAGCCTTCGGATTTGGCGATACCGAAGTCCATCAGCTTCACCTTCCCCGATGGATCGATGTGGATATTCTCGGGTTTGATGTCGCGATGGATGATTTTGCGCGCCTGAATGTATTCCAGCGCCCGCGCAATCTGCAGCGACGTGTTCAGTTTGTCGGTGACATCACCGGTGCGACCGCCCCGGATGGCATCCCGCAGACTTTCGCCGCGCAGGAACTCCATCACCATGAACGGGCGGCCGCCCTCCTCGCCAAAATCGTGGACCTTGATGATGTTGTCGTGGTTGATATTGCTCGCCATGCGAGCTTCCTGCAGGAAACGCGCACGGACCTCGGGATCTTTGTTCCCCTGAGGCGTTAGTATCTTCAACGCGACCGTCCGCCCCAGAATGGTATCGGTTGCACGGAACACATGCGACATACCGCCGCCCAGGTATTCCAGCAATTCGTATTTCCCGACGCGCGCGGGAAGTTGTATGGGTGCACTCACTCGATCGCTACCTCAACTCATTTTGCTACCGTCGAAACGCATTTCAGGCTCGACAGGAAATCCTTGCTGAATACTGCCGGAGCTCCCGCCGTATCCACGTAGAACTGGTATTCTAACGCGCGTCCGGCTATGTTGAGGGTCGTGTTCCGCTGACCCTGCCTGGGAATCCATACGAAAGTATAACCGGCGCCGGTTTGCGTGGTGCGGTCGGCATCGGCAAAGAAGTGGAACACCGACCACAATCCCTGCCATGTTTCCACGTCAAAAGTGGTTCCACCAGTCACTTTCAGCTGCAGGCTGAAACTTTGCGCCGGTGGACCCGGCCACACATAGGCTTTCGACGCTCCGCCCTTGAGCAACGTTGTCTGCCCGTTCACGGTAATTCCGAAGCTATCCACCTGATCCGATTTCACAGGCGACAGCGTGTAGTGGTAGTTGGGGTCGGAGCCGGCATCGCCATAGACGGCTTTCGAGAATCTCACAGCTTGCCCGAAGAAGGTCACGAAGGCGGGGTTCATCTCCACTTGCCCCGTCGGAGTGCAGCCGGCCGTCGAGCATGTGAGGTTCGGTTTCAGGGTGTTCTCGTAGAACATCCAGAGCTTGCCATCCTTGGACCGGAAGATATCGCTCAGTTCCTGCAGCGTGGTTTCGTCAGTTGCCTTGGGATTGAACGGGAACTTGTTCACCATGATGCCGAAAGCCTGGCAGAACGCCCTGCCTGCGCCGTTCAGGTTGGCGGTGCCGGCGCCCTTCAAGAGGGCCTCGGCGTGTGTGATGGGGTCTTCCATCAACCGCGTGACGTCTTTTTCGAGATGCGCATCATTATCGATGGCGAAGGGCCCCGTAATTTGCCGGCTGGCCACCAGGGCATTGCCGGCCTGATCAATGGTCGCCTTAGCGCTTGGGGGATCAGGCGGCTTAGGCAGGTTCTGGATCGACACCTGCAACGAACTCAGACCTTGGATGTAGGTCTGGTTCGAGGGAAGGATGTACTGCTGTACGTCGGACGGAGGCACGACTTTCTGAGGCTGCGTGAAGGCTGCGGCCACCTTCGGATCGACGTTCGTGTTGTTCGACGTCACCCACATGAGAGCCATGAGCGGGCTCTGGTTATTCACAATCGTGGTTAGCTTTTTGGCTGCATCATCAAGGCTGGAGTAGCCGGTGAAGCGCGCCGCCTTCACAAATTCGCGCCAGTTCTTGATGTAGTCGGCGGTGTAGAGGTCGAGCAGGTCCTTCTTGAGCGCGGTGAAATCCTGAATGTTCCCGGCGTAATCGCCCAGCACCCAGCGTTCACCGCCGAAGTTCTTTTCAGCGTCCCCGATGAGCTTCTTCATGGCATCCCAACCGGTCTTCGTAAATGGCCCCTGCACCTCGCGCGGATCTATGATAATCTCCGCCGAACCGGGGAAGTCGCGGTTGAAGTTAATCGGACGGCTTGCCTTGGCAGCCTCTGAGAGCAGCGCCTGGTAAACGCGCTCCTTGCCGGAGAACTGCGCCAGGTACTTCCGGGAGTGCGTGACGGTCGGATCGTCGAAATCGGTCGAGTACGGGTTCCCGTATTGCAGATCCTTGCTATAGAAATCAAACTGTGCGCGGGCCAGATCCATCTGGTCCTTGCTGATTTCCCCTTCATGCCCTGCGCTCCAGCGTGACGCCAGCAAAGAGGACATGAAACGTTGCAGAGCGGGGTCGGAAATACGTTTCCACTCGGACGTACTGAGCAGGTAGCCTTTCAGCGTGTCGTAGCCGTAACCGTAGTTGTCGTTCGGACCCGGCGTGTTTGGCACCTTCTGAAGGTAGTTGACCCAGCCGTTCTGAATGTTCCCGAAAAGGTATGCCTTGTAGAAGTTGTAATAGCTGCGACGCACCTGCGGGTACAGATCGCTGCCGGTGTACAAACCCCAGCCCAGGCTGAAGGGCCGGCCGTTCTTTTCGTAGTCCGTCAGCGTTACCAGCGATTGCCGGAGATCGTCCAACTGCCTGAGTGAATCGACCGTTGGAATGGGTCCGACCGATCCGCCCCTGGCCTGAAGCGCTTTTCCGGCGTTGAGCGCCTGGTTCTCCAGCTTTCGGTTGCCCGACCAGGAAATGATGAACATCAAACACAGCAGCAGCGAGAGGAGCGCCAACGAGCCGAGCAGAATGCGGCGCAAGAGGCTGGTCTTTACGCTCGATTCGCTGGCGGCGAATGCAGCGTGATCCGCCAGAATTACGTCGGTGAACAGGTGACCTAAAAACATCCACTGCGGGACCCTGCGGCCCGCCGCGCTCATCTGGGGCTGCACGGCGTAGGCTTGGGGTACTTCCATACCGGCACGGAACATCTTTGTCGCGCCGGCGTCGAAAGACTTCTGCCCAACTGGCGTGGCCGCGGCAGCCGGTTTCGCGCTCGCCTCGTTCACAACCATGGGCCGAATACCCGAGAAATAGAACCCACGCAGGAATGGGCTGACCTGGAGTTGGCTAGGCCGGCAAAGATCGACCAGGAACTGCACCATTGTGCCGCGGATTTTGCGGAACTCGCGCGGGAATTCATACGCGCCCGGGAGGCTCATGGGATCCTGCTCGCGAGGCATGTAATCGATGCGGCGATCGCACAACGAGGAGAACAGATCGGTAAACGCGGCGTTCAGACGGCGGCTCTCTTCATCGGCATACACACCCGACCGCACCGGAGCGATGGGCAGTGTCATACCGAAAACCTGTCCCGCCTCTTCATTGCTGAGATTCCGCACGAATTCCGTGAAGAACGCCAGCCGGTCGGCTTTGGAGAACAGGACGTAGACCGGAAAACTAATACCGAGGTTCTTGGACACTTCAGCCAGACGTGCTTGCAGATATCGCGCCGTCGCCGTGATCTGCTCGGAAGCACCCGGCTTGGTGAAGCTCTCGCAATCGAAACAGAGGAAGACCGCGCGAGGCGACTGGCGCCCCTTGCCGACCACGGATTTCAGCTTCCCGGGTTGCAGCTTCTTGAGCAGCCGTGTCCACGCTTCAGGAATGGCAAGCAACTTTCCAGCGGCTTCGACAAACACCGAATCCCGGCCATACCAGAAATTCGCGACCGGCGTGGAAATGATGTTGTTCTCCACTAACACCTGTCCCGCCAGTAACTCGGGGTCGAGCCCGCAGTGCGCGACGACGCTGGTCTTCGCACTTCCCTGGTCGCCGATGATGAAAATGACCGGCAGGCCACTGATAGTGGCCCCCGGCGTGGTACGCGATTCGGCAAGGCGTTTGTCAGCCTCTTTGATCAGGCTCTCGATCTCGCTGCCACCGCCCTGTTGCGCGCCCGCCGCGGCTGCCGGAGCATAACCGTATGCTGCAGCGTACATGGCCTGCTGTTGCTTGGCCTGCTGCTTCTGCTGCAACTTGTTCTGGAAGAAACTGAAAAACGCCGCTGCCGTGATTCCCAACGTGCCTGCGAGAATCATGATGAAGTTGAATCCCGCGCCGTGGAAATTGAAAAAACGCGTCGTGAGAAAACCGATGGCGCCGAAAAAGAGGACGCTTGCCGCCCCGTACCAGTAAATTCTGAAACCCTTCATGTTCGCACCCGTCCCTGGCCTATAACGATTGCATCGCGATGGACCGCATCGACGAGATTCCCGCTGCGAGGCCCGTCTTGAAAGCGATGAAGAGAATAATGGTCAGCACGACGCAACCGATCGCGCTGAACAACAACACCTTTACCAACGGGTCGCGGCCGGCCCCCTGGATCCGCTCGTTGGCCGGAAGCATCCAGCCCGGCGAGATCATGCCCGTGCTCTTGCGAATGCGCCGGATTTTGTCGCCGGTCTGCTGCATGGTGTTGTACAGCTCGCCGCGTCCCGCCATCGTGTAGCGTCCGGTGAACCCCAACAGCATGCAGAGATAGTAGACCTCGAGCAGATCCGCCAAATCCTGCGATTCGCTGCGCTGCATGATCTTCTGCAGGTTCTGGAAGAAGATTTCACCGGCGATGTGGTGACCATAGCGTTCTTCCTGCAAGGGCAAACGCGGCCAGTCGCGCAATACCGGGTTATTCAGATTGAGGATCGACTCGTCCAGGTAGGCAACCACGGCGAACACGGCCAATTCCGCGTCGTCGCCGCTATATCCCTGTTTCAGCGCCTCCGCCTGCGCGACCTTCACCCCTTCCCAGATCTGTTGCCGGAAGGATATCGGCTCCGTGACCTGCTGCCTGTAAGTCCTCAGCCTCTCACCAGCCGTGAGAAGTTCCTGAAAAGCGAGCGCGAGGTTCTCTCGCCGACGCTCTGGGGCAGCTGCAGCCGCTGTTACTGGTGAACCCATCACCCTCACCTCACCTCAAGTTTTGTGATGCACGATCTAAACCGGAACTGTGGGCAGGTTGGAAGCCGGCGCGTCGATTCGCGATCGCCGCTCGGTTCCGAACCCGGCGCAGGCTTTCAGCCTGCCCCACACGTCATTCAAGCACGATCAAAAGCTCCATCTGGGGATCCGGTAATTCGCCCGGAACGTAAATCCCAATGCGCCGGCTCTGCACAATGTGATCCCAGCACGGGCCGGCTTTGCTGACACTGAAATACTGATAATCAACTTTGGCCCGGATGCTGGATGGCGGCACCGAGACATGCGTGAGTCCCATGGCTGGCAAGGCGCGCTGCACCAATTTGGGCACAAATTCCTGCGAACAGAACTTCACGACGAGAGGCGTTTTTGAGATCACGTCCACCTCGCCGACACTCGAATTGACGCCGAACAACCAGCGGGACGGCCCGAGACATCTCTGATCGATAACTTCGCCGGCCCAGAAGTAGTCCCCCGTCTTGACCAACGGAATCTGGATGTAACGCGAAGGGACGATGGTCTCCAGGTGGGTGCGGATATGATAGTCGAGCGCGCTGAAGCATTCGTCGAGTTTGTCGTGATCGTAAAGGGGCAACGTCCGCGGGTGGGAATCGAGCGCAAACGTACACAGCGCACCTCCCAGCCGCAACATCTCGGTGTAAAGCTCCTCGGGATGCCCGCGTTTGGTCATGTATTGATGCCGCAAAGGAGCCAGCGCCGAATTCACCGTGTGTAAGAGCCAGAAGTTGGCGATCTCACTCGTGGAAAATTCCGCCCAGGAGCGCCGGTCGCCCGACTTGCTGCGCGAGAACATGGCGCTCTTGCTGCCGAGAATATCGAGCAGCCGCCCAAGAATGTCCATCAGCCGCTTGCTGGCGCTCAACTCCAGGCAAGGCGGAATGAATTCCGGATCGAAAGCAAAGTTGCCGGACCCATCGCGCATGACGCGAGCGATGGGGAGAACGACAAGGTCGCCCGGATCTTCAGTATCGAGCATCAGTCGAATGTTCTTGCGGCCCACCTGCACGGGTTTCTCGTCACGCCCGGTGGTCTCGTCATGCAAGAGCTTCAACTCGCCTTGAAAACGCACGCCATTCTCGGCGCCCCCACCATTCTGGTCGGTGGTAATGCAGTTTAGGCCATCCGGCCGCCGCGGTGGAACGCCCAGGAGCACTGCTGCCTTGTCTCGGGCTACCGGAAACAAGTCCGCGATCGCCAGCGTATCCGGCAAAGGATCGCATTCGGGCATCTGGAATGCCAGCCCGTCTGGAAAAACACCACGGGCGTGAAGTACGGAGAGCGTACCGTTGCGTAGCGCTTCCGCGTCGAGTTCCCCGCTGATGACGCCGTACGATTGATACCACAGCGAGGATACAGCAAACCGGATTGAATCCTCAAAATACCGGCTCTGCGCCTGGAAGTGATGGGGACCCAGGTACATGCCTTCGGACCAGACGACACGCGAAAGATATTTCATACCTGAATCAAGCAAATCTACTCTACCATGGGCGGATTGAGACATCTATCCCGGGTCCGCGCTAAGTAACTTGTGGCGGGAGACTCGAAAACGTATCTAACTTGCCGGCGGCAGCCGAAGGAAGGCAATAGTGGACTGCAACGGGCGGTTCATGGTCGTATGATGTAAAGGCAGGCTGCCTCCCATGAGCTTCTACAGTACGTATGAACTGATCGACCTTTTGCGCGATGACGGCGTTAAGACATTTCGCGGCCGCGAAATCGCCACCGGTCGGGACGTCCTGGTCCATTTGTTCACCAACGCGGAATCTCTCGAAACGAAGTTTTCGATGCAGAAAGTCGCCAATCTGTCCCCCGAAGGCCGTGCACAAGTGATCACCGAAGGTATGCACGAGGGCACACCTTATGTCGTCACAACCATGCTCCAGGGGTATCAGGGGTTTCGAGAATGGTTAGTGAGTCAGCGCACTACCGCACAGCAACCTCCCCCACAAATGCCGTCGCAGAACGCCCCCGAGCCCGCGAATCGTTCCCCATATCCGGCACCGCCGGCACAGGCGAGCTCTTCGGCGCTGCCATGGGCTCCGCCGCCACCGCCGGGGGCTTCTGCAGCGGAATCCGACGATCCGTTTGCCGCATTATTCAAAAAGCAGAATGCCGGGCAACCCATTCCACCGGCCGCTGCGGCTGGCGCCAAGGGCGCTAAGCCCGGCGTCAAGGGATCAGAGGATTTTCGACACCTGATCGAGACGCCGACCCGTGCAGCGGCGATCCGGCCAGTGCTGACGCCGGAGACGGGGCCCGATGCGACGCGGATGTTCCCCACAGCGCAACAGCCCGTGCCGCCGCCCGCTCCCGAACCCGCTCTTCCGGCGGGCAGCGCTCCGGCGCCAGGAACGGATGATGCGTTCAGCAATATTTTCGCGGATGCGCCTTTAGCGGCTCCAGCGGCGCCTTCCGCGCCAGCCGAACCCGCACACGTTGCGGGCGAGTTTACCCGGATGTTCCAGGCTCCGACGGTCGCGCCTCCTCCACCTGCTCCAGCGCCCGCCCCGGTTGCGGCCGAACCACCGGTCGTAGCCGAACAATCCGGCGGAGGCGGGGAGTTCACGCGTATGTTCAGGGCGCCGGGACAACCGCCGCCACCTCCATCAGTTGCACAGGCACCCGAACCAGCGCCCGCACCGGCGGCCACGCCGGCAGCGCCCATACACGATGAAGGGGGCTCGTTCACGCGGATGTTTGCCGCCCCGGCGCCGCAGCCGCCCCCTGCTCCCGCAGCCCCAGTAGCTCCGCCCGTTGAGTACTCTGCGCCGCCACCCCCTGAGCCGCTGGCGCAGCCAGCTCCAATTGCCGAAGAGCCAGGCGGATTCACCAGGATGTTTGAAGCTCCTGCTGCGCCCGTCAAACCGCCGGAGCCCGCGCCGCAAGCTGCCGCGCCTCAGCATGAGCCGCAGGGTGGAGGGGGTGAATTCACACGGATGTTTCAGGCTCCCGGGGCTGGTTTGCCGAAGGCCGCTTCTCCACAATCGGCGCCTCCCGAAGCCGCCCCGCCGTCCGCGGCGCACGGCGGTGAATTCACGAGATTGTTCGAGGCGCCCTCCTCGGTAAAACCGCCAACAGGGCAACCCGGCGAAGGAGAGTTCACGCGGCTCTTTGACACCAAGTCCATGGGCAGTATGCCGCCTCCGCCTCCATCGGTTGCTCCCAAGCAGGAGACCGGCGAATTCACGCGTTTCTTCGAATCGCCCATCAAGCCTGGTGCGATGAAGCCGCCGGTGGATGCGGCAAATCCCTTTGGCCCCGCACCACCGCCGCGACCGCAAGCAGCGCCGCAGGGTGAATTCACCCGAATGTTTGGCGCCAAGGATCCCGGATTCCCTCAAGGTGGTGTTCCGGGCGCCCCGGCTGCTCCTCCAACCAGCGGCGGCACCGGCCAGTTCGCGGCGCCTACAACGCCGCAGGCTCCGGGCGCGTATCCCGGATATCCGGGGTATGCCGGATACGGCGGATACGCCGGGTACGGGGGCTATCCCGGTTACGGTGGCCAGCCGAAGCCACCGGGTGAGTTCACAAGCATGATGCAGACGCCATCCGCGCCCCCGATTCTCGGACAACAGGCGGCTCCGAATCCATACATGCTGCCGCAGGAGCAGAAGAAGAGCTTCTTTCAGACCTACCTTCCCGCGATTCTTGCATTCGGTGGGCTACTGCTTCTGTTTGTGATTATCATCATTGTTCTCGCGCTGAAGAAATGAGCGAGGACTATCCGATCCGCGTCGGAACTACGGAAGACTTTGCCACCGTTTGCGGTCTGCTCGAACGGGTTCAGTTTAACGAAGCGGAGATCGCGCGACGTCTCGGAGTTCCGCTTTTAACGCAGGTCACTATTGACGACCACCCCGAGGATACGAGCGGTGCAAATGACACGCTGTCGCTTTTGATCGGGCTTTTCGTACACGATCGCGAGATCAGCGCAGCCGATCTTTCGAGCCATCTTTCCCCTGACGAGATCGCTGCTCTGGAAAGGCTCGGCCTGCTCTCGAACGGGCGTTGTCCCGTGTGTCTCTGCCCTGTAAGCAACGTCTATACGATCTCGGATCGCTGGACGCCGCGAAGTGAGTCGAGTGGCGAAGCAGCGGCGGATATCGTCTATCCCGCAGTGGTCCCGAATACGCGGATGTTCCTGGACCTGTTGCCGCGCGGCGCGTGCGACTCGTTCCTGGAATTGTGCGGCGGCACCGGCGTCGCTGCATTGCTGGCTGCCGACGAGTGTGCCACTCATGCCAGCGCCTTCGATATCGCGCCCCGCTCCACTCATTTCGCGGAATTCGCACGCCGGCTCAACGGCCTCGACAACATGACGACCGGAACCGGCGACTTGTACGATCCCGCCGGCGATGCGACGTACGACCGGATCGTGGCCCATCCACCATACATGCCGACGCTGGACCCCAAATACATCTTCTACAGCGGCGGCGAGGACGGCGAGCAGGTGACGCGCCGCGTTATCGAACAGGCCCCCAAGTACCTGCGGCCCGGTGGAACCTTATACTGCGTCGCAATGGCCTCGGATCGCGAGGACGCCCCCCTGGAACGGCGCATCCGGCAATGGCTCGGCCCGGAAGAACGCGAATTCGACGTGGCCGTGGTGGTTCGTCGTGTCGCTACGCCGGAGGAGTTGGTCACGCAGACGGTAATGGCCAGGCGTACCGATCCGGAAGCCGCCAAGCGCTGGCTCGACTTTCTTCGTGAACTGAAAATCATCGCGTTCTCCTATGCCGCGATGATCGTCCAGCGTAAAGCGGCCGGGCGTGAACCGTTCACCGTGCGCCGGATGAAGGGCGACCGTACCGGTCGGTTAGAACACGACTGGCTGCTCGCCTGGGAGACTCACGCCGCTTCCGATACCACTGGCGAAAAGATCCTCGGCAGCCGTTTGCGGGCCATGACGGGGCCCGATTTGCGCGTCATAAACCGGCTCAAGGATGGGCATTGGACTCCGGTACAGTTTGTACTCGAGACCGAATATCCATTCAAGCTGGACATGAGGATTGAGCCTTGGGTCGGCCACTTGATGGCGAGTTGCGACGGGAAGAAGACTGGAGCGGACTTGTTCCGGCAGTTAATGCAGGAAGAGATTCTCCAGGCACAGACGCAAGCGGCTGATTTTGCCGGCGTGCTGAAAATCCTGGTTTCCGGCGGATTTCTACAAGTCTGTTAAGTCGCCTCGGGCAACAGAATCACCAGTTCCATCTTCGGTGCCGGAAAGTCGCCTGGCACGTACGCCGCGAGATTTCGCGCACGCTGAATCGCTTCCCATGGGCCGCCCGATTGCGCGATGTGGAAGTATTGGTAATTCATTTTCACCGGGATTGCGCTCGGCGGCTTCGGCACGTGGGTCAGCGTTACACCGGGAAGTGCTCGCTGGACGAGAACGTCAATATGGCTGGCGGAACACACCTTGATCAGGTACGGCGCTTTGCCGATAAGATCCGCGTCGTTCACGTCAGCGTTTACGGCCAGGTAAAGGCGCGTATTCTTCAGGTACTTGTCGTCCGCCAGCGGAGTGCCATAAATCAATGGGCTGATGAGCTTCAGCGGCAGGGAGATGAAGCTGCTCGGCACCACGGTCTCGAGCAGGAAGCGGATTTTCTCATCCAGATCGTGGAAACAGCCGAACAGATCGTCGTGTTCGTATTTCGGCAGATCTCGTGGATGGATCTGCGTGGAAAACGTCGTAAGACACCCGCCCAGCGATAGCATCAGCGCATACAGGTTTTCCGGATGGCCTCGCCGGGTCTCGAAAATGTGCTGCATCAGCGGAAAATGCGAATTGATGGTGTATAGCAGCCAGAAATTCGCGATGTCCGAGGTCCCGAAATCGGCCAGGCTCAGGTTCTTCTGGCGCCGGCCTCCCGAAAGCGTGCTGCTTTTCGCCGCCAGGATCTCGACCAGGCGCCGTGCAATGGACACCAGGTAGTCGCTAGCGCTGACATCGAGCAATGGCGGAACAAAGTTCGGGTCGAGTTGCAACGTGCCGGCGTTGGTTTTAATCACGCGAGCGGCACGCAGTACCGACATATGCTGCTGCGACTCACCTTCCGCCAGGAAACGGAAATTCTTGCGCGCCACCTGTATTGGTTTCTCCGTCAGTCCCGAATTCTCATCGCGCAGCATCGCGACCTCCGCAAGAAACCGTGTATCGGCCTTCTTCTGGGCGATCGAGACGTTCAGGCCGCGCTCGCGGTAGTGCGGAATGGCGAGGAAAACGTCGAGTGTCTTCTGGTCGGGCTCGTAACAATCCGCAAGCGGCTTCGGGGAGGGCGACGGATCGGAGTCGGGAACATCGAAAATCAGCCCATCCGGCAGAATCCCGGCGGCATCGGAAAGCGCAAAATAACCCGCCTCCAGGGCTTCCTGATCCACCTGGATGCGCTTGAAGCCCCATGGCGCGAATGACACCGCGTCCATGTAGAACTCCAGCGTGCTTTCGATGAATCGGTCCTGCGTCTGGAGATACTGCGGGCTCAGGAACGTCCCCTTCATCCAAATCACAGGTTGCAGGCGCTTCATGCGTAGATATTGTGTCACAGCGCGGGAGTCAACGGAAATACCCTGCTCGCCGCCGTCACTGGAAATCTGATTTTCAAGCCCTGTTCGTTACAAGCGCTCCGTGTTAACAGGTAGGTGAAAGCCACTCTGGAAGGTCGGTCCATCGTATTACAGAGCTTCCAATTCGCTGCCTCGCCGAGGTATTCGGAAGATGCCCGCCCCCCGGCTATGCAACGCGCGCTGTGTAATGCAGCTCCGTAGGACCGGTGTATTCCGACTGTGGCCGGATGAGACGGCCCTCGAGAAGCTGCTCCTGGCAGTGTGCCGACCATCCGACGACGCGTCCGGCGGCGAACGCCGGCGTGAACAGGTCGGTGGGAAGCCCCACACCATGCAGCAGGAGGGCAGTGTAAAACTCCACGTTCGTGTCGAGGCGGCGGTCCGGCTTATGGTCATGCAGCAGGCGAAGCGCAGTGCCTTCCACGTACCGCGCAAGGTCGTAGATGCTTCGATCGCCTCCGTTCGCGTACAGGCGCTCCACCGCCCCGGCCAGCACGTCCGCGCGGGGATCTCGCACGCGATAAACACGGTGGCCGAAGCCCATCAGCCGCTCACCGCGGTCGAGCTTGGCCCGGATGACGGGCTCGGCGCGCTCAGGCGAACCGATTTCGAAAACCATGTCGAGAGCCGGCCCGGGCGCACCGCCGTGTAAGGGACCCTTGAGTGCCCCAAGGGCTCCTGTGATCGCAGAGATCACATCCGAACGCGTCGAAACGATCACCCTCGCCGTGAACGTCGAAGCGTTCAGGCCGTGATCGCACACAGTGTTGAGATAAGTTTCGAGCGCCCGGGCCCGCTCGGCGTCAGGCTCCGTGCCGAACAGCTGGTGGAGAAAGTGAGCAGCATGCGGGAGATCGGTTCGTAACGGTACCGGCTGATCGCCGCGACAGATACGCCAGTATGCTCCCACAATGGCGGGAAAACAAGCGATGGCGGTCATTGCATCTTCGCGGGGGTTTTCCTCCCGTCCAATACCAAGAACGGACGCGGCCATGCGTAGAGCATCCATGGGCGGCGCTTTCACGGCGGCAGCCTCGCGCAGAACATGCATGGCGGCGTCCGGGATGGCACGCCTTTGAGCCAGTTCCCGGCCGAAAAATGCGCGCTCCGCGGGGTCGGGTAAGCGGCCATGGAGGAACAGGTACGCGACCTCCTCGAAACTGGCATGAGGCGCCAGGTCTTCGACCGCGTACCCACATAGAATCAAACGTCCCGCCTGGCCGTCGACGTGGCTGAGTTTAGTCGTAGCGGCGACTACACCGTCCAATCCGTTTGTCATAGCCACATTATTCGAACGGATGTTTTCAGATTGTCAATATTGATTGTAGAATCAATGTAATATGTATTTGACTGCCCAGAAGGCAGCGGATGCGCTCGGGATCACAAAGGCGACTCTTTACGCCTACAAGAGCCGTGGACAGCTACGGTCTGAACCTGTCCCCGGCCAGCCTAAGGAACACCGTTACGCGCGGGAGGATATCGAGCGGTTGCGCGAGCGGAAGGAGGCGCGCCGCGATCCGGCCAAGGCTGCCGCGCGGGGGCTGAACTGGGGCAGCCCTGTGCTGGATTCCGGCATTACATGCATTCACGACGGGAGACTCTACTATCGCGGCCGCGATGCCATTGAGCTGGCAAAGACCGCCTCGCTGGAGGAAACGGCGTGCTTGCTTTGGAATGTCGAACAGCTCCCGGCGCATGCCAGCCCACTCCCCGGCAATCTTCTGACCCACCTGCGTGCCTGCACCAAAGACGCTTTCACTCTTATGCAGGCGGCGCTGCCGATCGCGGCCGCGGCTGACCTGTCGTCCTACGATCTGCGTCCAACCTCCGTTGCTAACACCGGGTCTCGCATCCTGCGGCTGCTGACGTCGCTGGCCGCGGGGCGCGACTCGGCTGCTCCGGCCCACCTCGCGCTGCAGGCGGCCTGGGCGCGGGGGAACGCGGCCGCAGGCCAAGCCATTCGAGCCGCGCTCGTTCTGTGCGCCGACCATGAATTGAACGTATCCGCGTTCACCGCTCGTTGTACTGCCTCCGCGGGCGCTCCCCCGTATGATGTCGTTTCGGCGGCTCTGGCTACCCTCAAGGGGAGCAAACACGGCGGAATGACGCAACGCGTCGCATCGTTGTTTGCTGAGGCAGGGGCGCCGCGTCGCGCTCGCGCAACTATCGCAAGCCGGCTCCGCCGCGGTGAACCAATTGCCGGATTCGGCCACCGGCTCTATCCGCAAGGCGACCCTCGTGCGGCCCTGCTAATGCACCTCGCGGAGCACAGCGGAAACAACGTGGAATGGCGCCTCACGCGAAGCTTGACAAAGGCCGGGTTGGATCTGCTCGAAGAGCATCCCACAGTTGACTTCGCCCTGGTCGCGATGGCGCGAGCTTACAAGCTGCCGGAGCACGCACCGCTGATCCTGTTCGCTCTCGGCCGTTCAACCGGCTGGATCGCGCACGCCATTGAACAGTACGCCGCAGGCGACCTCATCCGGCCCCGTGCCCGCTACACCGGACCGCCTATTACACCTTGAGAAACCAACCGCGGCGGTACATGACGTAAGCGATCGCCAGCATCAACAGAGTGTAAGTCACCGAGTAGAGCAGCGAAGCGTTCGCCGGTGATGCGAGCGGAGCGAACCATGTCTGGTAAATATGGCTCTGTAACGACACCGGGTTCCCGCCCGACGTCCAGTGCACTGCATCCAGGAACTCGGCGAGAAACTCCGAGGCCAAATACACCGCGATCGCGTTCATCCCGAGAATGACCAGCGGCCTGACAGGCTTATGCCAGCCGAGTTCGTCCACCAACCAGGCAAAGGCCGCGAATGCGACGAAATCCAGCCCCGCCATGAACAAGCTGAATGAGTCCGTCCAAAGCTTCTTGTTTATCGGCAGCCAGATGTTCCATATCAGGCCGGCGGCTACGAGCGCTGCCCCTGCAAGCGCGAGCCACAGGAGCCGATCCCGCAAGCCGCGCCGCAGACGCAGGATATGGCCTGCCATAATGCCCAGCAGAGCGGTCGCAATCGAAGGCAAGGTGCTGATGACGCCCTCCGGGTCCCAGGTCTTCGTTGACGCGTAGTTGTGAGCGCCCAGCACCAGCCGATCCACGTAATGCGCAAAGTTGCCCTCAACGTCGAGATGGCCCGCGCCGAATCCGGGCACGGGGATGAAGGTCATCATGGCCCAATACGCCGCGAGCAGTCCGGCGATCCACAGAATTTGCCCGCGAACGCCGGTAAACAGGAAAATCGCTGACGCAGCGAGATAACAAATGGCGATCCTCTGCAGGACACCCATGATTCGCTGCGTGCCGAGACTGAAATCGGGAAACGCGTAAACCGCCAGCCCGAGAACAAAGAGAATCGCAGCGCGCCGCAGCACCTTCGCCAGGATCTTGCCGCGCGGAACGCCGACTGCGAGTTGCTTGCCCAGCGAAAGCGTAATCGCCACACCGACGATCCACAAAAACGAGGGGAATACGGTGTCGGTGAGAGTCCACCCGTGCCACTCGGCGTGCCTCAGCGGCAGGTAAGAATCCCGCCCGCTGCCCGCGTTGTTCACCACCACCATGAGGGCAATCGTCGCGCCTCGGAACGCATCGAGAGAAACCAATCGCTGCGTTGCCTTACTGGTTGCTTCGTTCAATTGAATGTAATTTTATTGTCCCAAACAGCAGGACGTCACTGCCGGCATATGGGGGAATCGATAAAGTACGCTCATGTGTGCTATTGGCTGTGTAAGAACCCGATCAAACCCGCCGGATCATCGGTGATAATGCCATCCACACCCGCTGCCGCCAGCCGCGACCATTCCTCCGGGGCGTTGGGTGTCCAGGTAAGCACTTCGATTCCGGCGGCATGTGCGCGCTCAACCTCTTCGGCGCCTGTCAGCCTGAAGTGAGGGCTGACCATTGTGGTTCCAGCTTCCGACGCAATATCCCGAAAATCGCGGGGTGTTCCCTCCCACAGCGCGGACCGCTTCAGCCCGGGTGCGATCCTCCCGATCGCATGCAGCACACGGAAATCGAACGATTGGACGATGCAGTGCGACGCGACATCATGGCGACGAATCACCTCGCAAGTGAGCCGCGCAAACTCCTCCGGCCCCGGCGTATACTGCGGCGCACTGGGAAAGCTCTTCAATTCGATGTTGAAGCCGCCGTTCAGGGCCAGTACCTCGTCTAAGGTCGGGATGGTGTTGTCCCAGGAACGCAATCGCTCGAAGGTCATCTCACGAATGACGATCTGTTCCCCATCCTTCAGGCGCTCCGGATCGTGAGAGACTACCAAAACACCGTCTTTTGTGACCGCCACGTCCATTTCGATAAAATCAGCACCGATATCCAGGGCGTACTGAAAACCGCGCAACGTATTCTCCGGCAGGATCGAGCGAGCCCCGCGGTGACCGTGGACTGGAATACGCTTTAAAGCCACAAACGAAGCGCCAGGGTTATTGCAGTCAAAAGAGCAACGAGAGTGATCGCCAGGGAAAGACCCAGGTCAATATCCATTGTTCCATTCCAAAGTGCGTGAGATCAATGGCGCTTCAGTTTCCTCACCACGATCATGCCCCCGAAGGACCCTACAGCGGCATCGGCAGCCAGAAAGTACGGCAACGCATTGATACCTTTATACTTGAGCGCCCCCACGACAACCATCAAGGTCATCCAGACAAGCCATAGGATTAACCCGGAAGATGCACGTTCCATATGGGTTTATTCTAGATCACACGAAAACAGTTCGTCAGGTTACCAATTAAGGGCTCTGCCCTAGAATAAGCTCGGTAGACTTTCATGCTAAAGATGCGGTAAATACACGACGATCTTGCATTCATGAAACACTTGCAAAGAGCAGTTTTGCAATGCCTGGTTTGGAAAGATACTAAGGGCCAAGACCTTATTGAGTACGCCCTAATGGCAGGTTTTGTCGCGGTAGCTGCTGGCGCCATCATGCCTGGTGTCGCCACGAGTATCAGTACGGTATTCAGTCAAATCGCGTCTGTGATGACCAACGCTTCGAATCAGGGCAGCTAACGAACAGAAACTTGCGAAAATGAAAGTTGATCCAACTTTCATCGGCTGGAAAACGTTTCGGCCCAAAGCTGCTCTTTAAGGACGTTAACTGGCTCATCACGAATCGCGAACGCGCGGGTCTTGTTGGTGCAAACGGCACCGGCAAGTCCACGCTACTTAAGGTGCTGGCGGGAAGCGAGTCCCTCGATTATGGTGCTCTCACCCAAACCAAGGGGATTACCGCCGGCTACCTGCCACAGGACGGCCTCACTCTGTCCGGCCGTAGCGTATTCGCCGAATGCATGTCGGTTTTTGCCGACCTGCGGGCGATGGAGACGGAGATGGAGGAACTCACCCGGCGCATGTCGGATCTGGATCCCTCCAGCTCCGTCTATCAGGACGTCGCGGATCGTTTCCACCGCATCCAGACCGAGTTCGCGGGCCGTGACGGCTACGCCTTAGAAGCGCAGGTCGGCGCGGTCCTCTCCGGGCTAGGCTTCCCCAGTTCAGACTGGCAACGCCGGACCGAAGAATTCTCAGGCGGCTGGCAAATGCGTATCGCACTCGCCAAGCTACTCCTCGAACAACCCAATCTACTGCTCCTCGACGAACCTACCAATCACCTCGACCTCGAAGCGCGCAATTGGCTTGAAGAATACCTGGTCTCTTATCCTTACGCTTTCGTCCTGATCTCGCATGACCGCTACTTTCTCGATGTCACGGTCGAGAAGATTGTGGAGATCTGGAATAAGAATATTCACTTTTATAGCGGGAATTATGAAAGCTATATTACGCAGCGCAACGAGCGCAAGACGCAACTCGAGGCCGCCTACAAGAACCAGCGCGACAAGATTGAGCAGCTCGAGGCGTTCATTAGCCGCTTTCGATACCAGGCCACGAAGGCGAAACAGGTGCAGAGCCGCATCAAAGAGCTGGAGAAGATCGAGCGCATCGAGATTCCTCCCGAAGAGAAAACAATCCATTTCTCTTTCCCCCAGCCCAAGCCGAGCGGCCGCGTGGTCACCGAGTTCCAGAACGTTTCCAAGAGCTACGGCGAGAAGCTGGTGTTCAGTGGCGTAAATTTCATGATTGAGCGTGGCGACCGCATCGCGCTTGTCGGTGTCAACGGCGCTGGGAAATCGACGCTCATCAAGCTGCTCGCGGGCCGTGAGCCTCTGACAACCGGCGAATACCGGCTCGGCCACAATGCCCAACCGGATTACTTCGCGCAAGACCAATATAAGGAACTGGACCCGGAAGCACGTATGCTCGACGACCTTGCCGGTGTCGCGCCGCGGACAACCACGGAGCTCCGCAACCTGCTGGGGTGTTTCCTTTTCTCCGAAGACGATGTGTTTAAGCGCATCGGCGTGCTTTCCGGAGGCGAGCGCAATCGTTACGCACTCGCCCGCATGCTGCTGCACCCTTCGAATTTCCTGCTGCTCGACGAGCCTACCAATCACCTCGACATGCGCGCAAAGGACGTCCTGCTCGACGCCCTTCAGGACTTCAATGGCACTGTCGTTTTTGTCTCGCACGACCGTTACTTCATCGATAAGCTCGCGACGCGCATTTTCGAGATCGGCGGCGGAGAGGTTCATGTTTTCCCCGGAAACTACGAGGATTACCTCTGGCGCAAGGAAGGCAAGCCGGTCGACTTGTCGCTGTCGATGAACGGCCAACCCGCGCCGGCCGAGGAGTCCTCGCCGGAGCCGGCTGCCGCGATACCGCCGGCGAAACGGCTGAACCCGATTAAGCTCCAGCGGATGAAGGATCGCGCCCGGGAGCTCGAAGAAGAAATCGCCGGGATCGAAGCCGAAATCACGCACCTGGAAGGAGAATTGGGAAACTTCGTCAGCGCGGAAGAAACCGTGCGCACATCCACGCTGCTGGACGAGCGCCGCTCCCACCTCGCTCTCCTGTTGAAGGAGTGGGAGGAGGTCTCCGAAACGATTCAGTTGAACACATAACTCCGGTTACCGGGCCGGATTCGCCGGATACCCGGTTTTTCGTCGAACAGCATGCGTTTCTCCCCCATACTTCAGCCATGAAGAAAGGGGACGTAATATGAACCTCATGGATACGATCTCTCCCGTGGTGCTTATCCTGGGAGCGGTTCTTGCGGCAAGTCTTTTTTTGGCCATCCTGCGCAGGGCCAAACGGGACGCCGAGGTATGGACACTGCTCGGCATCTGTGCCGGGCTTTCTTTACAACTGGGGTTTTGGGGATTCGGCGATTGGCTGTTTTACTCGCTTCAGGTGATCGGCCCGCGAACCCACTACATTCTGACGGCAGCCGCCTTATTCACCAGCGCCCTACTCATCGGCTTGTTCACGCAGTTCCTCGGCTTAACTTACCTGCGGGTGAGCAGTGACAGGGCCGATGCTCCCCCGGTATTCCTGGCTTTGCGCGAGAGGACGCTCAACTTCCTCTGTTTCGCCGTGCCATACTACGCGCTATCCGTCGCCGGTATGACTCTTATCGTCATCCGGCTTTCCCACTCGCTCGACGATCCCTCAGCCTGGAACAGCCGCTCGCTGCTTACTTCCGGCTTCTCAAGCTCCTTCGTGATGGGTTTGTTTACCGGTTTCTGGCCGGCTCTTCAGGCGATCGTACTGCGCGAAGTGGAACGCCGCCTGCCGGAGGACAAGAAGAAAGAGCTCCCTCGTTTCTTCCATTGGTTCGCCTTCTATGACGTTGACCGGGTACAACACTGGAAGGAGCTCTCGATCCTGCCCGAAGTTCAGAAAGCGGAGCCGAGCACCAGCGAAGATTACACCGCCGAGTTGAAGGCGTTCGTAGTGCTCCTGGTTTGGTACATACCCGCCGTCATGTTGTTTGGTCTGAGCGAAAGTTCGCGGCTCCAGAACCCGCTGTTCCACGACATTTGGCAATTCGGTCTCCGGCTCATCCTGGCGTTCGCCATGCTTCCGCTGGTCTATTACAAGACCCAGTTTCTGTTTTTCGACGTTCTGATGAAGCGTGGGGTCGTCATATGTGCGCTGTTTGCAACTTCTCTCGTCTATTTCACAGCCTTGTTCCGCCTCCAGCACCTTACCGGCGTGCAGTCGGGAGTTATATGGGGCGGAGTGGTCGGCTTCGTGGGGCTCTGGATGCTCCTGTATCGGGGGCTGGAACGCGCCATGGATCGCTATATCTTCCGCCGTCCGGATTATGGCGGACTGCTGAGGAATATCGGGAGCGAAGCGACCCGTTTTGTGGAGACCGGTCCGCTGATCGAATACGTGACGGCCAAACTCCGGGATGCGTTAGCCGCCGATTTCGTTCGCTTCCGCAAAGCCGGCGAAGCGGCCGGGGAACCAGCCGCAGTAACCGCCGTTCCGCTCGGGCGGGGCCAATTGGAGTTTGGAAAGCGGAACCGCAATCAGCCGTATCGCAGCGAGGACCTGGAATTCATCAAAGCCGTTGCTGGGATCGCCGGCGCCATGTTCGACAATATTGAGCGCCAGCGCGAGCTGAAAGACCGGCAGCAGAATGAGGTGCAGCTTCGCGAACTCGCTGCCCGCTCGGAATTGAAGGCGCTCCGGGCGCAGATCAACCCGCACTTTCTGTTTAACGCCCTCAATACTCTGGCCGACCTGACCCGTCACGACGCGAAGGTCGCCGAAGAACTGGTTGTGGCGCTCGCCGAGATGTTCCGTTTCGCGCTGGACGCAAGCCATCGTGAAGAAGTGCGCCTCGGCGATGAGATCGCGTTCGTTCGCTCCTACCTGGAGATCGAGCGCGCGCGGTTCGGCGCCAAGCTGCGTTACACCATCGACGTGCCGGGCGAGCTCGAAGATTACCTGATTCCGCCGATGCTGATTCAACCGTTGATCGAAAACTCGGTGAAGCATGGCATTGCACCGCGCCCCCTGGGCGGTTCTCTGACCGTTCGCGCGCGGCTCTACGACGGCATGATTAACGTCGTGGTTGAGGACGACGGGAAGGGTTTCGAACCCGGCGGCGTACGCAATGGAATCGGCCTGGCCAACGTGCGGGAACGCATCGAGAAGCTTTCGGGACCGCATCATTTCACACTGCGCACGGCGCCTCGCGAAGGAACCTCGGTCAGCTTCGACATCACTGCCAAAGCCCAAAGCACGGAAAGCGATTATGCGAGTCCTCATCGTTGACGACGAAGAGCCGGCACGCCGGCGTTTGCGGCGTCTTCTTGAAGAGATCGGCGGCGTGGAGATCTGCGGCGAAGCGGAAAACGGCGTGGACGCTCTGGAAGCGATTTCGTCGTTCAAGCCCGCCCTGGTTTTGCTGGACATACAGATGCCGCTGCTCAGCGGGCTGGAGCTGGTTCGCGAACTTCGAACGACTGATGCGCCGATGATCGTCTTCGTCACTTCTTACGACCAGTACGCGCTGGAGGCGTTCGAGGTGAGTGCCGTCGATTACCTGCTCAAACCGGTTTCGCGCGAGCGCCTCGAAAAAAGCCTCACCAAAGTGGGGGCATTGCTGCATGCGAAGGCCGGCGCGCAAGTGACGATCGATGCGATCGAGCGGCTCACAGCAGCGCTCGCCAACAAACCGAAACCGCTTCTGGAGCGAATCGTGGGGCACCGCGGTCAAAAGGTGTTCTTGCTGACACTCGATAAAGTCCAGGCCTTCGTGGCCGACGACGAACTCGTTTTTGCACTGTTGGCCGATGGCCGGATGCTGGTGAATTACACGCTTCGCGACCTGGAATCGCGTCTCGATCCGCAGCGTTTCGCCCGCGTTCATAAGCAGACCATCGTCAATCTGAATCACCTTGTGGAACTGGAACCGATCCTCAAAGGCGGCGCCACCGCGCGTCTGGCGAATGGCCAGAGCATCGAAATCAGCCGCCGTTACGCAACCGGGTTGCGTGAGCGCCTCGGCTGGTAATCGGGATTTCAACGTTGGCCCTTACAAGACACGGCGCCGAAACAAATCACTCATCAGCTTAAATCCGATCCGCACCCCACACCGTAATACCAACTGAGGTGCGCGTCAGACAGCGCGTATCCATTCCACATTTCCGACAGGAGGACGAATGTTCCGAACTCTACGTGCCGGCGGAGCGATCGCGCTGTTCACCGTATCAGCCTTCGCTGCCAGCCACAGAAACGGGCCTCTGCTCCTGGAAGACCAAACCGCCAATCTCAATGACTTCTATATTTTCCGTAGCTATGAAAGCGGAAAGTCGGATCGTCTGGTCATGAGCATGAGCGCCCAAGGTTTCCAGGTGCCCGACAACGGCCCTTCCTATTACAAGTTTTCAGACAGCGTGCTGTACCGCTTCAACCTCAACAATTCGCGCGGTTTGGACGGCAATCCCGACATCCAGATCGATTTCCAGTTCAACACCACGCTGCGCGATAACCCCACTTTCCTCTCGTATTTCGGTGTCATCGACAGCATCGATAACCCCGGAATCCTGCTGTATCAGACCTACACCGTCACCGTGCGCAATCTTCAGACGGGAGAGGTCGATGTCTACAATACCGACGTGAACGGTCACGCGCTGTCGGTCGCGCCGCCCAACCAGGGCCCCAAGGCAACGCCGAACTACGAAGCTACGCTCGGCCAGCCGTCCGTTTTCACGTTGGCCAATGGCATGCGAGTTTTTGCCGGACCGCGCGACGACGCCTTCTATTTCGATAGCGGCGCAACCTTCGACTTCTTGAATTTCCGCTCCCCCGCTCCCGTGCTTTCGGGCAGCGCCGACAACGATAATGGCGGGCAGAGCTACCCCAACGCCGTCGACGGCTTTGCCGGCTATAACGTCAGCCTGATCTCCGTCGAAATGCCGATCACGATGGCCACCGCCGATGGCTCCATGCCCGACGCCAACTCCTCCAACAAGCTGATTGGCGGCTGGGCCTCCACCTATCGCCAACTCGTCACGGTGCGTCCGAACCCGGCTGCTCCTGTGAACCTCGGCGAGTGGCAGCAGGTCGACCGCGTCGGCAACCCGCTGACGGTCGAGCTTCTGATTCCGCTGCCCATGAAGGACCAGTGGAATCGTGACTCACCAGCCAACGATGCTAACTACGCGCCGTATATCTCCGATCCCGTGTTTGTATCCGCCGTCCTGAAGGGCGTCTTCGGCTTGAACACCGCCCCCGCTCCGCGCAACGATCTGCTGAGCGTCTACGTGCCCGATATCACCCGCGTCGATCTCTCCATCGCGCCGACGCCGCTGGCATCCCAAAAACGGCTCGGTCCGCTGGCTGGCGATAACGCCGGCTGGCCCTTCGGCGGCCGCCGCATCGGCGATGACGTCGTCGACATCGGTCTCCGCGCCACGGCCGGCGTCCTCGTGTCGGGCTTCTCGAACCAGCCCCCACTCGGAGATGGCGTGAACTCCAACGACATTCCCAACCTCGACCACTTCCCGTTCAACGCACCGCCCCAGTCAGGCTTCCTGCACAAGGGTGTGGAAGGAACCAACGGCAAGGGTATCCCAACAACAAACTAACTGGTGGGGCAAGCTCCAGCTTGCCCTTTCCCTTTCCAAAGCCATGAAGATCACTTCCATCCTTTTCCTCGCGACGGTTGCGCTGAGTGCGCAAAACCAGTCTCCCGACCGCCTGATGAACGCCCTCCAGGATCGCGCCCTGGCCCAACAGGCCATGCGGCTGAAAACCGACGAACGCATCACGATGTATCAAACCATCGTGAAGGCGCAGCCCGAGGTTCTGCATTACCAGGTCCTGCTCGCCAGCGCTTACCTCCAGAAGATGCGCGAGACCACCGATTTTGGCTACGTCGACCGTGCCTCAAAGATCCTGGAAGCTGTCCTCGCAGCGGATAACGATAATTACGAAGCCTTGCGCCTGCGCACCGAAGTAGCGCTCGAACGTCACGAATTCCCGAAGGCCGCCGACTATTCCCGCCAACTCACGAAGATCGCGCCCAACGACCCCTGGAATTGGGGCACGCTCGCCGACGCGCTCACCGAGTGGGGCGACTACGATGGGGCTGCCGACGCCATGCAGAAGATGATAAACCTCCGCCCCGATCTCTCCAGCTATAACCGCGCCGCGCACTACCGGTTCTTATTCAATGACGTCCCCGGCGCGGTTGATCTCATGAAGCGCGCTATCGAATCGGGCAGCCCATCTTCTGAAAACGTCGCCTGGTGCATGGTCGAACTCGGCGGATATTACCTTAAAACCGGCCAAGTCGACCAGGCCGAACGCACGTATACCGCCGCATCTCGAACCTTCCCTGGCTTTCACCCCGCGTATGCCGGCTTGGGCAAGGCTCAAATGGCGAAAGGCGACTACAAAGCGGCAATCGCCAGTTTCACGCGAGCGCAGTCCATAACACCCATGCCCGACTACGCCGCCGCCCTCCAGCAACTCTACAAACTCACCGGCGACGAGAAGTCCGCGAGCAGGCAGTCTGCCATGATCGACGCCATCGACACACTTTCGAAAGCCAACGGTGAGAAGGCGAATCGGAACCTGGCAATGATCTTCCTCGATCAGGACCGTAAGCTCGATCGCGGCCTCGAACTGGCCAAAGGCGAACTCGAATTCCGCCGCGACGTCTACACCTACGACACACTCGCCTGGGCTCTCTACAAGAACAAGCATTACGATGAAGCCGCCGAAGCGATCGGCAAGGCTCTCAAACTGGGCACGCCGGAGCCGATGTTCTACTTCCACGCCGGAATGATCGAAACGGCCCTTGGCAAGAAAGATGAAGCCGCCGCCCATCTTCGTCACGCCCTGGCGCTAAATCCCAAGTTCGATATCCACGAGGCCTCAATGGCCGAAGAAGTCCTGAAAGGAGCCGAGTAAAATGCGCGCACTCATTGTTCTTTTGGCTGTCGGACAGGCCTTCAGCCAGTCCAATCTCGACAGAATGTTCGACCCCAAACTAAACGTGGCACAGCGCAACAACGCCTGCTTCGCGCTGCGAGGCGCCGACACCCCCGACGCCCTCGATGCCATGCGCAAAGCCATGCGCCTCGACGTGTTGCGCGCTTGCGCCGGTGAAAATCTGAGGCAGGCCGCCGCCATCGATCAACTCAGAGATGCGCTGACGGACGAACTCCCCATGGTGCGAGCCACTGCCGCGCGCCTGCTCGGCACGTTCCACAATCCCGAATTCATAGAGCCCCTGACGAAAGCGGCCGCCGACTCCGACCTTCTGGTCGCCACCAATGCCGTGCAATCGCTGTCGCAGTATGAAGGCCGCATTGCCGTTCCGCAGCTCCAGGCCATTGCGAAGAAAGGCGGCCTTCAGGGAGTGATGGCACTCGACCGCCTGCTGGAGAAGAACCAACCCGAGGCCTTGCCGGTAGCGCGCGGCTTCCTCAGCGTACCCGACGGCTCAGCGCAGCTCACCGCTCTCCGTGTCCTGGCTAAGATGGGTGATTCCAGCGATCTCCCGACGCTGCGTAAAATCGCCGCCGTGAAACACGAAATCAACAGCCATCAACGCGGCTTCGGACTGATGCCCGCCATCGACCTAGCCCGAGTGGCCCAAATCGCCATCACCGAAATCGAAAAACGAGGATAGGGAGATATTACACATACACAGCCTCTGATTCTTTGCGTCCCGCGACGATTTGGAGGCTGTGGAAGGGTGAAGCAGGCATTCGGCCTGCTTTTGGACTTCACCGAAAAAGGACAGGCGAAACCGCCTGTCCCACCTGGACGTGCAGGATGCAATTCTGCCTTACTCTGCCCAGTTTTGTCCCATCCTGAAAAACTAAGCGCCATGCCAGCCCGACCTACCGGTCGGTCGTCCGGGTGGTATCATTCTAAGACCCTGCCTATGTCACGCCATCACGCGCCGAAGCTGCTCGCGTTTTTCGCCGCCATCTCCCTCGCCCTGACGCTGTACGCCCAGAGCATCCGACCCGCCGCCGCGACCGCCACCAAACTGGCCGAAACCCGCGCCCGCGACCTCGGAACCGCGACACCCGAATCCGTCGGCATGTCCAGCGAACGCCTCGCCCGCCTCGATGCCGCGATGAAGCGACTCATCGACAACAAGCAGGTCGCCGGCCTCGTGACCCTGGTCGAGCGCCATGGCAAAATCGTCGACTTTGGCGCGGTCGGCCAGCTCGACGTCCGCAAACCGGACCCTGTCCAGAAGGACTCCATCTTCCGCATCTACTCCATGAGCAAGCCCGTCACCGGCGTCGCCATGATGCTGCTCTACGAAGAGGGAAAATGGCAGCTCAACGACCCCGTTTCGCGCTACATCCCTGAATTCGGCCAGCTCAAAGTGTATGCCGGCAAGAATGATGACGGCACGCCAAAGCTCGAAGATGCCAAGCGCCCCATGACCATGCGCGAGCTCATGACGCACACAGCCGGCCTTGGCTATATCCTGAATCCCAATAACCCCGTAGACAAGATGATCATCGAAGCAAACGTGCTGAACTCCGCAGCCCCTTTGCAGACGATGATCGATGGTCTCGGGAAAATGCCTTTGCTCGCCCAGCCCGGCACCCGCTGGTCCTATAGCATTGGCGTCGACGTTCAGGGTTATCTGATTGAGAAGTTCTCCGGCATGTCCTTCGCCGATTTCGCCCGCAAGCGAATCTTCGAACCGCTCGGCATGAAAGACACGGGTTTCTTCGTGCCCAAGGAAAAGCTGTCCCGCTTTGCGCAGGTCCACATGGGCGCTGGAGCAAACCTCAATGTAGACGAAAACCGGCCCGATCCGACGGTAGTTCCGCTCGGCGCATCCGGCGGCGGAGGCCTATTCTCCACCGCCATGGACTATGCGCGCTTCTGCGAAATGCTGTTACAAGGCGGCCAACTCAACGGTGTTCGCCTGCTTGCGCCTCGCACGGTTGAAATGATGCGCACTAACTACGTCAATCCCGATGCCCTGAAGACCATGCCCCCGGGAACCGGCTGGGGCATGGACTTCCAGATCGTGATGGACTCGGCCGCCGCGGGTGATCCCGTCTCCAACGGCACCTTTAGCTGGTTCGGTATCGCCGGCACCTGGTTCTGGATCGATCCGGTTCGCGACCTCGCCTTCGTAGGCATGGTGCAGCACCAGAATCTCGGAACCACGCGCGCTATCCACGCGCTCTCGAGAAGCCTCGTGTATCAGGCGATCATGGAGTAACCGCGCCCCGTTACTGGCTGGCTTGGCTACCGCCGCCCATCCAGTTCATCACGAGGTTGTACGCGTTCACCGACCCGATCCCGGTCGCGAAGTTCCAGCCCGCGCCGCTGCCGAAAGCCGGCGCATAGGATTGCCCTGACGTCGAAAGTGCGCCGTTGAGGCTGGCTTTCGATCCCCGGCCGCGGCCGGTAGACGTAGTGGTAGCGCCAAAGCAGTTGTCGGCGCCGCCGCAGTTCACGGCGATGTCGCCCTGCGTGACGTTATAGAAAATGCAACTAGCCGAATTCGTGCTCCCGTTGCTCGAGTCACATGCCGACGTGCCATTCTGCGCCAGTTGATAGTAAACGTAGTTCGGGTTCCCCTGCAGGCCGCCCGCATTCTGATTCACGAGCGCCTGAATGCCCGCCATAATCGGCGAAGAGAAAGACGTCCCGCCCGCGCCGGCCCATCCGCCCGGGTCGCCCGTACATGGAGCGCCGCCGTTGCGGACGTCCGACCAGCACGTGACGTAGTAATGTCCCCACACGCCATCGCCCGCAAATAGCGAAACGTCGGGAATATCGCGCACGCCATCGTTCGGAATTCCAGCAAGACCTGCCTGCCACGAAGGCTTGGCATATCCCTGGCAAGTGCCTCCCACGATACCCGATTCGGCAGGCGTACCCGTGGCGCATCCACTTGGCCCACCGCTGCCGGCCGCTACCACAAGCAATTGGTTCTGAGTCGCCTCACGGCTCCCACAGAATCCACTCGACCCGTACGACGTCGCGAAACCAAATGTGCTTGCCAACAGACTTCCCGCGCACGAATCGTTCCAGGGGATCTCGGGAATATACGACAGCGCCGACCCGTACGTTGAATTGTTCGTCGAGTTCCAGTACAGATTTGTCGTGTTGTTATACGAGTCCGAGAAGTCGGTGCCCCCCACGGCTACGTTGTACGGCGTCGAAGCCCATCCGCTCACGCCTATCCCATGAGTCGCGCCACTGGATCCCGCGTCGCAGCTTGCTGCGCCTTCATCACCCGCGGCCACAAAGACCGACATACCTTCCGCCACCGCCTGCTGATAAACAGAATTGAACGCTGCGTTGCTTCCCTCGCCGTTTTCAGCTTCACAATTCCCGTAGCTGATGCTGACAACCGAGGGCGGATTCGGGCTGTTGATCATGTTGACCAGCGCCATGAGGCCCCCGAACGTCGTGCGAGTGTTCGCGCATGATGCTAATTGAATCGCGGCATCGGGCGCCGCGGCGCTGGCCCACTCGACGTCTAACGCGGCCTCGCCGTCATCCCCTGCCGCTGCGCCCCGAGGTATGCCAGGATCGGTGCAGCTCGGGTGTACGGTGGTCAGCGACCCGGAAGAATACTGATCCAATCCAAACGTGGTGCGGAAAGTCGACCAATCGGCATCGCTGTACAGGTTGGTGTCTTCCACCACCGCGATGGTCTGTCCTTTACCCGTGATGCCGGCTGCAAACAGAGGATTGAGGTTGTAGATTGTCGCGAGGTCGTTGGGGGTTAATGCCTGGTACGTGCCGCCGCCGGAAGTGGTCGTGAACTTGGCTCTTTTGTGCATCGTGTGTGGTTTGAAATCGTGGAGCGAAACCACGCCGGCAATTACTGGCGCGAGCGCTTCCGGGATTTCCGGATCACTCATGTTCGCGATATGCTGTTCGCCGCCCACGTTCAGGTAATGGATGTCGGTGTGCAGCGCCGTCCGCACTTGCCGCGCCGTCCCGGAAAAATCAATCAGCATCCCGCTCGAATGAATCTGGTTTACGGTGAAGCCGCGCGATTTTAACCACGATGTAACCGCGTCAATATCTTGTTGCGACGGCCCGAAGGACTGCCCGAATTGCGCCGGCGTCAGCCAGTGATGATAGTTTGCCGACCCACGTTTGTGCAGTTGATCAATGAATTGGTTAAGCGCCTGCTCCTGTTCGGCGGGCCGCTTTAATTGCAGCAACATGTGGTCGAGAGCGAAGTCCTCTGGGACCCGTCCGCGGTCGTTGAGACTGTTCGCCATTGGATGGATATTACCCCGCAGCGCGTGCAACTGGGTGTCATTAATCGCGGTCGTAACAAGCGGCCGCGAATTCCGCCCGAGCCTCCCTTCCTGGGCCATAAGCCCAATCGAACCAAGCAGAACAAATGTAAATCGAGTGAATCTTGACGTAGGCACAGGTATGAAGATATTGACGGACGTTCCCTCGATTGCGTTGCAATGTAACGGCGTACTTTGCCGGTCTGCAGGCCGCCTGCAAGGCGACAGTATCCGGATACAACATCGCTAAAATAACTCCGATGAACCGAATCCTCGTCATAGGCGGCACCGGCACCGTAGGCCGCGAAGTCCTAGCTCAGCTTCCAACCACCGGAGTGCAAATCCGAGCTCTCACGCGGACTCCTAACCGCCAAGGCATTCCCCCACACGTCGAAGTCGTTGAAGGTGATCTAACCGTACCCGCTTCCCTGGACCGCGCCCTCGACAACATCGACACCGTCTTTCTCGTCTGGGTAGCCCCGGCCTCGGCCGTCGAGGCGGGTATAGACCGCATCGCAAAACACGCGCGCCGTATCGTCCACCTCTCCGCTCCGCTGAAAGCTCCACACCCCCTCTTCCAACAACCCAACCCCTCCCGAACACGTGCCGAACTTCTGGAGCGCGTAATCGAGGCTTCCGGCCTCGAATGGACTTTCCTCCAGCCCGGCATGTTTGCCGCTAATGCATTGACTTGGTGGGCTCCGCAGATCCGCACCGGCGACACCGTCCGCTGGCCCTATTTGGCCGCGCCGACCGCGCCTATTGACGAACGCGACATCGCCACCGTCGCTGTTCGCGCCCTCTGCGAAAACGGCCACGGCGGAGCGTCCTACGTTCTCACCGGCCCCGAATCGTTGACACAGGGCGAACAGCTCTCCACCATCGCACGCGTGATCGGGCGCCACCTACGGCTCGAAGACCTCACGGCAGACGAAGCGCGCCGGACCGTCATGGCCGACCTGGGATTCCCTGCCGCCCTGTCGAATATCCTTCTCGACGCCTGGGCCGCCGCAATTGGCCAACCCGCCTACATCACGTCAACTTTCCAGGAAATCACCGGACTGCCTCCCCGAACGTTCCTCCATTGGGCCACCGATCATGCCGCCGAAATCCAAGCGCGAGCCGCCTCCGTATAATCTCCCGGATGGAATCACGGAACGTCTTCATTACCGGAGGCACGGGTTATATGGGCCGCCGGCTCATTCCCGAACTCCTGGCGCGCGGCCACACGGTTCGTGCGCTGGTGCGGCCCGGATCGCAATCGAAACTGCCTGCGGGAGCCGCCCCCATCACTGGAAACGCGCTGGATGCATCAACCTTCGCCGCGCAGGTGTCTCCCGCCGACACCTTTGTGCAATTGGTGGGAGTCGCTCATCCCAGCCCTGCAAAAGCAGAGCAGTTCCGCACCATCGATCTCCCCGCGGCGCTTGCCGGAATCGGCGCGGCGCGGCAGGCCGGCATCCGGCACTTTGTCTATGTGAGCGTCGCGCATCCGGCCCCCATGATGCACGCATTCATCGCGGTGCGCGTCGAAGCGGAGCAGTACCTCCGCGCCAGCGGCCTCTCGTCCACAGTCTTGCGTCCCTGGTACGTCCTGGGCCCAGGCCACCGCTGGCCCTACCTGCTGATACCGTTCTATGCCGTCGCGAAGAGGCTGAGCAGTACCCGCGAAGGCGCGCGCCGACTCGGGCTTGTTTCGCTCCGTCAAATGATCGCGGCACTGCTCTGGGCTATTGAGAACCCCGCGCCACAACCGCGCATCCTAGGCGTTCCGGAGATTCGCTCCCTGCCACTTCTTCATGATGTTGCGAAATCGAGTCCGGCTGACCTGGTGGTCCGCTAACAAACGCCCGTCGCCGATCAACGCAAACACCGCATACGGAGTCGGAGCATTCTGAGCGTCGCGCCACGATTTCAGATCCACCACCTTGGGCACGATTCCGTATTCCTCCTTCGCGCTCTTTGCGATATCGGACACGAATTTCGCAATGTGCGGACACTGGCTCGATCCGATGATCGTCAGACCTCTGCCATATGCCGCGACTTTCTGGTCCCAGTCTTTCTTGAACGTCGGGTTATCCGCCCGCTGCTCGAACTTGCGGACCAGCAACTGGTAATCGGGAGACGCATGGTCTGCCGGCTCAAAGCCGTTGCTCAGGAACAGTCGGCGGTCCGCCATCCAGGGCCCCTCGCGCACCATCGCCGCCACGCCGCTCAGGCCCGCGCTTTTGGCGTCAGCGAGGCAGGCTTCGATCATGACGCTGCCCCACCCTTTTCGTTGATGCCGCCGCGAATAAATCCAGATGCAGTGCACAAACATGTATCCGGCAGCATTCACACCGCGCCAGGCGTATTCGCCGGGAAGATATTCGATGTACCCCGCCGGCACACCATCCGGGTCGAGCAACGTCTGCGCGCGCAAACCAAGTTTCGCGTTCGACTCGATCCAGCGTTGCTTCCCGATACGGCCGGGATGTGTGCAGCTCTTGATTCCGCAGCAGGGAATGCTATCGAAGTTCGACCCGTCGATAGCGATTAGAGTGGGGCCGGCGGTTTCGCCTGCCATTTGGTCAGTTCTGCTTGGCAATAATCTTGTCGGCGATCTTGTCGTAAGTTGCCTGCGGAATCACTTTCTTCGACACGAGCTGCCTCTTGTTCGCATACTTCCGGTTCTTAATAATCGCCGCCGAATACGCATCCCCAATCCCCGGGAGCGTCTTCAGTTCATCCGCCGTTGCGCTGTTGATATCAATTAGCTTGCTGCTGGCTTGCGTGGTTGCGGTTTTGTTCGCAGATCCCTTCGACCCCGACTGATAGGGAGCTGCCGTCAATGCCAGCGCCGTCAACAACAGAACAATCCATCTCGCAAATCTCATCCCTTCACCTCCGAGCCAATTGTACACAACGTGGATACGCGGAAGCATACTACACGAAGAATTGACAATGTGGATGGGTCGAGCGGGAGTTAACCTCATCGCGCTCGACTTACGCCGCCTCTTGACGTCGTGTGGACGCGGCGAGGTCGAGCTGCGAAATTTTATAATGGCCTCGTCCTGTCGAGGAAAGCCGGGATCACAGTTCGCCGCGTCGATGCAAAGGAAATCCGATGGGCCAGCCGTTAGCGATGAGGCTGTCGCCGCAGGGAGTTGTGGCCCTCAAAGAAGTTTGAAGCACATGGCCTCTGGCAGTACCGAATTCACTTTCCCGCCGGCCGTTCCGACAGAGGCTTGCGCGGCTCCAAGTTCCGGCCATTTCGGATGCAGGCTCGGGCACGACGCATAAGGATGTTCCTACGGACTGTCCCCAGGCCGCTCCCATAGTCAACGGATGCGAAAACTGCTCGGCATCACGCTCGGAATCATGACGGCGCTGGGCGGCTTCGTTGATTTCGGACAGATCGTCTTTACGCTGCAGGCCGGGGCCGCTTTTCGTTACCGATTGCTTTGGTCGATTGTCCTCGGCACGGTCGCGATCATCGTGTACATGGAGATGTGCGGCCGTATTGCGGTCGTCGCCCGAGAACCGGTATTCGCGACTGTGCGGGACC
This sequence comes from Bryobacteraceae bacterium, assembly GCA_035295125.1. Classification (GTDB taxonomy): domain Bacteria; phylum Acidobacteriota; class Terriglobia; order Bryobacterales; family Bryobacteraceae; genus JAICMB01. The sequence continues at coordinate 51,282 of DATGJP010000067.1, read as the reverse complement.
TCTTGGTGATGCCGGGACCTACTGCCCAATCATGCGGGTTGCGATGGATGCGGGCGTCATGAAGCGCCATCTCAACTTGCGGACGGATACTGCCGTCGGGATTTTTTTCTCATCCTGGTCACTCTTGCGGCGATCGCCGCCATTCCACTTGTGATTCTGACGAACTCAGGCCAGCCCCAACAAGAGTCTTCGGCCTGCCGCATCGTTAGCTCTTCTTAACGTCACCGCGGTCACCTTGACCCTTGGGCACGATAGTTTTTGCCTTATGCCGCCGGTCGGCGGCGAGCGATTTTCCGACGTTCACCTGGTTTGCAGTGAAATGGCCTTGCTCGTCCCGGCGTATGTAACGTCTGTCACCCTTGTGGGGCTGAATGACTTCTCGTGATGACATGACACCTCCCGAGATTGGCCTTTGCAATCCACTCGCCGCGTTGTTTGTCTGGTGGCAAAAGTGCTGTTCAACTTACGGTTGAGGGCGCGCATTGAATTGTGCCGCCCCAGCTATTTAATTACTTAAAACGGGGGTTGCTTATGTTTGAGCGGTTCACACTGCCGGACACGCATGCGATTTCGATCATCTTGAAAGATCACGACAAGGTCAAAGATCTGTTTGACCAATTCGAAAAGGCTGAGTCCGCGGGAGAGAAAGAGAAGATTATCAGTCAGGCGGTTACGGAACTTAAGATTCACGCTGTTATTGAGGAGGAGATCTTCTATCCGGCCGTGCGCAAGCATGTGGGAAATGACCTTATGAATGAGGCCGACGAAGAGCACCATGTGGCGCGCTTGCTGATCGCGGAGCTTGATGCTACCGGTCGCGAAAACGATCATCGCGACGCCAAGTTCACGGTTCTCGCGGAGAGCGTGCGTCACCACATCAAGGAAGAAGAAAACGAGATGCTGCCCAAGACGAAGGAACTCAAAATCGACTTCGAGGCTCTCGGGCAGCAAATGCTCGACCGCAAGGAAGAGCTGGAAGAAGACGGTATTCCTGTTGATGCCGAACATACCATGATCCGCAAGGCCCACGGACGCGCAGATACACCGGCTCGGGCCGCGCATTCTCTTAAAAAACGAGCAAAGAACGGGCCTAGGCGCGTCGCACATTAGGAGGTTGGAAAAATGCCGACAAAGTCCTCTCATTCGCATTCGAGCTCTCGGAGTGGTTCCAAGGGTAAGCGTAAGATCCACAAGGTCATGAAGGAGCACAAAAAGGGTGAGCTCAAGACCCGTGGCGGCAAGAAGGTAAAGAGCCGCAAGCAGGCCGTCGCGATCGCCCTCAGCGAGGCGCGCAAGTCAGGCGCAAAGATTCCCAAAAAGAATTCCTCCAAAAAATGATCTTCGAAAATCGTCGTTTACGGCCATCTGCGTTTGGGGCGGCGCGACTTAGCCTCGTCCGAACCCGATCTCTACGTCGATTAGGTTGACTACGCTTTCCCCAGAGGCGAGTGGCAGAAGGTCGGCGTAAAGCCGCTTCGAGGCTCTGAAGTTCGGTTCGCACCAACTCCTCGGTGAAGACTCTGGATTCGGCGGCGCCAGCGTTCCATGTTGTGAGCAGGGCTATTACTCAAATCGAGAGCCTGACTCAGTCAGCGGCCGACAGTGTTGAGGACGATGATAAGATTGGTGTTAGCGTGAGGGACGCATCCGGTCCGCGGAAAGGGTAGAAGCCCACCTTTCACTTTCGAGTCTCAGCAACCTTCTTTCAGCCCGATTGTGCGGACGCCGGGCGGTTCATGAAAGGAGGTCGCTATGTCGACCGAACCAAACGGGACTCCACAGCCTCTTCCGGATCGTCCCAATCTCCGCCATCTGAGGGATCAAGCTAGGGACCTGCTCAGGGCAGGCAGGGCGGCATCGCTCGCCGATGCGCAGTTCCAGATCGCACGCCTCTACGGATTTGCGAGTTGGCCCAAGCTCAAGGCGCATGTCGAGTCATTCGAGGAGGTCGGGCAACTAAAGCAGGCAATTGATACCAACGACCTCGCTCGCGTCCAAGCCATGATGACGCGCAACCCGGCGCTGCACCAAGCGCCGATCGGCTACGGCAAGGATGGGCCACTCACGTGGGTTGCCGAATGCCGCGTGCCCTGGGAGCCACCGGCTCCCGCTAGACTAGCCATGGCGGAGTGGATGATCGCGCACGGGTCGGATGTGCACCAAGGCGGCGACGGACCCCTGATGCGGGCGGCGCTCAACGCATATCGCATCCCGATGATGGAGCTTCTGGTATCGCACGGTGCTAATGTTAACGCCTGGTGGCACGGACATTTTCCCATCCTCTTTGCCCCGTGTGAGTCACTGGACCCGGACGCTCTTAAATGGCTTATTGATCACGGCGCAAATCCGAACTGTCGCGACCATGGATATGAGATAGGCGGCCACGCATATCCGGGCACGGCTCTCGACTATCTCATAGCGGGATATGTGCGGTCCCTGGAACGGCTGAGCGCCTGTATCGACATTCTCCTGCAGGCCGGCGGGGAGACCAGGTACAACATGCCGGGTGTGCTGGCAGTGCTCCGCGGACGGCTAGTTGATTTGGCAAGACTGCTGGACGACGAGCCTGAAGTCGTGAATCAATCTTTCCCGGAACTCGATTGCGGCCAAAGCGGCGGACGTTCCCTTTTGTTACGAGGAGGAACGCTTTTGCATGTGGCCGCGGAATACGGCAACGTTGCAGCCGCCGCCCTACTCCTCGACCGTGGGGCCATTGTCAATGCCCGAGCAACGGTCGATGAGGCGGGAACCGGCGGGCAAACGCCAATCTTCCATGTGGTGACGCAGTCCGACGATCACGGCTTGCCGACAACACAGTTACTCCTGGAACGCGGCGCCGATCTCAGCCTTCGCGTGAAGATTCCCGGCAGCTACGAGCGGCCGGGCGAGATCGTGGAATGTACACCCTTGGGATACGCGCTGCTGTTTGGCGGCGACAGCCAAAGGAGGACAGTATCGCTACTTAGGGAATGGGGCGCTGTGGAGTAGCGTCGCGGAGATCGTTGGGGATCGGTGGCAAGCTCGCGCCGCGGGGGCTTCGTGCGGTACCGCCGCAGTTTAGCGATATCTTCGCAGCTCAGCCGCGCCAGCAGTTTCGTAGGACGAGCAATATGGCGAATTGCTTCGCGCCCGAGTCCGGATTGTCCGATCGGCCTGAGATGTTGTCTGCTTGCCGGGCATGAAAAGAAGTTTCACCCGCGGCGAGGGCGCCAGCCCTGCTGAAAACTAACAAACCTGATATCACCCAAAACGCTTTAAGAGTTTCGTGATCTGGTTAGGCAGCATGCCGCCTAATCTGTTTCATACCCAAAAGGCTCAAGCCTATCGCTAGAATGATCATTCCCACAGTTCCAAGAGTAGGAACGTATGCGAGGTTCGGGCTGACCGTGACTGTGACCAGCACCTCATCCGTGGATAGGGCCATTTGGCCGTCCGTATTGACACCTTCAACAAACACCGTGAATTTGTCGGTCCCTGAAAATGCAGGACTAGAAGGCGTATAAAGAAGCGTATTGCCGCTGTTAGTCAAAGTGCCACGAGTGGGCGCCAGCGATGCCACCGTGCCTAGCGGCGAGATTCTGCTGACGGCGGTAACACAGCCGTTAATCGTCCCCGGAGGGGGGCCCTGCCCTGAGGATCCTTGTGCGCCGCATCCACTCACGCTCCCTGTCGGGATAGGCACCAGTGTTGGAGCGCCGCTCATAACATTCATCGGCATTGTGGCGGGAATGACATTCAGAGTTATCGTCATCGTCGCCTGTTCTCCAGGCCTGGCTGTGCAACTCGGGCAATCAGCGTTCCGCCATGCGAGGTGATGATGGGCGTTTGAGTACTTAACGCAGCGGGAACGGAGGGCACGAAATTGCCGAAGCAATCTGGGTCAACGGTCCGAACACTGCTTCCTGAATTGGTAATCAGAAAAGTGTTGCCTTCGTTCGGCTAACAAAACAACGGGGCTCCTGGGTTGTTTCTCGGATCTTTTGTGAACGGCCAAGTGAATTAGTCCTCCAAGGCCGGCTTCTGGTCAAGCCAGGCGAGTTCGCCCGGGTTCCCCATGCTAAACCCCAAATTGAACTTGCCGGCTCAACAATGGCCGCAACCCCTGTTGGTACGATTCAACCAGCCAAGTCTATCTGGCCGGATCACACGCGATGCACCAATGCGAATGCACCAAACGCGCGTATTCGCATTTTCCGGGCCACCTCCAACTTCCGGTCGCGCTCCGCGTGGATCTCCAGACTGAACCGGAACACGAGCCGAACGCGATAACCTGAACGGGGCAGGCACGATCGGCTTTTATCGTAGCTGAGGGTGCAATTTTCCGAAGTTGTTGGCGTAGACCTTAAGGAGCCTGATGGAGACAGCCGGGACGATTCTGAAGAATTTTTATGCTGCTGTAGCATGTCGCGACCTGGCGAAGGCGAGGAGCTACTTGGCTGACGACATGGTGTACCAGGGAATCTTCAAGACCTTTCCCAATGCTGACGCGTACATGGAAGTATTTAGGTCGTTTATCGAATTCACTACGCGCCTGGATGTGAAGCTGATCCTCTCGGAAGGCGAAAACGCCGCCATCTTTTACGAAATGGAGACGACCCAACCTGGATTTGCAGTGACGTTCGTTGGGGAATGGCACCGAACGCGTGATGGCAAGATCGTTTGGGCGCGGGCGGCTTGCGACGGCCGTCCATTCGCGGCTCTATTTCCATAACGGTGGATCCCGAGATTCGTGTTCGAAGAACGCGATAAACACTGGACCGGCTGGGCCCTTCTCGGTCCTGCATGCGAAACAGTTATTCGCCGCGATCCAGGTACACCCGCTCGAAGCGCTGTTCAATGTTGCACTGGCCGTGGGTCTCGGCATGGTGAGGCGCTTGGCCCTCCAGTGGGGCGACCTCGAGGAAGGCACGGTTCGGGTCCGGAGGGTTCTGCCCATTCCAGACGCCTGCATTCAGAACTTGAAGGGAGCACCGGGAAAGCGACACCTGTTTAAGACCCGCGTAGGAAGGCGCTGATCGACCGCAACGTGCTTCGTGACTTTCACGCGCTGCTGGAGACAGCGAAGCCGCCGAAGCATCGCGTGCACGATTTTCGTCAACTCTGGCTTCAATGCTGTCGGCGCAAGGTGTGCCAGACAAGGAATTCGCAGAGATCGTCGGCCATTCGGATGTGCGATTGACGTAGAACGTCTGGATGCATGGGAGATGAAAAACAAGCGCGTGCGGTAGAGAAACCTGGGGAATTCTGTTTGGAAACCGCGTGGCTCCCAAAACCGGAAAAAGGCAACTGACAGCGTAACTCATTAGAAAGGATGGAGCCACCCGCCGGGGTTGAACCGGCGACCTGCTGATTACGAAACCATACGTGTCAAGTCCCATCTGTAATCATCTTTCTCGTTTTTGGGCCATTTTCAGCATTCTTGACCACTCCGGCGAGATTGCTGAGAGCGGTGGAAAACAGATGAGACTTGGTCCTTCTGCTGACAAAAGAATAGTCTTCCCCGCCCCTACTGATTAAGAAAGATATCGATGCTGGCGGAGGTCCAAGTGGCGACGCCACATCCGAAAAAGTCGGTGTCCTCGGTCCAGATCGGGCAGCCGAGCGCGAGGGCTGATGCCAGAATTGGCCAGTCCTCCGGGTCGCGTGCGCCAAGCCGCCTCCGCGCTTCTGCCTCGAAGTCTCCGTAGACCTCGTTGCTCACCATGGTGGTGATCGCCGCCATGGCCTTCAACACCCTTCGCGCTTTCGTGGGGTCACCACCGCGTTTCACAACTAACGCGGCGAGATGCTCTTCTGCTTCTGCCTACGCGGCTTCCGAAACAAAGAAGGAAATATTTTTTCCGCGTGAGTTTGCAGGATACGCCGAACCCGTTCGCCCAGTACGGCTCGAATCAAAATGTTGGCATCAAGCACGAGGGATCTGCTTGGCATGCCAACTACCTGGGATTTCTCTTCTTCTCGCGGGTTGTGCGCTGGATCTGCTTGTACTCCCGCATGAGCTCATCCTCGGACACCCCCCAGGCCGCGATCATGGCGTCGAGTTCCCTGGCCGCGGCGCGCATGGCTTCGACTTCCGCTTTGCGGCTCCGCTTTTGCGCGGGAATAAAGAAGCCGAGCGTTTCCCCGTGGCGAGTTATCGCGAGCAGCTTCCCGCCTTCGAGGTAGCCAGCCAAATTCTCACGGAACTCGCGGATGCCGATCTTCTCAGCTTCCATAATGTGTACTCTGTGTACACAGTAACTTATTGACCCGGCTCTGGTACTTGGGCGGGACAGCGATTGCCCACGCGATTGGCATACTTCCGAGGAAGCTGGGCCTTACCTCGTGTGCCCCTCAAAGACGGAATACTCTGTGCCCGCGCCAAGCTTCAGCGTCGACGATCGGAATCCGTTCGCAGGGTCGTGCATATAAGCGACATAGTGCTTCATAGTCTTCCTTACCATCGGCGGGAAATAGATGTTGTCAGCCAAAACAACTGCACCCTTACTCAATTTCGGTGTCAGCAGATCGAGTACCGCCAAATATAGATCCTTCCAGCCATCGAGGAAAACGAGGTCGACGGGTACCGAAATATCCTGGAGCGTCTCTAGTGCGTCACCTTCGCGCACTTCTGAAACACCTGACAAACCTGCGTCATCCAAATTGCGGCGCGCTACTGCGACCTTGTTTGCATCGATGTCCGATCCGACAAAATATCCGCCGTTGTCGCGCATTGCTGCGGCGAGATAGATTGAAGAAATACCAAACGATGTCCCGAATTCGACTACATGCTGCGCGCCGATAGCGGGCCGTAAGGTACAGCAAATTGCCGACCTCGGGCGTCACAGCGAAGAATCCCTTGGCGACAAGCGGCCCGTCATCAGGGGTACGCGTTTCAAGCTGGCGGCCAACAGAACCGGTATCAGCCGCGGCAGGACAAACAGATCGTGCTTAGCATCATCCTTCAGTCGTATGAGGGCCGCTTTCACGCGAGGTTCGTCAAGGCCCAGACAATTAGCGGGCATGGCTTGGGTATTCTGCATCATGTGCGAGATTCCGATCTGGCGACGCACCGCGGCCCAACCACCAGCCGGCTCCGGTGATCAGCACGAAGAGCACAAATATGACCAGGTTCGGGTAGACGATTGTTCCGGAGATTCGCGGTTCGGTTCCAGGTGCTGCTACCCAGTAGGACGTTGCCGGCGCGAGGGGCGGGACATAGAAGAAAGGAGTCCAGAAAGCGAGCGAGAGAAAAGCGGCGGCGGCCAATGCAATCCGGGGTTCCCGGGATGGGCGCCACAGAAGCCAGGTGGCAACGCATGCTACGCCCGTGAAGAAGAAAAGATTGACTCCTAAGTGATAACGAGCGTGCGCGTGCCAGAGCGGATTGAACACATGAGTCGCGTTCCAATCCGCGAGAAAGGCAGCCAACACGCCCCCGTCGAGAGCGAAAGTCAAGAGCCATTTGCCAGTGCGATTTCGATCCACAAAATCTCCTCCCACGGTTGAATGAAGAAGTTGACCGCCGTTGTTACAAGCCCTTAGCCTGTCCTGGTAGACTGTTGAATCACATGGGAGCCAATTCCACATCACGCTTCCAGACCACATCCTGGAGCCTGGTTCTCGCGGCGGTTGGGCAGAGGTCGACCGAAGCGCACGCTGCGTTGGCGAAGCTGTGCCAGACGTACTGGCAACCCGTATACGCGTTTATTCGCCGCAGTGGCTATCCGGCCGATCAAGCCCAGGACCTGGCCCAAGGCTTCTTCCTGGTGCTGTTGGACAAGAATTATGTTGCTGACGCCGACCCACAACGCGGGCGATTCCGGTCATTTCTGCTGACTTCGGTGAAACATTTTCTGGCCAATGAGAGAGACCGTGCGCGCGCGCTGAAGCGAGGTGGAGGTCAAATGATCGTATCCATCGATGGGATGGAGGCGGAATGCCGGTACGCCCCATCGACGGTCGAGTTGACGACTCCGGAGAGCTTATTCGAGAGGCGCTGGGCACTCTCACTCCTCGAACAGGCGGTGACAAGACTCCGCAGCGAATTCGCTGAAAGGGAAAAGGCGGAGCATTTCGAAAAGATGTCTGCTTTCCTGGGCTGCGATGCCGACGGCGGGCGTTACGAACAGCTGGCCACGGAACTGGGAACATCCGCCGGCGCACTGCGCGTGGCGGTTCACCGCATGCGGCAGAAGTACCGGAATATCCTGCGCGCCGAGATTGCTGAAACCGTCTCCAGGCCGGAGGAGATCGACGAGGAAATCCGCTTCCTACTGTCAACTCTGAGAGGCTGACAATGGCGGGAACCGAGCCTCGGCGATGCGAGAAGTGCGGCGGCGTTCTGCTGACCGAAGCCGCTCTTGACGGGAAATGTCCACGATGCTTGCTGGAACTCGGTTTGCAGGACGTCAACGCGGACACTTTCACCATCGCAGCGCCGCGAGCCAAACCGCCGTCTTCTGCGAGCGTCTCGGAAGAAGGACGGTTCATCGCCGGTACGATCCTGGCTGACCGCTACCGTGTCCTCGGTCTGGTGGGCCGCGGCGGCATGGGCGAAGTCTATCGTGCCACCGACCTCAAACTCAATCAGCCCGTCGCCTTAAAGTTCCTCCCCGAATCGACAGGCCACAATCCGCGACTGCTCGAGCGCTTTCACGGCGAGGTTCGTATCGCCCGCCAGGTCTCGCATCCTAACGTCTGCCGCGTTTACGACATCGCCGAAGTCGACGCCGCCGCGTACATTTCCATGGAGTACGTCGATGGCGAGGATCTGGGCAGCCTGCTTCGGCGCATTGGACGATTGCCCAGCGACAAGGGAATCGAGATCGCGCGTAAGTTGTGCGCGGGCTTGGCGGCGGCGCACGCCAAAGGAGTGCTCCATCGGGACTTGAAGCCCGCCAACATCATGATCGACGGCCGGGGCCAAGTACTGATCATGGACTTCGGCCTCGCCGCGATCGCCGACCAGGTGGAAGGGGCGGAGGTCCGCAACGGCACCCCGGCCTACATGGCCCCGGAACAGCTCGCCGGACGCCAGGTCACCGAGCGTAGCGACATCTACGCTCTAGGCTTGGTGCTCTATGAAATCTTCACCGGCCGGCCGGCGTTCATAACGCGCGACCGAAACGCGCTCCCCAGTGCCGCGAGCGTGGTGAAAGATATCGACCCGGCGATCGAGCGCGTCATCGCGCGCTGCCTCGATCGCGACCCGGCGAAACGCCCGCAATCGGCGCTGGCCTTGGCCCGGATGCTTCCCGGCGGCGATCCGCTGGCCGAGGCACTGGCTGCGGGCAACACGCCATCGCCGGAAATGGTCGCGGCCTCGGAGGATACTGGTGCGATTTCGGTCCGCGCGGCCGTCGCGTGTATGGTTTTTGTTGTGGTGGGGCTGATTGCCCTTTTGCTGTTGAGCAGCCGGATTAGTGTTCTGCGCTTGACGCCGTTTCCGAATTCCGGGGAGATCCTCGCGCGACAGGGCCGCGTGATCGCATCCCGCTTGGGCTACACGTCCCCGCCCATCGACGCGTACGACACGTTCAACTACGAAGACGAATATCACAATTGGGCGGAGCGAAATCTCCCGAAAGAGCAATATCGTGAACAAGTCAGGCAGGGGCAGCCTTCGTTGGTCTCCTTTGCCCACCGCGAGAGCCCCGGTTTTCTGGACACACGCGATCCGTACGGTCGCCCCACGCCGAACGACCCTCCCGTGAATGTCTCCGGAATGGTCAGCCTGGACCTCGATCCGCAGGGCCGCTTGATCCGTTTCCTGGGCGTGCCATCACAATTGGATGACGGCGGTACGCCAGCCCAGCCAATGGATTGGAAGAAGCTGTTCGACGCCGCGGGTTTGGACACATCCCCGTGGAGCGAGACCGCCTCGCGCGAAGTCCCTCCGTTCAGCTTTGACGAGCGCAAAGCCTGGGCCGGGACATTCGCGCACGCACCCACCATACCCATGCGCATCGAGGCGGCTGCGTGGAAGGGCCGCCTGGTTTGGTTTGAGCTCTTCGGACCGTGGCGTCGGCCCGCGCGTCTTCAGCCGCCGGCGTCGCAGACTACCAGCCGGAGCGTCGCCGGGTGGTCTTTGGTCGGCGTACTCTCGGTTTTGCTGGTAAGCTCGCTATGGCTGGCAATGAGGAACCTGCGCGCAGGGCGCGGGGATACTAGCGGCGCTCTGCGCCTGGGGGTATTCGGATTGATCTTCTGGTCCGTATCCGAGATTGTGCGTATGCATCATGTTCCGACTCTGGGGGAGGTGAAACGCGTCGTCTACCAGATCGGCATTGGTTTGTTCGTCGCGGCATGCGTCTGGGTACTCTACATGGCGCTGGAACCCTACCTGCGTCGGCGCTGGCCGCAGTGTTTGATTTCGTGGAGGCGCCTGCTTGGGGGCGGCGCGCGCGATCCGCTGGTGGCGGGACACATCCTCGTCGGTACCGCATTGGGTGTGGGTTTTACTTTAATTCTGGGTTTGAGGAGCCTCATCGACTGGCGGAGCATGGCCGTGATGACCATGAATCCGTTCACCGTCTCTGCCGTCGACAGTGCGGGGCTATTGGGCTGGCTGCTTTGGAATATGATTGGGCCGGCCATCTACACGCTGGTGGGTTTCTGTATTTTCTTATTCCTTCGTTTGTTGTTCCGGCGGACGTGGGCAGCGGCTGCGGTTTACTTGGCCCTCTATGCTGCCTTCGGCGTTGCCAGCTCTGATTCTCTTCCACACATCGTTTTGGGAATGGTGCTGATTGTCTCAGGAATTTGGGTGGGTATTCGATTCGGCCTGCTACCAATCACACTCGTCTTTTGGGTGCAACTTGTGGGGAGCCAGGCTCCTCTGACGTCCGACCTGTCGGCGTGGTACGCGAGCAAGGGGCTGATCGTCGTCGCGCTTATTTTGGGCCTCGGCGTTTGGAGCTTCCGCAATGCGCTCGGCGGACGGAGAGTGCTGCAAGACGATTTCCTCTAGGCTACGGCGGTAGTTATCGAAATTAGATTGATCGCGGCCATACGGCGCGAACAGTATCTGTAAGCTATTGATTTTACAAATGCGCCATGACCTGCTGATTTTGGAAATTTCGGGAAATCCCGCGTTTTGCTGACAAAAATACTGGGACAGACGAGACAAGTGAGACGACTGTAATCTGCAAGTTATTGAAAAGATGGAGCCACCCGCCGGGGTTGAACCGGCGACCTGCTGATTACGAATCAGCCGCTCTACCAACTGAGCTAGGGTGGCCTTGCTCCTTCAATGATAACGGTCCACTGAGAATTGGCGCAACCGAGACGTTCGTCCTGCCATGCTACGATGACCAGCCATGGCCTCTCCGCAATCCGCGCTCGACGAAATCCGCCTCGCAATGGCGGCCACCAACGACATCTTCAATGCCGAAGTGTTCGGCAAACGCAACATCGACGCTCTCGACGATATCTACACCAGCGACGCCCGCATTCTTCCCCCGGGCGCTCCCATGATCACCGGCCGTGACGCAATCAAAAAATTCGGGTCGGATTTCATCGCCGGCGCAAATGCCAAATCCGCCATACTCTCATCCGTCGACGTGATGCCTGCGGGCGATGGCGTCGTCGAGATCGGACGCGCGGAGCTGACGATTGAGCCCGAGGGCCAGTCCGCCCAGGTCGAAGTAAAGTACGTCGTGTACTGGCGCCACGAAGAGGGCCGCTGGAAGTGGCACGTCGATATCTGGAACCCCAACTCCTGACGCCCTCACCTGGAGGTAACATCGGTGAAGGAATCGTTCCTTCGCCATGAACCTGAGGCCCTACTTCGTGATGTGGGCATGCTCGGTTGTTGCTGCGTTCGGTTTGGCGCTTTATCGCAGGCTCCCCGGCAAAAAACGCGAAGACGATCGCCCGCAAAGAATTCTCACAATCATTGTTGTCATAGGCGGACTACTACTGGCGGCCACGTTTCTCTACGAACTTTGGCAGCCCGGTGTGAAGCCAGTAGCCTGAAAGTGACGACGTAGCAGGCATGGCGCCACTGCTTAGCGGCGCCACAAAATATCGCCGGTTTCGCGCGACAGACCCGGTTACAATGGCAGTAATTCCACGATGAAAACAATACGCCGAGTGGCTGTATTAGGCGCGGGCACCATGGGTTCGCGCATCGCCGCGCATTTCGCCAATGCGGGCATCCCGTCTCTTCTCCTCGATATCGTCCTCCCTCACGAGCGGAACCGCAACGCGGCCGCGCTCAAGGGCATCGAAGCTGCCGAAAAGCAGAAGCCTGGAGGATTTTTCACCGACGCCGCTATCGCGCTGGTGAAGCCGGGCAACTTTGAAGACGACCTGAATGAAATCGCGAGCTGCGATTGGGTGATCGAAGCAGTCACCGAAAACCTCGGTATCAAGCGCGATCTGTGGCAGCGTGTCGACGCTGTCCGCAAGCGCGACGCGATCCTCTCCACCAATACCAGCGGCATTCCGCTCAAGAAGATTTCGGAAGGCTTCTCGCACGAATTCCGTCGTCACTTCCTCGGAACCCACTTCTTCAATCCGCCCCGCTATCTCCACCTGATGGAGATGATTCCCGGTCCCGAGACCGACCCCGCGGTGATGCAGTTCGTCCACGACTTCGCCGACCGCAGGCTCGGCAAAGGCGTCGTGCCCTGCAAAGACACGCCAAACTTTATCGCGAACCGCATCGGCAGCTTTTTCGGTGGCACCATCGCGAAGTACACGGCCGAGGGCGATTTCACGGTGGAAGAAATCGATGCCATCACGGGTCCGCTCATTGGCCTGCCCAACAGCGCCAGCTTCCGCCTCCTCGATATCGTTGGACTTGACGTTTGGGCATACGTTGGCAGCAATTTGTACGAAGCGGTACCGCACGACCCCTGGCGCGACCGTTTTCTACCCACTGAAGTCCAGAAACAGATGCTCGACCGCAAGTGGCTCGGTGAAAAGACCGGTCAGGGCTTCTACAAGCGCGTCGGCAAAGGCGAGGACCGTGTCATTCACGCTCTCGATCTAAAGACGCTGGAGTATCATCCGTCCGCAAAGGTAAAACTCCCGCTCGTCGAAACGGCCAAACAGATCGAAGATCTCTCCGAACGCCTCCGCATGCTGGTCAGCTCACAGGACCGTGTCGGCAAATTCCTCTGGAACGTCTTCAGCGACCTGTTCCTCTATTCAGCCGAGATGATTCCCGAGATCTCCGACCGCATCGTCGAGATCGATCGTGCCATGTGTTGGGGCTATGCCAACAAGCTGGGTCCCTTCGAACTCTGGGATGCACTCGGATTCAATCATGTTGCCGAGCGCATGGAATCCGAGGGCCGCAAGCTGCCGCGCAATATCGAAGCGATGCGCAGGGCTGGCGCCGGCTCACTATACTGCCATGCCGTGGAAGAGCACCGGCCGAAGTCCATGTACTTCGATTTCCCGACCGGCGGCTACCACGAAGTCGAAGCCCGCCCCGGCATTACTGTTCTTTCCGATGTAAAACGCGCACGGGGCGTCGTCAAAGAGAACGCCGGCGCCTCACTGGTTGACCTCGGTGACGGCGTGGTCTGCGTCGAGTTCCACAGCAAGATGAACTCGCTTGGCGAGGACAGCATCGGCATGATGTATGCCGGCCTCGAGGAATTGGACAAGAACTTCGAAGCCATGGTGATCGCCAACGACGGCGAGAACTTTAGTGTCGGAGCCAACCTTATGATGGTCCTTCTTGGCGCGCAGGAAGGCGAATGGGACGAGATCAACGCCGCCGTCAATCGCTTCCAGCAGGTCAACATGGCCCTGAAGTATGCATCTAAACCGGTCGTCTCCGCGCCCTTTGCCCGTACGCTCGGAGGCGGATGCGAAATTGTCCTGCATACGGCGCGTCCACAAGCGTCGGCCGAGCTTTACATGGGCCTCGTCGAAGTAGGCGTCGGCTTGATCCCCGGCGGAGGCGGTTGCAAAGAGCTCCTTCTGCGGCTCAAGGATCCGCGCAAAGTTTTCGAGCTGATCGGCATGGCCAAGGTTTCATCGAGTGCCGACGAGGCGAAAAAACTCGGCATTCTCGACCGCACAGCGCCTGTTTCGATGAACCCCGAACGCCTGATCGGCGACGCCAAAGCCCTGGCTTTATCACTGGTACCGAATTATGCACCTCCGGCCCCCCGCAATGACATCAAATTATCCGGGGAAGCTGGATTTTCGCTGCTTAAGCTCGGCGCCTGGTCGATGCGGCAAGGCCTTTTCATTTCAGATCACGACGTTGTGATCGCGGAGAAGCTGGGAAAGATTCTGACCGGTGGCAACCTGACAGGCGAACCGGTCGTCTCCGAACAGTATCTCCTCGATCTGGAACGCGAAGCATTTCTCAGTCTCTGCGGCATGCCCAAGACGCAGGAACGCATGCAATTCATGCTGAAAACCGGCAAACCTCTCAGGAACTAGACCAAATATGAACGAAGCTGTCATTGTTGATTGTCTGCGAACCGCGGTCGGTAAGGCCCCTCGGGGTACGTTGCGCACAACGCGCCCCGACGACCTGGCGGCCGCCGTTTTCCGCGCGTTATTAGACCGCTACCCGCAGGTGCCGGCCGACCAGATCGAAGATGTGATCCTCGGCTGCGCCATGCCGGAAGGCGAATCGGGGATGAACATGGCTCGGATCGCGGCGATTCGCGCAGGCTTGCCCGACACCGTCACCGGCGTCACCATCAATCGCTTCTGCTCCTCCGGACTGCAGGCCATCGCGATGGCGGCTGATCGCATTCGCGCGGGCGGTGCCGAAATTCTGATCGCCGGCGGCGCCGAGTCGATGAGCATGATCCCGATGTCGGGGAATAAGCTCGCACCGAACCCTTGGCTCGTCGACCATCGCCCCGAGATCTACATCGGAATGGGCCTGACGGCCGAAAACGTCCAACAGAAGTACGGAGTTTCACGCCAGGATGCCGACGAATTCGCTTATCAGAGCCACCAAAAGGCTCTGAAGGCGCAGGCTGCCGGCCATTTCGACGACGAGATCGTGCCGGTGCAGGTTGAGACCGTTACCCCCAACGGCTCCAAGCCACACGTGCACACTCACACGTTCAAGAAGGATGAAGGCCCGCGCGCCGACACAACCGTGGAGGCGCTCGCCAAGCTGAAACCGGTCTTCCGGTTTCAAGGCGGCGTTACGGCCGGCAACTCCTCGCAAACCAGCGACGGCGCCGCAGCCGCCCTGGTCATGTCCGCGGAAAAAGCCAAGCAGCTTGGTCTCAGACCCAAGGCTCGCTTCGTAAGCTTCGCCACCGGCGGCGTTCCCCCGGAGATTATGGGCATTGGTCCGGTCGTCGCAATTCCGAAAGCACTGAAGCTGGGCGGACGCAAGCTCGACGAAATCGGCGTCATCGAATTGAATGAGGCGTTCGCCGTCCAGGCCCTCGCTGTCATACGCGAGGCCGGCCTCGACATTAATAAGGTCAATCCCAATGGCGGCGCCGTTGCTCTCGGCCATCCTCTGGGATGTACCGGAGCTAAGTTAACCGCGACGATCCTCCGTGAAATGGAACGCCGCGACTTACAATACGGAATGGTTACGATGTGTGTCGGTGGCGGCCAAGGGGCGGCCGGCATTTTCGAGAGGCTCAACTAACGGAGAATCTATGGCTACTGCAACCGCTTCCCCCACCCTGCTCAAGGGCGGCGCCTTCCTGATTCAGGAGAGCGCGCCCGAGCAGGTCTTTACGCCGGAAGATTTCAGCGACGAGCACCGTGCGATCGCGAAAACCACGGAAGATTTCTGGAACAAGGAAGTTGTTCCCAACCTGGAAGCCATCCAACATCAGGAGCCCGGCGTTGCCCCGGGGATACTGAAAAAGTCCGCGGAACTGGGACTCACCGGTGTGTTAATCCCCGAAAAGTTCGGCGGCATGGAGATGGACCTGACGTCGGCGATGCTGGTCGCCGAAGGTGTCGCCAAAGATGGCTCCTATTCCGCATGGCACGGCGCCCACACTGGTATCGGTACGCTGCCGATCCTGATGTTCGGAAACGACGAGCAGAAACAGCGCTATCTTCCGAAGCTCGCTAGCGCCGAAATGATTGCGGCCTACTGCCTCAGCGAGCCGCAGGCTGGTTCCGACGCCCTCGCTGCCCGTACGCGGGCCGACCTCACGCCCGACGGAAAGCACTATATTCTCAATGGCCAGAAGATGTGGATCACGAACGGCGGCGGCGCCGATCTGTACACAATCTTCGCGAAGATCGGCGGCGAGAAGTTCACCGCGTTCCTCGTCGAGCGGGCCTGGCCGGGTGTTCAGCCCGGTGCCGAAGAAAAGAAGATGGGCATCAAGGGCAGCTCGACCACGGCCGTTTACCTCGACAACGTTAAGGTTCCCGTCGAAAACGTGCTCGGCGAGATCGGACGCGGCCACATCATCGCGTTCAACATTCTGAACCTCGGGCGTCTGAAACTCGGCCCGTTCGCAATTGGCGGCGCGAAAGAAGTCCTCCGCGCCTCGCTCCGCTACTCGAAAGAGCGCAAGGCCTTCGGCAAGTCAATCTGCGATTTTGGGATGATCCGGCACAAACTCGCTGAGATGGCGATCCGTCTCTTCGCCGCCGAGTCGGCCAGTTATCGAGCGGTCGGCATGATTGAGGGAGACTTGAAGGATTTCTCCTGGGATCAGCCCAACGCCGCCCAAACAATGCTGAAAGCCGTCGAAGAGTTCGCGGCCGAGTGTTCCTATATAAAGATCTACGCCTCTGAGATGCTCGACTATGTCACCGACGAAGGCGTCCAGATCCACGGCGGTTATGGCTTCCATCAGGACTATGCGGTCGAGCATGCCTATCGCGATTCGCGCATCAACCGCATCTTCGAAGGCACCAACGAAATCAATCGGCTTCTGGCCACGGGCATGCTCTTGAAGCGCGCGCAGCGCGGACAGTTGCCGCTGGTTGAGGCGGTGAAGAAACTGCAGGGCGAACTGCTCAGCGGTCCGTCACTTGCCTCGAACGGCAGTACTGGCCCGCTCGCGGCCGAGAAGGCGCTCGTCTCCAGCGCCAAAAAGGTCGCGCTCCTTTGCCTTGGCGTGGCTTACCAGAAGTATCTCGACAAGATCGAAGAACAGCAGGAGATCCTCGCCGGCATCACGGACATCTCCATGAACGTGTTCGCGATGGAATCCGCTGTCCTGCGCACGCAAAAGCTGCTCAATCACGGCAAGGGCGAATTTGCTTCTGAAATGGTTTCCGTACTAGTACGCGAAGCCATGGAAACGATCGATAGTGCCGGGCGAACGGTTCTCGCTGCCTGCTCCGACGGCGACGCCCTACGTACAAACCTTGCGGTGCTGAAACGCTTCACGAAATTCGAACCCGTGAACGCGATCGCCGTCCGCCAGAATATTGCCGCCCGTCTGCTCGCCGCCGAGCGGTACGTTGTGTAAGATCGTCATTCTTGTAGGTCTGCCTGGCTCGGGCAAGTCCACGTGGCTTGCCCGCCAGGGAATTAATGCAATTTCCTCGGATGAAGTACGCCGCCTCATTGCCGACGATCCCACCATTCAAACCATCCACCGTAAGGTCTTTCGAACCGTTCGGTTCCTGATTCAGCGCCGCCTCGAATTGCAACGCACGGTGACTTACGTCGACGCGACCAATCTCACGCCGTGGGAACGCCGTCCATACATCCGCCTCGGTCAACTGAACGACTGCGATGTGGAAGCGTTGTTCTTCGATGTACCGTTAGAAATCTGCCTGGCGCGAAATCGCTCTCGCGATCGCGTCGTGCCGGAAGACGCACTCCGCACCCTCGCAGCCAAACTTGTGCCACCCTCGACTGCCGAGGGCTTTATCGCCGTCACACGCATTGGATTCGACCACGATGAGAGAATGAACTCAAACCCATCATGATCCAGGCTGATGAGTTGCGCAGGCTTTTGGCCGAGGGCGAAGCCGACCGCATCGAGCGCATCACTTCCACTAGCGCGGGAAGCTCGCAAACCGATGTTCCAACTGAAACCTGCCGATGGCGCAATCGGAGCTCACGTTGAAGCCGTGCACGACTGCTATGAGGACTTTCTCGCCTTAGCCAAGACGATCCTCTTGGCATTAAACATCTGACCCGCTGTCACACAGGCTGTTCCAGATGATGGTCCTGTTTCCACACCTCCTGCGGTCCCGCAATAAAGCCGAGAACAGCTCCATACGCAAGCCACAAGACCAGTTGTGAAATGATCTCCTTCGCAGTATCCGGCCCGCTTACATCAAAGATGCCGGACCCGATCAATGGCATCACCAACGCTTCGACCAAAAACCAAAGGAACGCGCCAAACACAGTTCCCCGGAACCAATCGGGACCCGGCATATAGCTGTAAACCCAATACGTGTAACACAGGGGAAACATGACCACCGTGAAGATGAAGTAAAGCGCCCCACCCCACAAATAATAAGGCGGGTTGTCCGCAAGCGGCGCATTGAACGAGATCGCCGCGGCAATGTAACTGGGAATGTTCCGGATCGAAACGCCGACGGCGGGACCCAGATACATCAAGCCCGTCAGCACAAGCATTGCCACGAACCCGGCAATTAAGCCTTTGCGGGCGTTAGGCCCTCGTACTCGAATTCTGTCCCAAGGCATAATCCCTCAAGGATTTGAGGTCGCCGGACAGCAAACTGTTACGTCCGGATGCCGCTATCGCAATTTGGCCAGCTTCGCATCAAGATAAGCAAGCGAGTCTTCCAGCATCTTGCGATACCTGACATTCCGGCTTGTTTCCAGGTCGTGTAGAACGCGCGTCCGCGAAAGCATTAACCCTTCGCGTTCGCGCTGGCGTTCAATCTGTTCTTTAGTGGGTTGTTGTCGAGGCCCGGGGCGCCTTTCGCTTTCGAACGACGCCATCTGGCCTTCGACCGACTTACTTTCCCAGCCTCTAGCCACGATTCCATTGTAGGCTTTACGGAAGAGTACTGGAATTTCCCAAGGGGCGTACTGTTATCTCCTGCCGTAGCGTCCTATTCGTGGCCGAACGCCCGCCGCGCAAACTGGAATCCGATGCGCGAACTGCTCCTCACCCGAGATGACTGGCGCCTGATCATGCACTTCACACGCAATTGGTTGCATTATGGCTGGATGGCGGCGACCGCCTTCTGCGTGATCGCCGGTGCGGTGGAGCGGTTCATGGGTGCGTAGTGAAGGCCCGCTGCCTGTGATGCAGGATGGCATCCTGCCGCCGGTTGCCAACCGGCGCTGACCCGGGCGGTTTCAGAGCTACGGGCTGGTTAACAACCCGCAGCAGGCTACCAGCCTGCATCACAGGCTCCAATCAAACCCGCCGTTCCCGAAAGCTAACTGGCATTCGGCTTTCAGCCTGTCGCCTTCCTGCTCCACTCCCGAATCGACTGCACCTCATCCGCCGGAATATGCAAAAACTCCAGAAACTCCTGGTGTTCCTGGGGCGCCGACTTCTCAAACTGCGAATGCCACCGATGCATGTCCGCCTCCGAGAACCCGGCCGCGCGCATCACTTCAACCCACTTCTCTTTCGTAACCATAGGGAATCTCCTGAATTGATCTGTATCCTTCAATAGGCGCGCGATGGCCTGCTGATGATCGCGCAATCGCTCGATTTCAACGCTCAGTTCCATCAGCCTGCGCTTGAGAACGCCGGCCGCATCTCCTCGCGCTTCGTCGAGAAGGGAACGAATGTCGTCCAGCTTGAGACCGGCGCCACGGTAAAGACAGATCTGCCGCAGACGCTGCAGGTCGTGCTCGCCATAAACCCGGTAATTTCCCTGGCTGCGGCGAACGTGTCTGAGGAGCCCGATGGACTCGTAGTACAGAACGGTACTACGACTCAGCCCGCAAGCGCGGGCCAGTTTGGTGACGGTCAGGGACATTCGTTCTGATTTCAGTCTCAACCCTATAGCTTTAGACAGGTCAAGAGTCCCGCACCGATTTTTTTCCGACCCGCCGCGTTATTGCTGCTCGCTCGGCTGACGGCCGCGCTGCCGGGGTTCCGCTTTCCCCGCATCGAGATGGTTCCAGTTCAGGATGGTGTTGAAGCCCAGGAAATACGTCCCCTGGGTCTGCCAGCGCCAGAATGGCCGTAGCGCGAACATCACGATATGGCCCTGGCCGAGGCTCACGTCTAAAGCCAGCGCGCGATTCGACAAAGCCTGCCCGCCCGCCAACGTTCCCGACAGCAGCATGTCATTGGGGTTCGCTGGGAACTGCATGATGACACGGGGCCGAACATCCTCTATAATCCCGAAAGCCCGCGCCTGCTGCCGGGCCGCTGCTGCTTCTTCCGCGGGCGATGACTGCGGAGCGCTCGGAGCCGGCGTGTCGCCAAATGGCGAGACGTGTACCGGCGTTGCGTTTGGCGTGACGTTCTGGCTCAGGGTCGCGCCGGCCCCGCCGCCGCCGAAGCCGCCTCCGCCGCCAAATCCACCCGGACCGCCGCCGGCGCTGAACACCGGGTCCTGGTTGAAGTACACTGGCAGGTCCTTCCCCTCGAATCCGTACGCGATGGGACTCTTGGCGTCCGTCACCAAACCGCGCAAAATCGTGCCGCGAGCGAAAAGCTGCGCCGGATGCTCGACATTCACACCCCGCGCGATTCCTTCCTCCGCCAGCATCGATGCCGTAGACCCATCCGTAATCAGCGTGCCGCCGTTCTCGACGAACTTGGCCAGTTCGGCGAGTCCCTCAATTCCCATGCCGCCCCGAATGTCATCGCTCTGATCGAGCGCGCCCAGATTCGGCGTCAGCTCCGACTTCTTGTACGGAATCGGATCGGGTCCATTCTTCGGAATCCCGTTCAATTGCGACTGCGCCGTGCCGCCGACGTGCGGAAAGATGATCACATCGTACTTGGACCGCAGATTTCCATCGCGCAGCTTTTGGTCGGAGAAATACGTGTACGGAATGCCGTAGGTGTCGAGCGCCGCTCGAACCCATCCTTCATCCTGCGTCCGCTGCCACGAGTGGACATAACCGATCCGCGGAACGTCCATGCTATGGGTCTTTACCGACGGAGTCCCCGACACGGCCCATGCCGACAAACCATAACTCTGAATCGACGACTCCAACCGACCTCGATCCGCATTCGGAATGATGAACGCGCCCGCCCGGAACTTGTGCCCGTTCAGCTCGAAATCATCCTCCGCCGCCAGCATCTTGACATCGCGATTCTTGAAGCGAAACGACGTCAGCGCGCTGTCCGTGGTGTTGTCGATCACCAGCGTATCGCCGGAACCTTCAATTGTGCCCGTAACTTTGGCATCCGACGTAAGCATTGTCATAGGCGCATCGAAAACCGACTTGTCCGTTACCGTCTTCAACGCCACATTGCGCATGAACTGCATCGTCCACCCAGTGTCATCGTAGGGACGCGGATTCGCTGTCGGATAATTCTGAACGCTGAAGTACATGTCCGCCAGCGTTCGATATGGCTGATCGGCGCGAATCACATAATCGCCCGCCGCAACATCGATATTGCCCGCCTTGAACGCCGAATTGGCCTTCTCGACCTCCAGTCCTTGCCGCCGCAGAGCATTCACCATGTCGGCAGCCTCCACCTTGCGGCGCTGCGCTGCTGGAATCACCCACGCATACGTCGGCCCTGCCTTGCCGTTGTCCACCGCCCGCTTGTTCTTCATCCAGTAGTTCTCCAGGTACAACTCGCGGCTGTGAGCCACCTGGTTCAGCGCAAACAGAATCGCCGATTCCTGGATGTTAGTGTTGTTCCTCGGTCCCCACTTGATGGACGGCAGCGGAGGATTCGGGCGGAACCATTCGCGGCTTGTGGTCGTCGCCGGCAACCGCAAATTCTCCACAATATCCGGCCCATAACTCTGCACCTCGTAGAACCGTCCGAACGAATTGTGCGTGATGGCGATCCAGAAGAGGTAATTCGGCACCCAGCCGTCATAGAAGCCATAGGTCCAAACGCCGGGTACGCCGCGCTTCGCCATCTCCATGATTTCGGTCTCGGCCAGGAGCCACCATTCGTTCACCTGGACCGGGTCCAGCGAGTTGTTATACGGCCCCGTTCCGGTTGAAACGTACAGATACGACTGCGCCTCGTGCAAGTCGTGCACAATCGTCGGATGCCATTCCAGTAGCCCCTTCGTGATGTTCTGCGTCAGCATCAGGTACTGGCCCATGCCGTCACGATTGTTATCGTGCGCGACATACTTGCCCCAATACATCAGCGGCGGCCGCTGTTTGCCCGTCTTCTTGCCGTAGTAATACGTGTCGACCTCTTTATCCCGGCCATCCACCTCGACCACCGGCG
Source organism: Bryobacteraceae bacterium (assembly GCA_035295125.1). GTDB lineage: Bacteria > Acidobacteriota > Terriglobia > Bryobacterales > Bryobacteraceae > JAICMB01. The sequence continues at coordinate 29,053 of DATGJP010000067.1, read as the reverse complement.
TAATAAATACGATCGCGTTATTGCGAATCTCCTGAATGAAAGGCGTCTCCTCAATGATCAGCCGGTAAGCCAGTTCGATCAGCATTTCCGGCCCGCCCGTTTCCGGCGAATGGATGCCGCTCGTGATCCAGTAAATCGGCTTAGCCGTCTTGATCAGTTGCCGCGCCTGTTCCTCCGTCGTCTTGCGCGGGTCGGTGAGCTGCGCGAGCATCCCCTTGTACTTGTCCAACTGTTTGATGGTGTCCTCATCCGCGATCGCCAGGATCACCTGGTCGCGGCCTTCTTCAGTCTTCCCGATCTTCCAGAACGATGCGCGTGGGGAGGCCTTCGCAAGAGCTTCGTAATAGCGATAGATGTCTTCCGCGTATGTAAGCTCACCCGGCGTCCCCGGAATCCGCCCCAGGAACTTCAACGGCGACGGCACGCTGTCGGAAGCAGGCATGTGGTCCACCAGTTCCGTCGTGACCCGCGGGTCTTGCAAATACTGTTTGATCAACTTCGTGTATTCTTCGTCGAGCTTCTGCGGAGCGGCAGCGGCAGTTTTGGCCGCCGCAGCCTTGCTTTGCCTGCTCTGCGCGAACATGGGCGCCGCAACCAGTGAAATTGCGAGCGAGAAGACGAGCGTCGGGGTTCCGGGTTTCGTCCAGCGAGATGTCATAAGGAGTCCTTTCGGTCAGGAATCTCAAATTGTTCCGCTTTTCGGCATACCGTGTCAACTTAAATAGGTGTAAGGCAGGATTGCATCCTGCGGCGGATTTCCAATCCGCCTAATCCAACCTGCTGCGAAGTCCGATGTTACATTTGAAGCGAAACTGGGATGAGTGAAGCGAAACCGGGATGAGTGAAGCGAACCTCCGATGAGCCGATTTAAGCCGTCGAGGCACTCTGGCGGAGCAGTGTATACGGGCCTGCCGGTACCTCCCCGTACCCCCGTCGCCGCGCCGTCCACCCCCGCCGCAATCCCGCCCGTCCCCATTCAGACTGCCGCCAAGCCCGCCGCCGAAGCAACCCCCAACATCTTCCAAAAGCTCGGACTTTATACCCTGATCGCCTATCTCCTGTCCTCCTCCGCAAACGAGTGGACCCTGCGGCTCTTCGGCGGCAAAGCATATCTTTCCTCAATCGGCCTCATTCTGCTGCCCATCTTATTTCTTATCAGCGGAACGCCCTTGCGCAGCCTCAAAGACCGCCTCGGCTGGCTGTGGCTCGGCTTCCTCGCATGTATGCTGCTCGCGACGCCGTTCAGCGTCTGGAAAAGCGCCAGCCTGCTCTTCCTGGGAAGTTACATCCCCCGATCCTATCTGCTTTTCTTCTACGTCTCGGCTTTCGCCATCACCCTCGCCGATGTCCGCAATGTCATGTATACGTTGCTCTTCAGCGACGTCGTGCTCCTGCTAACCTGCTGGAAATTCGGAATCTCGAACGACATCGACCGCTTCTATATCCCGGAAAGCCTCCTCTACACCAACGCAAACGAGCTGGCGCTGGCGCTCACCCTCGCGATCACGCACTTCCTGTTCCTGATGTACGTCGGAAACCTCCCCAAGCACGTCCTGACGGTAGTCGCCATTGCCATCGCGCTGTTTTACATGTTGAAATGCGCCTCGCGCGGCTGCACCCTCGCCCTCATCGCGCTCCTTGGAGTGGTCTTTCTCTTGAGCCAAAAGAAGGCGGTCGTTGTGTTGATCACGCTGCCGGTCTTGCTTCTGGCGCTCGCCCTGACCCCTAACAACGCCCTGCACAGGCTCAAACTGATCGGCTACACGGTCTCCATGGTCGGCGCCGAGAACGTCGAAGATCTCTCCGCCATTGAATCGCAACTGGAACGTCAGGAGCTCTTTAAACGCAGCCTGTATCAAACGTTCAAACACCCGCTCCTCGGCGTTGGCCCGAACCAATTCGTCGTAGCGGACAGCGGCGACAAAGAGAAGGCGGGCCAGCGGTCAAACTGGCTCGGTACCCATAACTCCTACACCCAGGTTTCGAGCGAATGCGGCATTCCCGCGTTTCTCTGCTATGCCGCCGTGATCGTGTTCTCCGGAAGGATGTCGCTGCGTCTCTACAAACGGGCTCGCGGCAGCCTGGATCCCAGGCTGAAAGAAGTCGCGGCACTAGCCTTCGCACTATTCACTGGACTCATCGTCTACGCAGTCGCAACCACGTTCTTCCACATGGCCTACACTGGTGCGCTGCCGATGCTCGCCGGCATGACTCTCGTGCTGAACATGAACGCCCGGGCGCTCCTCGAGGAGACGGCTTGCTCACCCGCGCGGGTCTGATCCTGTTGGCAGCGGGGCTCGCCGCGGCCCAGCATTGGGAACCGCAGAACAGCGGCACAACCGCATCCTTCCGTGGACTCTGCGCCGTGAATAAGAACGTTGTCTGGGCCAGCGGCACCGCTGGTACCTACCTGACCACGAATGACGGGGGCGTTCACTGGAAGGCCGCAACTGTGCCGGGCGCCGAAAAGCTCGACTTCCGCGATGTCCAGGCCTTCGATGCCCGCACTGCATACCTCCTGAGCATCGGCCCCGGCGACTCGTCCCGCATTTACAAAACCAGCGACGCAGGTGCGCACTGGACCCTCCAGCTCAAGAACCCCGACGCCACTGGCTTTTTCGACGAAATGGCCTTCTGGAGTCCCGCGCACGGCGTCCTCGTCGGCGATCCGGTTGGCGGCCAGTTCGTCCTGATGACAACAACGAACAGCGGAGCAACCTGGACCCCCCAGACCCTTCCGTCCGCTCTTGAAGGAGAAGGAGCTTTCGCTGCCAGCGGTACCGGCATCACCGTTCGCGGCAAGTCGGACATCTGGTTCGGTACCGGCGGCAAAGGTGGCGCCCGCGTATTCCACTCGAGGGATGGCGGCGCGAACTGGACCGTCAGTCCCACGCCAATTCGAAACGACTCCGCCAGTGCTGGCATCTTCTCCATCGCCTTCTCCGACGCGCAACACGGCATCGCCGTCGGAGGCGACTACGGTAAACCCAAAGAAGCCATCGGAAACATCGCGCTCACCTTCGATGGCGGCGAAACCTGGGTTGAACCGAAGGGAACCCGCCCTTCAGGATTCCGCTCCGCGGTGGCCTACATCGCCTCGCTTAAAGCCTGGATCGCCACCGGGACCTCCGGCTCTGACATCTCCACTGACGGCGGCCAGAACTGGAAGCAGTTCGACGCGGGCGACTACAACGCCATCAGTTTTCTGCCCAGCGCTGAAGGCTGGGCCGCCGGTCCACACGGCCGCCTCGCCCGCTGGAGGTGAGGCGGCAGGTCACGTACTTTCTTGGGGTGTCATGGATGTGGAAGGGTGAAGCAGGCGGTTTCGCCTGCCTTTGGACCTCACCGAGAAAGGACAGGCGAAACCGCCTGTCCCGCCCTTTCAAAACCAAGCAGACGGCTCTGGACCTCACGGGGGAGCACCAGGGTTTCCCATGCGCACCATCAGTATCGGCGCTATGGCAACTCGCTGCGTCACCTCTTGACACATTACTCCGCTCGCAACGCCACCACCGGATCCACCGCGGCCGCTCGTAACGCAGGAACCACACAGGCCCCAACCGCCGCCACCACCAACACCAAAGCACTCAAACCATAAACCATCGGCTCCGTAGACGAAACCCCAAACAACAAGCTTTTGAGCGCCCCGGAAAGCGCCCAAGCCATCAAACACCCCAGACCCGTCCCCAGAAGCGCCAACTGACCACCCTCGCCCGCCACCAGCCCCAGAATATTCCCCCGCCGCGCCCCGACCGCCAGCCGAATCCCGAACTCCCTGGTCCTCTGCGCCACAACATACGCAATCACGCTATACAAACCTGCCAAAGCCAGTAGCAGCGCGATCCCCCCGAACACCCCCACCAGCACGGCATTAAACCGCCGCGGAGCCGTCGACAAGCCCATCAAATCCTCGACGGTCATTACATCGCCCACCGGCAAATTCGGGTCAATCGCCGCAATCGCCCGCTCCACCGCTGGAGCAAGAGTCCCCGCGTTGCCCGCCGCGCGCACCACCAAACCCATCGCCGGAGAATCAAACCGGTATTGCGTAGCAGGAAGATAAATCTCTGGCGCAGAGTCGCGATCCAGCCCTAAATACTTAACGTCTCCGGTAACTCCCGCGATAACCCGCCACTCCGGATCGTGCGCGAAAGCGATGCGCTTGCCCACCGGGTCCTCATCGCCCCAAAACTGCCGCGCCGCGGTACGGCTGATCAACACCACCTTGAGCCCCTCAATCGAATCGCCCGCCGTGAACCCCCTCCCTCGCACAATCGGAATCGCCATCGTCTCGAAGAAACCCGGCGTCACAATCCGCCATGAGATCTTCGGCCATTCCTCCATGGTTCGAGGCCGCGGACGCCCTTCGATCAGCAGTCCCCACCGTGGTCCATAGGTGTGGCCGGGAACCAGTGTGGTCAATGCTGCCGACTGCACCGCAGGCAGTGCCGAAACCCGATTCAAGATCTCCGCGTACAGGACATTCTGCGATCGCAGATCGCTGTATCGAACCGGAGAAGGCTGCATCTCCAGGCTCAATCGATGGCTTGCGTCAAACCCCGGCTTCACCGCCAACACGCGAGCGAAACTCGAAATAGTCAATACGGCGCCAATCAGCAAAACGCACGCAATCGCGATCTCGCTCACCACGAGAGAGCGCTGGAACACCCGTGTTGACGCACTCGCAGTATGCGCGCGCGACACCGGCCGCAACGCGTGAAACAATGGCACAACCCCAAATATCAATGCCGTCACACTCGAAACGCCAATCGTGAACAGGAGCATCCGCCAGTCGAGCACCAGGTGATCCAGCCCTGGAATCACCGTCCCGCCCACCGTCTGAGGAGCAAACTGGATCAGCTTCAGCGCCCAATAAGCGACGCAAGCCCCAACCACGGCACCCGCCCCCGACAAGCACACACTCTCCGCCAGCAGCAGCCGCAGCACTTGCCCCGCGCTCGCCCCCAGCGCGCGCCGGATCGCGATCTCCCGCTCCCGAAGACACGTTCGGGCCAGCAGCAGATTCGCAATATTCGCGCAAGCAATCAGCAGCACAAAAAACACTGCCGCGAGCAGAATGTAGAGACTCGCCCGCACACCCTTCGTGAGTTCCAGGCTGAGCGGAACGAGATTCGCCGAATGCCCGAAGTTATCCACCGGATACTGCCGCTCCAGCCGCCCGCTAATCGCCGCCATCTCACCACGTGCCTGCTCCAGGCTCACATCCGGACGCAGCCGCCCCACCACCAGCAGCCGATGACCGCCGCGATCCTGCCGCTCCTCCGCCCCCAGCCGCAGCGGCAAAACTACGTCCACCTCTCGCCCGATATAGATCCGAAAGCCCGCGGGCAGCACGCCGGCGATCTTGTACTGCCGGTCGTTGAGTGAGATCTCGCGCCCCACAGCGGCCGGGTCGCTCGCGAGCGTCTGCTGCCACAACGCGTGACTCACCAACGCCACACGGCTTTCACCCTGCTGATCCGCCGCGACAAACCCACGACCAAGAAAGGGGTGAATCCCGTAAACCGCCATCATGTCAGCCGTTGCGAATAAGCCGGTCACGCGGCGCGGCGTCGGTGTGCCCGTCAGATTGAGCGCTGCTTCGTCATTCGCGTCAAGCGCGCTGAAGACGTGATTCTGCGCCCGCCAGTCCAAGTAATCCGCGGGCGAGATGGAATTATCCGTTGTGCCTTCTTTCACCCGCTTCTCCCAAACCACCACCATCCGGCCCGGCTCGCGATATGGCAGCGGACGCAGCAGAACCGCATCCACCACGCTGAAGATCGCAGTATTCGCCCCAATTCCGGCGCCCAACATTAGTACCGCGGCGCAAGCGAATCCCGGACTTCGAAGCAACGTCCGTGCTGCCTGATAAATATCCCGAAGCATAATCAGACGAGAGACGTCCCGAGCCTGCCGCTTCGTTGCTAAAATCATCGCAGTCGCATGAAGCGCTTGTGGCTTTTACTCACCGTCGCACTATATGCCGCGGAATCGAGCAGCACGATTCAGGAAACGCTCTGGAAACACCGCAATTTGGGCAAGGCATATTACGAGAATCCGACCACACAACAGCAGGCGGTCGACGAGTTTCGCAAAGCCCTGGCGCTCGCGCCTAACTCCGCACGAGAACGCTTGAACTTTGGCCTCGCCCTGCTGCGCGCAGGCAAAACGCAGGAAGCTCTCACTGAGCTGGAGAAAGTGCAGAAGCAGGATCCCAAGCTCCCCCACACTTACTTCAACCTCGGCATAACCTTTCGCAAGCAAGGCGAATTTGACAAGGCCATTCCGCAATTCCAGAAGATGATCGAACTCGTGCCGAATGAGCCCGTCGCCCACTACAACCTCGGCGTACTCTACAAACAGACCGGCAAGGAAGCCGACGCCATTAAGGAATTGGAAACGGCCGAGCACCTCAATCCCAGCCTCGCCGCACCGCACTTCCAGCTCTTTAACCTTTATCGCCAGGCGGGCCGCGCCCAGGATGCCTCCGGTGAGCTCGCCACCTTCCAACGCCTTAAGAAGGAGCAGGAAGGCGCCGTCATACCCGAAGACATGGAATGGTCCGACTTCGCTGAAATCTATGACCCCAAGGAACCCACTGCAACCGAGCCGTGGCATCCGGGCGTCCAGGGGATCTGGGTCGACCTGCAAGGCAACGGCAAGCCCGTCCTTCTCACCTGGACCGCCTCCGGCATTAAGGGCGCGGCTGGTCTCGAAGACCTCCACGACGTCGTCTCCGTCGCACAGGGCGATTTCGACAACGACGGGCTCCCCGACCTCTGCGTCCTCACTGAACAAGCGCCCCTTCTGATGCACAATGCCGCGGGCCGTTACGAAAAGGCTCCCATCACGCTTCCGCAGGGACGGTTCGACAAAGCGATCTGGCTGGATTTCGATCACGACTACGACCTCGATCTTCTCCTGCTTGGCGGCAAGAACGTGCTTCTTCGCAATCAGGGCCCCGCGGGATTCGCCGACCATACCGCCGACTTCCCCTTCGTTGCAGGCCACGCTATTGACGCCGCATCGTACCGCCTGATGGCTGACAGCAAAGCCTTCGACCTCATGGTCAGCTACGCCGATCACCCCGGCGTTCTCTATCGCGACAACCTCGGCGGCAAATACGAAGCGGTGAATGTCCCTGAACTGCCCGCCGGCGCGAAAGCGCTCGAAACCCTGGACGTCAACCGCGACGGCTGGCTCGACCTGGTCAGTTCCGCCGGCACACTTTTAAATCGCAACGGAAAACTCGACCACGTTGCGCAGCCCGTCAGCGATGGCTCTGTCTCGTCCGATAAGCCGCCTGCCAAAGGCCACTGGATACGCGTCCAGCTCGCTGGTGTGAAGAACCTGAAGCTCGGTTACGATGCTGAAGTCGAGGTGAAGTCCGGCACGCTCTACGAGAAGAAGATGTACCTGGGTGTCCCGCTGATTTTCGACCTTGGAACTCACACCGTGGCCGACACAGTTCGCACCACATGGGGCAACGGCCTGATCCAGAACGAAACCAACCAGGCCGCCGACCGCTCCTATAACTACAAGGAAGCGCAGCGCCTCTCGGGCTCCTGTCCCATGATCTGGACATGGAACGGAAAGCAGTTCCAGTTCATCTCCGACGTTCTCGGAGTCGCGCCGCTGGGCGCCAGCTCCGGCGATGGTGAGTACTTTCCGGTCGACCACGACGAATACATCCAGATCCCAGGCGATCAGCTCACCGCCGTCAACGGCCGCTTCAATGTAAACATCACCGAGGAGCTGAGCGAAGTCTCCTATCTCGACCAGGTCGAACTCACAGCCGTCGATCATCCCACCGGCACCGACGTCTTCACGAGCGAACGTTGGAAGGGGCCGCCGTTCCCGGAGTTTCATCTCTACGGCGTAACTCATCGAATCTACCCAAAGCGAGCGACGTCGAGCCAGGTGGGGCCGGCGGTTTCGCCTGCCCAAAATGTTCTACCGCAACTGCTGGCCCGCGACAAGAAATACGTCGACACTTTCCGTCACGACCATGCCGGCGTCGCCGAACCTCACAATCTCGACCTCGACTTCGGTCCCGACGCCGCACGATCCAACAAAGCCGTTCTGGTGCTCAATGGCTGGGTCGACTGGGCCGACGGCAGCACTTTTCTCGCCGCTTCACAGGAAGGCAAAGGCGGCCTGATTCCACCCTACCTGCAGGTTCGGGACGCGACAGGCCAATGGAAGACCGTCATCGAAGACATGGGCATGCCCGATGGCAAACCTAAAACCATCGCCGTCGATCTCACCGGCAAATTCCTCACTGCATCCCGCGAGATTCGCATCGTCACTAACCTCTGCGTATTCTGGGACGAAATCTTCCTCGGCGACGACGCCTCCGCTCCGCGCGCCACCATGACGATGCTTCCCATGGAATCCGCCACTCTGCATTTCCGGGGGTTTTCGAAGCCGGTGATTGATCCCGACCGCCGTACGCCCGAGACATTTCTTTACAATATCGTTTCCCCCGCGACCTCCTGGAATCAGACGCCCGGTCTCTACACGCGCTATGGCGACGTCTACGAGCTCATCACGGCGGTCGACGATCGCCTTGTCATCCTGGGTTCCGGCGACGAGATGCAAATGCACTTCGCCGCCGCGTCTCTGCCGCCGCTGCCAAACGGTTGGAAACGCGACTATCTTCTCAAAGTCGACGGTTGGGCCAAGGATCGCGATGCCAACACGGCCTTCTCACAAAGCGTAGAGCCCATTCCGTTTCACGCTATGAGCCGCTATCCCTATCCGTCGGTTGAACACTTCCCCAGCGACGCCGCACACCGCGCTTACCGGAGCAAATACAACACCCGACCCGCGGCTACGCTGATACCTCCTTTATATTCTTCGAAGTAACCGGCACTGAAGGCCGCACGTCTCAATCGTTCCTAATAACGGATTACCAGAGGTGTGAATGCTTCTTCCCTTCAGTGGGCGCTTTGTCTTCATAATCGGCCTGGCAGCCATGCTCTGCTCCGCGCAGCCGGTAACCTATACCATCAAAACCATCGCCGGAAACGGCACCAGCGGCTTTTCCGGTGACAGCGGCGCAGCTACAGGCGCCGAGCTCGCGGGTCCCTACTCTGTTGCGCTTGGCTCCGGCAATACAATCTACATCGCGGATCAGGCCAATCATCGCATTCGCCAGGTTTCCTCGAGCGGCACTATTACAACAGTTGCGGGCAATGGCACGGCCGGTTACACCGGTGACGGCAGCGGCGCGACGGGCGCCGAATTGAACGCTCCACTTGGCATCGCAGTCGACAGCTCCGGAAATCTGTACATCGCAGACACCGCGAACGCCGTCGTGCGCAAAGTGACATCCGGCGGCACCATTTCGACCATCGCCGGTTCCAACAGCGCCGGCCCCGGATATAGTGGCGAGGGTGCCGCAACCGGCAACCAGCTCTTTGCGCCATCAGCCGTGATCGTGGATTCGTCCGGCAACGTCTACATCTCCGACACCGGCAACAGCCGCATCCGCAAGGTCTCTGGCGGAAACATCTCGACCATCGCCGGTAATGGAATTCCCGGCTACGGCGGCGATTCCGGGCTGGCAACGAACGCCGAAATCAACGGACCCATCGGTCTCGCGCTCGATTCCGCGGCCAACCTCTACATCGCCGATACCAGCAACAACCGCATTCGCATGGTGCGCACTGACGGCACCATCGTCACGGTGGCGGGTACCGGAACCGCGGGATTCTCAGGTGACGGCGGCCTCGCAACCTCAGCCAAACTCAATCACCCGCTCGGCGTTGCTGTGGATTCGGCCGGCGCAATTTACATCGTGGACGACTTCAATGCCCGCATTCGCAAAGTGGGCTCGAACGGGGTCATCTCGACTATCGCGGGCGATGGATCGTTTGGCTATCTCGGCGACGGCGGTCCCGCCACTAGCGCGCAGCTCCGTTTCCCCACCGGCGTCGCCGTCGACACGGCAGGAAATGTATATGTCGCCGACGATCAAAACAACGTGGTTCGACTCCTCACCGCCTCCGCGCCGCCGCCCACCATCGGCCCTCCGGTTATTAATCCGGGCGGCGTCGCGACAGCCGGTGGCTACGGTGGTTCGACAACCATTGCGCCCGGCACCTGGATCGAAATCTTCGGCACGAATCTCGCTGTCGACTCCCGTCCCTGGGCCACCGCTGACTTCACCGGCAACACCGCGCCCACATCTCTCGACCGCACCACCGTCACCATCGACGGCCAACCTGCGTTTATCGAATTCATCAGTTCCGGCCAGATCGACGCTCAAGTGCCCTCGAACATCGGCATCGGGGTTGTGCAACTCGTCGTGACCACCCCCGGTGGCTCCAGCGCGCCTTACTCTGTCGCTGTGAATTCCGCCCAGCCCGGCCTCTTAGCGCCCGCGAACTTTAAGGTCGGATCAACGCAGTATGTAGTGGCGCGATTCCTGGACAATGTAACTTTTGTAGCTCCGGCCGGCGCGATCCCCGGCGTGCCTTCTCGACCCGCCAAGCCGGGTGAGACTGTCGTATTGTACGGGATCGGCTTTGGACCCGTTACGCCCAACACACCCGCCGGCCAAATCGTACAAGATGACAACGCCCTGACCTTGCCCTTGGTGCTCTCGTTCGGCGATACCCCGGCGACACTCGGCTATACGGGTTTGGCACCGTTCGCCGTGGGACTCTATCAGTTCAATGTGACCGTGCCCGACGTCCCCACGAGCGATGCCATTCCGCTGACCTTCACGCTGAACGGACAGTCAGGCACGCAGACGCTGTACATAGCCGTACAAAACCAGTAACTGTCGAAAAGCTATCGGCGGTCAACGGTCGCTCCTGGCTAGCTGAGATCTTCGAGCGCTTGAAACCCGCGATCGCCTTGCGCGATCAGCCGCGGCGGTTCGCCGTTCCACCACACCATGATGCGGCCGTAAAGCGCCTCATCGGTGGCGAGCCGCAGAATTGCGCCGGCCACCTCATCGAGGGAAAGCAGCGTATCCGGCACACCGCGCTCCCGCCGCTGCTCCGGCGTGAGGCTCTCCCAATATTCCTTCGGCCCCGGCGACGCGATCCATGCCGGCACCAGGCAATTGACGCGAATATCATCGCTCTCGCGGAGACACCCCAGTGTTGTCGCGAGCCGCATTTGGGCCATTTTGCCCACGTCGTATGCGGGCCATGGCGCATGCTTCCGCCCATGACCGAGCGCCGATGTCGATCCGACATTGACGATAGCCCCGCCCCCGCGACGCCGCATCGCTTCGACTGCTGCCAGCGTCGCGCGCATCGGCCCGAGAATCTCGACTGCCATCATCTCGTCCCAACCGGTGAGCTGCCCGTGTCCATCGGGACTCGAAGCATTGTTGACAAGCACGTCCAGGCCGCCGAAGGTGGCTTCCGCAAACTCGAACATCGCGCGGATGTCCGCCTCGTTCCGAATATCGGCCCGGACAAATGCCGCCCGGCCACCCTCGCGCTCAATCAGTTCGACGGTCTCGCGTCCGCCCGCGTCGTTGACATCGCTAACCACCACTGCGGCCCCTTCACGAGCGAAACGAACTGCGGTAGCACGCCCTGTGCCGCGTCCACCGGAACCTGTAACCATCGCGACCTTACCATCGAGTTTCATGTCTTTCCCTACTCTGACATGCACACCCGACATCCGCTGTCATATTAGGAGTGCGACAGGTTAGAATTCTGCGCGGAGGCTGTTAACCTCCAATTGCACGTCAATTTTGACCGATCCTGGCAGCCCGCGGCAGAAGTCTTTGAGAGCATTCAGCCTGCCCGATTCCTGCCACGGGCTGCAAGACCGCCACAGCGACATCTTCTCCTTCGGCGTGGTGGGCTCGACGAGCTAAACAGCTATCCGGCGTATTTGCAGAGCGTGGTGCAGCCCTAAGCGCGGCGGCGCTCCCCTACAGTCGGACGCGACTTCCGTGTGAGCCACAGAGCCAGGATCACGGATACCGGCGTCAGTGCGAGAAGTAGAAGGACGAATTTCCACTCGCCTTGCGAAACCGCGTATTGAAAGTCCGCGAGTACGTCATCGCTGTCGTCGGGGAAGAACACGCTCCTGATCAGAATGATGAACGGCATGGCCAACGCGGCGAAAAGAGCAGCGCGGCCCATGTCCGCCTGATAGCCTCCGATCACGATCAGGAGCTGGCCTGCCAGGATCATCAAAAGCACCCCGGCTTGGACTCCCATGAAGATGCCCTGGCTCAGGCGATTGGGAGCAGGGACCGTGGAAGTGTCCGGAGTCACCACCAGGTTGTTTTCGGCGGATGGGAAATTCGCCTTAAGGGCATCGGTCAAGGGCACAAGCTCCGCCCGGGCTTTCGCGGGCGTGTCGGCCGTGACTGAAAGGTAGTAGATCACGCGGCCATGAAGGGCGGGGTTCCTATCGGGCTCGAAACTCGCCTCCACGGGGGAGCTCATCTTCGCCGCGGCGAAAGCGCTCTGGAGTTGAAGCTCAGTGCCCTCGTGCAGGGTGGAGAACCTCGTGAATGCCACGACGCGTTTCGTGGCCAGCGTGGAGATGAAATCGCGCGCGCTCCAGAGGAGAAACGCCAGGACAAGCAGCCCCAAGCCGGCCATGAGCATTCTGGCCCCCGATCGCTCACTCCTCCATTTTGCGGATCCGTACGCTGTCTTGTTGGCCAACTGGTCCATGCCGGTTACCTAGATCGCGGCTGGCCTTCCGTGCCCACGGAAATCGACTGTGCCTGGCCATCCATTGCGACTCCGGCTCTCATTATATGCAAGAGACATCCAGATGCTGGTTGGATGCCGGATCGTTTCACGTGTCTGGGCTGTGGTGCTTAGGTCCGTCGTTAACAACTGAACTGCCAGACAGCTGGCAATAGACCCGTCTTCGGGCGGGTTTTCTTTTGTCCACGCTTATACTCCCTACCGACGGCTGCAGTTTGGCCCGAGATTCAGCAGCCGTGAGCCGCTGGTTAAGCGCCGAAGTTGGCCTTAAGCATATTGCAGAACAGTCGTCCTTGCTCGATGGCATCGTCGAGCGCCACATGCGTGTGCGGCACGGGATCGAACCACTCCGGGGGCATCGACTGCTTGCCGCACGCTCGATATGGTTTGCGCAGCAACGCCATTGCGTAGGTTTTGATATCAATTGCCGAATACCCGAATGGGTTCTCGCCCGCGAACTCGGTGAGATACCAATAGACGAAAGAAAAATCGAAAGCGGCCGGGTAGCCGACAAACACGGGCCGTCCGCCAAACGCCTTGAGCCAGCCAACGTAGCGCCTCATGGCAACAGTAGGCGCTTCGAGATTTTGTCGGCAGGCCGACCATGCCTCCGGCTGTGTGGCCCACCATGCTGCGGTCTTGGGATCCGGGGCCGATGCGGGCAGCGTTTCCAAGTTGGCGGAGAACGTCCCCAGCAGCTCTTTGTCGGCCAGAAAGGCTGCCGATCCAATGCTCAGCATGGAATGTTTTCCCGCGAGCGGCCCGTCGGTTTCTATATCCGTGCTGACGTAGATCTCACGCAATAATGATTCACTCATGGTTTGCAATGACAGAACCGTCGGGCTACTTGCTCAACACGCTTCAATAGCCCCGCGAACAACGTGGGCCCATGACCCGCCAGCCTGGGATGCACCACAAACTCGTACTCATCAGGCCTCCCTCCCGTCCGCGCCGGCGGCCGCCACGCTGCCTGCATCATTTCAAAGATCACCACGCCAAAGAGGAGGGCTCCACCGTCCTCCAAGTGTACACTCGCTTGCCGTCGGACTACTCGAATAGTCGGCGATTTATAAACAATCTACTTGTTCGTATAGTCGCGTGCTGATCTTGAACCGCCGGCCAAGTACCCGGAACCGCGTCCGATTTCAAGGCGGGCGTTAGACGGCAACTTGAAATCGCGCAGCCAGTCCTTATGACTTTCGGTCGACCCGGATAAACTCGGTTTTGGGATATACTTTTTGGAGCCTCGGATAACGAAAGGGGTTAAGGATGGGAAGGCCTGCCGTATTCTTCCTGGCGATTCTGCCCGTAGTGGCATCTTCGACCGCCCTCGCGCAGGACTTTAACTTCTATTCTCTGTTTATCTGCAATGACGGACAAATCACTGTCGATGTCGCGACGGCTCTGAATAAGGAGAAAGAGTGGCACGTCCGCAGTTGGACCAACGTCTCTCCAGGCCAATGTGAGCAAGTTCTCTCCGGCAATTGGGTGCACAGTTGGCTATGGCCGGATCCGGAGATCCACGTCGTTCTCGGATTCAAAGACTCCACGGGTGCCTGGGGAGCAGGCACGGTGGACGCCTCCCGCCTGGTTTCCTACGTGCCGGGCACTGTCACTGGCCAGGTCAGAATTACGGGAGCGCCTTCTATTACCCAGTCGAATACGAAGGTGTGCCTGGAGCACGACGGATTTCGATATCCAACGCGGAGTGATCCGGCAGTCCCTTGCTCAGACCCCGGAGCCTTTCTCATGCCCGCCGCATTCAAGTGGGCAGTGAATAGAACAATGGCGGTTCACGTCGCGTTCGGCCCAAATGACCGCGCGTCGCGTGTGGCTGTGCGCGGCAGCGAGAAAGGCGCGGAAAAGTCCGTGGCCGATACAACCGGCCCAATCGATGAATTCACGAAGGCCATGCAGAGAGCCGCACAGCAGCGCGCAGCCGACCAACAAAAGGCAGAGCAACAACAGCGCCGGGAACAAAGCCCAGCTCCGGTCAACAGTCCCCCTGCGGACGATCCGATTCGAACCGGGGGGTTCATCACCCCACCGCCACCGGAGTACATGCAGCAACTCGCGTCGAATGCGACCAAAACCGCGCGCGAATTCGACGTCCACGTCTGCACATCGCGCCGTCTGTACGACGCTGGATTCTTCAACAGGAAAGAACCTGGCAGCAGCGAAATGGTCGCATTTACGAACCTGATCAAGAGTTGGATTCTGGCAAACGCGGAACCTGAAAAGGACTACAACGTCAGCGACGAAGCCTTTCGAATCTTCAGCCGCGCGCGGAGCGGTGCAACACCCTCGACTCCGGACCCACGTGCTCTCCTGGATATCCGCCACGCCGAACGGGCTTGCGACGACCTGACGTTTCTCGTCACCGTTCCTGCAAGGCACTAACGTTCAATTGATCGAACTCACAAGGCCGCGGAGCTGCGTCAGATGGCGAGACTGGCGTTATACCGCCACGTGCAGTTTCAGGAAGCATCTCAAGGAATGCCTGGACGAGTGCCCCTTTCCCACCCTCGCCTACGCTAACGAGATCAGCACGCGGTAGTACACGGTTACGCTACGCCGTGCGCCTGTGCCCGGTACGGGGCATACGATGTGCGGGTCGGAATCGAACCGACTAATGCTGCCCTCGCACTATCCAGATCGGCATTTCCCCGCCGGAGGGTCGTGCTCGCCTCTCGTTTGCGTTCGACTACCTGCTCGTCCTACTCCAACAAAGTTGTCAACCAATCGGCTTCCTGTATGCGTGTGTCCAGTTCTCGATATTCCCTGGCAAGGTCATCAGCTTTCCGCTGTGTAGCCGCGACACTAACTGTACTGACGAATTTGACCTCAGAACGAGTGGTGCGGCTTTGCGACGTCGAGGCAGCGTTCGCTAGTTCTCGGTATGCGTTGTAACGTATTTTCAAAACGTCCCGTTCCGCAAGGGAGTCCGCAAGCGTTCCGTCGCCGAACCGTGACGCCGCATTTGTTCTATTGATCCGCTGAATCAGCACAGTGAGCTCGCGCGCCAGGTTCTCCAGCTCAGCTTGTAGCTCAGCGGGATCCTCCTCCGGTCTGTCGCCTTCCTGAATGCGCGCGTTCTTGACCAGACGCTGCTTCAATTGCTCCAGACGCTTCTGGAGATCCGCACGTCGCGCTAATGCCTCGGCTATTTTCATCGGATGCCTGTCATGCAGTATTCCAGTCTAACAATGGGCACGCCGATCCGGTCGCGAGACTTTTGCTGGTTTCCACTGCCGTATAGTCGCCGTTGCTGATCGGACCGCCGGCCATACCCGGACCTGCGTCAGACAGCGAGACAGGCGTTATGCGTTCCAAGTGGATTACGTCTTGTATGCAGTAACGAGGACCGCGCATAAACTCGGCCTGGTCCATGCCTGTCGCGGGCAACTACTTCCTTGTGATCACGGCTGCCAGGTATCGGATCTCGGACTCCACTTCTGCCGGATCGACCACAGTATCCGCGATCTCCTGGCGAAAGAGTTCGCGGTACCTTTTGCGAAGCCTGTGAATAGCCACCTTGAGCGCTCCCTCGGACGTGTGCATTTCGCGAGCCAGCGCCGCATAGTGGGCGTCTGACTGGCCGAGAAGAAAACCTTTCAACCTTTCGAAATGCTCCGGGCGCCCGTGCTGCACGAATTCGTTCCGTAATCTCTCGACGACGCGATCTAGCACCGAGAGCGCCCAGCGCCGTTCGAAGATTCGCTCGGGCGTTTCATCGTGCGCGGGCTCGCGCTGGTAGCGCTCTTCGCCCATCGGGAATTCAAGCGGCAGGATTGCCCCGCCGCCGCGTTTCTGCGCACGCTCGCGATCGCCTTCGTCGGCCAGAAAGAACTTCAACGACGTCAGAATAAAAGCCCGGAACCGCCCCTTCTCCGGATCCGCACGATCAAGGTATCGGCCTTCCAGCACGCGTATGAAAAACTCCTGCGTGAGGTCCTGCGCCTTGTCGGGAAGATAGCCGCGACGGCGAACATATGCGTATAACGGATACCAGTAGTTCTCGCAGAGAGAAGCTAAAGCCGAGCGAGCCTCTTTCCGTTGGGGGTCGGCGGCGGCCACCACCAGCGTCCACCGGGTGGTCGGGAAATCAGATGCTCCCGCCAGCGTATGGATAGTGTTTCGGGCTGCGGTGTTCTCCGGCTCGTCCGTCATGATCTCAACTCCTTACGGCGCTCCACAACAGGTATAAGGAATCGGGCGCTATAGGTTACGCAGTAATCAACGCTGTCTTGCGGCCTACAGCCGTGCGTACTCTGTTTTGGCACTTTTTAGGATCGGGTTGCCAGGATCAGCGTCTTTCCAAAGCGTGAGGAAAGTCTCATATTCAGCTTTCACCTTAGCCTTATCTCCGGATAAAGCATACACTTTGCGTACCAGCGCGCCGATAGGATCCAGCCACAATCCCGCGATGACCCGAGGCCACCGGCTATCAGCGATTCGAATCGTAGATCGCCATGCGGTCCATCACGGGCTTGACGTTCAGCGCCCTTACTCCTGTTGCAATCCCGACGATTCCGGTCAACGCGGCGAGAATCGTGTGCCCTTCGGCGACCCATACCGTCATAATGATCGCCAGCGCGCTGTTCGCAAGCCCGAACGTGCGAAGCCAGGGCGCAAAATTTCGTACCTCCATAACAAGGAATTCCGTGCCCACGCTCCCGGCGAAGAGTAACACGGCGGCCATGAAGGATTGAACCGAGCTGCAGAGCAGCGTCGAGAAGAACAACGCCACGCTCCACCTTCCGCTTGTCACGTTCTTGAATCGCCAGGCCAGATACACGAGCAAGGCGCATCGCAAACACATCCCGATATGCAGAATTTTCCAGGCCCGGTAGGGTCCGGCGCCAGTCGATCCGAAAAGCTTCCGCATCAGGCCAGGCCGTTCTTCCCGTGTCTCGGTCGGCTGGCCGCCGGCCTGCGAGGACCGCGAAACGGCCAGCATATGCCTGCGGAGAAACTTGCGCGCCCGGTATAACCGGCTCGGCGGCGAGGCTAGCACGGTCCGGTCTTCCATGTGTCTCCGGATATCGGCTGCGAGGTCTGCCACCGAGGCATAGCGCCGCTTCCGCGTCTTCTCCAGGGCCTTCATGGTGATCGAGTTCACGTCGCCGTCCACCTGGCGCCGCAGCGAAGCGGGGTCGGTCCGGCGGCGTGTGGCGATCTCGCACACGGCCGCACCCATTGATGTAAGCTTTCGCGGAAGCGACGGCGCTTCATCCTCGCGAATAATTCGGAGCATTTCCGCCAAACCAGCGTTGCGCAGCATGGCCGTGTCGAACGGCACGGCTCCGATGAGCAATTCGTACAAGATCACGCCAAGCGAGTAAACGTCGGATGCTTCATCGATGTCTCCCGTCATCGTATCGGCCTGCTCAGGGCTGGCGTACTCTGGTGTTCCGACGATCTGGCCGAACTGCGTGAGCAACGTATTCTCTACGGCCCATTTGTCGGTGGCTTTGGCTATGCCGAAATCGATCACCTTAGGAACGGGCGCGCCGTCCTGCTCCCTCACAAGCACGTTGGACGGCTTCAAATCACGGTGGATCACACCCTTCTGATGGGCATGTTGCACCGCGCGGCAGACCGCGAGGAACAGCGCGAGCCGCTGCCTCGTGGTCAACCGCTCGCGATCGCAATACTGGGTAATCGGTGCGCCCTCGATGTACTCCATTACGAAGTAGGGGCGCCCCTTTGCGGTCGCGCCGGCATCGAAGATTTGAGCGATATTCGGGTGATCCATCATCGCGAGCGCTTGGCGCTCGTTGTAGAACCGAGCCAGCACCTGGGCGGTATCCATGCCGACCTTCACGACCTTAAGAGCCACGTGCCTGCGAATGGGTTCGCTCTGCTCAGCCAGATAAACGGTGCCCATGCCTCCTTCGCCTAGAGGTCGAAGGACACGATACCGGCCGAAGTCGTCATCACCAACAAACCCTGCCGCTGTATCGATGGTGCGCGTTCCGGATTCGTCCGCTCCAACCGAACTCTCGAATGCGCCCAGGATCAGACACTTCGGGCACAACCCGGCGGGATCGCCGGAACCCAGTGGCTCACCGCACTGAGGGCAGTTTGGCATTTAGACCCGAGGCGTAGGGCCTATTGTACGCCTTTAGCCACGGAGGATTTTGTCGCTTTCGCGCAGGCGCTGTAACCTTCAGCGCCGCCATTCCTTATTCGTGACAGGTGAGCCGGATTCGAACCGGCCACCTGATCGATCAACCCGAAAGGAACTTGCACTTAAGGAGCGCAAATGAAAAACACAATGAACCATTACGTCCAGCTCAGAGGGCAGAACATGCTACCGCGGCTTTGGAAAACCGCTCTTGGCACATTCCTCTGCGCCGCCGCTTGCTCTCAACTGGCCCTGGCCCAAGTCGCCGCGCCTTCGATTCTACAAATCGACGTAGCAAACAATGTCATATATCTGGAGGACACCTCCGATGTTTCCAAGTTCGCGACGGATCCTAAAGCTACCGCCGTCATCGGACACGGCGCGACAAACTTCAATAGGGGCTTCGGCGTCGCCGACATTGTGGCCGTCAATGGGGAGCCCGTGACGGGGACTCACATCCGCTCCGCGCAGAACTTTTCTTCCAGCACGGCCCCGACCCCCGGCGGGGCAATCACTGACACCGTGCGGGTTGCAGTGGCTGTGTTCACTTTCGAAATCTTGAAGGGCGACGGCACACCGATCGGGACCATTGTTGCTACCGGATTGGCCGGTGGCCCGGCGCCGCCAGGATCTCCATTAATTGCAACGGGAGGAAGTGACTTCGCGATAACGGGCGGTACGGGAGCCTTTCTCGGCGCTCGGGGCCAGATGGAGATAGCGGCAAACCCGCCGGGAGTGGTTAACCAACGGCCAGCCTCCATAACAGAAGACCCCGCAAACCGCCGCCTCAATGGAGGCGGAAAACAACGGTATGTAGTCCATTTAATCCCGATGTCCGCGCCGCAAATTCTCACGACGGGTGCCGGCCCCGCCGTGACCCATTCCAGTGACTTCTCCCTTGTTACTTCGTCTAACCCGGCTGCGGCGGGCGAGATCTTATCTGTATTTGTAAGTGGGCTTGGCCCGACAGTGCCCGCAGTCGATCCTGCACAGCCCTTTCCGTCCAGTCCTCCGGCCAACGTCAACTCACCCATTGACGTGATAGTCAATGGAGAGGCTGCCGAGGTACTCGGCGCTGTGGGTTACCCCGGCGCCGTGGACGGATATCAAGTGAACTTTCGGGTGCCGCCAGATGCGGCGAAGGGATTGGCCACCATGCAGGTCAGCGCCGCCTGGATTAATGGAACTGCGGTGCAGATCGCGGTTCAGTAGACATCGGCCGCAGGGGTGCGGAGTGCAACCTGGCATGCGGACCAGAGCGGCGGAGCTATTTCAAGCCCCCGCACCCCTAACCTTCAGCCTCGGATCGCTGATTCGGGCCAGGTGCGCCGGATCGGGACGGCGACGGATGAAAAGCTAGACTTCAATCGTTCGGATTGTGGAGAGGGAATACGCTCAATGTTGGGACGTACCAGTCGTTTCCTGCTGTTCCTATCCTGTCTTCCCGCCATCGGGCAGAGCCAGTTTCTACTGACTCGTTTGAGGCTGCGGTTGCCCTGTTCTTGCCGGCGATCGTTATTGATACTGTTGAGCGAGTGCCGCCGGAAAACTGACACCCCAATCCTGCCTCGAACGCCTTCGGGCCACGCCGAGTTCTCGTCATACGTGATGTCAGTACGCCATTGTTGGCGAGTATACAGGCCAGCCGCCAGTGATGCGCGGCGTTCGGCATATATTTGAGCATGTCATCATGCTAGGGGTCGCAAACATGTCGACAATCTTGATCACCGGCACGACGAGCGGCATTGGGCTCGAAGCGGCCGTCGCGCTCGCGCGGCAGGGGAACCGGCTGGTGCTCCTCGGGCGCAATCAAAGGAAACTGAACGCGGCGGTCGACGACGTAAAACGCCGCGCAGGCGTGGCCGTTGCCCCGGATTCGTGGCTCTGCGACTTTGGCTCGCAGGCGCAGATTCACAAGCTCGCTGCTGACGTGCTCGCGAAGTACGACCGGATCGACGTGCTGGTGAACAACGCGGGGCTGGCGACGCGGCGGCGCGAGGTCACGGAAGACGGCATCGAGCGCACCTTCGCCGTTAATCACCTCGGGCCCTTTCTGCTCACGAACCTGCTGCTCGATCTCCTCGTGAAGAGCGCACCCGCGCGCGTCGTGAACGTGGCGTCCAGCACGCACTACGACGCCACGATGGACCTCGCAGACCTCGGTTTCGAGCGCGGCGGCTGGGACATGGCGAAGGCGTACGGACGCAGCAAGCTCGGCAACGTACTGTTTACCCGCGCGCTCGCGAAGCGGCTCGAGGGCAAGGGGGTGACGGTGAACGCTGTGCATCCCGGCGCCGTCGCAACAGGAATCTGGGACTGCGCGCCGAGATGGATACAGCCAATGATCTGGCTGGCGAAAAGGCTGATCATGATCACGCCCGAGAAGGCCGCGAAGTCGATCGTGCAGCTCGCTTCGAGCGCCGAGGTCGAAGGCAAGACCGGCCTCTACTTCAACCAGCTCGAGCCGAAGGAGCCGTCGAAGCTCGCGCACGACGACGAACTGGCCGAGAAGCTCTGGGCCGAGAGCGCGCACATGGTGAAGCTCTAGTGTCCTGTCCGTCGTCATTCTTCACAATAGACCGGTAATGATCTAATGAGACCCGTTCACGCCGGCGGCTGTGCTCGTTCTCGCAATCTACGGCGTCCTGCGACCGCGCAGACGTTCGGCCGTGGTCTGCTCGCGCTGCCATTTTCCGTCGCCCGGATACGACCAACTCGCCGAGCCCGCTTCGAGTTCATCCCCCTGTGCATCAGCACCGTGAATTGATCCTCAGCTACTTTCGGGCGGGAAAGCTGATTCCACCCGCGTAGTCGAGCGCCTGAACGACCAGCCAAAGTGACCATGGAGAAATCACGGGTTCCGTACCTGTCGAGTGCTCGCGCCCGAGCCCGAATCCACCCGCGATTTCTTATGACGAACCAGAAGTATTAAGCTCGCTCGAACCGCTCGACGATTGCCCTCGCGCCTGCCAGCACTTTGGGACAGAGTTCCGCCGGTTCGACAATATCCACCCGCCCGCCAAAGCTCAACACAAACTGCAGCGCCTCTTCCTCGGCATCGAATCGCAGCCGGATCCGTATGCGGTCTCCATCCGGCTTCTCTTCCTCGAGCCGCCAGCCCCGATACCGAATCCACGGCATCAGCGAGGGGTCCGCGAGAAACGTTGCGTAATAACGCGGTAGCTTTTCCCGAAAGTCGGTCGCCGACTGCTCCCACCACGCCGCCAACTCAAATCCGGAGGGGCGCGTGCTGGTCTCCTCGAGGATCGCGACATCGCGAATACGGGAAACGCGATAAGTTCGTGGGTCGGCATCAATGCGGGCAATCAGGTACCAGACGCTGCCCCGCGCTACCAGCCCAAGTGGATCGCCCACCCGCTCGCCGGTCTCACCGAGCGTTCGCTCATAAACAAACCGGATTCTCCGCTCCCGCCAGAGCGCATCCAGTAGAACCGGCAGGCACTGCACCGATTCCCCCGGATCGCGCCAGCCGCGTGTGTCAATCAGGATGCGCTGGCGAACGAACTCCGCCTGTTCCCGAACGTGCGACGGCAGGGAAGCCTGCAGCTTGATCCACGCGGCCTCAGATTCTTTCCGCAATCCCAGATCGGCCATCAACTTCGGTGGTTTCCCCAGGAAAAGCGACTGAATCTCGGCCGTGCTGAGACCCGTAAGCTTGGTCTGATACTCCTCCATCAGACTCCAACCGCCGCCGCTTCCCCGCTCCGCCATCACCGGCACGCCGGAACCGCTTAGCGCATCCATGTCCCGTAGAATCGTCCGCTCCGAAACCTCCAGGCGCCGCGACAACTCGCGAGCTGTCATCCTCCGGTTCACTTGCAGCAACAGCAGGATCGAGAGCAGACGATCGGCGCGCATGCCTTATTCGCCGATTTCGAAGCTCAGGCTCTTCCGGAACCCCTGCGTCTTCCAAGCTCCGTACGCGATTCCTAACAACAGCCACGTACCACCCGCGATCTTCGCCGGCGTGCGCAGGCTGAGCCACATTCCGAAACAGATCAGGAAACCAATTATCGGAGGAATCAGATACGTTAACCGCTTCTCATCGGACCTGATGAAGTAGTGCAGTAGCGCGGCGATGTTGACACCCATGAACCCGATGAACGCGCCGAAGTTCAATAGCTCCGCCCCAAGTTCGTACGTGATGAGGTATGCGCCGATCAGGCTGATCACGCCGATCAACAGAACATTACGAGCGGGAATCTTGGTCTTGGGACTGAGAAACCCGAAGAAGCGCCTCGGAATCGCGTTATCGCGCCCCATGCCGTACAGCAGCCTCGCACCCGACAACTGCGCCCCCGCACCCGACCCGACCGACGCAACCAGCAGCGTCGCGTTGATCGCATGGAATAGCCACAGGCCGCCCGCGCGTCCGGCCACGTGGACGTATGCCGTGTCGACATCCGGAAACGGTTGACCTGCGGGCCAGATCAGTTGTGCGGCGTAAACTTCGATTGCCGATAGAACACCAGTGATCAGGCAAATCAGTACCGTCGCCAGCAGGATGTTCCGCCGTGGGTTGCGCACCTCCTCAGACAGGGTCGAAATGCCGTCGAATCCAATATAGGTAAGCACCGCCAGCGAAGTCCCGGTGGCAACGCGCTGCATTGAGAATGTATGCGGATCGTAAAAAGGCTTTGTGAAGAAACCCAGATTCAGATTCGGCAGCCCGAGAACGTATCGCACCGTGCAAACCAGCATGGCGATGATGACGAGACTCATCGCCAGCGCCAATATCTCGTTAATCCGCGCGGTCGCCTGGATGCGCCTCAGATTCATGAACGTGAAGAGTCCGGCGAAAAACAGCGCCCAAAGCACGTATGGAATTCCCGGAATGATGTTCATCGCGGCTTTGCTGCACCAGATGGTGCAGATCACGGGGTTCAGGACGTAATCCATGAGCATGCTCCATCCCGTCGCATAGCCGAGAGCGGAATGGATCTCATGGCCGACATAGGTGTAAGCCGACCCGGCGGTCGGATAGGCGCGTGCCATGCGGCCGTAACTGATCGCTGTGAACAGCATTGCGACCATCGCAATCAAAATGGTCGTGACGACGTGCCCACGAGCTTCTACCTGAACCACTCCAAAAAGTGGCATGGGCGCGGTGGGCTGCACTAGAATGATGCCAATGAAAACGAGGTCCCAGAGGCCGAGAGCGCGAGTCAGGTGGGCAGCCGACTCGGTTGTACCGGTTGCAGAGATTCTTGCTTCCGACATCGAAGTGTCTATTGTGTCACGCCGCAGGCGCGCACATTCGCGACACTACACCGGCAACTGCTCCACAATCTCCACGCCATAGGCGTCCAGGGCGGCCACCTTGCGCGGATGATTCGTCAGCAGCCGGATGCGCCGCAGTCCCAAATCGGAAAGGATTTGAGCGCCGATCCCGCTCTCATGCTGTGTCCTGGAATGTGCCGCCGCGATGGCTTGACCGCGGTGATCGCGCGTCGGGCCGCTCTGGTGCAGGTACACCAGGACACCAGATCCTTCCTCGGTAATCCGCTTCAGCGATCGCCGCATCGTGTCATGACATTCGCAATCCGTCGATCCGAACACGTCGCCGTAGATACAGCGGGCGTGCATCCGCACAAGGACCGGCTCGTCGCGGTCGATCTGCCCGTGAACCAGCACCAGGTGCTGCTCGGGCAGCATTGTGCTCGCGTACGTGATGGTCCGGAACGTGCCGAATTCCGTACGCAGGCAGCTTTCCGATTGGCGCTCGATGAACGTCTCCGTGTGCAGCCGGTAGCGAATCAAGTCGGCCACCGAGATCATCTTCAGCCCGTGCTGTTCGCAGAAAACCTTCAGCTCCGGTACCCGCGCCATGGTGCCGTCTTCGTTCATGATTTCGCAGATCACACCGCCCGGACGGAACCCGGCAATTCGCGCCATGTCGACGACGGCTTCCGTCTGTCCGGCCCGCACCAGAACGCCACCCTCGCGCGCCCGCAAAGGAAACGTGTGACCCGGACGCGCAAGATCGCTGGGCCGCGAGTTCGGATCGATCGCCACTTGAATCGTACGCGCGCGGTCAGCGGCGGAAATGCCCGTGGTCACTCCTTCCACCGCTTCGATGGATTCGCAGAATGCCGTTCCAAAACGCGAGGTGTTCCGCTGTGTCATGGGCGGCAGCTCCAGCGCATCGCATATCTCCGGACCGAGAGCCAGGCAGATCAATCCGCGAGCGTGCTTCGCCATGAAATTGATGATTGCGGGCGTCACTGCTTCCGCGGCGATCGTTACGTCGCCTTCATTTTCGCGGTCCTCGTCATCGACGATTACGAGCATTCGGCCGGCGCGGAAGTCTTCTATCGCCTCCGGAATTAGGGCAAAGGGCATCTAAGTTCCAGGATATCGAACAGGCAGCCGTTTTACTTTCCCACCGGCGACAGAAGCGCCTGCAATTCGGGCTTCGAGAGATCCTCTTTCGTGACCACGCGGCCCTTCAGATCAATCTGCTTCGGCGGAGTCTCGCCTCGCAGCTTGAGCGCCAGCGTCCGTACCGCCTGGTAACCCATCTGGTAGGGATCCTGCACGATGGTAGCCGCCATCGTTCCGTTCTTCAGCGCTTCGCGATGGGTATCGCTGAAATCGAAACCCACCAGCTTGATCTTCCCGGAAAGATTTCGCGAGCTGATGGCTTGCACAGCCCCGATGGAGCTGGCCTCGGCGGACGCGAACATACCATCGAGATTCGGATGAGCTGTCAGGATGTTCTCGGCCGCGGACCGTGACTTCGCCGGATCGCCCAGGCCAAACTGCCGCGCCACGATCTTGATATCCGGGAATTCGCGCGCGATCGCTTCTTCGAATCCTTTCTCGCGAATCCCGGTCGACTGCCCGCCCGGTTTTTGCAGAATCATCGCGATCTTGCCTTTGCCGTTGATGAGGGCCGCTAATTGCCGCGCTGCGGTCCGGCCTGCGTCGTAGTTGTCGGTGGCCACGAAAGTTACATAGTTGTCCACGGCCAGGCCGGAGTCGAAAATCGTCACCGGAATGCCGCTGTCGATGGCGCGTTTAACCGGGGTCACCAGGGCAGTCTGATCGGTGGCTGAAATCGCCAACGCATCCACATGGCGGGCCACCATGGCATCCGTAATTTCAATTTGGCGCGAATAGTCCGTCTCGTTTTCAGGCCCGTTCCACAGCACATTTACACCAAACTCCTTCTCCGCGGCTCGCACCCCGGCATGCACCGACATGAAGAAGAGGTGCGAAGTCGCTTTAGGGATAACGGCAATGGTCTTTTTTGAGTTGCGCTGGCACGAGCTCCCGAACAGGGCGGCCGCCGCTGCCAGAACGAGGAAGCGATTCGGCATCACTGTCGGACAAGTATACACTGGACGCCCGCCGATCCGGCGGAATCGCCGCCGTATTAAGGCGCAAAGTACCCATTGGCGTCAATGATGAGATCCGTGGCGTTACTCACAAAAACGCTTATCGATCCGGCCGAGCCTGCAGGCACGACTGCCGCATTCGCCACGACGGTGGTGTTGAGCGAATTCAGAGTAGATACCACTGGTTGACTTTGCCCCGTGGGCCACGTCGTAAGGTACGTCAGCGGTTCACGCGGCACGACGGTCATGTTCAGGGCATAGGCCTGGGCCCCGGCCGGCAGTCCACACGAGCTGTTCAATATCGAGAAGTCCCGAGTCGACTGAGCAGTAAGGAACGGACCGCCGAACGGGCTTGGGCTGTTCCGCGTATCGGCAATTCGGCAAGGCGTCGCGGGATGGAAATACAAGGCTCCGACGCCGCCAGCAGGTGCGAAATAGCCGTTGATGTCGACGATCACGTCACTGCCGTCGCTCACATAGACGCTCACTCCACCGGCGTTTCCAGCCGGCACGATTGCGGCGTTGGCTACGATGCGGCCATTGAGCGAGTTCAACGTGGAAACGACCGGCTGCGTTTCCCCGGACGGCCACGCCGACAGGTAGTTGAGCACACTTGTCGGAACAACCGTCATATTCAGCGAGTACGCTTGAGCACCGGCTGGTATACCGTGGCAAGAGCTTTGCGGAATCGGAAAGCTTCGCGTCCCGGCTTGGGGTAATGTTGGACCGCCAAACGTCGAAGGACTGGAGCGCGTGTCCGCGACGCGGCAGGGCGTCACAGGGTAAAACGCTAATCCCTGGGCTGACGGCGGGGCGAAGTATCCGTTGATGTCGATGATCACATCCGTAGCGTCACTCACAAAGACACTGATCGCGCCGTTGCCGCCCGCGGGCACAATGGCCGCATTGGCCACAATTTGACCATCAAAAGAGTTCAGCGTGGAAACGACGGGCTGCGGCTGGCCCGCGGGCCAGATGCTGAGGTACGTGAGCTTCGCAACGGGAACCGCAGTCACATTCAGCGAGTAAGCCTGGGCCCCCGCCGGAATGTGGCACGCGCTCGCCGGAATCGGGAAATCATGAGTGGCTCCAGCCGCCATAGTGGGCGCTCCGAAGTCGCCGGAAAATCCGTTGCCCCGGGTATCGGCTAAGCGGCAGGGCGTAACCGGGTAGAACGCGAGACCCGACGGAGTACCCACAGCAAAGTTGGCAGTCACCGTGGAGGGCGCATTCATGGTGATCGTCGTCGCAGCGTTGGCCGCGCTTGCCACCGGGCCCGTCCATGCCGTGAAAGAATATCCGCTGTTCGCCGTGGCGCTGAGGGGCACCGCGGTACCGGAATCGTAGAACGCTCCGGTGGCTGGAGTAACGGTACCCCCCGCAACCGGGGAGGCCGCCGTCGTCAACAGGTACTGCGTCTTGAAATTCGCCGTAAAAGTTGCGGCCGTATTGGTCACATTAATGGAGTGCGAGGCGGCGCCGCCGTCAGTCCACGACGTGAAGACATACTGCGTTCCGGCCGTGCCTGCCTGCGTTCCGGCTACGGAGATGACGTGCGGGCCCTGCGATAGCGTCAGAGTCTGGGGCGCCGTCTGCACCGCACCTCCGTCGAGGCTGAACTGCAAGCCCGCCGGAATCGTTTGAATCGTAATTCCAGTCTGCGATAAGAAGTTGGCCGTCACGGTGGCCGGGCCACTCATCGTCACGTTGCTCGATGCGCTGCTCGCACTCGCCACCGGACCCGTCCAATTCGCAAAGGTGAAGCCGGTGTTTGCCGTCGCGCTGACAGTCACCGAGGCGCCCATATCGTAGAACGTCCCGCTTGTGGGACTAACTGTTCCACCCGCGACCGGAGAGGCTGCCGTCGTTAGCTGATACTGCGTCTTGAAAGTCGCCGTGAAGGTTGCCGCCGCGTTCGTCACATTGATGGAGTGCGACGCGGCGCCGCCATCGTTCCACGACGTGAACACATACTGCGTAGCCGTTGCGCCCGCCTGGGTTCCAACCACGGCAATCGTATGTGCACCCTGCGAGAGATTCAGGGTCTGCGGAGCGGTTTGCGCGTTCCCGCCGTCAACGCTGAATTGCAGCCCGCTTGGACTGGTCTGAATTGTAATCCCCGTCAGCGAACTGAAATTGGCCGTCACCGTCGCTGGAGCGCTCATCGTCACACTGGTGGAAGCGCTGCTCGCACTCGCCACAGGACCGGTCCAATTCGTAAACGTGAAGCCGGTGTTTGCCGTCGCGCTGACCGGCACCGAGGCGCCCATATCGTAGAACGTCCCGCTTGCGGGGCTAACCGTTCCACCCCCGACCGGAGACGCCGCCGTCGTAAGCAGGTATTGCGTCTTGAAAGTCGCCGTGAAAGTTGCCGCGGCATTTGCCACGTTGATGGAGTGCGACGCTGCGCCGCCATCGCTCCACGACGTGAACACGTATTGCGTACCCGTCGCGCCAGGCTGTGTACCGACTACGGCAATCGTATGTGGCCCCTGCGGCAGATTCAGGGTTTGTGGAGCAATCTGCGTGTTCCCGCCATCGACGGTGAACTGCAGACCCGTCGGACTGGTCTGAATTGTAATCCCAGTCAGTGAGCTGAAATTAGCCGTCACGGCCGCGGGAGCACTCATCGTTACGCTGGTGGAAGCGCTGCTCGCACTCGCCACAGGACCGGTCCAATTCGCAAACGTGAAACCGGAGTTCGCCGCGGCGCTGACCGGCACCGATGCGCCCATATCGTAAAACGTCCCGCTTGTCGGACTCACCGTTCCGCCCGCGACCGGAGACGCCGCCGTCGTAAGCAGGTATTGCGTCTTGAAAGTCGCCGTGAAAGTTGCCGCGGCATTTGCCACGTTGAT
>DATGJP010000066.1:0-7221 GCA_035295125.1 Bryobacteraceae bacterium | reverse complement strand
CATCCCCGCCTCGGCCCAAGCGTATTCGCTGAATGTCACGGTGGTGCCGCACGGCGCGCTCCAATACCTGACCATCTGGCCATCCGGGCAGTCGCAGCCGAACGTCTCGACCCTGAACTCGTTCGACGGGGGAATCGTCGCCAATGCCGCAATCGTCCCCGCTGGAACGCAGGGCGAGATCAACGTGTTCGTCACCAATGACACTGATGTCATCATCGACGTCAACGGGTACTTCGCGCCCCCCGGGTCCCCGGGAGCCGAATCGCTCTACACCGTCACGCCCTGCCGAGTGGTAGACACGCGCGCCGGAATGGGGTTCAACGGCGCATTCGGACCGCCAACCCTCGGAGCCAATTCCACTCGGAGTTTCACGATACCAGGTGGTCCCTGCAGCGGCATTCCGCAATCGGCCCAGGCGTTTTCTCTCAACGCGACGGTCGTACCTGCCGGCCCGCTGGGCTTTCTGACGGCGTGGCCGTCCGGCCAGTCGCAACCGACGGTTTCCACGCTCAACTCCCCCGTGGGTAAAGTCGTGGCTAACGCCGCCATCGTGCCGGCGGGGACTGGCGGAGCTGTGACTGTTTATGTGACTGATGTCACGAATCTCATCCTTGACATCAATGCCTATTTCGCACCTTGATTGCTGCGGTTTTGGAAGCGGGTACGTCGGAGGGAAGGTTAGATGTCCAAAACGTTAAAGCGGTTGGTAGTGGTAACAGCGGCACTCGTGCTCGGTTCGTGCTCTTTCGTCTCTCGGTCGCGCTCTACAAACAATGCGTCGCAGACGAAGCGTATTTTTCGACGTTCCTGATGTTTAAATTAAAACCCAGGCCTGGGTGTCGGCGGTTTTTTTGAAGGAAGGACGAGGCAACAATGGGATTCGGCATTACGAAGCTGCTTCTGGGTCTAAGCGTCGCCGCAGGAGCCGTGCAAGCACAAGGCGATTTTGGAGTCTGCGAGGGCGCAGGTCCGGGGCTTCTTCACCAGCGCGGCGGTACGAATGCCCAGACCGAGTTCTGTATTGGATATGTGTACGCGTTCGGCCGCGGAGTACCGAAAGACTTCGGCGCGGCCGTAACGCACTTCCGCGCGGCTGCCGACCGGGGATACGCCCCAGCCGAGGCAATTCTCGGTCTCCAATATGCTAAGGGCCTCGGTGTGACCCAGAATTGGACGGAAGCCGCCCGCTGGTATCGCAAGGCAGCGGATGCTGGTCACGCCGGCGCGGCGGTAAACCTGGGGCTCTGTTATCAGATCGGCAACGGTGTGGCCCAGGATCGCAAGGAGGCCGCGAAATGGTACCAATTCGCCGCCGCTCACGGCGACCCGAATGCGCCTAACCTTCTCGCGCAGCTCGGAGGTAAAGTTTCATCCGGTGGATCGAACGCCTATGCGGGAGCACCCGCCAATGATACTTTTCAGGAAGGTGTAAAGCGGTACAAGGCGGGCGACTACGCCGGCGCGCTGCCCTATTTTCGCCGCGCGGCAGAGGCCGGCAATTCCTGGGCCGAACTGCAGGTCGGCTACCAGTATGAGAACGCCGAAGGACTGCCGCAAAACCCTGCCGAGGCTGTGAAATGGTACACCCGATCTGCTCAACACGGGAACGCCCGCGGGCAGAAAAACCTCGGGCAGATGTACGAGAACGGCGCGGGCGTGCGGGAAGATTGGGTCGCGGCGGCGCAGTGGTACCAGAAGAGCGCTGCTCAAAACTGGCAGAACGGCCAGTACGCCTTGGGGCGGGCCTATCAGTTCGGCATCGGTGTGCCGCAGAGCCGGCAAAGTGCGATCGAGTGGTTCCGGCGAGCGGCCGCGAATGGAGATTCCGAGGCTGCCTATTTCGCGAAAGACCTCAGCTCGCCGGGCAACTTTATCGGCTTCCGGAACGTGGCCGAGCACGACATGGTGATCGGAGGCAAGCTGCGATTCGGGCTCATCTTTCAGGAGCCCGTGGGCATGTTATTCCACAATTCGGCCGAGCGGACTGCCTACCTGCGAGGCTTGCGGCTCAGTGTGGATACAGACGAGGCGACCACGATGTGGAATATCCGCAAGAGCGAATACGATGCGTGTCGGAGTAGCGGGGGGTCGAATTGTCAGCCTCCAGGACCGCGTCCGAGATAGCGGTCTAACGAATCGAATTTCTCATTTGGGCCGACGGGAGGATTTACGATGATCCGGAATGCAGTGAAGCTGACCCTCATAGTGACAGCTGCTTTGTTGCTTTTTGGTTGTCATGACCCAACCGAGGATACCGAAACGCCCTGCCACTCACGGGATGACCTCGATCTCGCTGCCTACCAGAGGTGCCTTGCCATCGCAGCTTCCCGGAACCGGATGATTCGTGAAACCCAGCCTCTCGCGTCTCAGCCTCCACAGGAATATTCGGCGAATGCAGGAGGACCGTTTGGCGTCAATACTTCCGGACCGACTCCTATGTCCTTCGGTCCATTCAACCCATTCGCGGGAGCATCGCACGCCCGAAAAGTCCGACAAACAGCGGCGGCGGCTCAAGCTCAATCCGGCCAGGCTTCGGCCCCCTTCGTGCTTGCGGATTTCAACAACGACGGGACGCCGGATACGGTTGCGCTTACGGGCTCCGGACTGGTGGTTTCACTGTTCAAACCGGATAGCTCGACGCTATCGGTAACACGATTTCCAATTCCGAACCTGGGAACTGCCAGCATCGTCGCGGCCGACTTCAACCGCGATGGAAAACTTGACATCGCCCTTACACAGCTCGGCGCCACGGCGGGTTCTGTCTCGGTCTTGCTTGGAAACGGGGATGGAACCTTTGGGCCGTTGATGCCGCTACCCGCTGTCAACGGGTTTCCTTTCTACCTGTTTGCCGCCGATCTGAATGGCGACGGAATCCAGGACTTGGCCCTGACGCTCCAGAGCTCAACTGGTTCGGGGAACGACTCGGTGGGAGTATTTCTCGGAAAGGGCGACGGAACGTTCGCTACTCCGTCCTTGTACTCAGTGGGTCAAGGCATCGCCACCATCGTGGCCGCCGACGTCAATAACGACGGACATTTGGATTTGATTGCATTAGGCTCTGAAAGAAATATCGTCAACCGGGTATGGACCCTGATTGGGAAAGGCGACGGCACGTTTCAGACGCCCCTGTCGGCTCCCACCGGCACGGGAGACGCCACCCTAAGTTACGCGGATATCAACCATGACGGCAACGTTGACTTGCTCATTGCCGACGCATCCGCCAGCGCGATGGCGGTGATGCTAGGCAAAGGCGATGGGACCTATGCTTCGCCGGTGGAATACCTGGCGACCGCCCAGGTGGCCAGTCTCACGCCGGGCGCACTGGACGATGGCTCGACGTTCGTCCTCATGATGGACAATGTTGTCCCCCTGGTCTCGGCGATTCTCATTGCAAGCGATGGCACCGTGAAGAGCCCCGTGCTGCAGCGCGTGGGAGTTGCGCCGTCGTCGATCGCCGCTGGGGATCTGAACGGAGATGGGAAGCCCGACCTCGTCATCACCGACTCCGCGTCGGCTAAGGTTTTCGTGGAACTCGGCATGGGCGGCGGTGCTTTCGGCCCGGTCGTGAGCTACAGCGTTGGCTCCAACCCAGGACCCCTGGTGCTCGTGGACGTGAATGGTGACGGAAAACTGGACGCGGTGACGGCAGACGCGAATGGTCTGGAGGTCCTGCCGGGCAAGGGCGACGGTACGTTCTTGCCGGTGAAAACGACTTCGGCCAGTTCGTCTCTCACGTCCCTCGTCACTGCCGATTTCAACGGCGACGGCAAACCCGATATCGCCGCAGCGGATGGAACCAGCGGCGGTGTTCTCATATTCCTCGGGAAGGGTGATGGCACGTTTTTCCCGCCTGCCAGCATCCTGCTCGGCAGCAATGTCACGGCGCTCTCTTTGAGCAGCGGTGACCTCAACGGGGATAGCAAGATCGACCTGATTGCCAGTTTCAAGCCCGCGAACACGACCCAGCCGGGCGGCCTCGCGGTTCTGCTCGGAAATGGGAATGGCACCTTTCAGTCTCCAAACTCGATTACCTTGCCGGGGCCCATCGTGCAACCGTTGGCGCCGCTCGCGATAGCCGACTTCAATAAAGATGGCAAGCTGGATGTCGTTACCGTCTCGCAGGGCAGCAGCGGCAACCAGTTAGTGGTCTTCCCGGGCAAAGGAGACGGAACGTTTCAATCGCCGTATGCCCAGCAGACCGGAACGGCACCTCTGTCGATAAACGTTGCGGACATGGATGGCGACGGGAACCTGGACGTGTTGCTTAGCGATTGTTGTGGACTATCTGAGGGAGTTTTCATCCCGGGGCACGGTGACGGAACATTCAGCGCGGAGATCACCGCCCCATCCGGTCCGAATCCCCGCGCCGTTGCCATTGCGGACTTCAATGCAGATGGCAAGCCGGATGTAGCCCTCATCGGACAAGTCACAGACGAGGGACCGGGATTGGGGCAGCCTTTCGGTACGTTGGCGATCGCCCTGAATATCCTGACCCCGGCTGGCGCGCCTACCTCTACTTCGGTCGCGCCGGCCACGGCTACGTACAGCCCGAATGCCCAGTCGGTCAACGTGAGCGCCACGGTAACTAGCGGCGGATCTTCCGTGAGCGGAGGCACGGTTGCTTTTAACGTGTTTGGTACGCCCATAAGCAGCATGTTGAACAACGGGACCGCCAGCGCGACGGTCACCATCCCGGCAGCCACCAGCGCCGGGACGTATACGATACAAGCTACCTACACTCCAGCGAGCAGTAGCTTTGCAGCGAGCAGCGCTTCGGCGCCACTGACTATTGGGAAGGCGAGCCCCGTGGTGACCTGGAGCTCGCCCGCTGCCATCGTTTCGGGTACGGCGCTCTCCGCGACGCAGCTAAACGCGAC
Organism: Bryobacteraceae bacterium; assembly: GCA_035295125.1. Lineage (GTDB taxonomy): Bacteria > Acidobacteriota > Terriglobia > Bryobacterales > Bryobacteraceae > JAICMB01. Next base: position 2,344 of record DATGJP010000066.1, on the reverse strand, counting down.
CGCAAACGTGCCGGGTGTTTTCACCTATACACCGCCGGCGGGGACGGTGTTGGCCGTCGGCAACAATCAGACCCTATCCGTGCAATTCACGCCCACCGACTCGACCGACTACTCAACCCAGAATGCTACGGTCTCAATCAACGTTACGTCGCCAGCCGTAGCCTCGTTGACGATCTCGAAATCTCATACGGGCAACTTCAACGCGGGTGGCAGTGGGAGTTACACGATCACCGTGGCGAATCAGGTATCTGCCGGGCCGACCAACGGCGTCGTCAGCGTGATGGACAATGCGCCTGCGGGTATAACGGTCACCGCGATGAACGGCACCGGTTGGAGTTGCACGTCGCTACCCTCCTGCACGCGATCGGACCCTCTCGCGGCGGGACAAAGCTATCCGCCTCTCACCGTCGCTGTGAGCATCGCGGCCAACACACCAGCCACTCTCACGAATTCCGCGACTACATCCGGGGGCGGCTCGGCTTCCGCGACTGCCACCGACCCGACCACGATCGCCGCCGCAACGGGCACAACCACCATTCAGACCATTCCCAACGGACTTCAGTTCACTGTCGACGGCGGCTCACCCCAGACGGCGCCACAAACGCTCAATCTGTCGCAGGGCCAGCACACCATCGCTGTCGCCAGCCCACAGACCGGCCCTCCGGGAACGAGCTACGTCTTCACCGCCTGGAGCGATGGTGGAGCGGCGTCTCATACGATCACGGTCGGCTCAACGGCAGTCACCTACACGGCGACTCTTAACCCGCAATTCCAGTTGAACATCTCGTCCTCACCCGCGAGCGGAGGTTCGGTGTCGCCTGCAACCGGCAATTTCTACGCCGCGAACACCAGTGTCCCGATCAGCGCCACACCCAATAGCGGCTTCCAATTCACGAACTGGACCGGAGCGACGGTGGCCAGTGCCACGAGCGCCTCGACGACCATCACGATGAGCGCTCCCCAAACCGTGGTGGCGAATTTCTCCGCCCTCGCCGGAATCACGATTCAGACCAGCCCACCCGGTCTCCAATTCACCATCGACGGTGGTGCACCCCAAACCGCACCCCAAAACCTGAATCTCTCCGCCGGCAGCCATGCGCTAGCGGTTGCCTCTCCCCAAATCGGCGCGCCTGGAACGCAGTACGTATTCACCAATTGGAACGACGGCGTTGGCACAGCCTCGCGGACGATCACGGTCGGGTCTACGGCGGCGACTTATACGGCGAATTTCAAAACGCAATACCAGTTGACGATCTCCGCATCGCCCGCGAGCGGCGGATCGGTGTCGCCGCCATCCGGTGGATTCTACGACGCCAACATTGCCGTTCCCATCACTGCAACGGCAGCCAGCGGATACTTCTTCGCGAATTGGACCGGCACAGTCGGGAACACGGGCAGCGCCTCGACCACAGTGACAATGAACCAGCCGCAAACCGTCGTCGCCAACTTTGCGCTCCCCGGTTTCACGATCAATCCGATCTCGGCCAACGTTGTGGCGGGCGGAGCCACGGGAAGTGTCTCAGTGACCGCGACGGTGCCCACGGCGGCCTGGATGGCTACCAGCAACGACAGCTTCATCACAGTCACATCCGGAGCCTCCGGCACCGGTAATGGAACCGTGAATTACGCCGTGGCCGCCAACCTGACCACCAGCGCGCGTCAGGGAACTCTGACCGTCGCAGGCCAGACATTCACCATCACACAAGCAGCCGCGACACAGACCAACGGTCTCCGTTTCCTGCCGCTTGCGCCATGCCGGGTATTGGATACGCGCGGCGGGTCCACCATAGCCGGAGGTATGACACGAACCGTGCAGATGCTGCAAAGCGCTTGCAACATTCCAGCCAATGCCCAAGCGTATTCGGTCAACGTCACCGTGGTTCCGCCGGGTCCCCTGACATACCTCTCCATCTGGCCTGCCGGACAATCCCAGCCGGTTGTGTCAACGTTGAACTCCTTCGACGGCCGCGTGGTGGCGAACGCGGCCATCGTCCCGGCCGGCTCCAATGGCGCTATCAGCGTGTTTGTGAGCAACACCACCGACGTCATCATCGACATCAATGGCGTGTTTGTTCCTCTCGCGACGGCCAGCAGCCAATCGTTCTATCCCACGACGCCCTGCCGCGTTGTCGACACGCGCGGCAACGGCAAGACGGGCGCCTTCGGCCAGCCCTTCGTCAGTGGCGGAACCACCCGAGGATTCGTGATGCCGGCGAGCACCTGCAGCATCCCCGCCTCGGCCCAAGCGTATTCGCTGAATGTCACGGTGGTGCCGCACGGCGCGCTCCAATACCTGACCATCTGGCCATCCGGGCAGTCGCAGCCGAACGTCTCGACCCTGAAC
>DATGJP010000065.1:0-16948 GCA_035295125.1 Bryobacteraceae bacterium | reverse complement strand
CATGGGAAAGAGGTCCTTTCATGCTAACTAGTCATATAACTAGATAACATAAAAACGGCCGGCCTGCAACAGAAACTTACAGGAATGTTGTTTTATCTAGTGAAGGGCCAAAGTCCAGCGGCGGGTTGTTAACCCGCCCGTAGCTCTGAACACAAGCGGACCAGCGACGGTTGGCAACCGGCGGCAGGATGCCATCCTGCATCACAGGCAGCCAGTTTAGAGAAAGCTAAGTGGCGTTGAGCTTTAGCCAGCTCCGATTTCGTCCGCCAGAATAATGGCATCAGCCAGTTCCTTCATGGGTCGCTGCAGCCGGCGGCTCTGGTTGCGCAGCCGAAGATAGGCTTCTTCCTCGGTGATGCCGTCTCTCCGCTGCAGTATGCCTTTGGCGCGTTCGATCACTTTGCGGGCCTCCAACTGGCTCCGCATTTCTCGCGCTTCGGCGGCAAGACGCCCGTTTTCTTCTTCCAGAAGCGACTTGGCGAGCGCGTTCCCGATCTGTTCCCCGATGAACGTCACCAGCGCGATCTCACGGTCGGTGTACCCGTGCGCTTCGCGATGATGCACATTGATGATCCCGATGGTGCTGCCGCCGCTAATCAGCGGAACCGAGAGCAACGCCTGGTACGTGTCTTCGATCAGGCACTCAATGTGTTTGAAGCGCGCGTCGCGCGGGGCATTGGAGGGAAGCGAGACCGGAGATTTGTGTTCCGCCACCCAGCCGGCAACGCCCTCACCCATCTTCATGCGCAACTTGCCGAGGTCGGCCGCATGAGGCATCTGCGATCCGCGGAGCACCAGTTCATTCGAGGTGGGATCAAGCAGGTAGACCAGGCAGGCATCGCACTGCGTCGCCCGCACCGTTAGGCCAATAATCTCGCCGAGCACCTCGTCGATGCTGATCTCGGAACTGACCACAGTGCTGATCTGGTGAAGGATCGAAAGGTGGGACGCTTCGTTTTCGTCCTCTTCGAGCAGGGAGTCTATCATTTGCGTTCCTGGACTGAAGTACTCTTGAAGCTCAAACCAGGAGCGCGGCTACGAGGCAGCACTCAGCTTAGCGCGGCAGGCAGGCGCTGTCTAATAGAAATCTCTTATCGCAGGCATCAGCACAGGTGGCGCCGGGCCATTTCGTTTGAGGATTCCTACGGCAGCAGTCCACAGTTCAGCGTTTTGCCACAAAAGTCCTTATGAGCGGTGCTTAGAGCCTGATATGAATGCTGCAAATCGGAAACAACCGGCTCCGGGCGATTCACCTCGCCCAACGCCCGTTCCAGAGGCCGCTGGATTCCGACGATGAAACCTTGACGCCCGATCTGGTTGTGTACATCGGTGAATCGGGCCATGACGTCGGTCATCGAGATGCCCGGCAGAACCACGCCGTCCAGAGATGCCAAAGCTTCTTCGACGCTCTGGGGTAATCCGCCGATTCTTTCTTTCGCGCCAGTGGGATCGGCGAGCAGGCTGAGTATCCGTTCAGTCTCGATCATGCTGCCCAAGCGCATGGAACTGATGAAGTTCAAGCCGACGGGCGAGCCCTCGCCCGTACCGTCGTCGAAAACAGCCGCCGAAATGCGAAAGATCTTGTCGGAGAGGGCATCCACATTCCGGGTCGGGAAGGCCATTGAATAAGTGGCGCCAGGAGCCACGCACTCGCTCTCACGATCAAAGCAGTCGATGACTTCCTGAATGTCGAAAGTAGCGTCCCGGCCCGCCGGGGCACGGCCCAGCGCGATACTGAAACCGGCAATAGGTTTTTGCCCCGTATTCTTGAGCGAGAACACGGTATTTGTGTCACGATTCTCAACCGATACCAGCGTAAGCGAATCCGTACTGGAGTTAATTTGCCAGCTATTCAGATCATCTTGCGCGAAGAGCAGGGACACCAGGCCGAACGCGAGAACAACTGCTTTCACTGTACTGCCCTCCTGTACCAAGGGTCATTGTCGCATGCGAACAGGCGCGACATGCTTAAACGTCTCGCGTTCCATTGTGAATGGGCGAAATTACGTCTAATAGCCGTGGCAGAAGTCTTTGACAGCGGCATACATGCGCAGGCGAAACCGACTACGCCACCTTTACGGTTCAATAGCTTGCGAGCCAAGGTCGGTCAGGCAGTCAGCCTGCCCGACTTCCACCACAGTCTGGTGGGGAAGACATTAGCATCCGAATCTGTTATAGGTGGAATCGGCTACCAAGGAGAGCCACAGAGTGGATGATCGAGCAGCCGTTCTGCGTTCCGCGCTGGAACGCAGGAAGGCTCTGGTCGTGCCAGGATGCCACGACACCCTCAGTGCCAGGATCGTCGAGAGCGCCGGGTTCGAAGCCGTCCAGATCAGCGGTTTCGGCCTCGCCGGGAGCCTTCTCGGCAAGCCCGACGTCGGCCTGGTGGACATGAAAGATGTCCTTGACGTCACCGGCCACATCGCGCGCGCGGTGCGAATTCCGGTGATGGCAGATATTGACACCGGCGGAGGCAACGCCATTAATGCCGCCGCGGTGACGGAACGGCTGATTGAAATGGGCATCGCGGGGGTGAACATCGAGGACCAGGTGTTTCCGAAGCGCTGCGGCCACATGGAAGGTAAGCAGGTCATTCCCGTCGAGGAGATGGCCGGCAAAGTGCGCGCCATGGCCGACGTGCGCAAGAGGCTGGGAAAGGACATTGTTATTAACGCCCGCACGGACGCATTTGCCGTCCATGGGCTGCGCGAAGCAATTAATCGAGCGAATTTATATCTGAATTCAGGCGCCGATCTAGCATTCATTGATGGCATCGGCACCCGGCACGACATCGAGCGCGCCGTGCAGGAGATCCATGGCCTGCTCTCCGTGAATCTCATGGACGCCATCAGCCCCATTAAAACCGAACTCATACCCATTCCCGAACTGGCTGCCCTGGGCGTCGCCCGTGTCAGCATTCCAGTGGCGTCGATTGAGGTGATGCACAAAGCACTGACCGATTTCTTCGGCGCGCTGCACGCATCGCCGACCGGCATTCTCGCCGGTGGAACGCACTGGGCGACGAGCTTCAAGCAATACACTGCGTTTGTTGGCTTACCGGAGTACCGCTCGCTGGAGCACGAGTACCTGCCGGCGCTAACCGCTGCAACGCGATAAAGCAGGTTGTGAACCTGTGGCGGGTCGATATCCCGCCTTGCAGCTAGAAGGGGGGAATGCCATGGGCATGACTCTTGCGGAAAAAATACTGGCGCGAGCGTCCGGACGCGACCGCGTTTCACCGGACCAGGTCGTGGTCGCGAATGTGGACCTTGCCATGAGCCACGAAAATGCCGATCTTGTCCGGAAAAGCTTCTTAGAAATCGGGGCGCCGCGCGTTTGGGATTCTTCGAAAATTGTCATCATTTTCGATCACCGTATCCCGGCGGAATCCGAAAAAACCGCCGTGACTCACAAAGCCGTGCGTGAATTCACTGCCGCGCAGAGCATTGGAAGTTTCTACGACGTCGGACGCGGCGGCATCTGCCACCAGGTGCTGCCCGAGAACGGTCACGTGCGGCCGGGAATGGTGGTCGTAGGAACAGATTCGCACACCACCACACACGGGGCGTTTGGAGCCTTTGCCACGGGCATCGGCGCAACCGAAATGGCCGGCGTCTGGACCGAGGGAAAGCTCTGGTTCAAGGTGCCCTCCACCATTCGCATCGAGGTCGAGGGTGAATTCCGGCCTTGGATCTCGGCGAAAGACCTGGTCCTGTACATCATCGGGAAACTCGGGGCGGCAGGCGCGGATTACCGTGCCGTGGAGTTCGATGGCCCCGCGATCCGGCGCATGACCGTCGCGTCGCGAATGGTGCTGACCAATCTCTCAATGGAAATGGGAGCGAAGGTTGCCTTCACGCCGGTGGACGAAGTCCTTCTCGATTACCTCCGGCCGCGCGTCTCGTCGCCGATCGAGATGATCGGGCCCGATCCAGACGCGGTTTACGAGCGTGTCATGCGGATTGACGCGAATAAAGAGATTCTCGAGCCGCAGATTGCATGCCCGCACTCAGTGGATCATGTCAAGCCGCTGTCGGCTTTGGGAGACATTCCGGTGGACCAAGCCGTTCTGGGCTCCTGCACCAACGGGCGTTTGGAGGACCTCGCCGTGGCGGCCACCGTGCTTGCCGGACGCAGCGTTCATCCGCAGACGCGCCTGATCGTGATTCCAGCCTCACAGCAGATTTACCGGGAAGCAATGCGCTTAGGCTACCTCGAAACCCTGGTGAGCGCCGGGGCGATGGTGAATGCTCCCGGCTGCGGGCCGTGCGTGGGCGTGCACCAGGGGATTCTCGCCAGTGGCGAAACCTGCGTCTCGTCCACGAATCGCAACTTCATCGGCCGAATGGGCAGCAAGGATTCGTTTGTGTACCTTGCCAGTCCCGCTGTGGTCGCGGCGTCGGCCGTTGCCGGACAGCTTGCGCATCCCGAATCCATCGTCAAGGAGAAGGTCCCATGCCTGATGGAAGCCTGAAGCTTCACGGCCGGGTCGCGGCCATTCTGGGCGACAACGTCGACACGGATGTCATTTATCCGGGACGTTATCTCAACATCACCGATCGCGAAAAGACCGCCGAGCATCTTTTCGAACTGGCGCATCCCGAAATTCTTCCGTCGCTTCACAATGGCGACTTCATCGTGGCGGGCAAGAATTTCGGGTGCGGATCGAGCCGCGAACAGGCGGCCGCCGCGTTGAAGTTCGCGAGCGCGGGCGCGGTGATCGCCGTGTCGTTTGCGCGTATTTTCTTTCGGAACGCGATCAATCTCGGGCTGCCTGCCGTCGTCTCGGCCACGGGCTACCTGGAGTGCTCGATTGGGGACGAACTGGAAATCGATTTGGTTGAGGGCGAGATTCTCAATTTCACGAAGCGCCGGTCAATTCCAGCCGCCGCGCTCGACGCCCGGGCCGTTGAGCTACTCGGCGCCGGTGGCCTGGTCTCGTACCTGAAGCAGAAGTACGCCATCTGGAAAACCACCCGATCTACGGCGCTCGAAGGAGGCAGACATGCGTAAATACCGCGTAGCGTGGCTGCCCGGAGACGGCATCGGGCCGGAAGTTTGCGACGCCGCCCGCACGGTGTTGGACGCCGCCGGATTCAACGCCGAATACCTCCATGGCGACATCGGGTGGGAATTCTGGGTGAAGGAAGGCGATGCCCTGCCTCCGCGCACTCTGAACCTGCTGCATGAGACCGATTGCGCGTTTTTCGGAGCGATCACTTCCAAACCGCAAGCCGAAGCTGTGCGGGAGCTCTCGCCTTCGTTGCAGGGTAGAGGGCTGACCTACCGCAGCCCCATCGTCCGAATGCGGCAATTACTCGATCTTTATGTGTGCCTGCGGCCCTGCAAGGCGTTTCACGGCAATCCGCTCAACTACCGCGACAACATCGATCTGGTCGTGTTTCGTGAGAATACCGAAGGGATGTACATTGGCGTTGAATTCCCACGCGTTCCCGAGAGCTTCTTCGTCGAAACCGGTATGCAGCGAATCCCGAGCGATGCCGCAATATCGATTCGCAGCGTTACGCGGAAAGCGTCAAAGCGCATCGTCGAAGCGGCGTTCGAATACGCCGTGAAGCATCGACGCCGCAAGGTGACGGCGGTCCACAAAGCAAACGTGCTCCGCGCTACCTGCGGAGTCTTCCTGGAAGCGGCGCAGGACGTGGCGTCGCGATATCCCCAAATCCAGTTCGACACCGCCAATGTCGACGCGATGGGGATGTGGCTAATTAAAGACCCGACCAATTACGATGTGATCGTCACCACGAACCTGTTCGGCGATATTCTGTCGGATCTCTGCGCGCAGCTTGTAGGTGGCATGGGATTCGCCTATAGCGGCAATATCGGGGAGAAGTATGCTGTCTTCGAGCCGACCCACGGCTCTGCTCCGAAATACGCCGGGCGTAGCAAGGTGAACCCTCTCGCAACGATTCTGGCGGCGAAGATGATGGTGGAATGGCTCGGCGAGACGCAGATTGCCCGCAACATCGAAATGGCGGTCGCGGATCTTGTCGAGCAAGGTGAAGTACGTACGTACGATATGGGAGGCACCGCCGGCACGCTCGACATGGCTCGCGGTGTTTGCGAATCGCTGAGCGTTGCTCACGCCATCGCTGAATAGCGGCACGTCCCGTATGATCGGAAGTATCCATGTCCGCTCTTACGGAGCAGTTCGGGCAAATTGACATCTACCTGTTCGACCAGCTGCTGCGAGGTCGCATCGTGCCGGGGATGCGTATTCTCGACGCGGGATGCGGCTACGGGCGTAATCTTGTCTACTTCCTCCGGGAAGGCTATGAAGTATATGGCTCCGATGAAGACCCACAGGCCGTTGCGGCAGTACGCCGGCTCGCCGCACCACTTTTGCCCGAGAACTTCCACACCGAGCCTCTCGAAGCGATGTCCTTTCCCGTAAACTTCGCCGACGTGGTCCTGAGCAGTGCGGTTCTTCACTTTGCGCGCGATGACCATCAATTCGAGGCTATGCTCGACGGCACCTGGCGCGTTCTGAAGCCGGGCGGCCTGTTTTTCTGCCGGCTTGCGTCCTCTATCGGAATCGAGACGCAGGTCCGTTGTCTCGGTGGACGCCGCCATCTGCTCCCGGACGGCTCGGAGCGTTACCTGGTGGATGAGGCGCTACTCCTCGGCCTCACGGAACGGCTGGGCGGCCGGCTAGCTGATCCGTTGAAGACAACTGTCGTCCAGAATCAGCGTTCCATGACGACGTGGGTGGTCAGGAAGTTGGGGCAGGCTTAGCCAGATGCCGCGTGGTTTCCCAGAACAGAGTAGGCCGCCTGATTCCAGGCATTCCGCCCGCCCTATTTCGTATACTGAGTTTAGAACCCGTGCCAGCTTGGAGTCGAGAATATGAGCTGCACTGTAACAATTCGCGAACACGATGATATACCAATCGTCGTGCTTTCCGGGAAATTCACCATTACGGACTCTTCCGGTGTCATACGGAACTGCGTGTCCGGCCTGCTGGGAGCGGGCCACAAGCGTATCCTGTTGGACCTTGCGGGGGTAACGTACCTGGACAGCGCCGCCGGTATCGGTGAACTCGTCACCAGCTACACTACTGCGTTACATAACAATGCCAGCGTGAAGTTCCTGCACGCGGCTAAGAACGTGTATCACGTCCTTGAAATTGCGGGGCTGCACAAGGTGTTTGAAATCTATAACAGCGAGGACGAGGCGATCAATAGCTTCGATCTTAAGCCGGCATCCTCTCACTCGTCTCCTGCTTAAGCCCTTTCATCATAATCAACAGCATGACCAGCGGCGTCTTCGCCACGATGGCGTGAGTGAGATTGGGCGGCATGTGGGCAAACGCCCCCGCCTTGACGGTTCGCTTATCAGCGCCCAGCGTCAAATCGGCCTCGCCCTCCAGGAAGTACAGCGTGGCGGGCATCGGCGCCGTGTGAGCCGACAACTCGTGTCCAGCCGAGAACCCGAACAGCACCACCTTCACGCCCGGATTGTCGTGCAAGGTCCGGCTCAGGATGCCGCGCTGCGGAATGTCGATCTCCCCGATCAGGTCCGCGGTGAAAAAATAAGCAGGATTGGTCAAATTCTCTGGCATTTTGGGCAATAATGCGTTCCGCGGGATCCTAAAACAATCCGGCGAATTTTCGTCTTACACACCACGCACGGCTCGCCTTCGCGGCCGTAGACCTGGTGATGCAGTTGAAAGCTCCCCTTCTGTCCGTCGGAATCCACGTAATCCGAGATGGACGAGCCCTTGAACTGAATGGCCTTCGAGAGGATGCCGATCATGGCGTCATGAAGCCGCGCCGCGCGATCGCGGCTCAGGCGCGACGCAATCGCTTTCGGATTGATGCGCGCGAGGAACAAGGCTTCATCGGTGTAGATGTTGCCCATTCCACGCAGGAAAAACTGGTTCATCAACAACGGTTTGATCATGGAGCGGCGGCGCCGCAGCATGGCCAGAAACTCGTCCGGCGCTACCGTCAAAGCGTCAGGACCGAGGCGCTCCACGCGCTTCGGTAGTTGCTCGCTCCACTCGATTTTGCCGAAGTGTCGGATGTCGTCGTAAACCAGGAGTCCTTCGTCGAGCTCGAAGAGAGCCCGCGTGTAGGGACCCGAAGGGGCGCTCAGCAGCAACTGGCCGGTCATTCCAAGGTGAATCGTCAGGAATCCGCGGTCCAATTCCAGCACAATGAACTTACCGTGCCGCGTCACGGAACGGACGGTCTGCCCCGCGACTTGCCGGGAGAGTGCCGCGAAGTTCTGCTTTACGACGTGCTTGGAGAAAAACCGTCCGCGGACGATCTGCCTGCCTGCGAGGCGCGGCGCCAGCGAACGAACTACGGTTTCAACTTCCGGAAGTTCAGGCAAACTCCATTGTAGGTCTCGCAGCAGGGCTCAGAACATCTTGTGAATGGTCGCGAATTCACGGTCGAAGTCTTCGAGCAGTGTGGGGAGCCGTTCCGCGAGTCCCAGCGAATTCAGGCAGTCGCCGTTCGTTGAACCCGGCGGCGTATCCGACGGGGAAATCGAAATCCCAATACCATTGACATACGTATTCGCGGCGGCGATCACGCGGCTGAGGCTCAGAGTCTCGCCACTCGAAGGGAGCGGCTGGTGATGGAATAGCACGGCCCGCTGTATCGATTCCGGCAGTTTCCAGGCCCGCACGGCGTCGCGCGACAGCTCGGCGTGAGTACATCCCAGCACCTCCAGCTCGCATTTGGCTCGCTCCGTGACATCTCGCGGGCTCATACGCGAAATCAAGCTGTATTCGTCCGGAAGGCCGATGGTGATCAGGAGACGTCCGACGTCGTGGAACAGGCCTGCGACGAAAGCCCCTTCGGGATCGTCAACCTGCACACGCTGGGCGAGCGAATCGGCCAGAATCGCGGTCGCCACGGAGTGCAGGTTGAAGCGCGCCATCGACCAGGTGCCGGGGACGCGCACCTGGTTCCACATTCGAGTAACGGACATACCCAGGGCAGCGTTGCGGAGTTTGTTGATGCCCAGCAGGCTAACGGCGTGGCGTACGGAAGTTACTGTGGTCCGGCGGCTGTAGAGGGCCGAGTTGACGATCTTCAGAACATTTCCGGCCACGACCGTATCTTTTTCGATTAGGTCTCCAATCTCGATGAAGGAGGAGTCGTCGCGTGCCAGGGTCGCGATGAGACGGTTCAGGATGGCCGGGAAGGGTGGAAGTTGCCCCAAGCTACGTAACGCCTGCTCCCGCAGGTTGATCTTCATGCTCGTCGCCGTCACAACATTGCTTATCGGCGCCGTTTTTGCGAGTGTGAATGTACTATGGTTTTGTTGTATGGATGCTAGCCCCGCCATCCGTATCTCTCAGCTTCGCAAGGTATTTGGAGCTAAGGCGGCGGTGGATGGCCTCGACATCGAGGTCCCCCGGGGCTCGTTTTTCGGCTTCCTGGGGCCGAACGGCGCGGGCAAAACCACAACCATTCGAATGCTCATGGGCCTGGCGCCCCCCACATCGGGCACTATCGAACTCCTGGGTTTGGCGATGCCCGAGCAGGCCGTCGAGATTAAGCAGCGCATCGGGCTGGTCCCCGACGAATCGCTGCTGTTCGACCATCTCACGGGCGCGGAGTACCTCGAATTCGTCGGGCGGCTCTACAGCCTGACCCGGGCGGTGTCACGGGAGCGGGCGCGCGAACTCCTGGGTCTCTTCGAACTCGACTCGGCGGGATCGAAGCTGATCGGCGAGTACTCGAAAGGCATGCGCAAACGCGTCGCCATGGCTGCCGCCCTAATTCACCGGCCCGAGCTATTTCTCCTGGATGAGCCATTTGAAGGCGTCGATGCAGTCGGCGCGCGCCTGATGAAGGAGCTGCTGCAGGACCTCGTTCGCAACGGCGCGACGGTCTTCCTCACCTCGCACGTCCTCGAAGTCGTGGAGCGTCTCTGCGACCAGGTGGCGATCATTCATGACGGCAAACTCGTGCTTAACGGATCCATCTCCGAACTGCGCGCCGGCAGCGAAACCCTCGAGGATTTATTCGTTCGCGTGGTGGGCGCCTCCGCGGTACGGGAGCATCTCGATTGGCTGTAGCTTTTGACACCCGTCACGCCCGCGCCATCGTTTGGGCGCAGTGGCGCAGCCTTCGCAATCGCCTGCCACGATCGAACAAAGGGGCGCTCGCGTTCAGCATTCTGGTCGGGGTCCTGTGGTACGGTATGTTTCTCGCGATGGCCGCCGCGGTTGCGGGAGTTTTTGCCGACTCGGCTGATTTCCCGACCACGCGGCGCGCTCTGCCGGCAGCCTTCCTTGTTTGCTTCCTGTACTGGCAGATTGTGCCGTTGCTGCTGGCCTCCAAGGGATCGTCCATCGATCTTCGCAAGCTGCTGGCCTACCCCATACGGCCGTCGGAATTTTTTGCGCTTGATGTGCTTTTGCGGCTGACCATTGCGAGCGAGGTTCTCATCGTCCTCGGCGGCGCCTTCACTGGCCTGCTCCTGAATCCCAGCCTGCGATGGTGGGCTCCCTTTGCGCTAGTGCCATACGTGCTTTTCAACATGTTCTTCGCGGTGGGAATTCACGATCTCATCGAGCGTCTGGTCGCGCGCAGGGGCATTCGCGAAATCATCGCGCTGCTGTTCATCGTCGCGATTGCCCTGCCACAACTCCTGGTGATGAAAGCGAGCCGCGACCATTTTCACCGCGTATCCGAGTTAGCTTCCTGGATCGGATGGCCCTGGAGGGCGACGGCCGACCTCGCCGGCGGCCAACCCAGCGCTCAAGCTCTGGTGTTGCTGTTGGCGTGGACGCTTTCAGCTTTTATCTTTGCGCGTTGGCAGTTCGCCCGCACCATGCAGTTCGATCCGGCGGAAGCCGGGGCCAGTCCACGGCTCAAGCGCGGCGCGAGCCGCCTCGATTGGTTTTATCGGGCTCCGGGTATGCTGTTTCGCGACCCTCTCGGCATCCTGGTGGAGAAGGAACTGCGCACGCTCGTCCGTTCGCCACGCTTTCGCCTCGTTTTTGCCATGGGGTTTTCGTTCGGGCTGATCATCTGGTGGCCGGTGGCATTCGGACATTCCCGAAATACGCACAGCTTCCTTGGCGACAACTACGTCACGGTGGTGAGCCTCTATGCCGTGATGTTGTTGAGCGAAGTGCTGTTTTGGAACGTCTTTGGTTTCGACCGCGCTGCGGCACAACTCTACTTTGTGGCGCCGCTCAAACCGGAGACCATCCTTAAAGGGAAGAATCTGGCCGCTTCTTTTTTCGTGGCTCTTGAAGTCACGATGGCCGTGGGGGTCTGTGCATTGTTGCGATTGCCCATCGCACTGCGGGGCATTCTGGAAGCCTATGCGGTGACCACAGTGGTCACGCTGCTCATGCTTTCGATTGGCAACCTTACGTCGGTGTATTCCCCGCGCGCCGTAGATCCTACCAAGTCTTTTCGGACCTCGCGAAGCGGGCGAGTGCAGGCGCTTATGCTAGTCATCTACCCGGTCGCCGCACTGCCTTTGTTCCTCGCTTATGGCGCGCGATACGCCTTCGATAGCGAAGTGGCATTCTTCGGAGTGCTTGCATTGGCCGCGGTATTTAGCGGCGTCTTCTACCGGATCAGCATGGAAACCGCCGTCGGTATGGCGGAGAGCCGGAAAGAGAGCATCCTCGAGGTTCTCAGCCGCGGACAAGAGCCGATCGAGAGCTAATCCTTTCCCGGCCGCGTCGAGCCTGCCAGGCGGCCTGGCATCTCCGCCAGCACATAGCTCATCACCGCCAGCGCGGCAATGTTCTTTCGAAAATCCTGAGGATCAACTTTGTCCAAGGTGTCGGTCTCGGTATGATGCCAGTCAAAATAATGTGTGCCGACGGTTCGCAACCCCAGGCTGGGCACGCCGCGAGCGGTGATGGGAGCGATATCGCTGCCCCCGCCGCCGGGCGTAATTTCGCCGGCTCCAATGCGATCCAGGAGTTTGCCGACCTGTTGCAACATTCGTAGCGACGACGCGTCGGCCTCGCCCGCACCCTCCGCGGGTGGCCCGGCCGGGCCGCGCCTGCCGCGCACGGCGCCGTACCCGAATCCTTGAGGAGCTTCCGCACCGCCATCCATTTCTATAGCAGCGACGTGATTGGAGACCTTGTCTCCTAACCAGTCGCGGTACGCCTCGCCGCCGCGGCCGCCATTCTCTTCGTTCACCCAGAAGACCACGCGCACCGTGCGCCGCGGCTGGATGTTGAGCTTCTTCATGAGCGCCACCGCCTGCAGGCACGCGATGATGCCGCTGCCGTCATCCTGGGCTCCGCGTCCGACGTCCCACGAATCGATATGGCCGCCAAGTACCACGACCTCTTCAGGCCTTTCGCGGCCCACTATCTCGCCCGCCACATTGGCGCTGTCGACGTCCGGTTCCTGATGCGCACCCATCACGAGTTTCACGCGCACGGGTACACCGGACGCGGCCAGCCTCGTGATCAGCAGCGTATCCTCAATCGAGATAGCAGCGGCTGGAATTTTCGGGTGCGCTTCGTCATAGTTGAGAGCACCGGTATGAGGAATCTGCATCGCAAGAGGCGTTACGGAGCGCACCAGGACTGCCGCCGCGCCTAACGCCGCGGCCCGCGATGCGCCGCCGGTGCGATAGGCCACCGTCGGTCCATAGCCGCGATATTCCTCGTTATAAACAACGATCTTCCCCTTGACGTGGGCCGGATCGAGATGCGACAGTTCGTCGAAGCTGGTCACCACGACGACGTCGGCGGTAATACCTTCGGGCGGCGTTCCTACGCTCATGCCGATGCCCAACATGTGCAGGGGGGCGTCGATGGGCGCCAGCAAGCGGGCCGATTCGTTACCGCGAACCCAGTGCGGAATCTTGGCCGGGATGAGACGCACATTGCTCAAACCGTCACGTTTCATCTGCTCGGCCGCCCACTGGATCGCGCGATCGAGCGAAGCCGAGCCGCTCAGACGATTGCCGATCCGGTCGCAGAGATAGGCGAGTTTTGCATAGCCTTCCCGGTCGTCAAGCGCGGCGTCTATGAGTTTGTTCGCTGTGGGCCGGTATTGCTCAATCGAAAACGTTTCGTCGGCGGCGCGCGATGTCGCTACAGAGATAATGACGATCAACAGGCTCGTCAGGAAGCCTTGTTTCATCCCCCAATTCTCTCGCATTTTTCCAACTCATGCGCCTCTCGGTCACACCACGGCCCGGAAATTTCCGCCTCATCGCAACCGATTCAGATCGCTTGCGTTATGGCTGGCGCGGCCCGCGATTTCCTGCTTGCCGCGATACGGATTTGCTCCCTCCGTCTGTACAATCAAGCGGACGTATGAATGATTGCGACTGGAATCTCGACCTGCGATGGCTGAGTGCGCCTACCAGCTCGGATCCCCTGTATCAGCCCTTTTACTCGGCGGTTTCCTATGCAATGCAGACCGCGCTTCGGCGGCTCGTTTTGCCGCTCTACTTCACGAGTCCGGAGCGTTATCAGGACATCAAGCTAGGGTATCCGCTGGTCTGCTATGCGGCCAGCAAGCCGTTTCTGAGCCGCCTGAAGGGCGAGTTCACCTACGATGTGCTCAACTCCGAAAACATGTCGGATTTCTGGCGAACGGCACGTGTCCGTCTTCCCCTGGTTCTGGCGTCGCTGGAAGAGGGTCTTAGAGCCGGGGGCGAGGCGGATCTCGCGATACTGTACCGTTCCCGAAAAGCCCTCCCAATCGCACTGCGAACGGAGCGGCGCACGCTCTATCACAAACGTGCATGCGGTCTGCTCGCGGCCGAAACCGGCCTGCTTAGCGACCTGATTGCGGTCGGCGGGAATGGCTTACAGCCCGACAAACGGCAAGGGCGCATTGTCCGCCAATTCATGCATCGTTGGATCACCAGGCTGCGCCGTTTTTATCCCAACCAGGATTTCAGCAGCCTCGGTCCGGCACTCCTCGACGAGATTACGATAGTTGCCGTCGAGGGCAAACAGCCGCGTGACATCAAAGCCGCTGCATGATATGGAACGAAGATCGATTCAAACTTTTAGGATACTTTGCTGACCTGACGGTCTCGCACGAGGTCATGTTGGCACCCCAGGCAAAACCGCCCGTGCCAACCAACCTCGGGCAGGAGCTTGCATTTGGGTCGAGGTTCCCGTAGAAGAGAGGGATATGCTGCAGAGACTCTCGTGTATCGGGCTCGTGTTGTGCCTGCCTGCGCTGGCCGCCGACGTGATTGCGATTCGTGCCGGGAGATTGATCGACCCGGAGAACGGGACGGCGAGTCCGAACCAGGTCGTTGTTATCGAGGGTGGAAAGTTTAAAGAGATTGGCGCTAATGCCGCTATACCCGCCGGCGCGCAGGTGATCGATCTTTCGAAATACTCGGTTTTGCCGGGGCTTGTCGATGCGCACAACCATCTTGCGCTGACGTATAAAAAAGACCCGGAGAACAATGTCTATTACCTGACCAGCGTCCTCGATTCGACTGCCATCCGCGCGATTCAGGCGGTCTCGAACGGGATCACGATGATGTCGTCGGGATTCACGGTGGTCCGCGACCTGGGGAATGCGGCTAATTATGCCGACACGGCACTGCGGGTCGCGATCGAGCAGGGCTGGGTTCCCGGGCCGACAGTGATCAACTCGGGAATCATCATCGGGGGGATGGGCGGACAGTTCACTCCCGCACCGGAGCGGGCGAACCTTGTTTATCCGGAATATCTCGACGCCGATACGCCGGATGAAATCGTCAAAGCGGTGCGGAAGAACATTCTGTACGGCGCCAAGGTGATCAAGATCATGGTGGACGCCAAGTCGTATGGCTACACGGCGGACGAGATGAAGCTGTTCATCGCGGAAGCTGCCAAGAGCGGGTTGAAGGTTGCGGGCCACGTCCAGACGCCGGCCGGCGCGCGGCGCGCGATCGAGGCAGGAATCTGGTCGATTGAACACAGCGTCGCGCTGGATGACGAGACACACAAGGCGATGGCGCGCAAGGGCATCTGGCGGGTCGGCACGGAGACGCCGTTCACCACGTACATGGGCACGCAGGAGCGGTTTGACAAGACCGTGGCGGGGATCAAGAACGCTTACCAGAATCAAGTCAAAATGGCGTTTTCCACGGACGCGGATTACTACATTCCGGGAATGACCCGTGGGCAGATTGTGATCGATTTCCTGCGGAGTTGGAAGGCCGCGGGGATTCCCGCTCCCGAGATCCTGAAGATCATGACGACCAACGGGTACAAAGTTTGCGACATCTACGACAAGCGCGGTCCCATTAAGGTCGGGCTACCGGCGGATCTTATCGCGGTGGAGGGGAATCCGCTGGAGGAGATCGACAGCCTGCGCAAGGTGTCGTTTGTCATGAAGGACGGGATGGTTTTCAAGCACGACGGGGTCATGACGCCGGAGGAGTTCTTCCATAGCGGGCCGGTGAATGGGTGGCGCATTCATTGATGCCTGAAATCGTTCGACGGGCGGTGGACGAGGCGGAGGCTGCGCTGCGGTTCGATTTTCCAGCGCATGCGCGATACGAGGTTCTGCAACGCGCGGCGGCGCTGGTGGAGGCCCGGCAGGAAGATTACGCATGGTCCATCGCGCGGGAAGGCAGCAAGACAATCCGCGAGGCGCGGCGGGAACCTTCACGAGCGGCGAATATCCTGCGGTTGTCGGCGGAGGAGGGGCGGCGAATCGCGGGCGAGACGCTGCCGTTCGACAGCCGCAAAGGTTCGGAGAATCGAGTCGGATACTACATGCGGGTTCCGGCGGGCGTGATAGGTGCAATTGCCCCGTTCAACGATCCGCTGGCGGTGGCGGCGCATAAGATCGGACCGGCGCTGGCGGCTGGGAACGCGATTGTCTACAAGTCGTCACCGTTGTCGAGGGCTGCTCCTGAGATGCTGGGTCGTGACCTCATGGAGGCAGGACTGCCGGCGGGGCGGTTGAGTGTCGTCGACGGCGGTGATGAGGCAGGCGAGGCGCTGGTTCGCGATGCTCGGGTGCGCGTGCTGAGTTTCACCGGGGGCGTTGCCACGGGGGAGCGAATCGCAGCGGCGGCCGGCATCAAGAAACTGCTGCTGGAACTTGGCTCCAATTCGCCGGTGATTGTGCTGGCGGATGCGGATTTACCGCGTGCGGTTTCAGCGGTGTGCGATGGCGCCTTTGCGCAGGCGGGACAGAACTGCCTCGGGGTGCAGCGGGTTTTCGTCGAGGACTCTGTTTATCGCGAGTTCGCCACGTCGCTCGCTAATGCGGCGGGACGGCTGCGAGTAGGTTCGGCGCTGGACGAGTCGACGGATGTTTGCGGGCTGATCACGGAGGCTCAGGCGGTCCGGGTGGAGCGTTGGGTGCGGGAGGCGGTCGAAAGTGGGGCTCGCGTTCTGACGGGTGGGCGCCGCGACGATGCGTTGTATTGGCCTACAGTCCTCGAAGGCGTTCCGGCCGGCGCGAAACTCGATTGCGAGGAGGTCTACGGGCCGGTTGTCTCGCTTTATTCGGTTCGCACTCTGGATGAGGCGATCGAGCGCGCCAATGCCGTCCGTTTTGGCTTGCATGCCGCGATTTTCACGGAGAGCCTGAATAATGCATTTCGGGCAATTCGCGAGTTACGCGCGGGCGCGGTCATCGTTAACGATTCGACGGACTACCGGCTCGATGTGATGCCGTTTGGCGGTGTCAAATCGAGCGGCATCGGGCGGGAGGGCATTCGTTTTGCGATTGAGGAGATGACAGAGATCAAGGTCGTGTGCCTCAATTTACGACACTCTTGAGGGTTGATCGTCTCTTGGAAGCGCGCGATCAATTGGCGTGCATTCTTGGTTAGGTCCAAAAGCAGGCGAAACCGCCTGCTTCCTGGACTTTGGCCCTTCACTAGATAAAACAACATTCCTGTAAGTTTCTGTTGCAGGCCGGCCGTTTTTATGTTATCTAGTTATATGACTAGTTAGCATGAAAGGACCTCTTTCCCATGGGTTTTCCCACTAAAGTCCAGC
>DATGJP010000064.1:0-332789 GCA_035295125.1 Bryobacteraceae bacterium | reverse complement strand
CATGGGAAAGAGGTCCTTTCATGCTAACTAGTCATATAACTAGATAACATAAAAACGGCCGGCCTGCAACAGAAACTTACAGGAATGTTGTTTTATCTAGTGAAGGGCCAAAGTCCAGCGGCGGGTTGTTAACCCGCCCGTGTTTTGCAGCTCATGAGACTCTGAATCTGTGCAATTCGGACCTGCGATAGGTTACGGGATCTCGCCGGATCACGCTCCGTCGGAACACGGCGCGAGTATGCGCCGTTCACTTCTTGCCGCCGCGGCCTGCACGGTGCTCCTCTTCGCCTGGCAGGCGTTCGCGGTCTACGGCAACTACCACGGTAACTGGACGGCCCTCTTCTGCACCGGGGCCAAAATGCCCGTGCCCGCATCCCTTCACGAGACCATCTGGACATTCAAGAACAGCTATGGCTATGACGGGCAGATGTACCACTACATCGCGCACGACCCCTGGTTCAAGCGCGGGCTCGACCAGTATGTGGACGCGAGGCGAATGCGCTACCAAAGGATCCTGCTGCCCGGACTGGCCCATCTCCTCGCCTTCGGCGAGGACAGGTATGTTGACGCGGCGTACATCGTCTGCGTCTTGCTCTGCATTTTCCTTGGTTCCCTATGGCTCGGACAATACGCACAGCTGCATCGGTACTCGCCCTGGATCGGCCTCGCCTTCGCGGCCGTACCCGCCGTACTGGTCTCAATCGACCGGCTCACTGTGGATGTCGTGCTGGCCTGCTTGTGTGTGGGTTTTGCCCTTTTTGTGGAGCGCTGTCCAGGGTGGCCACTTTACACGGTGCTCGCCGTGGCGCCTTTGGCCAGGGAAACAGGATTCATACTTTTGGGCTCCTACGTCGGCGCACTGCTCCTGAAGCGCCAATTCCGAAGAGCGGCGATCTTCATCACGGCGGGACTGCCGGCTCTCGCGTGGTACCGTTTTGTGGCGCTTCACACCGCTACCGAGAATCATGCTTCATGGTTCAGTCTGGTCCCCTTCTCCGGCTATTTCCAGACGCTGCTCCATCCTGTGGCGTATCCGTTCTCGCTGCCCGTAGTCGCAGTTGCCAGAACGCTCGATTATGCTGCGCTCGCCGGCATCGGTTTGGCTATCGGTTGGGTGCTGATTCTTCTCTACCGCCGGGCTATCGATCCGCTCGCGGCTGCCATTTACGGCTTTACGGCTCTCGCGGCGTTCCTTTCGCTTGGTGAAATCTGGGCGGAAGCTTATGCCTACGGCCGGAGTTTCACGCCACTCCTCCTGCTGCTGGCAATCGTGGGGCTGCGAACGCGACGCCTCGCGATGGCTGTACCGATGCTCCTTGTCACACCGCGAATCCTGCTTCAATTCGCGGCCCTTGCGTATTACGCGTTCGGCGGTAAAGCTCTCTAGCTTTCCACGCGTTGCGCCAAGGCGCACGCGCCGAACAGCACGCTATCATCCCCCAGCGCCGCCGGCACCACATCAATCCGAGCGCGAGACCAACTCGTAATCTGCCGCCGCAACTCCTCACGCAGGGGCACAAACAAAGCATCGCCTGCCTTTGCGATCCCGCCGCCGATCACGATCCGTGACGGATTGAGCAGCATAATCGCCGCCTTCAGGCCGCGCGCCAGGTCGACGACGTACTCCCGAACGAACGCCGCATCCTGCATGAGATCCTTCGCGCTGCGGCCGTGATCGCGTTCCAGCCACAACCCGCAGCACATCCGTTCGAAGCAGCCGTGCGATCCGCACAAGCACTCCGGCCCATCCGGTCGGATCGTGAGATGCCCGATCTCACCCGCGAATGAATCGGCGCCGCGATAAATGGACCCATCCTCCAGCACCACGCCGCCGCCAATGCCGGTCGAAAGCGTCATGTAGAACAGTGGACGATGGCCGCGCCCCGCGCCGTAAATCGCCTCGCCAAGCGCGCCGACATTGGCGTCGTTATCCATCAAGGGACGGATGCTCAGTATCCGCTCAACATAGTTGGGCAAGTCGAAATCGGCCCAACCACCCACATGGGTGGATTGCGCGACACGCTGCTGCCCGAACAACACCGGCCCGCCGAATCCAATCCCGCATCTTTCAATTTGAAGATCGCGCCGCCACTCGCCCACGATGGCCGCCAGTTGCGCGAGCATCCAATCGCGTCCGCCGGCCCGATCGGTCGATCGCGATTCGCGACGCACGATGCGTTCGTCCTCAAAAACCGCGAGAGTGAATTTTGTACCGCCGATATCGATCGCCAGCGTGCTCAAGCCAGCGCTCCGGCCGCCTCTGCCGCGGCGCGTACCTCAGTGGGCGACGCTGTGCCGGTTCCTCGTTTCGTGATTGTAATCGACGCCACCAGGTTTCCAAACCACGCCGCTGTGCGAGCCGAACCGGTGGCAGCGAGCGCGATTCCTGCGCCCGCGGAGAAGCTGTCGCCTGCGCCGCAAATATCGATCGGCTCCCTCACTTCACGCGTCGGTACAAGATGTTCACCGCTTTCATCCACCACCATCACCCCTCGCGCACCCTCGGTAACAAACATCAGCTTCGACTCAACGTGCTGCCGTAACGCGGTGTAGTCGATACGTCTGAACAGAGCGGTGCAGGCGGCATCGGCTTCTTCCTGGTTGGGTTTGATAATCACATTTCGAAACTCGCTGGAGCGCCGCCGCGAATCCACCCAGACCACCTTGTTCGGATTGTCTCGCGCGATGTCCACGATAGATTCGCGCACACGATTCGTAACCACACCGCCCTTTGCCGTCTCGGCCTGGTCGGCAACGAAGATCACATCGAAGTCCCGCCCCACTGCGTCCAACCTATGCAGGATGCGGTCCTCGATTCCGCTCGGCAGGTCCTGCGTGTTGATGAAATCCACCCGCGGATGATCCTCTTTCTTCGATCCGCCGTTCAGCAGCTTCATGTAAGTAAAGGTGGCAACAGAGGAGTCGGCTACCAGCAGTTCCGACGAAATTCGCAGGTTGTGCAAGGCGCGCTTTAGTTCGTATCCGAAGCCATCGTCCCCGATTGCGCCCAGCACCGCGACACGCCCGATCCCTAAGGCCGCCAGGTTGTTCGCCACCGTCCCTCCGGCGCCCGGTGTCACGGCAGTCGAGACAACGCCAATCCTCGGAATCCCGGTCTCCCGCGATGGCTCCGCTTCATGCGGATCGTACGTACACCAGCGGTCGAGGCAAATGTCGCCGACAATCAGCGCCGAATACCGATGGAACGCCCCGAGAATGTCCTCCACTGGGTTCATTTCGTGCTCTGATCCAAGGCCAGAATCGTGCGGCGCAGCGCTGGAAGCGTTGCCCGGTGTTCTCCCTCGAAATAATGACTGACACCCCCATCGGCGACCGTGCGCACCAGAATCGTCTTGTGAGGACGGAAGTAGTAACCGGGGTCGGATTTATCCAATTCCTTCCGAAAATCGCCCCGAATGGGCCAGATGTCGAAAACCGCGGTGGTGAACCCGGTGATCTTCCGCCCCTCCTGATTCGCAACATTGCGCACCATCGAAAGCGCCTTGAGATACACCTCCGGCGCCATGATCGCCGACCCGAAACTCAGCACCACGCCACCCTCCAGCCGCTCCAATGTGTGCGTGAACGACAAAAAGTCGCGATAGCTCGCCTTCCCATAAGCGCCGCCATCACAGTTGGGGTGTTCATGGGTAATGTCGTATCCGATACCCACGTGCACGGTAACCGGAACGGACAGCCGGTAAGCTGCCGCAAGAATACTCAAGGGACGATGCGGGAATTCGCTCGCAACGATTCGACGCCCAACGTTCTCGCCCAGCCCTAAATCCAGTGTCGCCGCCTCGCGCACCCAATCATTCAGTTCGCCGGTTTCGCGCCATAACCCAAATTCGCCGGTCCGAATATACCGATCGACGCTCTCGGTAGTCGCACCAATGCGCGCCAGCTCATAATCGTGAATCGCACCCGCGCCGTTCAACGCAATGTGGTCGACCAGGCCCCGCTCCAGCAGGTCGATCACGTGATTGTTCACGCCCGCCCGGATCACGTGGGCGCCCATCATAAGCACCCGGGCCGCACCCTTCCGCTTAGCTTCCAGCAGCCGCTGGCTCACAACCTTCAAGTCGTCGTGGTTGAATGCGGGTGTCTCGTCGTCGAGTGAAAGCCACCGCTCGAGATGCAGGTCGTGCCGACGTTCTTTGAGCGGCTTGAGCTTCAGTCGGGAACGGTCAAAGATTGGATACTTCGAAGGCATGTCAGGCCGAGAAAAGCGTCGACATGAGTTCCTGGTGGCAAAGATAATTCGGAATGATGTAATCGGCCCCAACGCCGATCAGGCGTTTGCGTTTCCATTCATCCACCACCTGGCATTCGGGCTCGGTACTGGCGACGCCGACAGTCACTCCGCCCACCTGCTTCACTTCCTCAATCTCGACGTATCCATCCCCGAAACCGAGAAACTCCTCGCCTTTGACGTCGGCATTCGCCAGAATTCTTTGGATGAGGATAGCCTTTGAGAAGCTCTTGTAATCGTCCAACGCGCCGTACACGCCACCCTCGAAATAACGGTCGACATCGAGCAGATGCGCCTCTTCCTTCATGAAGCATTCGTCCGTTCCGCTCGCGAGATACATCTTCAGGCCCCGATCCTTCAGTCGTTCCAGAAGCGCCCGCGCACCGGGCAAAAGGTAATGCTCGGGCGACGACTTACCACTGCGCAGCGATTCCACGCGATCACGAATCACAGTCCAAAGCCGGTCGAGGTACATCTTCTTGTAGACCAGCGGCTCGAGCGGCTGTCCGCCCCGCGCTGCCACGGCGTCAGCCAGGGCCATCATCTGGTAGATGGTCTCTTTCCCTGTCAATCGCCACACAAAATCCTCGACGACCTTGGTCACTTGCTCTTCCGATTCGCCGGTTTTCAGCTCCGTCAGAATCTCGACCATCATCGGAACCATGACATTCATCCAGCCCGACCGTATGAGCGAGAGCGTACCGTCGAAGTCAAAAAGAACAACTCTCGCATTGCGGGCCGATGCGCCCGCCCTGATGTTTTCGATCATTCTTCTCTATTGTACGAATGGACCAGTTGAGATCCCGGCGCCGCAACCTTCAGGTTCCCATCCTGGGTCGAAGGCGCATGCCGGCTGAATCGCTTCACCATGGCGACACCCACGAAAATGACGGCCATGGCGCACAATTCCCGAACCCCAAACGCCTCCCGGTAGAACAACCAACCCAGAAAAACCGCCACCAAAGGATTGATGTAGTTATAGATCGAAACGATCGAAACCGGGAGCTTATCGAGCGTGTAGATATACGCGCTGTAACCCACAATGGATCCGAAAACGACCAGATAGGCTATTGCCGCAATACCTTTCCCGCTCCAGTGAATGGCCGGCTGTTTGATGGCCAGCGATGCCGCGGTAAAAGCCACGCCCGTCGCCAACTGCTGAATCGCACCGCTAACCACTGGATGCGCCCGTGTTTCCTGCCGGCGCTGCGCGATCGAACCCGCCGACCAACCGCAGCAGCCCAGTTGCAGTAACAGAAACCCGGTTAAAATCGGGCCGCCGAAGCCCTGGTGCATGGCGCTCGGCGCCACCAGCAACAGCGTTCCGAGCAATCCGACCAACATGCCTGCGATCGTCGGCCCGTGCAGTCGCTCACCACCTGGCAGCAGCGCTTCAAATCCGATCATCCAGAACGGCGAAGTTGTGATGAACAGCGCCGCGAGCCCGCTCGGAATGATTTTTTCGGCAAAGGACAAACACCCGTTGCCGATACCCAGGATAATCACGCCGTATAGCGCCGTGAACCAGAGCTCGCGCCCTGACGGCAGATGGGCGCCCCTGGCGCGTGCCGCGGCAAGCAGGATCAAACCCGAAGCCACGTACCGTATCGCAACCAGTTGCATGGGCGCGAACGACTCCAGCGCCATGCGAATACCCAGATAAGTAGTACCCCAGAAAAGGCAAACAGCCGCGAGCGCGAGATAAGCCCATAACTGAGGATGATCTCGCAAACTTCAGGTTAACATTGAGCTTGATCCTTACCCTTACAGTCAATCCCGCCGTCGATCGCACCGTTCTGGTCGACCGTTTGGTGTTCGAGGATCGTGCCTACATCCAATCCAGGAGCCATTCGGCCGGCGGGCGCGGCATCAATGCGTCCCGCGTGATTCAGTCCTTCGGCGCCAAGACCCTCGCTATTGTAATCTCAGGTGGAAAAATCGGCGAACAGTTCGAACACCTGTTGTCTCACGAGCAGTTCCCGGCGGAAGTCGTGCGGGTTAAAGAAGAGATCCGAACGAACTTCACCATCGTCGACAAGCACGGCCTCGCCATCAAGCTCAACGAGCTCGGCCCGCAGCTTACCAACAAAGAACTCGATTCGGTCGAAAAAGCGGTCGCCCACCATCTCAAAGAAGCGCAGTGGCTCATGCTCTGCGGCAGTATTCCGCCTGCCGTCTCGCCCGACTTCTATTGCAAGCTCATCGAAATGGCCAAGAAGCGCGGTGTTCGAACTTTGCTCGATACCGACGGCGACGCCCTGGTACACGGAGTCGAGGCCGGTCCGACCGTTGTCACACCGAACCAGCAGGAAGCCGAACGCCTTCTGAACCGTGCACTCATTACCCGCGCGCACTTTCATGAAGCAGCCTCCCGCATTCACGCCATGGGACCGGAATCGGTGCTGGTGTCGCTGGGAAGCCGGGGTGTCGTGGCGACGGATGGCAAACACATTATCGAAGCTGTCCCCCCTCGTATTGATGCGCTCTCCCCGATCGGAGCCGGCGACGCCATGGCCGCGGCTTACGTCTGGGCGCAGTCCAATCGTCACGATTTCGCCGATGCGGTGCGCTGGGGCGTAGCCGAAGGCACTGCCACGGCGCGGCTTCCCGGCATGGAATTTGCGACGCTGCCCCAGGCGAAAGAGATCTACAAATCGGTCGAGGTGCGCGAAGTCTGATCCGGATCGTTCTTACGCTTCCGGAACAGTGCGCCGAGTTCGACGCCAGCCGCTCCCATCAGAATCCAAAACAACAGGGCCAAGCAGAGGATCGTCGCGATCCCGCCCATAACCAGGTAATCGGTCGGTTTGTGCGGGCCAGGGATCAGCTTGGATATGATCGCGACCGTGGCCACGAAGACCACCGCCAGGCCGCCAATCAGTTTTGCCGCGCGGTTCATCAGTCGTACTTCTCGTAAATGATCTGCTTCCGGTCGAAGCCCATCCCTTTCAGCATGGCACGGACGTCGTCCACCATGAGCTTCAAGCCGCAAATGTAGACATCCAGGTCGCGCCGATCCCCGAGCGCCTCGATCAGGTGTTGCTGCACGTGCCCCGTACGGCCCTGCCAGGAAGGCTCCGGCCGGCTGAGCGTGGGCCAGAATCGGAAATTTGGATGCTTGCGGGCCAATTCTTCGAATTCGTCGCGATAGAACAAATTGTGCTCGTAGCGCACCCCGAAAATCAGGGTAAGCTGCTTGGGATCGTCCTGGCCGAGCCAGGCTTCCAGCATCGAGCGGAACGGCGCAATGCCCGTCCCCGTCGCTACGAGAACCGCGTCGCGTTGCGGATTCCGCAATATGAAATAGCCCAGTGGCGCGCTCGTTTCCACCGTATCGCCTGGCGCGAGCGTAAACAGCCAGTTGGAGAAAATCCCATCCTGCACACGGTTCAGGCAAAGATCGAAGCGGTTCCCATTCGGCGCCGACGATATGGAATAAGCGCGCGTGATCTCTTTCCCTTCGAGGTTTTGCGTCAGAGAGACAAACTGGCCCGGAACAAAGTAGAACTCCTTCACGCCCGGAACTTCGAAGACAAAGTGCCGCACGTCCGGACCGATTTCGCGAAAGTCGACCAGTGTGGCTTTCATACGCAGGCCTCCTTCGCCCGATCGAGCAGGATTTGGAGGAGCGCTGGATGCCCGTCCAGCGGCGCCGTGACCTCCATCGCAACACCGCCGTGTCGGTCCGAAATGTCGGCCACCAGTCGAGGCAGATCGCGATGCAAATGGGTACCGAGGGTCAGGAAATAAGGAATCACCACGATTCGAGTCGCCCCCCGCATCATCAGCCGTTCCACTGCGCCTGCCAGGTCCGGCTCACCCAACTCCAGGAAGGCTGGCTCCACAAGATGTCCGCCGGCGCCGGCCAATCGCGCCGCTACCGCCCGCACGGCTTCATTCGCGGACTCGATCCGCGACCCGTGCGCAAAAACAGCGAACCCCGTCATGCTTATACGATGAGCGAAGATTCCGCCGGATTCACTTCAGCCGGACCCCGGATCTTGTACAGCATCTGGATAAATGCGCGACCACGCTTGCGGCCGTTGTTCTCGCGGTACTCCATCCGCTGCAGTAGGACGAGCGCAGCCAGGATGTCCACATCCCGCACGCTGACGCCGGTGTCCTGCGCAATCGCCTTGCGCCGCTCCGCCACCCTCTCCTGAATCCCCTGATAAATATTCGCGGCTATCAGATTGCTCGGCCGTGATTCGTAAACGAGGCCGCTCTGCAGTGTCCGGTACGTGCGGATCAGTGCCTCGACAGCTTCACGAACGTCGTAGTCGATGGCGCCCTGAGTCGCGAATATAGCGTCGTGAGCGGCGAGCATCACCAGCAGCATGGTCTCGCGCTGGTCGCTCAGAAACCGGTCCGGGACGCGAATATCTCCGTTCGGAATGACTTTCGGGTCGTAGTCGAGCTTCGGTTCGCGTTCCCGAGCCTCGCGCAAATAGACGCAGTCGAACGGACAATCGACAGTCACCTCTCGTTCCGTTCCGCAGCAGATTGAGCAGATATCGCCCCGTACGCCGGGGCAGTGACGGCGCGCCTTGCGCACCTCGCAGATCACGCACTTCAAGCCTCTATCGTATCATCGAGTTCATGGCACGCACGGATTTGTATCTGAAGATCGTTCTCGATCACGGCGATGATGACAAGCCCGAGAAGCTTGCGACTGAGATCTGCCGTCAGGTAGCCAAGATTTATGGCGTGCGCTCAGCCGAGGTCCAGAACCTGGTTCCACGACTGGACTAGTGTGAGAGGTGAAGCAGGCTCGAGGCCGATTTTTGGTTGCGGCTATACCTTCGCTCTCACAAAAGTGGATGAAAACAAAGGTGGCGCGGGCGGTTTCGTCTGCGCGTTCCCGTCGAGGTGGAAAGGCGGGCGGAATCGCCTGCTCCACCCTGCTGGATTTGGAGTTTCGACCTGGGGGGTTTCCAACGCGCTCTCAACTTATTCGAACGGAAGCAACTAGCAGCGGTTGACAACAGGTTCAGGCGGATTGAAAATCCGCCGCGGGATACAATCCCGCCTTACCTGCTCGCCCTTTCATATCCGCTTGGTTTGGCTACGACCCAACATGCAGCGCAACCGTCCCGCCGGTCATCAACTCATACCGCACATCTCCAAAACCCGAGTCCCGCATCAGATCGGCGAGTCCACTCGGCACGGGGAAGTTTTCCACCGAAGAAGGAAGGTACTGGTACGCTTCCCGCGACCCGGAAATCAGCCCGCCCACCTTCGGAAGCACGGTACGCGAATAGAACCCGTGCAGCCGCCCGAATAACGTCTTCGGCGGTGGGCAAAACTCCAGGATCGCGAGCCGGCCGCCCGGCCGGATCACGCGCCGCAATTCCATGAGCCCGCCACGATAATTCGCAAAATTGCGGAACCCGAACGCGATGGTAACCAGGTCGAACGAACCATCCGCCAACGGCATCGCCAACCCATCGGCTTCAAACAGGCGCCACATCCCTTGCGACTTCCGATTCGCGGCCGTCAGCATCGGATGCGCAAAATCGCTGCCGTAAATCCTCGCCCGGGCCTGCTTCATCGCCGCCATCACGTCGCCGGTGCCACAGCAGAGATCGAGCACCCTCGCCGATGGATTATCCAGAATCGGCCGTACCCGCCGGATCAGCCGCCGCCGCCACAACCGATCGATGTTGAACGAGAGAAGATGGTTGAGCAGATCGTACCGCGGCGCGATGCGGCCGAACATCTCGCGCACCCATCGTGATGCCTCTGCTTCGTTCGCAGCCCCAACAGGCGTCGTGCCCTTGGTCATGCAAGCGCAGCCTGAATCGCGGCCATCACACGTTCGTTCGACACACCCGAGACGACCTTCACCCGTCCGATGCCTTCCGTCAAAACAAAATTGACCCTGCCCTGCACTGTCTTCTTGTCGCTCGACAACCGGACAGCAATATTTGCTGCACTGACGCCCTCAAGCGATGGGATCGGCCCATAGCTCTCGATACACGCCAGCATCTCGCGTCGATCGTCGTGCGCCAGCATTCCCTCCAGCGTGGAAAGCTCGATGGCCGCCTTCATACCCCAAGCCACTGCCTCGCCGTGCAGGAACCGCGTATATCCCGTCTCGGCCTCCAAAGCATGCCCGAACGTGTGGCCAAAGTTTAGAATACGGCGTAGATCGCTTTCTTTCTCGTCGGCCGAGACCACCGCCGCTTTAATTCGCACCGAGTCCGAGATCATGCGGTCGACCACGTCCGGAGCATGACGCTTCACGGCTTCCGAACACTGGCGCATGATCCCGAACAACTCAGCGTCCGCGATGATCCCGTGCTTTACGATCTCGAACAACCCCGCCCGATACTCACGTTCCGGCAGCGTGTCGAGCACCGCCGGATCGATCAGCACAGCAAGAGGCTGATGAAAACTTCCGACCAGGTTCTTACCGCCCACCAGGTTCACGCCCGTCTTGCCGCCGACCGCCGCGTCCACCTGCGCCAGCAGTGTCGTCGCAATCTGAACGACCGGAATCCCACGCATGAATATCGCCGCCACAAACCCCGCGACGTCGGTCAGGACTCCGCCGCCGAACGCGACCATAATGCTGGAGCGATCACCACCTTTCGCGATCATCTGCTCCGCCAACGCCTCCACCTCGGCAATTCGCTTGCGAACCTCGCCTCCCGGAAAAAGCAGCAGCTCGAATGGCCGCCCGTTCAGCCCTGCCTCCAGACTGCGTCCATGCAACTCCCACACATCGCTTGTCGAGGCTACAAAAACCTTGCCGGACCGTTCCGGAATGTATTCGTAGAGGCGCGCCAGGCAGCCTCGCTCGACGACGGCAGGATACGTTCTTTGCGCCGTTTCCACGGCGTACGACGGCATACAAACGTTGTACCATGTGGTTTGTCGCCAGCCCCGTTTCCGATGGCGCTATTCTTCGCGCTGCTGATTGCGGGCGCAGGCGAACCCATTCGCCACGTCAGCCCGACCACCGCCCTCTGGACAACGCCGTGCATCCTGGTGTCGGCGCTACTGATCACCTGGGCGGCCGAATCGGCACAGTTCTTCATCGCCCAAGGCTTTGCCCTGGCCATCCTCGCCTGGCTACAGACTCTGCCCGAGTTCGCGGTAGAAGCGGTACTCGCCTGGCACCGCCAGGTTCCCTATCTCCTCGCAAACTTGACCGGCGCGCTGCGACTGCTAACCGGGCTCGGCTGGCCCGCCATCTATTTCGCCGCTGCATTCGTTCATCGCAAGAACACAAAGCAGCCGCTTTTGCGAATCCAGCTTCACACCCAGCACAGTGTTCAGGTGGTCGGCCTGATCATTCCATTGGCCTACATGACGTTCGTCTGGTGGAAAGGAACTCTCCATCTTTACGACGCCATTTTTCTAATCGCTATTTATGCCGCCTACCTGACGCTGCTCCACCGCATGCCGCCCCAGGACCAGGAAGGCATCGACGATCTCGAACGCATCCCCCGCGCAATCGTGCTCTCACCACGCCCCCGCCGGATTGCGCTGATCGCGCTCTTCTTCCTGGCCGGCGGCGCCCTGATTTACTTCACCGCTGAGCCATTCCTCGGCAGCCTGATGGCGCTCGCCGCCCTGGCGCATATTCCGAACTTCGTTTTCATTCAGTGGGTAGCGCCATTCGTGTCGGAATTCCCTGAAATGGCCTCAACGTTTTACTGGGCCCGCACGGTGGTTCACGCCCCAATGGCGCTCATGAACATGGTGTCGAGCAACATCAACCAGTGGACGCTGCTTGTCGCGATGCTTCCCATCGTCTACTCCCTCAGCCTCGGCGCGCCGGCCGGTATCCCGCTCGACCCGCAACAGGAGCTGGAACTGCTCATGACCATCGGCCAGGCCCTTCTCGGCCTGCTCTTTCTCATCAACATGGAACTCGCCTGGTGGGAGGCAAGCGTTCTGTTCGCCTTGTGGGTGATCCAGTTCGTGTTCTCCGCCATTGCACCCGAAGGTGGCATTCACTGGGACATCACCATCACCTACTACGCTTGGGCGATTTTGGAACTTTTCCGCCTTCTCATCGGAAAACGAGATGCGGCAGCATTTCGAGAGTTTGCGCACGTCTGGCGGACTTACGTAATGCGGTGAACGATATACTGAACTGACAGATCCTTTCAGGAGATCATTATGCATCGAATTTGTCTGGCCCTGTTAGCCGCGACTATTTCAGCAGCGTCTCTGGGAATCGCCCAGGACGGTCCTTACAAGGTCCTCAAAACCACGAAAGTCGGCGGCGCCGGCGGTTGGGATTATGTTTACGCCGACTCGAACGGGCGCAAGTTGTATATCGCGCGCGGCGGGCAGTCCGGCCAACCGGGACGAATTACCGTCTACAACCTCGATACGCTGGAACCGGCGGGCGAAATTCCCGAAGTCAGCGCGCATGGAGCGGTAGTCTCCACGAAATCCGGCCATGGATTCGCGAGCAGCAAGCCAGTGGTGATGTTCGATTCGAAGACCCTCGCCGTCATTAAGAAGATCGACGTCGACGGAAACCCTGATGGAATGCTCTACGACGCCTTCAACGACCGCGTATTTGTGCTGAGCCACCGCGCTCCGCACGCAACCGTGATTAACGCCTCGGACGGGTCCATTGCCGGAACCATCGATCTGGGCGGAGCGCCCGAACAAGCTGCGACTGACGGAAAAGGTCATGTATACGTCGACATCGAAGACAAGGACAACATCGCCGCGATCGATGCTAAGACGCTCACCGTGACGGCCCACTACGACATTTCGGGCAAGGGCGGCACTTGCGCCGGACTGGTGCTGGATGCCAAGAACGACATCCTGTTTTCCGCTTGCCGCAAGCCTCAGAACATGGTGATCCTGAGCGCGAAAGACGGCAAGGTGATTACGACGCTGCCGATCGGCCAGGGAACGGATGGCGCCGTCTACAATCCCAAGACCATGGAAGCCTTCAGTTCCCAAGGCGACGGCACCCTTACGGTCATTAAGGAAAAGAGTCCCACCGATTTCGAGGTGGAGCAGACCGTCCAAACCATGCGCGGCGCGCGAACTTCGACATTCGACGCTAAGACCGGCAACATCATCCTGATCAGCGCCGAGTTCGGACCGCCGCCTGCAAATCCGCCGGAAGGACGTCCGGCCCGTCCACCGATGATCCCCGATTCTTTCACGATTATCGTAGTAGGAAAGTAAACGAGACTATGTACAAGAGGTTGTTCCTGGGCGCGGCGTTCGCCAGCCTTTCTCTCTTCGCGCAAAGCCTGGCGGTGACGCCGCCGCTGGCGTTCGAGGTGGCATCCATCAAGCCGTCTCCGCCGCTCGATCCGGCGAAGATGATGGGCGGAAAGATGCATATCGGCATGCAGGTGGACGGGGCTCGGGTCGACATCGGCTTTCTGTCGCTCGCTGACCTGATTCGTATCGCATATAGCATCAAGTCCCACCAGCTTTCCGGGCCGGACTGGATGTCCTCGCAGCGCTACGACATCATGGCCAAGATGCCCGAAGGCGCTACCCGCGAACAGGTGCCGGCCATGCTCCAGGCGCTCCTGGCGGAGCGTT
Organism: Bryobacteraceae bacterium; assembly: GCA_035295125.1. Taxonomy (GTDB): domain Bacteria; phylum Acidobacteriota; class Terriglobia; order Bryobacterales; family Bryobacteraceae; genus JAICMB01. The sequence goes on along the minus strand of DATGJP010000064.1, from coordinate 319,000 downwards.
TCAAGCTGACCGTGCACCACGACAACAAAGAGTCTTCCGTCTACGCGCTGGTCGTCGGTAAGAACGGCCCCAAAATGAAGGAGGCGGAGCCTGATCCCGAGCCTGCGCCCGGCGATGCGCCGCCGCCCGAGCCGAAACAGCAGCAAAGCGGGTTCGTTGTGAATGCCGGAGGCAACCAGATGCGCGTTACACCTGGCCCCGGAGCCGGCGGTGGCCCGGGCGAAGGCCGCGCGGTAACCATCGGCGGCGGACCCATGGGCCAGATGAGGATGTCCATGGCTGAAGGAGCCATGCACATGGAATTCGCAAAAATGGCCATGCCTGCATTCGCCGAGATGCTGGCGCGCTTCACGGACCATCCCGTCATCGACATGACCGATTTGAAAGGGAAATACCAGGTCGCGTTGGATGTTCCCATGGAGGATCTGAAGTACATGGCGCGTGCCTCTGGCGCCGGCATGATGATGATGGGTCCGCCGGGCGCTTCTCCGGCAGGCGGAGCACCGAGCCAGGGACCAGCCGACGCCGCCTCGGCGCCGTCAGGAGGTTCCATTTTTTCCGCAGTCCAGAAACTCGGCCTGAAGCTCGAACCGCGCAAAGCGCCCGTCGACATGATTGTCGTCGATCACATCGAAAAGTCACCGACCGACAATTGAGGCTGGCCGATGCTGATCGTTCATGTCCACGTGCACGTCAAGCCGGAATTCGTCGAGGCGTTCCGCGAAGCAAGCATCGAAAACGCGCGCCACAGCATCCAGGAGTCCGGCATCGCACGCTTCGATGTGATTCAGCAGAGCGAGGACCCATCACGTTTTGTCCTGGTGGAGGTCTATCGCACGCCCGAGGCGTCCGTGGCTCACAAAGAAACGGCACACTACCAGAAATGGCGTGATACGGTCGCCGAAATGATGGCCGAACCCCGCCAAGGCATTAAATACTCCAATCTTTTCCCGCCAGACACCGGCTGGTAAAATGCGGTTCGAATTCGCCACGGCCACGCGCATTGTTTTCGGCGCGGGCACTGTGCGGGAGGTAGTCCCGGCGGCGCGCGAGATGGGATCGCGGGTCTTGTTGGTGACGGGAAAGAATCCTGATCGCGCCGCACCCATCGAGGCAGAATTAGGCGCGCATGCAATCCGAATAGCCGGCGAACCGACGCTCGACGTTATCCGGGAAGGCCTGGAACAGGCCCGCGGATTCCAGGCCGATGTTGTGATCGCATTCGGCGGCGGAAGCGCCATCGACGCCGGCAAAGCCATCGCTGCCATGGCAACGAACCCCGGCGATCTGCTCGACTATCTTGAAGTGATCGGCGCGGGCAAGCCCCTGGTCTCTCCGCCGCTTCCTTTCATTGCCGTTCCGACCACCGCCGGAACGGGGTCGGAAGTCACCCGCAACGCGGTTCTCTCCTCGCCCGAACCTCACGTCAAGGTCAGTCTGCGAAGTCCTCAAATGCTGCCCCGCCTGGCGGTGGTCGACCCGGGACTGACGGTGGACCTGCCGCAGGCCGACACCGCCAGTACGGGCCTGGATGCGCTGACCCAGGTCATCGAACCCTTCGTTTCGATCCGAGCCAACGTCATGACCGATGGTTTCTGCCGCGAAGGAATGCGTCGCGCCGTTCGATCGCTCCAGCGGGCGTACCTCCACGGCGACGACCTCGAAGCCCGTACCGATATGTCGATTGTGAGCCTCCTGAGCGGCCTCGCGCTGGCAAACGCCGGGCTCGGCGCAGTCCACGGCTTCGCGGCACCAATCGGCGGAGCGTTCGATGCTCCCCATGGAGCGATTTGCGCCGCACTGCTTCCGCACGCTACAGCCGTGAACATCCAGGCTCTGCGATCCCGCGCTCCGGATAGCGAGCCTTTGCGGCGCTACGGAGCGGTTGCACAAATCCTTACCAACGACAGCGCCGCGATCGCCGGGGATGCGCCGGAGTGGCTGGCGAAAACCTGCCGCGCACTCGCGATCGCGCCTCTACGAACCTATGGCATACGCGAGACCGACATCGACGACCTGGTGTCAAAAGCCTCACGAGCAAGCAGCATGAAAGCCAATCCCATCGTCCTGACCGATCACGAGTTGCACGAAGTACTGGAACGGGCAATTTGAACGTCTACACTGAGAGGAATGGCGCTCGAAGAGTATCGCCGCAAGCGGGATTTCGAAAAGACCCCTGAGCCGGCCCCCCAGCCGGTTTCCAAGAAGTCCAAAACCGCGTTACCGCACTTCTACATCCAACGCCACGACGCCACCCGTCTCCACTACGACTTCCGACTCGAAATCGGCGGCGTCCTGGTCTCCTGGGCGGTCCCCAAAGGCCCTTCTCTGGAGCCTCTCTCGAAACATCTCGCGATGCACGTCGAGGATCATCCCATGGAGTACGGCACCTTCGAAGGAAACATTCCCAAGGGAGAATACGGGGGCGGCAGCGTCATGCTCTGGGACGAGGGAACCTGGGAATTGCTCGGCGATGACCCCGCCGACGAGCAGATCAAACGCGGCGACCTGAAGTTCCGCCTGCACGGCCACAAAGTCAATGGGGAATACGCCCTGGTCCACATGCGTGGGCGCGGCAAGGGCAACGAGTGGCTGATGATCAAGAAAAAGGACGAGGAAGCCAAGCCGGGCTGGAACATCGAGGATTTTGCCTTCAGTGTGAAAACCGGCCGCACCCAGCAGGAAATTGCCGAGAACCTGCCGCCGGTGAAGAAACCTGCCAAATCGCCGGCCGCCAAAAAGTCCGCCTCAAAAAAAAACTCCGCGCCCGGAGTTGAAGTAGCGGCCCTCAAAGGGGCGGTGAAGGCCGAAATGCCCCGCCAGGTTGCGCCCATGCTGGCCAATCTCGCCGACTCGCCACCACGCGGCGACCAGTGGCTGTACGAGATCAAGTGGGACGGCGTGCGCTCGATCTGCTACATCGAAGACGGCCGTGCCGAGCTTTATTCCAGGCGCGGCAATCGCTGCACGCAGCAATACCCGGAACTCACCGTACTCCCGCGCCAGGTCAATGCCACGACTGCCATTCTCGATGGCGAGATTGCGGTTCTCGACGAGCAGGGACGCCCGCGGTTCAACCTTATCCAACCCCGCATCTCGGTGGACGACCCGAACAGCATCGCGCACCTCTCGCGCTCGACACCTGTCTCGTTGTTTCTGTTCGACGTGCTGTACGTCGATGGCTATGACCTCCGCGCCGTGCCTCTGATCGAACGCAAAAAAGTGCTGGCCTCGCTTGTCGAGCCGACCGATCGCATCCGCGTCTCCGACCACTTCATCGCCAACGGCGCCGAGATGCTGGAAGCGGCGCGCCAAAGCGGTCTCGAAGGCATCATCGCCAAACGGCTCGACAGCAAATATGAAGGACGCCGCTCTTCCGACTGGGTGAAGGTAAAGGTTAATACCGAGCAGGAGTTTGTCATCGCCGGCTTCACGCACGGCGAGCGATCGTACTTCAGCTCGCTCATTCTGGGTCAGTATAAGGATGGCAAACTGGTGCATGCCGGCCAGGTCGGCACCGGCTTCAACGAGCGCAGTCTCAAGGAGATTTACAGCCGTCTGGAGCCGTTAATCACTACTACGAGCCCATTCGGCGCCGCAATCAAAAACCGGCTCGGACGCGACGTGACTTGGGTGAAGCCCGAACTGGTGGCGCAGATCAAGTACCTCGAGTTCACGCCCGACGGGCAGCTTCGTGCCCCGGTTTTCGTGAGCCTTCGAACCGACAAAGAACCCAAGGAAGTGGTCCGCGAAGACGAACCCGCGAACGGCGATCCACCGCCCGGTTCGGTGATCCCTGCCGAGGCCCGCACGGAACTGACGGTTACCATCGAGGGTCATCCCCTCAAATTCACGAACCTCAACAAGGTCTGGTTCCCGAAGGACCACATCCTGAAACGTGAGGTCATCAGCTATTACGACTCCGTTTCGGATCTCATTCTGCCTCACCTGCGCGACCGCCCGCTTTCGTTGAAGCGCTATCCCGACGGAATCGATGCCGACTACTTCTTTCAGAAGAACGCCGAGGACAAGGTGCCCGACTGGGTGCGGCTGGAAGCGATCGACTCGGAGCACAAAGGCGCGCCGATTCACTACATCATCGCCAACGACCGCGCCACGCTGCTCTACCTGGCGAATCTTGCCTGTATCGACCAGAACCCCTGGATGAGCCGCCTCGGTTCGTTGGAGAACCCCGATTTTGTGCTCATCGATCTCGATCCCCAGGAGTGCTCGTACGATCTCATTGTCGAGGCGGCACTGCTGGTGCATCACAAACTGGAGGCGCTCGGCCTCGAAGGCTATCCCAAAACCACCGGCGGCGACGGCATGCACATCTATGTGCCCCTGCAGCCGGCTTACTCGTATGAGCAGGTGCGTTCTTTCGCGGAGATTCTTTCCATTCTGGTGATCACCGAGAACCCCAATCTCTTCACGACGCCGCGGGCGGTAGCCAAACGAAAGAAGGGCAAGGTGTATTTCGATTACCTGCAAATCTCGACCGGCAAGACCATCGCGGGCCCATACGTGTTGCGCGCGTATGCAGGCGCCCCCGTATCAACGCCGCTGAAGTGGAGCGAGGTTCGAAAAGGCCTCGATCCTCACGACTTCAACATCCACAACGCCCGTGCCCGGTTCGACAAGGTCGGCGACCTGTTCGAACCGGTTCTGACCAACCACCAAACCCTCGAGCGTGCACTCGAGAAGCTTGGCGGTTTGATGCAAGCCGGCGCATCTCGCTAGACATACGGCTGGCTATGTAGTATTCTACCTGCGGAATGCTAGAGCTCCGCAACGTCTCCAAAAGCTTCTCCAGCATCACTGCCGTCGATAACGTCAGCTTCAACGCCCGTCCCGGCGAAGTGACCGGCTACCTGGGCCCGAATGGCTCAGGCAAATCCACCACCATGAAAATGATCACCGGGCTGCTCGAAATGACGTCCGGCGAGATCCTCTTCGACGGCCAGCGCATCGACCGCGACCCCATCGCTTACAAGCAGCGCATGGGATACGTACCTGAGGAGCCGCATCTTTACGCCCATCTCACCGGCCTCGAATACCTCGTTATGGTGGGCCAGCTTCGCAACCTGCCCTCGAAACAGACCGCCGATCGCATCGATGGACTGTTACGATTGCTCGGACTCCATGGCGATCGTCACGTCGGCATCTCCTCCTACTCGAAAGGCATGCGGCAAAAAATCCTGCTCTCCGCCGCCCTCCTGCACAATCCCGACCTGATTCTGCTGGACGAACCGTTCTCAGGCCTCGACGTAGCATCCGGCCTGGTACTGCGGAGCCTCATTCAGGAACTGGCCGCGCGCGGCAAGGTAGTCCTCTTCAGCTCCCATGAACTGGAAACCGTGGAGCGCGTTTGCTCCCGCGTGGTCATCCTTCACCGAGGCAAAATGGTAGCCGACGATTCCATTGAGCATCTGCGCACGCTGATGTCGCTTCCGACGCTCGAGGACATCTTCTCCCAACTCGCCGTCGAGCAGGACACGGCCGTCGTTTCCCGGCAGATCGCCGACCTGATTCTCAACGGAAGAGCCCGCGAATGAACAAACTGCAATTCCGCGTGCTCTATCGCGAATTTCTCTTCCGTATGGTCGACCTGGAGTTGCTGTCCGTTCAGGGCGACATGACGAAACTGCTCGGACAGTTCGCGTCACTTCTCATCTTCGCCAGCCTCACCTTTTCGTTACCAGCTTTGAACTTTCCTCCCCGTTGGATGACGCCTGCGCAAGTCACCGCGCTGCTATGGAGCATCGAGCATTTCCTCATTGCAACCACGATGCTCGTGATCGGACTGTTCGCCGTGCTGAGCTGGGATTCCACCTTCCCCAACAAACACGATGTTATGGTACTCGCGCCGCTCCCGGTTCGCACGCGGACTCTGTTTTTCGCGAAAGTTTCAGCTATGGCGGCGGCGCTGGGCATCACGGTAGTAACAGTCAACGCGCTCAGCAGCGTGACATGGACCTCGCATATCGTCCCGGCTGGGAGTGGGTTTCTCGGCGTCGTTCGATCGTTCGCCGCCTATTGGCTCACAATGTTTGCGAGCGGCACGTTTCTATACTGCTCCGTCCTCGGAGTTCAGGGGCTTACCGCCCTACTGCTTCCTCGTCGAGTGTTCCTGCGCGTCTCGGCGTTCCTTCAGATGGCGGCATTCTGTCTCTTCCTTTGCGCCTATTTCCTGGAACCCAACATCAACACGCCGGCAGCGCTCAGCGCGACGCAGAATCAACGGGCGCTCGCCTGGCTTCCGGACTACTGGTTCCTCGGCCTCTTCCACGCATTAAACGGATCGCTACGTCCGTTTTACGTGCCACTCGCCCAAAGAGCCGTCGCCGGTCTCGCGATTGTCGCGACGGGCGCCGCGGGATTCTTCGTGCTCTCCTATTTCCGCACCCTGCGAAAAATCGTCGAAGAGCCGGACATCGTACCCGGTGCTCGCGGCTGGGGCTGGACTCCAAGCTTCGGCAATTCGCTCGACACCGCGGTGGTCTGGTTCAGCACGCGCACGCTCCTGCGCAGCCGGCAGCACCGCGTCATGCTCGCATTTTATTCCGGTGTCGGCTTCGCTTTCGCGTTTTTTCTGATGCACGCCGGGCATTTGCGCGAACAGGTCGTCAACGGCAGAATCAGCATAGAACTCATGGTCTCCTCGCTCGTGATGATGTGCACCTGGGTGGTCGGAATGCGCGTCGTCTTTTCAATGCCGCTCACCTTGCGCGCCAACTGGGTCTTCCAGACCACCGCCGTTCGCAGCCCATCCGAATACCTGAAAGCCATTCGCCGGCCCCTCTTCGTGCTGGGCGTGACGCCCGTGTGGATTCTTTCCGCCGGCTTGTTCCTATGGCTGTTTCCCTGGCGGCCGGCCGCCCAACACCTGGTCGTGCTCCTGTTGTGGGGCCTGATCGTCGCGTATCTCAGCTTGCACGAGTTCCAGAAGATCCCCTTCACGTGTTCCTACCTGCCTGGAAAGTCGTATTTCCACATGACGTTTCTCGCAGCGGTTGGCCTGCTTGTGCTCATGGTGCGAGGGGTCCTGATCGAATACCGGGCGCTGCAGAACCCCGCGTCCTTTGCGGTGATGACCGCGGTTCTTGCCGCAGTCGCGCTTATCGCCCGCTGGCGTGCCGTCTCCTATGCTGCGTCGGAAGCCGCCACCGTGGAGTATGAAGACCGTCCGACGCCGGCCATACTCCCGCTCGGGCTGAACCGCGACGGCGTCTGGCCCGTTTAACCGCCTGCGTTAGAATCGTTCGAACAGGGAACAACAAATGATCCACAGGTGGGTATTAGTGTGCGCTGCCGCGGCCGCCGCTGCATGGATGTTCTCGAAGCCCGTCGCAGTCGTCCGATCCTCGGCCGACGATTCCTCTTACACGCTCTTCGAAAGCGGCCAGGTTCGACCGCTCGCTCTTTCCGCCGACAACACGCTTCTATTTGCCACCAACACGCCCGCGAATCGCCTCGAAGTCTACTCACTACCGGACATGACGCAGGTCGGATATACCTCCGTCGGCCTCGAGCCTGTGGCAGTTGCCGCGCGCACCTCGAGTGAAGTGTGGGTCGTAAACCACCTGTCCGACAGCGTCAGCATCGTCGATGTCTCCGATCCGACAGCGCCTCGCGTCGAACGGACTTTGTTCGTTGGCGATGAGCCGCGCGACATCGTCTTCGGCGGACCGAACTTCGACCACGCCTTCATCACCACGGTTCATCGGGGTCAAAACTCACCGCTCGACCCACAGCTCACAACGCCCGGGGTCGGCCGCGCCGATGTATGGGTTTTCGACGCCAACTCCCTCGATGCCTCGCTCGGTGGAACGCCCTCGACCGTCCTAACTCTGTTCTGCGACACACCGCGCGCTCTGGCCGTCTCGCCCGATGGCAACACCGTCTATGCCGCGGCATTCCACTCCGGAAATCGGACCACCACCGTATCGGTCGGCTCAATTCCGCAGAACGGCCTGCCAGCGCCGCGCACGAACTTCCAGGGAGTGCCCGGTCCTGCGGTCGGACTCATTGTGAAATACCGCCCCAACCCAGACGACGGCTCCATGCACTGGCAGGACGAGCTGAATCGCAGTTGGGATGACGCCGTGCGGCTTTCCCTTCCCGACAAGGACGTCTTCGCGATCGACGCGTCAGTGGACCCACCAGTCCAGAAAGACGGCGACGGAGCGGTCTTCACAGGCGTCGGGACGATACTTTTCAACATGGTCGTCAACCCCGTGAGCGGAACCGTGTACGTCAGCAACACCGACGCGCAAAACCATCAGCGGTTCGAAGGTCCTGGCACTTACGCCGGGCATAGCGTCCGGGGACACCTGGCCGAGAGCCGCATCACGGTGCTCTCGGGCGCCGACGTGATCCCGCGCCACCTCAACAAGCACATCGACTACAGCCATTGTTGCGATCCCGCGCCCAACGCCGAAAGCGTCCGCAGTCTCGCCTTCCCAACCGGCATGGCTGTTTCGAGCGATGGCGTCAAACTTTACGTCGCCGCGTTTGGGTCCAGCAAAATCGGGGTCTTTAACACCTCGGATATCGAAGACGACAGCTTCGTACCCGACACCGACAACCAGATCACGGTATCGGGCGGCGGCCCGAGCGGCCTCGCCCTGGACGAATCCCGCAACCTGCTGTATGTGATGACGCGCTTTGATGATTCCATCTCGGTCATCGATCTCGGCAGCGCCCAGGAAACGGCGCACATCGCCATGCAGAGCCCCGAGCCGGCCAGCGTCGTAAACGGCCGCCGGTTCCTTTACGACGCCTCCACCACGTCCAGCCACGGCGATTCCGCCTGCGCCAGTTGCCACATCTTCGGCGACTTCGACAGTCTCGCCTGGGACCTGGGCAATCCCGACAACGCCCCTCCCGCCAACCCCGGTCCCTTTGCGTCGCCGATTCCCGATCAGAACCCCACGTTTCATCCCTTGAAAGGTCCCATGACCACACAGAGTCTGCGCGGCCTCGATAATCATGGGCCTATGCATTGGCGCGGCGATCGTACTGGAGGCAATGATGCTTCCAGCGCCCAGCCGAACAGCGGCAGCTTCGACGAGGGGGCGGGCTTCAAGAAATTCAACCCGGCGTTTCAGGATCTGCTCGGGCGAAGCGATCAGCTTTCCGACGCCGACATGCAGGCGTTCACCGACTTCACGCTCCAACTCACCTATCCGCCGAACCCCATCCGCAATCTCGACAACTCGCTCACGGCCGACCAGCAGGCGGGACGTGACTTCTTCATGGGTAAGACCATGGGTGGCAAGCCGTCCGACCTGATCAAGACCTGCAACGGCTGTCACGTGCTCGACCCGAACGGCAATCGTCAATTCGGAGTGGCGCGTCCGGGTTTCTTCGGCACCGATGGGCAATCGACTTTCGAAAACGAGACGCAGCTTTTCAAGGTTCCGCACCTGCGCAACCTGTATCAGAAGGTTGGAAAGTTCGGCATGTCACCTGATCCCCTGATTCCGCTCGATGGAAATCCGAATATGGGCGACCAGGTCCGCGGCTTCGGGTTTCTGCACGACGGCAGCGTCGATACTATCTTCCGTTTCCACGGCGCGGCGGTCTTTGTCCAGAGTGTTTTCAATCCGGGAGGCATTCCGGCGAATGCCGCGGGTCAAAAGATCCGCCGCCAGCTCGAGGCTTTTCTGCTCGCCTTCGACAGCAACCTGGCGCCGATTGTAGGCCAGCAAATCACCCTGTCGCAAACCAACGGCGATGCCGCCGGTCCGCGAGTCGATCTTTTCGAATCGCGCGCCTTAGCAGGCGAATGCGATCTGGTGGTGAAAGGCCGTGTCGATGGAGTCTCTGCCGGCTTTCTCTACGACACAACCCAAAGCGCTTTCGTACGCAGTCAAACCGGAGACGTTTTGTCTGATTCCGATTTGCGCGCCCTGGCACAGAACCCTGGCAGCGAGTTGACATTCACGTGTGTACCTCCTGGTTCTGGTGTCCGGATTTCAAACGATATTTGACGCTAAAATTGAAGTCCGACTTGAAACGAAATGATCCTTATCATCTTCCGATCGCGTCTGACCCCCGAAGCCGGCAACGATTACGCTGATATGCAAGCAGAGATGCTGGCCATTGCACAGGAGATGCCCGGCTTCATCGACGTAAAGGGCTTTAAGGCCGATGATGGCGAGCGCGTCACGATCGTCCGCTGGCAGGATCGCGAGACACTGGCAGCCTGGCGCAGCCATCCGCGCCATCGCGTGGCGCAGCAGAACGGCCGCTCGAAATGGTACGAGTACTACCACATCGAAATCGCCGAGGTCCTGCGGGAGAATACTTTCAACCGGCCAACGGCGGCAGCGGGCGGCGAATAAAATCACGGTCGAAAACTACTTGCGCACAGGGGAAATGGTGCGCACGCGAATCTCCTGCGCCTGCGCGCGTGCATTCCATTCAGGGCCTGCGATACTGCATGTCCTGGTGATCATCGATCATCAAAGTGCTGTAAAGGGACTGAGAACAACCCGGCCACCGCTATCGTATAAAGGCATCGGCAAAACACCCGATCAAGAACGGCGAACTCAATGCCGATAGTATTGATATGCACGCGGTACTATTCTTTGCGTTCTTCCAGGCCGCTCCGCCCACCGAGTTTCCGCTTCGCGCCGAGTGCTCAAACGATGCCGCGGTCATAACCTCCGTCGGGCGCGCCGAGCCAATCAATATCGTGTCATCGCTGGCCGGCGACGGCCCAACCTGCTACCACGTACGCCTCGATCGCGGTAGCAAATCGGTTGTGGGATATATCATCGGCGCCGAGCATCCTTCCATCCTGGCATTCGAGCGCGAAAGGGCGATCCTTCAAGCGCGGGAGTCGGTCCCTGTTCCGGCAGCACAGACCGCCCCGCCCATTGAAGAACCCGTACACCCCGCCTATTTTGACAATTTCTCCGGTGTGGATGCCGCGGGTAATCCCATTTCCCTGGCACGGATGAAGGGTAAGGTGTTTCTGGTGACCTTCTGGTCGCCGGCGGTGAAACGTTCGCGTCAGGACCTGGCATCTCTTGGCGACCTGGTCGGCGAGTATGGCGCGCGCGGCCTAACCGCCATTGGCATCGCCATGGACTCCAACGCCTCGCGAATTTCCGGCGTACTCGACGACACGCCCGTGACCTGGCCGCAGTTTCCCGATCGCATCGGCCTCGCTGCGAAATACGGCGTGGATCGCAATTCCGCTACGACCTTCGTTTTGGACGAGTCGCACCGCATTATCGCCGTCAGCCCTCGCCGGGATGAGTTGGCCAAGATCGTCCGCACTCATCTGGAAGCGAAGTAGACCGGGTGGCCTAATGGGCGGGCGGCTCGTTGGGATCCTAAAAGAAGCGCGCGCTGCGCTATGCTGCTTTGCGTAGGTTTCAAACCGCCGCACACTCAACAACTCCAGATCCAGCAGGATGTGGAAGGGTGAAGCAGGCGGTTTCGCCTGCCATTGGATTTTACCGGGAAAGCACAGGCGGAAGAGATCAGACGCGGGAAGCTATGTTCATTATTCGTTTGCTGCCTCAGTGACTGAGGCGAAGTACCTCGGACGCCAGTTGAGAAAACAGCGCGTTGAGCTGATTCCGGTCGGCGGTCACCAGGTATTGCCCCTGCTCCTGGTTCTGCTGAAACGCCGGGTTGACATAAGCCTGGTAAGTCACCGGGTCGTACGGCAGTGCCGGGATCGTTGGGAAATTTGCAATGATCGGCAGAAACTCCCGATCCACGGCGTCGGTGCCATTCCCGGTCAGATAAATCGCGTTGATTTTGATGTGATACGTCGCATTGCCGCGAATGCGGTTTGCCTCCGCCATCGCCGTGTTCATGCTGACCGCCACTATCGTGTTCGGCTGGTCAGGCCGGAAGAACCCGTTATAAGGCCCTGCCGTGAACTTGTTGGATACTGAGCCAATTGTGCCGTGGTTGTTCCAGAAGTCGCCGACGTTTTTGCAACTCGGCTGTACGTTAGGGTCCGAGCTGCAGAGATTGATGGTTTGATAAAGCCATGTGTCGCGCGTGACCAGCCCCCCGGCCACGGTTGGTCCATTGCCGGTTGCCGCCACTCCGTGAGTGCTGTTCCCGTAAATATCCTGATCTGGAATGTACGCGATCATCTGGCGTGTATTGGAATCCTGGTACCCGCACCCGACGGGCAGCACCACCGAGGGGTCGCTGTCCATGGGTTGGTATAGTCCATTTATCGAGCCGCCGTATGAGTTTTGGTTCGATCCTTGCGCCAGCGTTCCTCGCACCGCGGCACCATTGGCCGGACAGGTGGCCGGCATGTTGACACAGGCGCCGTTATTGCCGCCATTGCTCGAGGGACAACCATTGGGACTATAGGGCTGGTTCCAAAGCGAACCGCCTGGCTGGTTCGGCGCAACCGGATTCGTGACGGCAGGCCCCCAGCGTGTATCTACTTGTTTGCGGAGCGGAAAATCGCACGATATTCCGTTCGGCGAGCCGTCCGTGAACAGGATGATCGTGTTTTGAGCCAACGGCAGGTTCTGGGCCTGGATCTGCCGGTATGCCATCTCCAACGCCGAGGTCGTGTTGGTGTTTCCTCCGCAAGTGATGTTTGCGATCGCTGTATCCAGCGAACCGTCTCCATAGCTTGTACTCGGCGTGTATGCCAAATGAGCGGTCATGTCGAACTTCACCATCCCAATGCGGTCGTACGGACTGAATTTCGTGATGAAGTTGCGGGCTGCCGAAACCATCGCCTGACAGGCGGACGGCACCGTGGCCGTGTTCATTGAAGAAGACTCGTCGAGGACCAGCAACATGACCAGTCCCCGGCGCGTCGCCGTGCCGGTGGCGGAAACCGGGATGCTCCGGACGCCGAAGATGTTCATGAAATACGTCGGGGCGTTGACCGACGCGGCGACCGTGATGTTGAGAATCCCGTCGGGATTGCCCGAACCATCCACCTCCTGCTCAAATGTCGGGTTCACCGTGGGACTCCCGGTCGTTCCCAGATACCCCGCCGGGAAGTTGGCGCTGAAGAACTGGTTGGCCATGTTAGTCGCCGCGGTCTGGGCCGCCTGGACCGTATTGGCCAGGTTCACCGAGCGGCCAGCGGCCAGCGCCGCAGCATCCACTGCGGCGCTCAATCGCCCCTTGATCATGTAAATCGACCCGACATCCAGGGCCAACCCCACAGCGGCAACAGTAAAGACCAACATCGCAGCATTGACGATCAGGGCAAAGCCGCGTTCGCGTTTTTTGGAAGAACTGGGAAGCATGCGACACCTCAAAGGCCTACGTGACGCTCCGCGCATAAACAATCGGCGTCTGAAGAATCGAGAACAGGTTGATCCAACTCACGTCGGCGTACATCTCGGAAACCAGCGCGAAGGTGCTCGGCTGCAGCGTTACGACACCGCCGTTGCCGAAATTTGACGCCCGGTTGAATGTGTTTTTCGCGATATCCGCCGCGCTGATACTTCCATTCGATTGCACGATGGCGTTCGGCGGGTTCCCGATTCTGCTTGAGAATTTCGAACCGTTCCCGATGACGATCCGATAGCCAAAGACGTATTGGTTGTAATTCGGACAATTGCCCGCGTTCCAGGGGGGAGCATTGCCGGGCGCCGGCACAACACCCGCGGAGCACTCGTTGTCTCCCACGTAGATCACCCTCGAAAGAATCACCACGCCCATGCCATTCGGATCGGGATCGTTCTGGGCATCCGAGTTCATCCGCAGTCCCGCCGCCGCCCGAATCAACATGCGTTGATTTTGAGTTTGAGAAAGATCCAGATTCGCGTTTGGATCGGTGTTCGACCGCACCATCAAAACGGCGGCATCGCGGCAAACATTGCCCACCTGGATACCCTTCGAAAGTGTCATTCCAAGCGTGTAAGCCGCCGCGAACATGGGCAACAGAAAACTCATCACCACGGCAAACTCGATGAACGTGTTGCCGCGCTGCCGACTCGATCGTGTCATCGTGGCCTCCATTACTAGGGATTGGGTGGTACCGTTGTGCCGACGGCGAGCCCGCCGAGCACATCTGCTGAAGCCGCGTTCAAATTGATGCCGGTTCCGGCAGAGTAGCCTTTGATCGGGAAAAGCCAGTTCCAGGGATAGTTGTTGACCGTAACCTCCACTACGTTCCCCGGCTGGTTGGCGTAACTGATCCCGGTAGGGAGCGCTTGTCGGAGCGTGCACGTCCCGGAGTTGCAGGACATTACCGGATTGCTCAGATCCTGCGAGGTGTAGTAGTTCACCGTGATGAGGTTCGACTTCGTGCCACCCAGGAACCCGGCGGCGTTATCCTGCACCACCTGGGCGATGCACGTCGCCTGTGAGGTTGTACAACTCGTTCCTCCGTAGTTGTTGGTAAACGTGATAGCAAAGCGGGCTCCCTCGCGTGTCGCGTGAGTGAACGTACTTTGCAGGAAGATGGCCATCGAGACATCGATGATCCCGAAGAAAACGGCGAACATAGGGAGAAATATCATTGCTCCCTCAAGAAGCGTGTTCCCACGTTGAGCGGTCCGCCGGGCGCTGCTTACAGCTTCATCCCCACTGGTACCGTGCATTGCTTTGGTTCAGTACCAGAATGATCCTCGTCCTATCGATAAAGAATCAGCTTGATCCCGCAGCGATCTCCGGAATTCGACTGAGGGACCCTACAGTGGTATGCACGAGCACCACGCGGTCCCGCCCGTTCAATTTCTTTGAGTTCCCCGCCTTCGCGTGTTAAAATTAAGGTTCACCCACTCCCCCGGAAGCCTCGATTATTCAAGGAGTTAAAGCTTGGCCACACCTGAAGATCCAAACGCCCCGCAAGGCCCGCCGGCACCGCCTCCAGGCGGCGGTGGAGGTCAGCCTCCCCTGTTTGGAGACGGCAACAAGAACCTGATCCCGATCAACATCGAAGACGAGATGCGCCGGTCGTATCTTGACTACGCGATGAGCGTCATCATCGGGCGCGCGCTCCCCGACATCCGCGACGGTTTGAAGCCGGTGCATCGCCGCATCCTCTACGGAATGAGCGAGATGGGGTTGCTCTACAACCGTCCCACCCGGAAGTGCGCCAAGATCGTAGGCGAAGTCCTCGGCAAGTACCATCCCCACGGCGACGCGCCCGTCTATGATTCGCTCGTCCGCATGGCGCAACCCTTCTCGATGCGCTATCCGCTGGTCGACGGCCAAGGCAACTTCGGCTCGGTGGACGGCGACCCGCCCGCGGCCATGCGATACACCGAAGCCCGTCTTTCGCGCATCGCCTCCACGCTTCTTGAAGACATCGACAAGGAGACGGTCGACTTCAAAGCCAACTACGACGACAGCGAACAGGAGCCTGAGGTCCTGCCCACCCGCGTGCCAAACCTGCTCATCAACGGCAGCTCGGGCATTGCCGTCGGCATGGCTACGAACATCCCGCCGCATAACCTCACCGAAATCATCGATGCCACCATCGAACTGGTGCAGAAACCGAGTACACACCCCTCCCGCATCATTGAGATCGTCAAGGGCCCCGACTTCCCCACGGGCGGCTACATTCTGGGGAACACCGGCATCTACGACTACTTTGCCAAGGGCCGTGGATCGCTCAAAATCCGCGCCAAGGCGGCCATCGAAAAGTTCGGGAAAGATCGCGAAGCGATCATCGTCACTGAGATCCCGTACCAGGTCAACAAAGCCCGCCTCATCGAACACGCCGCCGGCCTGGTTAACGAGAAGAGAATCGAAGGCATTTCCGAAATCCGCGACGAAAGCGACCGCGACGGCATGCGCATCGTGTTCGAACTGAAGCGCGGCGAGCAGGCGGAGGTTATCCTTAATAACCTCTACAAGCAGACCCAACTCCAGATAAACTTCGGCGTCATCATGCTGTCGATCGTGAACGGCCAGCCGCGCGAGTTGGGCCTCGTCGATGTCATCAAGCGGTTCATCGACCACCGCCTCGACGTCGTCCGCCGCCGTACCGACTTCCTACTTCGCAAGGCTCGCGACCGTGAGCATCTGCTGCTCGGCTTCCAAAAAGCTCTACATCACCTGGATGCCGTCATCGCCTTGATCCGCGCCTCCCGAACGCCCAAGGAAGCGCGCGAAGCCTTGACCGGCGCCGCCATCACCGAAGCGCAGCGCCAGGCCATCGCCGCCGTCGAGGGCGCGCCCGCCGTCTGGGATTTCACAGACAGGCAGTCGCAAGCCATCATCGAACTCCAACTCCAGCGCCTCACCGGCATGGAGCAGCAGCGCATCCTCGACGAGTTGGCTGAGATCCAGCGCCAGATCGGCGAATACCTGGAGATCCTCGGGTCGGAAACGGTGCTCCGCGGAGTCGTTGTGAAGGAACTGCGCGAAGTCAAGAAGGATTTCGGCGACGAACGCCGCACGCAAGTCATTGAGGATACCGGCGAAATCCACCTGGAAGACCTCATCGCCCAGGAGGATGTCGCTGTCACGGTCACCAATGGCGGCTATCTCAAGCGCACCGCCGTCGACACTTATCGGCGACAGTCTCGCGGCGGCAAGGGGCGCATCGGGATGGGCACGAGGACGGAAGACGTCGTCGAGCATCTCGTCATTGCCTCGACGCACAGCTACCTGCTCGTCTTCACAACCAAAGGCCGGGTGTACTGGCTCAAGATTTACGAGATTCCAGACGCCGGTACGACAGGCAAGGGCAAGCACGTCTCGGGCCTGATCAATCTCCAGCAGGACGAGGCGGTAAAAGCCTTCCTCGCAATCAAAGATTTCGTGCCGGGGCGCTACATCGTCATGGTGACCAAGCGCGGCGTCATCAAAAAGTCGGAGCTGACGGAGTTCGACAACCCGATGGCGCGCGGCATCATTGCGCTCTCACTCGATGAAGGCGACGAACTGCTCGCCGCCAAACTGACGCAGGGCGACAACTATATCTTCCTCGGCACGCACGAAGGCAAGGCGATTCGCTTTAAAGAGGATCAGGTGCGGCACATGGGACGTACCGCCCGCGGCGTCCGGGCCATGGACCTCGACGAAGGCGACTACCTGGTCGGCGTGGAAGTAGTGGAGAAAGAAGGGCTCATCCTCTCAATCTCCGACTTCGGTTACGGCAAGCGTACGCCACTCAGCGATTATCGTCTGACAGCACGCGGCGGCAAGGGTGTGATTAACATGAAGACCACGGCGCGCATCGGCATGGTGGTGGCGATCCTGGTGGTGAGGGAAGATTCCGACCTCATGATCATCACGAAGGAAGGCAAGATCATCCGCATCGAAGCGGGTGCCATCCGGCAAGCAGGACGCTCTACACAAGGAGTTCGTCTGGTGCGCATGGATGAAGGCGATCAGGTCGCCGCGGCCAGTGTAATTCCCGACGCGGAAGTCGATAACGGCACGACGCCCGACGGTCAAGACAATCTGTTGCAATAGACCATCGCACGGTCATTTTTCTATTGCCTTCGCGGCAAAACGAGTTATGCTAGGGTGTGGTTCATGCCTACAGGAGACTAGGAGAATGTTTGATAACTACCGTTTTGCTGCTGGTGACGATGGACTCGATGATTTTGAATACGAAGACGAGCATGTAGACATGCAGTCCGAAGTCGGCTCGTATTCAGCCGACGAAGAAGACGAGGAGGAGGCGGAAGCCCCCGCGCCAGCTCACCATGCAGAGCCTGAAGCCTCGCCCGCGCCTGTGAGCGCATCCGAGGGCGAAGCGGCGCCGGCACCTAAGAAGCCCGCCAAGAAGGCTTCCAAGGCCGCGCCCGCAAAGAAGGCCGCGAAAAAGGCTTCGGCTCCGAAAGCGCCTGCCAAAAAGGCTCCTGCGAAGAAGGCTGCTGCCGCGAAAAAAGGCGCTGCTAAGAAGGCCGCTAAGAAAGCTCCTGCTAAGAAAGCCGCCAAGAAGGCTCCGGCGAAGAAGGCACCCGCAAAAAAGGCTCCTGCTAAAAAGGCTCCGGCTAAGAAAGCTGGAGCGAAAAAAGCCGCTAAGAAAACTTCCAAGAAGCGATAAGCGCTTACCGCTTGAGGCCGGTCTCAAAAGGCCGGCCTCTTCGCTTCAAAGCTACTTCCCCTCCGCAGGTTCGTTGTCCCTACCGTTGCCACTGGATTGACATTGTAGTTTCATTCCCATACCATCATTCCTAATCGTATGAAAATAGCCACAAAGATCTCCTTTTTGCTGCTCGCAACCGCGCTATTCGGCTCCAGCGCGGTGACTTATCAAAAGCCGTCGAAAGCCGTGATGGATGTTCTGAATTCCCCCGCCACTCCGACCCTGTCGTTGAGCCCCACACATACATTCGCGGTGCAGGGCCAACCCGTGCGCTATCCCCCCATCGCAGAGTTGTCGCAGCCCATGTTGCGGCTGGCCGGCCTGCGCATTAATCCCAAAACGAATGGCCTCCATAACACCGTTTTCAACAGTTCACTGGTCTTGCGGAAAGTGCCCGAGGGAACCGAGATCGCGATTCAGTTGCCGCCCGATCCCAAGCTGACGATGCCGGTCTGGAGTCCCGATGGTTCGCACTTCGCCTTTACCAACTCCACGGCAAATGGGATTGAGCTTTGGATCGGCGATACGACCGGCAAGACGCACAAGGTCGAAGGCGTACATATTAATGCTGTGATGACTCCCCCGGTCTTCCCCGGCCGGCCTGGTGGCCGGTTCGGCGGCGGCGGTGGTGGCGACGTGCAGTGGATGCCCGACAGCAAGACACTCCTCGTCTATACCGTGCGTTCGAATCGCGGCGCCGCGCCCGTGTTGCCGTCAGTTCCGATCGGACCGGCCGTGCAGGAGAGCCTCGGTGGCGCCACTCCGGTGGTGACGCATGAAGACATGCTGCAGAATCCGCATGACGAGGATCTCTTCGAGTATTACGCTACCGCGCAACTGGCTACCGTTGACCTCGCCAGCGGCAAGGTCACGCCTATCGGTAAACATGGAATCCTGGAATCGGTCCACATATCTCCGGGCGGCAAATACTTCCTCGTGACGACTGTTCACCGGCCGTTCTCTTACCTTTATGCCGTCCGGTCGTTCCCCAAAGACATCGAAATTTGGGATCGCTCCGGCAAGGTGGTCCACAAAGTGGCCAGCCTTCCGCTCGAAGACAAGGTGCCGATCAACGGTGTGATCACAGGGCCGCGGTCTGTCGAATGGCGTCCCAGCGAGCCTCCCACCCTCATCTGGGCCGAGGCGCTCGATGGCGGCAATCTGAAGAACAGCGTCCCCTTTCGCGACCATGTTCTCGCCCTCAAAGCTCCATTTACCGGCGAGCCGACCGAAGTCTTTAAGACCGAACAACGCTTTCAGGGGATTCAGATGGGAGAGAAGGGTGGCCTGGCATTCGTCGAGGACTTCGACCGGCGCAAGCGCTGGGTCCGCACGTTCGAGGTATATCTCGACGATCCCAACCCGCATGCCCGTGTCCTCTGGAGCCGCAATAATCAGGACCGCTACAACGATCCCGGCGCGCCTCTCGAGAAACGGATGCCCAACGGCCAGCGCGCCCTCCTGATGGATGGTGACAACATCTTCCTCACCGGCCTCGGCTCCTCACCCAAAGGCGACCATCCCTTCCTCGAGCGGTTCAATCTCGCCACCCAAAAGAGCGAGCGCCTGTTCCAGTGTGACGACACGCATTACGAGACGGTCGAAGGGCTCCTCGATGCCCACGGCGACAAGTTCCTAACGCGCCGCGAAAGTCCCACCGAGCCGCCGAACTACTTCATCCGGACCGCTGCCGGTTCCATTACCGCGCTGACCAAGTTCCCTGATCCGCAGCCGTCCATTCGCGGCGTCAGGAAGGAACTGGTGAAGTACAAGCGGCCTGACGGGGTCGACCTGTCGTTCACACTGTACCTGCCGCCCGATTACAAGCAAGGGACCCGCCTGCCGACCGTGATCTGGGCTTACCCGTACGAGTACAACGACGCCGCCACCGCCGGGCAGGTGACCGGCTCGACCAATCGCTTCACGGAAATGACCGGATATTCCGAACTCTTCTTCGCACTCGACGGTTACGCTGTTCTGGCGAACACGGCCATGCCGGTCGTCGGCGCCGATCCGGACACGGTGAACAACACCTACATCGATCAGATCATTGCCGACTCGAAAGCCGCGATCGACAAGGCGGCGGAGATGGGCGTTACCGATCCGTCGCGGGTCGGCGTCGGCGGCCATAGCTATGGGGCGTTCATGACCGCCAACCTGCTGGCCCATTGCGACCTGTTCCGCGCCGGAATCGCCGAAAGCGGCGCGCACAACCGCACCCTGACGCCGTTCGGTTTCCAGACCGAGCGCCGGACGCTGTGGGAAGCGCCCGATGTCTACCTCAAGATGTCGCCTTTCATGTTCGCCAACAAGATCAAGGCGCCGATCCTGCTGATCCACGGGGAAGCCGACGACAACGACGGCACATTCCCGATTCAGTCCGAGCGCATGTATGAGGCGATTCGCGGGAACGGAGGCACGGTGCGCCTGGTGTTTCTTCCCTTCGAGGCTCACGGCTATCGAGGCAAGGAGACCATCGAGCACGTCCTGTGGGAGAAGTTCGCCTGGTTCGACAAGTATGTGAAAAACGCGCCGTCGACCAACACGACAAACTGAGGGTGTGCAAGGGTGGCGCAGGCCAGGGAACGCGCAGGCGAAACCGCCTGCGCCACCTTGAATTCATCATGCACCATCGTGGCTAAAGGCAGCCGAACTACTTCTGCGCCACCGTCGAGTATGCTGGGGATATGGAATTTCCCCGTCTACTCACGGTGCGTCAGAATTTTCCTAGCCGCGCAATCCCAGATATTCCCGGCCAAATCCGGAGCGAGTTGTCCGCTTCCGGATTCGCCTCGCGGGTCAAACCCGGAGCGCGCATCGCGATCGGAGTCGGAAGCCGGGGCATCGCGAATATCTCCACGATCGTCCGATCTGTGATCGAGTTCTGGAAATCGCAAGGCTGCCATCCCTTCATTTTCCCGGCCATGGGTAGCCACGGGGCAGCGAGCGCGGAGGGCCAGGCGGACGTGCTCGCCCACTATGGCATCCACGAGGCGACCATGGGCTGTCCGGTGGTCAGCGCTCTCGACGTCGTCCCCCTCGGCTCGACGAGCGACGGCATCGAGGCATTCATGGATCGCAACGCCTTCGAATCGGATGGCGTGATGCTGGTAGGCCGTGTCAAGTGGCACACCGATTTCGCCGGCAAGATCGAAAGCGGACTGTTCAAAATGATGGCGATTGGCCTCGGCAAGTTTGCCGGCGCGCAACGTTACCACACCTACGCCTACAAGCTCGGCCTGGAACATGTAATCCGCACAGTCGGGCGGCAGGTGCTCGCATCCGGCAAGGTTCTTGGAGGCCTGGCCATCCTCGAAGATGCCAATCACGACACCGCGCAGTTGACCGCCGTACCTGTCGAGCAGATGGAGACCCGGGAAGAAGAGTTGCTCGCCCTGGTCAAGAGCTGGATGGGCAAGATCCCGGTTCCGGAGCTCGACATTCTGATCGTGGACGAGATCGGAAAGAACGTCAGTGGGGCCGGAATGGATACCAAGGTGATCAATCGAGGGGTCAACGGCGAGTACAATCCGTGGCCGAACACGCCACGCATTAACCGCATCTACATTCGCGATCTGACCAGTAACAGCTACGGCAACGGCGTCGGCCTCGGTATGGCGGATGTGGTGAACGACCGTTTGCTGCAGAAGATCGACTGGCATCCCACCCGCATTAACTCGCTGACCGCCTCGACACCGGCGTGTATTCGCACGCCGATCCACTTCGCTTCGGATCGCGAATGCCTGGAGCGCATTGCGCCAACGGTAGGCAAGACCGACTTATCGCAAGTTAGCTTCGGATGGATTAGAAACTCACTGGAGTTAGCCGTTCTGAAACTAAGTGAAAATCTCCGCCCGGAAATTGGTAAGAACTCTATTCTGGAAATTGTGGGCCCGGCGGAAGCGATGGAATTCGATGAAAGCGGGACTTTGTTGGGGAAGGTACTGGAGGAACAGCAGGTGGGGGTAAGTCACTAACTCTGCAAACAGGCCGAAAGGCCTTTGCTGGTGGATGGGCCGGCTGGTGGTCGCCAGGCCGCCCATCCACCAGGCAGAGGGTTTTAGCTGCCCTGGTTGGCGGCTTGTGTCATTGTGCTGGCGATCTTGCTGAAGATCGTGCTGATGCTGGTGGCTACGCCCGGCATGATCGCGCCGGCGGCGACGGCCACAAAACCCGCCATGAGTGCGTACTCAATGAGGTCCTGTCCGCGCGTATCCTTCCAAATTCTCAGCTTCCAAACCAAATTCGTGATCCGTGTCATTGTATCTCCTCTCCCTTGCAACCGATTATGATGTCTCCGTTGCTAAGAGTAAGTTATCATCCATCCACAATCCGATAAATCAGAATAAGTCCCTAGTCAGGTCCTCAAAAAGGTCTAGACTGGAGGCCGACAAAGCCCTTCAGTGGTACGCGTGGATGAATGGTTTTAAGGTCTAAGGTTCTCATGCTTAAACCAGCCGAAGCTGCCGGAACGACTCCAACAGCTCAAAATCGGTCCGAACGCTAGCGACCGTTTCTCCCCTCTGCTCAATACGATCTGTACCTATATGACCCATATCGGCGGCAAGCCTCAGGTACTCGACTTTTGCCGGGTCGATGCCCATAATGCGGCAGCAAGTCGCGTCCACTGCGACCAGGTCTCGGCCCATCACGATTACGTGCGAGGCCTTCGGCCTGCCTTGAATGGGGCCGTTTCCTTCCATTCCGACGATTCCGTCCACAAGCGCGAAGGTCTTCCGGAATCTGCGATTCAACGCCACTATCGATTGCGGAATCCCGATGTAGTGCAACTTGTTCTTAGGCCAGCCATAAACGCTCCCCGGCACGAGGCCGAAGAAGTTTTTCATGGCTAGCGTGGCGCCCGCCCAGTGGTGGGTCTTCATTTTCGCGAGCGAAACGATCAGGTCAGCTCCTAAGGCCGTGTTGGGGAAATACATCCTCTCTTCGCCTGCGAAGTTGGTCACCGGGCTCACGTCGTCCCGGTTCAAATCCGTGAAAAGACCCTCGAACCCCGGCACATTGTCGAAATAGCGAGCCTGGTCGGCAAGATCGAGAGTGTCGCGGCGGTGTCCCGGCCCCTCTGCAATCATTACTTCAGCCGCACCCAGCGTGCGGAACACCTCATAGGCCG
This sequence comes from Bryobacteraceae bacterium, assembly GCA_035295125.1. Lineage (GTDB taxonomy): Bacteria > Acidobacteriota > Terriglobia > Bryobacterales > Bryobacteraceae > JAICMB01. Next base: position 295,859 of record DATGJP010000064.1, on the reverse strand, counting down.
CCATGACGAACCGCGGATCGGTATTGATGGCGGTATTGGAGTCAAACTCCACAAGGTTGGGCTTCAGCAGAACGCGGCGGCCCTTCACGTAATCGGCCAATTGCGGGCTGCAGGCCCGGATTCCTCCGAGAATGGGGGAAACCAGGTCTTTCGTGTAAGAGTCTGCCCTTAGAACGGCTACCGCGGAGTTGCCTGCGGGCCCCGCGGGAAGCGGCGTATCCCTGTGCGTCAGCTTCATGCCGGCGAATCCCGCCGTCGCGCCGGTGCCTGTCACCGTGAGGAACGCGCGGCGATTCATGCCGGCCTCCCGGTTTTGAGCAGCCGGAAATTCCCATTCGGGTGCGCCAGGGCCTGTAGTGCGGTCAACATGATGTCCTTGGGCGGCTCTTCGGCCTCGTCCGGCGCCGGCAGTGCGTCACCCCATGTCCGCAGCGCGATCGTCAGCCAGGCGTGCGCCAGCGGTGACTTCGGACGCAACCACAGATGCCGTCCTAACGCGATTGACTCCTCAATCGGGGCCGTGGTGCCCTGTAAAGCGAGCAACCCCAAGGCAGTGGTTTCGGGATAAGAAGGCAGGTCCACGTGAAGCGCGGATCGGACTCCGTAATTCCACCCGCCATCGCGGCAGCGGCGAACCAGAACCATCTGCTCGGCTTCGCCGACTCGGGTTTTGAGCACCGGGCTTCGGACCTGGGCGGCCGACTTTTTCAAAGCAACAAGCGCATGCGCGGTAGGCTCCAGCCAGGAGGAATTCCCATCCCTCCAGGGCCAGCCTGGATGGCTGGTGTCGACTTCTTTGTCTCCAAGCCCCAGAGCCCGCAAAAACCGGACCAGCGGACGGTTTTCCGCGCCGCAGGTCCCGAGTAGATAGCTCGCGCCTTTCTCGAACTGGGTTCCGTAATCTCGACGGACAGAGCAAAGCGTGACCGCGAGGGCAGTTACCCAGGTTCCGTCTTCGACCGTCGCTCCGGCGCGCCAGCTACCGTCCGGCAACTGCCACGACTGCACGAGTTTCCAGGCGCGGTCCGCCGCCTCGCGAGCCGCCGGGTCGCCGTCCAGGGCGAGCATAGCGTACGCGGTGGGCTCCAGCCACGACGTCTTTCCCGGGAAATAGCCCCAACCACCGTCGGGATTCTGAGTCCGACGGAGCGCAGCACGGCGCCTGTCGAGGTACACCTCGGCCATAGGCTGTCTATCGGCAGATGGGGCCTAGAGGGTTAGGAGACGTCTGCCTGCAAGCCCTTGCCAGCCGCTTCAATGATTTCGACCGGCTGTTTGATGATCTTTTGGGTGCAGGGCCGCGGCACGGTGGCTCCTGAAAGCCGCGTTCGTCCTCTTCGATTACGCCGCGGTCTTCCCGGGCGTGCGTTTAGTGTGGCGCCCGATGCAGGTCGGGCGCATTAGCGGTTTGCGCGTTTTCCTGTTCAATCGACGTTGCCGATCACTTCCTTCGTTCGCTCAACGAAAGCGCGTGCACGAACGCGGTCTATTTGCTCGCAGTGGCCGAACTCATGGTCGGCCAAGCGCCGTGCATAGCTTAGGACCGTATCCTCCCGGACCTTGGTGGCAGCCTTTACATTGGCTCGACGCGACCAGCCTTCCGCGGGAAGCGCCCGCAAAGTCTTGAGCAGCTCTTGCCGTTGTGTGTTGAATGCAAGAAAGGAAGCCTTGAACTCCAACTCCAGGTAGTTGGTCTTCTTGATCCACCCGCGGGGTGAAACGTACCGGAACGCGGGTTGGTCCTGCTTCAGGATCTTCCGTATGCTCTCACCCCACACATCCGCGCAGCAGCGGAGGTGCGCCAGGATTTCATTGATAGACCAGGAGTCCGCCGCGGGCTTGCAATTCAACTCGCCGTCGCTCAGCCTCCGGGTTACGGAGGCAATGCGGCGTGGTGTTGTTTCGAGCATTTCTAGTACAGCGGCGCGATTCATCTGCGTCATAGATTTATCGTATGGGGCTAGCGGCCCGAAGCGAAGAGACCATGCTCTTCACGGAATTGACTCTCGTAGCAGTCCGCGGCAGAAGTCGTGAGAGCGGCACGCGCAGGCGAAACCACCTACGCCACCTTTATGGTTCAACAGGTTGTTAGCCAAGGTGGGGGCAGGCATTCAGCCTGCCGACTTTTGACCGGCGCAGGTACTTACTCAGTGCGGCTTGGCAGCGAGCTCCGCAGCCCGAACGCCGACATTCAGTTTTATTTCGGTTGTGGTGATCTCCGCACGTTTGACGTCATCATGGAATTTGATGGTTTTGTGCGGCCACTGAATTCCACCGACCTTTTGCCATTCTGAATAGTCCATCCTATCGCGGACACGCCGATAGTCCGCGCTTACAGTTCCGGAGAGGACGGTGCCAAAAGATTGAACTGGTAGTCCGGACCCGGGATCGATGACGAAGTTGTCCACTACGGTTCCGCCAGATGAGACGGTGCTGATGATTCCGTTGCCGCCTGAAATGACTTTCAAATCCGGACTGCGATCAGCCAGGACAACATTCAGGAAGAAGCCGGTCACCTCCTGGCGTACGATATCGAGTTCGTTCCCCTTGAGGTCGAGCAAACCCCCGTCCGGCACGACTTCCCATCCTCCTGATCCATCAAAGAACTCAACGACGGACAGGTTTCCTGCGTGCTGATCCTTTCGGAATAGATTCGGCCGTATCCAGCGGATCCGGCGGGTTATGTCCAATGCAGGTAAACCCGACGCATTCCACGATCTTGCGACTACCGTCCAGTCGAGATCTTCTATTGCAGCGAGCCGATCGGCACCGCCCAGCGCGGCTTGCATGTGTCGAAGGAGCGCCAGTCCCTGGTCTCTTGCTGGCGATCCAGCCGGAGTCACTTGTCGTGACTACGCTCGGAGAAGACAAGGCGCCGAGAAAACGGCGTTCAGAAAAGCTCTTCTTCTCATAACATCGTTGACTCCGGCGCACGCCCCCTGGTTCCTTTGCCGTCTTTCGGTCAGATGACAGACCGCTGAGGCACCGAATACGCACACGGATTGTGGGGTTGTTAACCGTGATCGGCCGATTACAATCGACCGCAAGCAGCCCATATCCCTGAGGAATCGCCGCGCTACTCCGTCCGTAGAATCTCCATGACGTCCAGCCGGGCGAGAGGGCGGGTCGCTACCCAGATGCCTGCCGCGGCAATCAATGCGATCGCCACAATAGTGCCCGCATAGGTCGCGGCGTTGACGGGCTTTGCGCCCTCCACCAGGCTCTCCAGGAACCGTCCGCTCAGAATTGCCCCGGCGACCCCCGCAACGGCTCCTGCGCCAATCGTAGCCAAGCTTCGGCGTAGAAGCCGTACCCGCAATCCGGCCGGCGTAGTCCCCAGCGCCATGCGTATGCCCATTTCGTGGCTTCTCTGAGCAACCGTATACGAAACAATGCCATAGATGCCAATCATGGCTAGCAACACCGCGAATCCGGCGAAGCAAGAGACGGCGGTCCGATAGAATTGCGGCCGGGCAAGGGCGTCGGCTAACCTCTGATCCATGGTCCTTGCCCCGAACAGCGGAACCTGCGGGTCGACCGACTGAATCGCGTCACGAATCGTGGCGAGGCGACCCTCAGCACTGCCGTCGACACGAGCCACGAATGTGGAGAAGAAGCCGCCTGGCGTGGTGGAGGGAATGAACACGAGTCTCTGGCTGGCCGCAACCGGGTCGCTCTTCGATCTTCGATACTCCATTCCCCTGACGACACCGATGATTTTCCGCGGCTCCCGGAAGATCTGATGCCCGAGAGCGTCACCGGGGGACCCAAATTCCGCGGCGAATCGCTCGCTCACGATTGCGACCCTGGCATTGCCGTGCACTTCCGCGGCGGTAAAATCTCGCCCCGCCACAATGCGTCCGCCCATGGTTGCAAAGTAGTCCGACAACACGGGAACGACCGTGGCGCTCGCCCGGCCAGGCCGGCCGTCCACCTCGAACACTCCTCCTATGAAACCTGTTGCGTATAGCGGGAGAAATTCCGTTGCACTGGCGTTCTGAACCCCGGGGAGTCGTCGCACACGGGCCAGCGCCTCCTCGAAAAAAACAAGACCACGACCGTCACCCTGATGAGCGGTGCCTTGTAACGATACGTTCACCGTCACCAGACTCTTCGGGACAAATCCCCGATCGATCTGCATCAAATCGATGAACGCGCGACCCACCGAAAGAGAAGACGCCAAGAGTACAACCGCGAGCAGCACTTGCGCTACAACCAGTGCTTCGCGAACGGTCCGTGCCCCCCGACTGTCAGTGGCGCCTCGCGTTCCGAACGCATGGCCCCTGCCGGCATATAACGACGGCAACAAACCGAAAAGCAGTCCGCTCAGAACGGAGATGGCCAGCGCAAAACCCAGTACGCGGACGTCCAGAATAGTATAAGTTTCCGACGCAATTGGTTCGGGTTGGACCTTGGCGGCAATGGTTGTCGTCCAGAACGCGAGAAAGACCCCGGCGACGCAAGCCGCCATCGCGAGAAGCACGCATTCGGTCAACAGTTGCTGGGAGAGCCGCGCCCGGCTTGCCCCGAGGGCAGAGCGGATGGAAAACTCCGCGGCGCGATCCGCAGTACGGGCCAATAGCAGGTTCGCGACGTTCGTGCAGGCGATTAGCAGAACCAGGGACACCGAGGCCAGCAGCACAAGCGAGGCGTTCTTTGTGGGACCAGCGAGTTGGTCCCTCAGATTCGTAATTCGTGATGGGGACTGGACCTTTTGCAAGGGCGTGCGGTTCGGCCAGAGTCGATCGGCTTCGGCGGTAAACGCCTGGCGGGCTTGCGGCCACGTAATCCCCGGCTTCAATCGTGCGACGACTTCCCAGCCGTTGTTGCCGCGACTGAAGGCTGCCGGCTTCCAAAGGGCCGCTTTACCCGGGTAATCGAAGCCAGGCGGCGCGACACCAACGATCGTGAGCGGATTTCCGTCGACCCGAATCGTGGCCCCGAGAGCCTTCGGATCGCCCCCGAAAAGCGCTTGCCAGAGTCCGTAACCGATCACGGCCACGGCATTGCGGCCCGGTGAACCAAAGCCCGTCCCGTCGACATCGTCCCCGGTAGCGAATCCACGTCCCAGAACCGGCTGCGTGCCAAGCACTGAGAAGAAATTCGAGGATACCTGGACGAGATGGGCCCTCCGCCATTCGCCTGCGCCGCCGAGATTGACGTCAATCGCCTCGAACAAAGCGGCGTCGCTTAGGTATGGACTCTGCTCCCGCCATTTGTGAAATTGGGCCGCACTGTCATGCGGTGCGAAGAAGTTGCTCAGATAGGCGAGCCTTTCGGGGTCCTTAAACGGCAGCGAGCGCAGCAACAGCGCATTGACGACGCTGAATACACCCGTGCTCGCGCCTGTTCCGATGGCCAGGGCGATAATCGCAAACGCGGTCTGCCAGGGTCGGCGGCCCCAGAGCCGGACCGCGTGTCTGGCATCCTGCGCGATTTCGCGGGCAAGCTGGATGTGTTTTCGGAGCATTCTCCTGCCTTGATACCATAAAGCGGCAATGCTCAGACGCAGGGTAATTGGACTGCTGGCCGCCTTGCCGGTGGCCCTCTATGCGAAGAAACGCGAGTGGCGGGACGGCCAGTTAATCTCGGTCGACGTGAAGGATTTCACGACCGGGAAGAAGCAGAACCATATCATGCACCGATACGTCTGTACGGTCGCGGATAACGATTTCCGTTACGTTGTGGAGTATGAAAAGCCGGTGAGGACCGCGGTGAACGACCGCCTCCGATTTGCCGTCGACAAGGACAAGCTCACGCTGGTGGATGCGGACGGGAAGGAACGCGGCGCTACGATCCAGCAGCGGATTCGGATTGTCGCCCAGTAGCTCATTGGCAGAACTCTGGGTGGGAGCGCGTGCCAGCGAGTATGACAAACTTGAAGCGTTGTTCAGCGCGCTGATATGCGCGCCGGCCGATTCCGGCATCGGTCGCACATCGCCATCTATCTGTCCGATGGAGTGGAAAGACAAAGTCAACACCATTCGAACCTGAGGGTAAGTGGTTGTAGATTTTCTCCAGGAATGTTGCGCGATCTCGCTCCGCGCTTCTGTCAGATCCCGGTACTCGTTGCGATGGACCTCCTCTTATCTCAGCGTTTCATGAAGGACTCGCAGGCCGCTTTATCCCACGGCTTTCCCTTGCGTGACACGCTGATTTCGATGCATATTGCGATCCGCGATCGGAATGATGCACCAGGCCGGGTGCGACCTGCCGCTGCGATAGTGCCCTGCGCAATGCGTCCAAGTTGAGATTCAACAATTCCCGATTACCAACAACGACTATCCTGAATCCTCTCCACACTCTTCACCGTGCCGCAGATCATGACGCATACCCCGGCATAAGATAATTAAGTCATGTCCTCGACCTCGGCGGCTATTGCCACGCCTGAAGATATTGCCAAGTACGAACCGGTCATCGGACTAGAGGTGCACGTACAGCTCGCCACGCGGACCAAGATCTTCTGCGGGTGCCCCACCGGCTTCGGCGCCGACCCGAATTCCAATGTTTGTCCGGTCTGCATGGGCCTGCCCGGGGCTCTGCCGGTGCTCAATCAGCAAGCCGTCGAGATGGCGATTCAGGCGGCGCTGGGGTTGGGATGCCGGGTCAACTCCTTCTCGCGTTTTGCCAGGAAGAACTATTTTTATCCCGATCTTCCGAAGGGCTACCAGATCTCGCAGTACGACCAGCCGGTTGCAGAGCACGGTCACGTAGAAATCCTGACCGGGGGCGAGTCGAAGCGCATCGGCATCACGCGCGTCCACATGGAGGATGATGCCGGTAAGAGCATCCACGACGGCTTCAGGGACTCCGACCGCTACACCTACGTAGATCTGAACCGCTGCGGAACGCCCCTGATCGAAATCGTCACCGAACCAGACCTGCGATCGTCAGATGAAGCCTACGCCTTCCTGACCGAACTGAAGCAGGTTATGCAGTACATCGGCGTTTCCGAGTGCGACATGGAAAAAGGACAACTGCGCTGCGACGCCAATGTTTCAGTCCGCCTTAAAGGCGCTGAAAAGTTTGGCACCAAAGCGGAAGTCAAGAACCTGAATTCGTTCCGGTTTGCGAAAATGGCGCTCGATTACGAGATTGCGCGGCAGGTCGGGGTTCTCGAGAGCGGCGGCCGTGTGATGCAGGAGACGCGTCTCTACAATGTCGCGACGGGCGAGACCGTTGGGATGCGCAGCAAAGAGGAAGCCCACGATTATCGTTATTTTCCCGAGCCCGATCTCGTCCCGCTGCGGATCGGCGAGGATTGGCTCGCGCGGCTCAAAGCCGCCATGCCGGAGTTGCCCGCCGACAAGCGGCGCCGGTTCACGGAAAGTTACGGATTGCGCGAATATGACTCCGGCGTCCTGACGGCGAGCCGCGCGATTAGCGACTACTTCGAAAAGACCGCAGCAGCGTCGGGCGATCCCCGCGTCGCGGCGAACTGGGTTTCCGGCGACCTGATGGGCGCGCTTAAGGGCGCAGACATTGCGGAATCGGCGGTATCGGCCGAACGCCTGGGCGAGCTCCTGGCCCTGATCGGCAAGGGCGAGATTTCCGGAAAACTGGCGAAGGAGATCTTCGCCAAAATGTGGGAGTCGGGCGATTCGGCCCGCACCATCATCGACCGCGAGGGCCTAAAGCAAATCAGCGACACTGGCGCGCTTGAAAAGATCATTGACGATGTGATCGCGGCCAGTCCCAAGCAACTCGAACAGTACCGTTCGGGCAAGACTACTGTGATCGGCTACTTCGTGGGCCAGGTGATGAAGGCAAGCAAAGGACAAGCCAATCCCGCCACCGTAAACGAAATTCTTCGCGAAAGACTGAAATGAACTTCTTACGTTCTGTTCTTACCTCCGCGCTCATGCTGGCTTCCTGCATGGGCACGGACTTCAGGGCCGGCGCTGCCCGGCGTGACATTACTCCTCAGGAACCAGTCCCGATGTGGGGCTACGGCGCGCGGCACGACGCGCTGTCCACCGGCATCCAAGACCCGCTGCATGCCGACGCGCTCGTAATCGACGCGGGCGGCAAGAAACTCGCGATCGTAGGACTCGATCTCGGGCGCGCTCCCGCCGAGCGGTCACTTCAAATCATCCGCCGCCGGATCAAAGAAGAAGCTGGCATCGAGTATTCCTTCATCGCGGGCTCGCACACGCATCACGGCCCGGTGCTGGAATTGACCGACGAACCGGGTAAAGGACAGGGCAAGTTTGACGCGGCCCTGCACTACTACAAACAGATGGAAGATGGGATTGTCGCGGCAATTGTGGATGCCAACAAAAAGCTTGTCCCCGCGCGATTCGGCACGGCAACCACCGAGCTCCCCGGTTGGAATCGAAACCGTCACACGAAATTTGAGCCCAAGCCCGTGGACGACCGGCTCGCGATCATGCGCTTCGATGACGCGGCAACCGGGAACCCGATAGCCGTTCTCGTGAACTGGACCGGCCACCCGACGACGATCCCAGCCGGCGTCCTGAAATTCTCAGCCGACTATGTAGGAGCTATGAAAATCGAGATTATGGGCCGTATGAACTGCGCCGCGATTTTCATGCAAGGCGCCTCCGGGGATCAGTCCGTTGCAGCCGACGGCGAACGGAAGGGGTACGAAGCCTATGGCAAAGCGCTCGCAGGCGAAGTCGTGAAGCTTGCGGCGACAGTGAAAACCGAGGACGTGCCCGCGCCCTCCCTTCTTGTTAAAGAGGACCGCTTTCCGTTCGCATCGCGGACCGATTTCGCGAACCCGCTGGTCATGGCTGCGTACGGCAAAGCTTTCTTCCCCGAACTGATCCCGAACTTTGTCGACGAATATAAGGATGGCGTGCGGCCCCGGCTGACCGTTGCGCTGTTGAACGGCGACATCGCACTCGTGGGTGTATCGGGCGAATTCTTCGCCAATCATGCGCTCCGTCTGCGGCAGCGCGCCCGCGTTAAACAACTGTTCTTCTTCGGGTACTCGAATGGGTACCATCAGTATTTTCCGACCGTCGAAGCGGTCGCGGAAGGCGGCTATGGCGCGGACAGCACGGTTTCGCCGGTCGCAATCGGCGCCGGCGAGCAGATCATGAACACCGCGCTGCTCTGGCTTTACCAACTCCAGGGCAAGATCAAGTAGTCCCAAAAAACTGCGGCGGCCGTTGTAGTTTTCGCATCCCGTTCACGGTTATCCAGGTGAGGGCACCAGGTGCCACTCGGAGGAAACTGTGAAGCAATTGCACCTCGGCGATCATGGACATGAAGTCAGTAGGCTCCAGGAACTGCTGAACACAAAATCCCAGCGGCTTCCCCGCCTGGTGGTGGATGGCGCGTTTGGGCCAAAAACCAAGGCCCGCGTCACTGATTTTCAAAAGGACAACGGATTGAAGCCCGACGGCATCGTCGGCGATTTCACCTGGGCCAAGTTGCGAAATGGGGCGGAACCTGGATCTGCACTGGATATCCGAGCCACCATGTACGCGTTCGCCAGGTTCCTGGATCCGGCGATACGCCCACAGTTCCTGCGAATGGCTCAAGAAGCGCTTTCCACGCTTTACGTAACAAGCCCCACCAGGCAGGACATTGTCCCGGTCGGCTTCGTCTCCGGCGCGAAGAGCCCGGTCATCGCAGCGACCCTCGTTGAACAAGGCATCATCATCGTTCTGTTTTTCGTCATTATGATGATGATCGTGTTGGCCCAGAACTCCGCCAATCCGGCGACTCGGCAAATGGGAGAAGAATGGGCGAAGAAATTCAATCGCCTCAAGGAACGAATCAAGGACAAGCCCGTAGAAACGCAAACCGCCGAGACCTTGCAGCAAACCAAGAGAATGGCCGAGGACGTCAAAAACCGCGCGATTTCAGAACGCGACAAGTGCCTGTCGAACCTCGATCCAAAGAAGATCACAGACTGCGCGGGAGTGCTGAAGAAACTGTCGGAAGCGATCCAGAGCCTGATTCAAAAACTCAACACCGGGACCGGCGGTGGCATTACGCCGGAGAATCTCGTCAAGGGAATCGCCTTCAGCGTGCAAAGGCTGATGGAGATTGCGAGAGAAGCAGCTCAGTGCACCGGGTGCGACGGCTTGAATCTTTGAATTATTAAGAAGGGTTCGCGCAGCAGCCACGAGTCGGCCAGCTTCGAAGCGCGCAACGTTGGATACCATGTCTAAACGGTGACCGCGGACCAATGGAGCAGTGTCGAAGAACACGTTGCCGCCTTGAGCGAGCTGCCACCGGGCGAGGTAAACGCGGCTCTGGCGGGCATTCCGGACGAAGCGGTCCGCAAAGAGGTAGCGTCCCTGCTCGGACACCTTCGTGAGGGCGAAACTATCGGCGGGATCGTCGGCGCTATGGCATCCCAGATCGGATCCAAGCCTGCTCCCGATCAGCGCGTCGGCCCCTATCGCCTGGTGCAACGCCGCGGAGAGGGCGGCCAGGGAGCCGTCTACGAAGCGGTTCGGGATGACGGCACTTTCCATCAACGGGTCGCGATCAAACTCATCAAGTGGGAGCTCGACAGCGAGGCCGCGCGGCGCCAGTTTCGCCACGAACGGCAAATCCTCGCCGGACTGGAGCACCCGCAGATCGCTCGACTGCTTGATGGCGGCGAGACTGAGAGCGGGCTCTCGTACATCGTCATGGAGTTTGTGGACGGCGAGAATATCGTCGCTCACGCGGAGCGGAATCGACTGTCGCTGGTTGAGAGGCTGCACTTGTTTCTGAAAGTGTGCGCCGCAGTTCAATACGCGCACCAAAACCTGATCGTTCACCGCGATCTTAAACCAGGCAATATCCTGGTGACGCCGGAAGGCACACCGAAGCTGCTCGACTTTGGAATCGCCAAGCTGATCGACCCTTCCGACGACCGCACGGTCACTCGTTACCAGGCCCTGACGCCGAATTATGCGAGCCCGGAGCAGGTTCGCGGCGGGGCCATCACAACCGTCTCCGACGTCTATTCTCTCGGGATCGTCCTGTATGAGTTGTTGACCGGACGTCTGCCCTACATGATGTCAACGCTAACAGCCACCGAAGTTGAGCGCACTGTATGTGAAACGCAGCCCTCAGCGCCGGGAGTCTCGCCCGATATCGACAACATCATATTGATGGCTCTGCGGAAGGAGCCCTCGCGACGCTACCAGTCTGTTGAGCAGTTCGCCGAGGATATCGAGCGGTCGCTGGACAATCGGCCGGTGCTGGCGCGCGCCGACACCTTCTTGTATCGGACGGGAAAGTATATCCGTCGAAACAGCATTTGGGTGGCGGCGGGGGCACTCACCGTGCTGAGCCTGTCGACCGGGTTGGGAGTCGCAGCCTATCAGGCGCGAGTCGCCGCAAACCAGGCACGTCTGGCACAGGAACGATTCCAGCAGGTCCGCAAACTTGCGAACACGTTTCTGTTTCAATTTCACGATGAGATTGCCGACATCCCCGGCACCACCAGGGCCCGCGCCCTGGTGGTCAAGACGGCGCTGGAGTACCTCGACAATCTCTACCGCGATGCGGCCAACGACCCGCAGTTGAAGGCGGAAGTGGCGCAGGCTTATCAGCGCGTCGGCGACGTCCAGGGACTTCCGCGGCGAGCCAATTTAAGCGACCCCAAGGGGGCTGCCGCCAGCTATGAAAGAGCGCTGGGCTTATACGAATCGCTTATGGCGGGTGATCCGCAATATGCCAAAGACGCAGCCGAGTGTCTCCGCAGTCTGGCATTTCTCCGCCTCAACGCAAGCCGGGCCAACGATGCTCGCGCCGCGCTGAAGCGCGCTTTCGCCCTAATGGAGCCATTCCGTTCCGAACATACGGAATCCACGCTGCTCCTTTTCTCCCGGCTCTACGAGAGCGCCGGCGACGCTGAGGAGTTGGACGGAAGTCTTGAAACCGAACGCGACAACTATCGCAAGGCGGTCGAGTACAAGGAGGAATGGGCTAAGCTCGCGCCGGCGGGGCAAACTGCGAACGTAGCGCTGCAGCTCGCCGGTGCGCACTTAAGGCTCGGCCGCGCGTTGATGTCGCTTGGCGAGTTGAACCAGGCAGCGCCCGAGATGGAGGCCGCGCTGGCTCACAACGAGCGCGCAATACATATCGAACCAAAGAACGTGCGGTTCGTCACGAACCATACAGCCGTGCTGCTCAGCCTCAGCGTGCTCTACGATTCAGGCGCTCAACCGAGCCTGGAGCGGCATGATGCATCGATTCGGACCAACCGCGCGGCGATTGAGGAGATCCGTCCGATGATGGAAGCGGACGTAAACGATCTTCACTCGAAAGTGCAATACACCACGGCATTCAACAACCTTGCCCACAGCCTCGCACAGGCACACGAAGGGGCCGGCCTCCCCGAAGCGCTGCGGGCGTTAACCCTTTGGAAGGAACTGCACGGCACCGGCTTGACCATGGCCGACAAATTGGCAACAATGTTCACGCTTCACCTGATTGTCCCGATTCTAAGCCGCGGCAATCACCATGCCGAGGCCTTGGAGTTGATCCAGGATCTGATCCGCGAGTACCGCCAATTCCTCACGAGTTATCCGCCCGAAGCCGACGAACACTGGTTACTGGCCTGGCATCTCGGCACCGCGGCAGACGAACTGCGCGCACAGGGGCGGGTCGATGAAGCGCGCCGGGCGCTTGCCGAGGGCACCACGGTTATTCGACCGTTCGAGGCGGCGGCCAATCAAGAGATGCAGAGCGCGTTCGTGGCAGCCGACTTCTACCGCGCCATGCAGCGTGACCGCGTCGCGGCCGGAGACTGCTCCGGCGTCGAGGCGTGGTGGCGCAAAGAGGTAGCACTCTGGCCACAACTGGCTTCCAGGAAAGAATATGCCGCCATGCGACTGCGCCGGGCGCAGGCCGCGGCTCCAGCCTGCCGTTAGCAGCAGGTATACACTGGCAGGAAATGACTCCCGGATCCGTTCTCCGCAGATTCGCGTTGTTGTTCGTTCTGCTGACCACCGCCCACGCGGCCGTCCCGGCGAAAGGAACCGAAATCCTGTGGGACCGCTACGGCATTCCGCATGTTTTTGCTCCCGACCATCCCAGCCTGTTTTACGCCTACGGCTACGCGCAGATGGAGGCCCATTCCGAGTTACTGGTGCGACTCTACGTCCAGGCGCGCGGCCGGGCAGCCGAACTGTATGGCGAGCAATACCTCGATTCCGACCGTTGGGTCCGAGTTAACGGCATCCCACAGTTAGCGAAGACCTGGTCGACCGAGCAGAGCCCCGAGTTTGCACCGCTTTTGCGGGCGTTTGTTGCGGGCTTGAACGCCTGGGGTACGGAGCACCCCGATGCGCTGAGCCCGGCGGCGAAAACCGCACTGCCCCTGACTGTCGAGGACGTGCTCGCACACGGACTGCGCGTCATTCACTTCGATTGGCTGGTGAGCCCGCAACGCATCGAAGCCCGGCTCCGTCGGGCCTCTGTCGACGTGCATGGCTCGAATGAATGGGCCATCGCGCCGGCACGCTCCGCATCCGGCCACGCGCTGATGCTGAGCAATTCGCACCTGGAATGGGGCGATCGGCACACGTATTTCGAGGTCAATCTGCAAGCGCCTGGCGTTACATCGTATGGCGCGGTTTGGATCGGCTTTCCGACTCTGCGGCAGTGCTTCACGGACTATCTCGGATGGACGCAAACGACGAACAATCCGAACGGTGGCGATCTTTATCGGCTCACGCTAAAGGCGGGCGGCTACGTGCTCGACGACAAGACGCGGGCGTTCGAGGTCGAGAAGCAAGTGATCCGCGTCCGCGGGAAGGGCGGCACGATGCGCGACGAACCGCTCGTCATCCGCCGCTCCGTGCACGGGCCCGTGGTTATCGACCGCGAGAACATGACCATCGCGCTGCGTGTTACAGGCCTCGACCGTCCGCGCTTGTTTGAACAGTTCTGGAAGATGGGACTGGCTCGCAACCTCGATCAATTCCAGGACGCGATGCGCATGCAGCAACTGCCGCTGTTCAATACCGCGTATGCCGACCGCGACGGCCACATCATGTACGTTTACAATGCGGCAGTGCCGGTTCGCTCGCAAGGCGATTATGCCTTCTGGGCGGGGGTTGTACCGGGCGACCGCTCCGACCTGATCTGGTCTTCCAAAATCGTTCCTTACGATGCCTTGCCGAAGGTGATCGATCCGCCGAGTGGTTTTGTTCAGAACTGCAACGATCCTCCCTGGACATCGACCTACCCGATGCAGTTGGAGCCCGCCAAGTTCGCGGCTTACCTGGCGCCTCCATCCAGCATTACGCCGCGGGCGCAGCGTAGCATTCGCATGCTCACGTGGCCGGGCAAGGTCAGCTTCGAGAATCTAAAAGCCGCCAAGCTCGACACGCGGGTCGAACTCGCGGACCACTTCGTAGACGACCTGGTAGCACAGGCCTGGAAATCAGGAACGCCGCTAGCCAGGAAAGCGGCCGACATTCTGGAGCGTTGGAATCGCACGGCGGACGTGAACAGCGACGGCACGTTACTTTTCTATCGCTTCATTCTCAAAGCCGGGACGGATTTTCGGGCCATCGGCGGATATGCCGTTCCCGAGGATGATCGTCAGCCGCTCACCACGCCCCGCGGTTTTGCCGATCCCGCAAAAGCAATGCAGGCTCTTGAGGCGGTGGCGGCGCAGATTGAGAGCGAGTATGGCACGCTTCATGTGCGCTGGGGTGACGTGTTGCGGTTTCGGCGCGGCTCGCTCGACTTGCCGGGCAACGGCGGCCCCTCGATCCTCGGAGCAATTCGAACCGTAAATCCGGGTCCCTTCGTGGGCGGCAAAGCCGAGGGCATTTCGGGTGACACCTACTTCGCCGTTATTGAATTCTCGAATCCTGTCAGAGCCGAGGCGCTGCTGGGTTACGGCAACTGGTCGCAAGACGGATCGAAACACGTTGAAGACCAACTGTCGCTGCTGTCACGTGACGAAATGCGGCCGGTGTGGCGCGGGCGCAAGGAAATTGAGGCTAACCTCGAAACGCGCAAAGCCTGGTAACGTGTCTTCAGGCGGTACGCACTTTCTTCCCAATCGCGCGTAACACCTACCTGCGCTCAACCTCGAAAGCACTGAAAAAGCCACGCATTGCGCGTGTGGACCCTCTTTTGCACTAGGAGATGCCGGAGGTAAGGATCTATATGCTCTGGTACGTTTGGGTATTTCTCCTCGTTGCGCTCGTAGCGGCCATCTTTGGATTTGGCGGTATCGCCGCAGGTGCGGCCGGAATCGCAAAACTTCTTTTCTTCATTTTCATCGTGCTCTTCGTCATCAGCCTTCTCTTTGGGCGCCGAACCACGATATAGCAGTAACGGAAAGGTGACCAATGAATACAACAGCTATCATTGCCCTGATTGTCGCGATCGTCGCGGTCGCGGTGGCAGTTTGGGCGCTCATGCAAACGCGCCGTTCGAAGCATCTCAAAGCGAAGTTCGGTCCGGAATATGATCGTGTGGTCTCTCGAGAAGGCGACCGCGGCCGTGCCGAAGCGGAGTTGAGCCATCGCGAGGCCCGCGTCAAAAAATTGAACATTCGGGACCTCACGCCCCAGGAACAGGAGCGCTTCGCGGCCTCGTGGAGGCAACAGCAGGCTCAATTCGTTGATAATCCGCGCGGCGCCGTAACCGAAGCGGACGCACTCGTGACAACGATTATGACTGCGCGTGGTTATCCAACTACCGACTACCATACGCAGATGTCCGACTTGTCCGTGGATCACGCGCATGTCGTATCGAATTATCGTGAAGCCCACGAGATTGCGGAGGCGAACCGAAACGGGAAAGCCACCACAGAAGATCTACGGCGCGCGATGGTTTGCTATCGGGCCCTGGCCGAAGCCCTTTTGGGCCGCCGGGTAGTGGAACGCGAACCTGTGGGATTGAGGAGGTAAGGACGTGAGCACACAATTACAGGATCCCTTGACAACAACAACTACGGACACTTTAGGTACGGCGCCTCTATTCAGCTCTGACGAGGCGATGAACCTGCGTTCGCGGTGGGAGAAGATACAGGTCGGCTTTGTCGACGAACCTCGCAAAGCGGTAGAAGAAGCGGACGAACTTGTAGATACAGTCGTGCAGCGTCTTACTGAAATCTTCAGTAACGAACGCAGCCGGATGGAGCACGATTGGGATAAAGGTGAGACGATTTCGACGGAAGACCTCCGGGTCGCGCTTCGCCGCTATCGCTCGTTCTTCGATCGTCTTCTTTCTGTTTAATGCGAAGGGCTCGCCGTTTTTGCTGCGGCGAGCCCGGTTTCTTCGCTCAAACCGGCGGCAGTCCGGCTAGCGCTGTCGCGAGCTCAGACTCGTCGTAGCTTTGATCGGTCAGCTTACCTGCAAAGTAGTCCGCGTACGCCTGCATGTCGAAATGCCCGTGGCCTGAAAGATTGAACAGGATCACGGATGATTTTCCGCTCTGCTTCGCCTCAAACGCCTCATCGATTGCCGCCGCGATGGCATGTGTCGATTCAGGTGCCGCCATAATGCCTTCCGTGCGCGCAAAAGTCACTCCCGCCTCGAAACACTTCGTCTGGTGATAAGCCTTAGCCTCAATGAGACCGAGCTCTTTCAAATGACTCACCAGAGGAGCCATGCCGTGATAGCGCAGGCCACCCGCGTGAAATCCCGGCGGCGTAAACGTGGAACCGAGTGTATGCATCATGGCAAGCGGTGTCAGGTGAGCCGTGTCGCCAAAATCATACGCGTATTTTCCGCGAGTCAGGCTGGGACACGCCGCCGGCTCGACGGCGACCACCCGCCTTTTCCGGCCGCCCCGCAGTTGCTTTCCAAGAAACGGAAACGCCAGGCCCGAGAAGTTTGACCCTCCGCCGGTACAACCGATCACGACGTCCGGATCGTCGCCTGCCAGCTCCATTTGGCGCAGAGCCTCGAGTCCGATTACCGTCTGGTGCAAAAGCACGTGATTGAGCACTGAGCCGAGCGCGTACTTGGTGTCCTCCCGCTTCGCCGCTACCTCAACCGCTTCGGAGATGGCAATCCCCAAACTCCCGGGGTGCCGGGGGTCACGCGCCAGAATGGCTCGGCCCGACTCGGTCTCGCTCGAAGGCGATGCGACACAGCGCGCGCCGTAGGTCTCCATCAATGCGCGCCGGTACGGCTTCTGATCATACGAAATCCGCACCATGAACACCTCGACGTCGATGCCAAACAGCGCGCCGGCAAAAGCAAGCGACGACCCCCACTGCCCTGCCCCGGTCTCAGTCGATATGCGGCGAATGCCGGCCTCGCGATTGTAAAACGCCTGGGCGACTGCCGTGTTGGGCTTGTGACTGCCCGCCGGGCTGACGCCTTCGTACTTGTAATAGATCCTGGCGGGAGTGTCGAGCGCCTTCTCCAGGCGATACGCGCGGCTCAGCGGCGACGGCCGCCACATTTTGTAGACATCCCGCACGGGTTCCGGAATCTCGATCTCGCGCTCGGTTGAGACCTCCTGCGCGATGAGCGACATCGGGAACAGCGGCGCCAGATCAGCGGGCCCAACCGGCTGTTTCGTACCCGGATGCAGAACGGGCGGCGGCAGAGCTGGTAAATCGGCCGCGATGTTGTACCAGTGCTTCGGAATGTCATTCCCACTCAAGACGTAGCGCATCGCTTCACCCTTTTACTCTCTCGATCACAGCATCCGTAACCTGCTGTGTCGAACTGGAGCCGCCCACATCCGGCGTGCCCGCCTTCCCTCCGGCGAGAACCGCTGCCACGGCGCGCTCCACACGCACTGCTGCCTCCTCGAAACCGAGGTGTTCGAGCATCATGCCCGCCGATAAAATGCTCGCGAGCGGATTCACCATGCCGCGACCCGCAATATCCGGCGCGGAGCCATGCACCGGCTCGAACATCGACGGAAAGCGCCGCGTCGGATCGAGATTGGCGCTCGGCGCAAGGCCGATGCTTCCCGTAATAATGGCGGAAATGTCACTCAGAATATCTCCGAAGAGATTCGACGCCACCACCACATCGAAACTCTCCGGACGCCGTATGAAATTCATGGCCGCGGCGTCCACCAGCAGCGATTCGGTCGAGATATCGGGATACTCGCTCGCGACGCTCTCGAACACACGGTCCCACAGCACCATCGCGTACCCCTGCGCGTTCGACTTGGTGATCGATGCCACCCGGCGCTTCTTATTGCGCTTGCGGGCGAGTTCAAAGGCAAAACGCACCACGCGCTCAATGCCGCGCCGTGTGAAGACTCCGGTTTGAATGGCAACTTCGGCGGGTTGGTCGTAATAGACGAAGCCACCCACCTGGGCGTATTCACCTTCCGTGTTCTCGCGGATCACAACCATATCGATCTCGGCTTTCTTAGCCAGCGGGGAAGTGACGCCTGAATACAGAACCGCCGGGCGCACATTGGCGAATTGATCGAATCCACGCCGAATGGGCAGCAGCAGGCCATTCAGCGTCACGTGATCGGGAATCCGCGGATCGCCAATCGCTCCCAGCAGAATCGCATCCTTGGGCCGCAACAGGTCCAGCGCGTCCACCGGCATCATGCGTTTGTGCAGGAAATAGTATTCCGAACCCCAGCCGAACTCCTCGAAGTCAAACTCGGCGCCATACAGGCGGCCGGCCACCGTCAGCACGTTCTGCGCTGCCGGGGTGACTTCCTTCCCCACTCCATCACCGGGAATCACCGCGATCGAGAATCTCTTCATGTTAGGATTCTATTCTCGCATCCGCATTTCTATGAAACTCACAAACAGGACTGCCCTGGTCGTCGGAGCGAGCCGCGGTATTGGGCTCGCGGTAGCCCGGGCACTAGCACAGGCCGGCGCGCGAACGCTTCTCGCAGCCCGCTCCATCGAGGCGCTCGAGAAAGAGGCAGCAGCCTTGCGCGCGGACGGATGTCAGGCGATCCCTTTGAAGATTGACACCTCCGTCATCTCGGATTTGCCGGATTTGCCCGAAATCGATGTCCTGATCAACGTCACCGGAACCAACATCCGCCGCCCCTTCGAACAGTACACTCCGGATGAGTACAATCACGTGATGCAAACCAATCTCCATGGTCTTGTGCATCTCACTCAAAAAGTCGGAGCTCGCATGATTGCGCGCGGGCGCGGCGGGAAAGTCGTGTTCGTCGGCAGCCTCATGTCTCTACTCGGCCTTCCTTATGTCACGGTCTACGCCATGACCAAGAGTGCTCTCGCCGGCTTAACGCGGTCACTGGCCGCCGAATGGGGCCGGCACAATATCCAGGTGAATTGTATTGCGCCGGGTTTCATCGTCACCGACCTGAACCGCACCATGTGGGAAGATCCTGCGATGCGGGAGTGGCTCAAAGGCGCTCAGGCGAATCCCCGCATCGGAAAGCCCGACGACGTCGCGCCGCTTGCGCTTTTCCTCAGCGGCCCAGGCTCGGACTATATCACCGGCCAGGTGATTGCAGTCGACGGAGGCTACTCCACCACAGCAAACTGGCCGTTTCAGCCATAATAAGAGTATTCGCGCTCTCGTCGCCAGCCTCGCAATCCTGATCTTCGCCGCGTTCATCGTGGCGCAGAATCCGTCTGCCGTAATACCCGATCCCACAACCGTCCCAAAGGATTACGTCTGCCCCATGGACGCCGACGTGCGATCGGCAACACCCGGCAAGTGTCCGCGGTGCGGCATGACGCTGGTGTTGGGTATCCCCGACCAGGTCGAATTCCCGATGCAGATCAACTTGACGCCGCGAGTGCCTAAACCTGGGCAGCCGGTCGAGCTGACCTTCAAAGTCAACGATCCGAAGACGGGCGCCCAGATCAGCAAGTTTGAGATCGTTCACGAGAAGCTGTTCCACATGTTCATCGTGAGCCAGGACCTCAGGTACTTCCTGCACGACCACCCCGTGCCGCAGCCGGACGGCAGTTTCGAGTATGAAGCGCACCTCCCGAAGCCGGGCATGTATCGCATCCTGGGCGATTTTTATCCCTCCAACGCTACGCCGCAGTTAATCGCGAAGACGATCTTTGTGCCGGGCGGGACGTTGCAAACGCCGAAGCTCGAACCAGACCTCGGTGTGAAGCACACCGAGAATACAGACATCGAATTGACCATGGACCCGCCGCAGCCTGTCGCCGGCTTCAAGACGCTCATGTTCTTCCATCTCAAACCCGCGGACGGACTCGAAAAGTACATCGGCGCCTGGGCGCATATGCTCGCCGCCAGCGACGACACCATCGACCTGATTCACACGCATCCGTTTATTGCGGACGGTGGGCCTCAGATTCAGTTCAACATGATCTTCCCCCGCGCCCGAACCTATCGCGTTTGGGTGCAGTTCCAACGTAAGGGCGTCATCAACACGGCAGCTTTCACCATCCCCGTCTCCGAACTGAAGTAAGGTAGGATTGAATCGGCGGATTTTTAATCCGCCTGCCGAAGTTGACTGCAGCCAATCTGGAGCAGGCGGTTTCAACCTTCCACATTCTGCCCCACGCGGTTTTTCGACCGCGCGGGATCAACCCGCCTGCGTCTCTCTAACCTCCCATCCCGGCTTAAACAACGGCAAATAATTCTCCTGCCGATACGGGTGCTTCAAGATCTCTTCGACATTCAGATCCAGGCCCAACCCCGGCCGATTCGAAATCTCGATATACCCATCCTTGACCTCAACCCCGCCGATGACGATCTCCCGCTCCCAAGGCTCATTGAACTCGTCGAAAATCTCGTGAATAAAGAAGTTCGGAACCGACGCATTCAACTGCGCGCAAGCAGCCGAGCACACCGGACCCTGTGCGCTGTGGGGGGCAATCATCGCATAGTGCGCATCCGCCATATCCGCAATCTTCCGCGCCGCGAACAGCCCGCCCAGGTTCAGCGGCTCCGGCTGAACGATGCTGACCGCATTCGATGCCAGCAACTCCGCATACTGCTGCTTCGTCGAAAAGCTCTCGCCTGTCGCTATGGGCACCGGACTACGCCGCGCCACCTCAATCATGGCCGCGATATTCGTATGCGCCACCGGCTCCTCGAACCACGCCGGCCGCATCGGAGCCAGCGCTTCCGCCACCTCGACCGCCGTCGCAACGTTGAACCGGCAATGCCCCTCAATCAGCAGGTCCACCGTATCGCCGACCGCCTCGCGAACCGCCCGGACGATGTCCACGCTTAAGTCGAAATCCGCCCGCGAGATCGTCCGCCAGGCGCTCCCAAACGGATCGAACTTGAGGGCGGTGTAGCCGCGCGCGGCCACACCCTGCGCCTTAGCCGCAAACGACTCCGGAGTCCGCGGACCGCGATACCATCCGTTCGCATAAGCCCGCAGCTTTTCATGGCAGCGCCCGCCCCACAGGTTGTAAACAGGCTGCCCGCACGCCTTTCCGATGATGTCCCAGCACGCTATCTCGATGGCAGCCACGGCGCACATGTGGATCTGCCCGCCGTCGGAATAAACGTCGCGGATCAGGCGCTGCGAAAGGATCTCCACTTGAAACGGATCCATGCCCAGCACCAGCGGCTTCAACTCATGAATCGCGGTCTCGACAGTCTTGGCGAAAGAGTTGAGCGTTCCCTCGCCGATGCCGTATATACCCTCGGTCGTCGAGACCTTCGCGAAAAGCCAGTTCTTCCAGGGATTCCCCGCGATGTATGTCTCAATCGAGCTGATCTTCATTCCGGGTTACGTGTTCGCTCGAATACGAGCATGTACTGCTTCCCGGGAACCTGGTCATGCTTCGAAAGGAGGCGGAACCCGTTCGACTGCACCTCCCTAATCACGTCATCGCGATCGAGCCGGATGTGCTGCAGGGCGCGCCCGCCCGGCATGGCTTCCTCATTCTTGTAGTAGTCGACGATATACAGCCGTCCATCCGTCATGAGACTGTCGCGAATGGATTTCAACATCGCCTCGGGATAGTCGAAATGATGATAGGTATCGAGCACCAGCGCCCGGTCGACGCTGTCCCCCGGCAATTTCGGGTCATGATCGGTGCCCAGGATAAACCGGATGTTCGTGAGATTCATGGTTCTCGCGCGCACCTTGGCCTTCTCGATGAAATCAGGCGCGATGTCTTCGCCAATCACCGATCCATCCTTGCCGACCGCCTGGCTCAGGTATGGAAGCATATAGCCGACACCTGTCCCGATATCGGCCGCCGTCATGCCGGGCCTGATCTCCATGGCCTCGACAATCTCCCGGGGATGCTGTGTCTGATCGCGATCCGGCGCCATGAGCCCGCGCGCAACCGCATCCCGACCTTCCTGTGTCTTGTATCCCGCATTGGCATTGCCCGCCACCTGCGCGGCGGCCATCCCGCCAAAAACCAAATACAGCAGAACACGTTTCATAACGATTTCTCCATAGGCATTGCAAGCGGCGGCTCAACCAGATAATCATGCGACGACGTCTCGGCGATCGCATCGCGCACCGCCCGCTCCGTGGTCGGCTCCACGGTGATAACGAAGGGCAGATCCCGCCAATTCTCCGCGGGTAACTGCAAAACAGCATCGATACTGATGCCGTGATTGGCCAGCGCCGTCGCCAGCTTCGCGATAATCCCCGGCCGGTCCTCCACCCGGAACCGCAAGTAGTAACCGCAACGTTGTAACGTCACGGGAATCGGCTTATACTCCCCGAGGCGCTCGTGCGCGAAAGGCGAGACCCGCTCCGGGCTGCCATAGCGGATCTCTCGCGCCACACGCATAAGGTCGCTCACCACGGCGACACCAGTCGGCGAAGGTCCGGCGCCGCGCCCGTAGTAAAACGTGTCCTGCCCATAATGTCCGCGCACCCAGACGGCGTTATAAGCGCCCTGCACGCTCGCGAGAATCGTCGACTGCGGAATCAGCGAAGGCCGCACCGACAGTATCAGGCCGTCAGGGGTTTGACGCGCCGCGCATACCAGGCGTATCGTGTGCCCAAGCTGGTGAGCATACCGGAAATCGACGGGTGTGACGCGTCGAATCCCTTCCGTGTAGATGTCCGAGGGCGTGATCCTTTCGCCGAACGCCAGTGCCGCCAGCAGCGCCAGCTTCGAGCGCGCGTCAAACCCGTCCACATCCGTCGTAGGATCGGCTTCGGCATAGCCCAGCCGCTGTGCCTCGCCAAGAACCGCTTCAAACGCGGCGCCACGCTTCTCAATTTCGGTCAGGATGAAGTTGCTCGTCCCGTTCAGGATTCCGTATAGGGCGGTAATACGATCGCCCGAAATACCTTCGCGCAACACGGCATGAATGGGAATGCCGCCGCAAACGCTCGCCTCCATGGCGACGTTGATCCGCGCGCCGATGGCGCGCTCCCAGAAATCCGCGCCGCAGTGTGCCATCAGCTCTTTGTTCGCCGTAACAATCGACTTTTTCTCTTCAATGGCGGCTTCAATCACCTCGCGAGCCACGGTCGTTCCGCCGACCAGTTCCGCCACGATGTCCACGTTCGGATGGCGCACCACTTCACGCCAGTCTGTCGTGCGCAACGCTGTTCCAATCTGCTCCGGCAGCGTTTTGGTATTTACCGTGCGGCTGCACACCGCCGTGACATTGAGCCGGAATCCCAGCTTCAAAGCAATCTGATCCGCATTCTCAGCCAGAATCGCAAGGGTACCCGTACCGACGTTCCCGAGGCCCACGATTCCGACGTTCACCTCATGCATATCTGGCATCATAACAATACGGTTCCCATGCGCCTGAAATACTGGTTGACCGCCGCTTTACTGGCCTGCGCGCTTGCGCAGCAGCCGGTCCCCCCCGGGCCACGCACTCCCGGCCAGGAGGAGCCCGATACCAAGCTCCCCAACGGCAAATCGCAGCGCGATGCGATCGCCAAAGAGGAATACGAAAAGTCCCTGGAAGACTCCCGTCAACTCGTAAAGCTCGCGACAGACCTGCAGGCGGAATTGGAAAAGAACGAAGCGTACGTCATCTCGGTATCGGAAATCAAGAAGACCGAAGATATCGAGAAGATGGCGAAGCGCATTCGCGGACGCCTGAAGCATTTCTGAACGAAGGTCCCCTAGAATAGCCGGCGCGAAACCGGTTTCCACCCACGCCTACTGGCGGCTGAGCTTAGCAACCGGCCTGGCGATTGTCTGGGCGGAATCGGCCATCATCATCTTCGAGCCCGTCACGACATGTTCGGAATGCGGGGCCATGCGGGCCACCGGGACTTTGGACCCATCCACGGTGTGGCCATCAGTGTCGACAAAATCCACGTCGCCCGAAACCGCTACTTCGGCGTCGGTGTTGTTCAGGATCACGATTTTCCACCCGTAATGGCAAACAGACCCGTTCGAGTCGGTCACACCACCCTCTGAGGTAACGATTTCCCATGGCTTGGTCTCAGGCGCTAGTGGTGGCGGAGCCTCGGCCGGGAGGACGGCTTGCTGAGCCCCTCCAAGCCTTTTGGGCGACGGTGAGTACTTGACCGAGTCAACACCGTGTAATTTACCGAACATGGGATTGATTCCCAGCGAGCCTTTCGCTACGACATCTCCCAAAGGCAGACTCAAAAAGGAAAATGAAAACCACCGCCGATGGCTCGGCTGTTCGTCGACGTCGTCCCAAAGGTCACCATGGTGCCGAAGTTGGCGCACATGTTGAGACGGCTGCGGTGAGCGTTGGGCCTTTCCGGCGTCGTTCGCCTGCGTATCAGTGGCTTCAGTGCCATCCGGTTTGAGCTGCGACGGTGTTTCCGCACAGACGACCGCTGCGGCGCTGAGAAAACCAACAAACGTCACACCCAGGAAGGGTAGTTTCATAAATAGTGTGATCCTGCCTCTCCATCGGCAGATAGTTGATCGTCGCTCTGACAAAATGGCCAACTAAGTCAGAAATGAATCATGAGTACTATCTTCGAGCGTTCGAACGATCTGTATGATGAACCAGGGGCCGAGCGACACAGAGTCTAATGAACAGAGCGCGGCGCTCTTAGTTCGGCGGTTGGGGTTGCAATTGTTAGGCCTTGGCGTTCTTGGATAGCCACGGCTACAATGTTCTTCGATGCAAGTGAACCGCAATGGGTAATTGGGTGAGTGTGTATCGTGAGGAACCCGCCGATGCGCGCGCTATCGGCTCCAAGAGCGAAGCTGTGCTGCGGCATGTCCTCCAAGCGAATCCCGATCTGACTGCCGGCGCGCAACAATGTCTCCAGCGCCTCATCGAGGGGGAGGTTCCCTCAGACGAGCAATTCGACGGCGCAGATTTCGTCCGCTCTTTTCGAGCAATCTGCCACGCGTATGCAGAGCACGAAACGACTGTCGAAATCTACGTCGACGAGGAGCAATTCCCAGAAATTTGGGAGCTAGTATGGGAGGCGGAAATTCCCTACGGATTGCCGCTTTCGGAAGCCGGCTCTCCGGCCATCGGCTACTGGAATGCGGCCGCTGTCACGCGCTTCGACGACTTATTCGTCGCCGTGGATTTAGCCGCTCTGGCAGAACGCAACAAGGGACAGCGCTACGAGCAGGAAATTGCTGCGGTGAGGGAGGTTCTTAGCGCCGCGCGAGCCGCCGGTTGTGGCGTATACGTATTCTTCGAAGAGTAATCTCCCGCACGGCGTGATCCCATCGGGTCGGTGTGCGTTATGACAGCGTGTCCTAAATCGAATAGAGCGGCACGCCGACGATCTGGTCGCAATGCTGACCGGAATTCACGCCCCCGGGGAGGCGATCACGTCAGCACGATGTCAGCAATCGGTCCAGCAGTCCACCCGCCTGCAAGAAGACTGTCTGGAGGTTGTTAATTCGTCTAAACTGATTACGCAATGACAATGTCCTCGGCTGGATCCATTCGTTTTCTGGCGGCGTTTGTCATTCTTTCTTTCGCATCTTTACTCGCTGCGCAGGATTCAAAATACTCGCCGCGCAGGCAGCAGATTCCTACTCCCGACTGCTTGACGATGAAAGGTGCCTGGGACGGCGAGGCCGCGCCATGTTCCCAAAACGAACACGAGGCCTGGCTCGCCGACATCATACACTGGCGCAACGAGCGCCGCATACGCATAGCATATGAGGGTTCCCGCTATGACGAGGCGGCGTTGAAGTGGACACAATCGAGTTTCATTCAGCCGCAGATGATGGTACAGGAGCGCTATTTCTATGATCCGGAGGCGCGCCGTTACACGGTTGACCGTTATTTGGATGATCTCGAGAAGAGATACGGCGGCATTGATGCCGTACTCATCTGGCCCACTTATCCGAACATGGGCATCGATAACCGGAATCAGCACGACCTGATACGTTCCATGCCCGGGGGCGTAGAAGGCGTGCGGAACATGGTTTCCGATTTTCATCGACGTGGTGTTCGCGTTTTGTTTCCCATGATGATGTGGGACCAGGGGACGCGCGATCCAGGCATGCCCTGGCCTGACGCTATCGCCGCACTCATGCGTGAAATCGGGGCCGACGGCATCAACGGTGACACACAAGACGGTGTTCCGCTTTCATTTATCACAGCCGCCGAAAAGAGCGGCCACCCGCTGGCGTTCGAACCCGAAGGTGGACCTGCCGACGAAGCCGTCGCCTGGAACCTGATGACATGGGGACAGTACGAGTATCCCTTCGTGCCAATGGTTGATAAGTACAAATGGCTTGAGCCGCGGCACATGGTAAACATCTCCGACCGCTGGAAACGCGATAAAACGGACAACCTGCAGTTTGCGTTTTTTAACGGAGTGGGGTGGGAGTCCTGGGAGAACATCTGGGGAATCTGGAATGGTCTTACCGCGCGCGATGCCGAGGCGACTCGCCGGATATCCACCCTCGAACGTGCGGTGGCGCGTTTTCTTATCAGCCCGGCGTGGGAGCCATTTGCTCCGACCCTGCGCTTCGGGGTCTTTGCAAGCCGCTGGCCATTGGGCTCTGAGACGGTGTGGACGATTGTAAACCGGAACGAATACGACGTCACCGGACCGCAGATCGAAGTGCCCGCCGAAGACGGGATGCGCTATTTCGATCTTTATCATGGAGTGGAGCTACAACCGGTTTCAAGTCGCCGGGGCAAAGCCGTATTGGCTTTCACCATCGAAGCGCACGGCTACGGAGCGTTGCTTACAACCCGGTCCTCGCCGGATGCCGGCCTGCAGAACCTGATGCAGAAGATGAGGGAGCTGGCTTCAACGCCGTTGACCAGCTATTCGCGCGAATGGAAGGCGCTCCCGCAACAGATCGTGCCGATTAGCAGTAGCCATCCCCCGAAAACTGCCCCCGCCGATATGATCAAGGTCCCTGCCGGGTCCTTTGATTTTCGCGTGCGAGGCATCGAGGTCGAGGGCTTCAATGATGTTGGCGTCGATGTGCAGTATCCCTGGGAAGACTCCGCTCGACGGTACCACGATCATCCCATGCACATAGCCGGATTCTGGATAGACACGTACCCCGTTACGAACGCTCAGTACAAGCAGTTTCTGGATTCCACAAGCTACCATCCGCGGGATGATTTGAATTTCTTGCGGGACTGGCAGAACGGTAAGTATCCCGCCGGTTGGGACAAGAGACCCGTCACTTGGGTTTCAATCGAGGATGCCCGTGCCTATGCGCAGTGGGCTGGAAAGCGTCTGCCGCACGAGTGGGAATGGCAGTACGCAGCCCAGGGTACAGACGGACGACTCTATCCGTGGGGTAACACCTGGGACGAAACCGCCGTGCCGGTCCCGGACAAGGGGCGAACCATGCGCGCGCCGGACGCAGTGAATGCCCACCCGCGTGGTGCGAGCCCTTTCGGCGTGATGGACATGATCGGCAATGTTTGGCAATGGACGGAGGAGTTTGTGGATGAGCACACTCGGGGCAGCATTCTCCGCGGAGGAAGCTACTACCAGCCGCAGGGCTCCATTTGGTACTTTCCCCAGGCGTACCGGCTCGACCAGCACGGCAAATTGCTTCTGATGGCGCCGAGTGTGGACCGGGCAGGCACGCTGGGGTTCCGCTGCGCGATGGACGCCCAATAAAGGGGCAGCGGTTCCGCCGGCGTTTCGACCTAACCGGGAATGCGCTCCGCAGATTCGACGCGCGTTGTTGCTTTGCCGCGCTTCGACGGTCGAAAAGCCAGGCGAAACCGCCTGCTTCACCCTTCCACAGCCTGCCGCCGTGAGTGTTCGACCATGTTTCTAAATCGTCATCGCCCCGAACCCACCGTCCACACGCATGATGCTACCGGTGACGAATGACGATGCCTGCTCGGAAGCCAGATACAGCGTGACGCCGACCAGCTCCGAAGGCCGGCCAAAGCGTCGCATGGGCGTGTGGCTCATGATGGACGCCACCCGTTCTTCCGTGAGGAGCTTGCGGTTCTGCTCCGCCGGAAAGAAACCCGGTTGAATTGCGTTTACGCGCACGCCGTACGGCGCGAACTCCTTCGCCAGGTACTTGGTGATCTGATTCACTCCGCCCTTGGCCACGCAATATGTGAACACCCGCGAGAGCGGTGGGTCCGAAGAAGCCGACGAAATGTTGATGATCGATCCACCCTTGCCGGCCTCCGCCATGGACTTCCCGAAGACCTGACAAGAGAGAAACACGCTGCGCAGATCCACATCCAGGATGTGCTCCCATTCGCGCTCTTCGATTTCAAAGAAAGGGGTCCCGGAGTTAACCCCGGCTGCATTCACGACAACATCCACTGACCCGAAGTGGGCCAGGGTGGTTTCCAATACGTGTTGAATATCCGTCTTGCGCGTCACGTCCGCCGCACACGGCAGGGCCTTACGGCCCCGCTCGCGGATAGCCTCTGCCTGCCGCTGTGCGTTGCTCTCGTTCAAGTCCGCAATCACAACATTCGCGCCCGCTTCGGCCAAGCCAGACGCCATTTCGCCAGCGAGCACACCGCCGCCGCCCACCACCACGGCGGTCCTTCCGGCAAGCGAAAACAAGTCTGCCAGAAACGCATGAACCCCCTCATCGGCGCTGGTTGTGATACCGATGGGGATTTCTGCAACAGTCATCGCTCAATACACCATCTCTTCGTACTCTTCCAGCTTTTCTAATTCCTCGAGGAATTTCCGCCCGCACTCCTTCTCAGTCAACTGCTTATCAAACGAGTACCAACAGCACTCGCAAATACCGACGTCTTTCCCGTCGATTTCTTTTCGTTGGACGCACCGGGCCGCCCTGCCGCACAGGTCGCATCGGATCATATGGCTTACGTCTCGATTCTACGATCGGCATCTTCAGAGTTCAAGGTCAATCCATCGCTCCCTTGACAGCCTCTGACGGCAAATGCGGTCGGACAAAGCCCGCCATCGCTCCGGACCCAGTTGTTTTCCACACCACCCACTATGAATTCCCAGCCGCCCTCAAATTCGAAGTTTAATATGTGCTTATCGGTTGACCTGGCAATATCCACGCCGACGAGCACATTCCTGCGGTTTCCGCGCGCAGATGGCGGGCGTTACTGCTGACCCTCAGTTCCGAGGCGGTAGCCGGTGGAAAACAATGCTTGGATTCCAGTCGGCGCCGAATCCAGGCGTGACGAATTTCCGATAAGAGCCGGCCGCGTCAGTGATATAGATACCCGGTTTGAAGCCCGCTTCGTCAAAGCATATTCGGTAAATCAGCACATGTTGGCCGTCGGGCGACCCTTTGGGAACTCCCTCGATACAACTCGGCTCGGAAGGCAGGCTGAGATCGGTTTCCGGTTTGCCGGCATACCACGCCTCGCTTGAAAAAGCGTAGAGCTTACGTTGCGTTATGTCGGGACCATTGGCGGGAGCAACAGGAAATCCACGCGAGCTGTAAATGGTTTTAGAGTCCCAACTCCAGCCAGGGTCGGCGTCTCCACTCGGCTCCGCGCCTATTCGCGAGCAATTCGGCCCGCCATCGCTCACCTGTGTTCGAGACGTACCGTCGGGACGGATCTTATCAACTCGGACCTTGAGGCAGTTGTTGACATTCTGGAGCACTACGAAGAGAATCCAGTCATCACGTGACCAGGCTGGGTCGCCCCACTGTAAGTCATTGATCGCGCCGCTCGCGCTTGCAATCCGTTGCACATTGGAACCATCTGGGGATATCGACCAGAGCGTCCCTCCTTGAAGCTGGGTGAGGTAGGCGATACGGCTGCCATCGGGCGACCAGGTGGCCCATTGCGCATGACCGTCTTGCGTAATGACCGTCTCAATGCTGGTGGTCAGATCGTAAACGGCAATATCATATTTCGCGTCAGGGGAGCCGTATTCGCCTACGGAGTATTTCGTGTACACGATCTTGCTCCCATCGGGCGAAAAGTGTGGCAGGAACTTGAAAGTCCCATCGTGGGTGAGTTGCCGGAATCCGGAACCGTCCAGATTGATGGTCGCAATTTCGAAAATCGCGCCCGGTCCTGGAGGTCCGGTCACTCCCGGAGCGGGCTGCATGAAAACGATCTCCTGCCGGACAACGGCTCCTCTTTCAGGCTGCCGGCTCTGCGCCTCGTTGCTGAATGGAAACGTACAAACAACGAGCAACTCCGCGATGAAGATCGTCGTCGACCGCATTCAGGTAAGGTTCTCTTGTTCGGTTAGACGTTGAGCAAAGCAAGAAAGTCGATCCCCTCGTCGGACAGGGAAATATCTCGGCGCCTGCGGTGGAACCGGATTGGACGATGGCTGACGTTTGCCGAGGCATCGAAATCAGGTATGTCTTTTCCAAAGGCGGGCGAAACCGCCTGCTTCACCCTTCAACAGAAGCAGCAAACCGGTGCGGTGGAAGTCACAAGCTAGGACGGTCGTGGTGGTGGCCACTTGCGATCGGTGCGACAGGCTATTTCTGTTCGGCAAGGCAGGGAGGTATCTCGAAGTCGGCTCCCTCGTTGAATCCGAAGTAATCCATCTCCATTGCGCCGCCGGACCGTGTATCTTTCATCCCGATGCGCAAGGGCAGACCGGTATCCTTTGCCACCCAAAGCTGCACCGGGCCATGAAATTTCCCGTTCTGGCGCACGAAGAATTCATAGCTCGTTGCCGCGACGCCATCTACGTTTTGATCGCCAACCACGCGAAGATCCGTCAATGGCGGTGGTTCCTGCCTGGCTTGCGACGCTCCCTGGTCCGGGGCATCCATACAGCTCCATTCGAAAAAGTCATGCGCCTGCTTTCTGATCCTGCCGGCTTCAACCGCTGACGCCGCCGCGCCTGCGGCCGACATGCCCGCGCTCACCCAACCCAATGGTCCAGCGGCGACGTTTCGCGCAATCGATTTAGCCGCCTGTTCCTCGGCTTGGATGAGTTGTTTGGTGATGGAAGCATCCTGCTCCTTTAAAATACGGGCCGACGCCGGCGAGATCCATCTTTTCGCCCGGCGGTTGCCGCGCGAAACGGTGCGCAACTCGAAATCCTCGACCTGCCCGAGCACGGGCATTTTGAAATGCATCGACACCTGTTTTGTATCGCCTGCGGTGATCGTTTCGGCGGGGCCAAAACCCATCTTTGTCATGATCTCCGCCATCTGGGGGTCATTGGTTGTGACGGTGAAGCGCTGGTGGAAGACGGTTTGCTGCTGTAACTTGCGAAAGGCATCGAACAGCGGACTGTCCGCGGGTACCGGCACGCCCGCCGCAGTGGTTTGACCTTCGTCACCGTCCTGCTGCTGGCGCCGTGACCGGGAATCGTCTTTGTTACGTCTTCCAAACCCAGGGAATTTTGGAACTCCAGGGATTTGAGCACTAAGCGGGTAAATACAAATGCCTTCGATTGCCAGGCACGCGATCAAAACAAGTTTGTGAAGTTGCATGTTCAGTTCCATCCCAGCGATCGTCCGATCGTGACGTTGTAGCGGAGCAAGCCCACATCCAGGCCGTCGGCGGAGAAGCGGGTCGCCCCGATCTGTCCCACGGCAAGTCCAAAACCAAGTCCGGCAATCTGCCCCTGGAAAGTCGGCGGCAGGCTTAACAGAACATAATCGGGAAGGGTAAATTGGCCGGCGCTCGCGTGTTCGACGCAATAGAAGTCGGCGTGAGGGCCGGGTTGAGCCGGAATCGCGGAGAGCGATGTTCCGGTGATCAGAACATAACCGTTCGGATCACCGCCAGTCCACGTTACGGACACGCTCTGCGTTCGGTCCAATGTCTGCGCCAGGGCGTAGCGATTCGTGAAGTTGACGATGCCTGGCGCCGTTATCTGAGCGGTGAAAGGTCCTACCGCAAGCCCGTCCAGAGGACTGGCTCCGGGTGCGCTCACAGTATAGTTGCCTGGGTCTAGAAATGTGGGAGAGAACGAGGGAACGTTAGGAAACGGCGGATCGAAGGCGCTAATAATCCCCAAGCCTTCTTTGGAGTAAGGAGTATCAACGTGAATGGACATCGTGGCGGTCGGCCCTGTGACAGTCACGACGTCAGCGCTGCCTGCAACAACACCGGTGCCCGCTGCAAAAGCACTAATGGGCAGCAGGATTGGGGGACCGAAGATATCGTCTGACAAGTCCGACCCTCTTAGCACCGTGCACGAACCGGGAGTAGAAACGATGCGGACAGGCAAACCCGTGAAGGTGCTAAATGGTATGTCGGCGAACTCGGTGTATCCGATGTCGGAGCCCGTCAGGAGTCCCATGGTCGCGCCTGGGAAAGATGGGGCAACAGCTTCGTTTCGTATGAGGTCTACGAAGCCGACACGCAGATGTCCGTTCGCCTGCGCCGTGGTGATATCGGCGGCTGTGAAGGTCAATGGATCCGAGCACGGGCTCCCGTCGACGGATATGGACATGGTCGACACGTTGCTGACCACGCTGCCCACCTTGACGACGATCGGTACGAAGCATCCGTCCAGGCCGTCGGGCACCTGAAATATGATCTGGTCAACACCGGCACAGCAATCTGAGCGGCCTTTGTAAGTGATGTTGGCAGCTTGGCCACCGACGTAGAGATGGATGTCCATCGGGATGTCGGTTTGTGTTGGCGCGTCGACGTCGGAATTGCCATCAGGTCCCAAACCGGTGGCCCAGAGGATCTCCGTTTGTTCCGGCGTGGCTGGCGTGGCAAGAGTATTGTCGACCGGGTCCGCGCCAGGATTGGTGTTTTGGATATGGGCCGGCCCCGTGCCCAACTGGTTGATTGTGTAGATCCCGGGAAGTCGGTCGAATACGGTGATGGGAGACGAAACGCTCAGTCCGTTATAGCTGACGGTCAAGGTGCCCAGTCCGGCCGGCACACCGGAAGGAACAATGCCGGTTATCTGGTCGCCGGTCCCGCTGCAGGCAACAACCGAAACGATGGGAACGTCGAACGATCCATCGCCCATTGCAATAGACATCGTGGTTCCGTTGAGGTTGGTAGGGGTGGGGAACTGATCGGCGTTGGTCGTGCCGCATGTTCCCAATCGAACCGACGTGTCAGGCTCTACGACCAGGAGGCGTCCGCCATGCGTTACGCCCCCGTTTGGGAAATCCGTTGAAATCAGGCTTGCCGCATTGAAGACGTTAACCGTCTGCGCGCGCAACGCAGTCGTCGATAGGCAAAGTATTGAAATGGCGAGTAAAACTCGTTGCATCGCATCTCCTCCGAGCTTCCCCGTGCGTACCGGGGTTCGGTGCTCGCTGTAGACGCGAAAAACGAGGTACGGATTTGCTCACGGCTGGGTGAGTTTTTTGTGGAGGGAATTTCGGTTAACCGCAGAGACGCGAGCGCCGTTCGTTCGTGCCGTGGCCAGCCAGGTTCGGTACTCGGCATTTTCTGTGTCGCCCGCCGTGAGGGGCTCCAGCAGCTGCACAGCTTTGACGTCATACTTCAGAGCCTCGGCCGGGTCACTGGACGCGAGCGCGTTACCGAGATTCGAGTAACTCTCCGCAAGCGCGCCAGTGTACGCGGTAACGGCTGGATTCTTCAACGACAGGTTCAATCGGTTTGCCACCGCCTTCCGATAGTACTCAATGGCTTTGCTCGTATTGCCGCTATCGAGGAGGCAGGCTGCGAGTCGCGTATAGCTATTCGCCAGGTGGTCGAGGATCTTGTTGTCGGCAGGGTTCTCTTCACCCAACGCCTCCTGTCTTTTGATTCCGCTGTGCAATAGCGTCAGTCCTTCGCTGGATTTGCCTGATTTTGCCAATGCCGACCCCACTTTACCCTCGCTTAACGACAAATCGAGGAGGGCCTGGCGGTTGCCAGGTTCCGCGGCGGCGAGATCCTTATCGATTTCGAAAGCCTTACGATACTCCTCCAACGCTCTGGGAACATCAGAGGTGCGCATCAGGACATCGCCGATCTGTTTGTGTGCCAGCGAGCGATTGCGCCGGGCTTGCGCATCCTTCAGATCTGCAGCACCAAGGGTTTCGAACAAGCTCAATTCCCGCCGAAAATGATCCAGCGCCGACGGTAGATCGCCTGTCTTCACAAGACACAATCCAACATTGTGGTGTGAGAACGCGAGCTGGCGCCGGTAATGTGCGTTCTCGGGATGAGCCGCCGCGAGCTGCTCTCGAATGGCGAGCCCTTTGCGCCGCGTCTCCAAGGCTCCCAATGTGTTGCCCTTGTCCTGGAGAACGCCCCCGAGTCCATCGAGACTGGTCGCCAGGTGAATCTTGGCCTCGGTGTCGGAAGGGCGCGATTCAACCAGCCGCTCGCTCAACTCGACTGCACGCTGGTAACCGGCCGCCGCGCCCTCAACATCGCGCGTCAACGTGAGTAGGTTCGCATGCTGATAATTCTGCACGATCAGCGCTTGCTGGAACTTCAGATCGGCCACCCGTGCGGCAGCTAAACTCTCATAGATTGCAAGAGCCGTTGCGGAGTGCGCGACGGCGCCTGACGAATCGCCGGTCACCGCGAGAATATCGCCAATCTGACGATGGATCGATGCCAGTGCTAAACGCAGGTCCGGATTGCCAGGATCGGATCGCGAAAGCGTTTCGCGGATCGTCAAGGCTTTCTGGGAACTTAACAGAGCCCCTCGCGAGTCACCCAAATTGGGAAACATCGGATCGCCCTGAACTTCGCCGACGCGCTCGTAGGCCGACGCGATCTCCAGTTGCAGGGAGCGATCTCCGCGGGCCTCCGCCATCAGGCTGTCGAGATATTCGAGAGCACGCATGACCACGAGTGAACGCGCCGCCGTGGAACCCGGAAGGTCTCTGATGGCATCGTCGAATTCGAAGAGGAATGAATTCGCCAGCCTGCGCACGTCATTGAACCTTCGCTCCGCCCTGGCTCGCTGCTCGACTGCGACACGGGCCTGCCACAACGTCGTCGCTGCCCCTGCGGTCACTGCACAGATGATCAGCGCGGCGGCTGCAACCCCCACCCTATGGCGGCGAGCGAACTTGCTCATGCGGTACGCGAGTGTGTCCTTGCGCGCGGTGACGGGACGACCCTGAAGGTGGCGCCGGATGTCGTCTGAAAACTGACCTACCGAGCCGTATCGACGACGGGGGTCTTTCTGCATCGCTTTCAGCACGATGTTGTCCAGGTCGCCCCGAAGCTCGCGCGCGGGAACACCGCCGCTTTCGGTGGCAGCGCTCGGAACGATCGGCTCCTGCATACAAACCACGCGTTCGATTTCCGCCGGAGTGCGGCTCTCCAGCTTCAGTGCGCGTCTTCCCGTGAGGAGCTCATAGAGTACAGCGCCGAGCGAGTAGACATCGGTTGCCGTCGCCACAGGTTCGCCGCGCAACTGCTCCGGACTCGCGTAGTCCGGTGTGAGCAGCCGGGGCCCTGCGAGCGTCGTCAGTGGATCGCTTCCGGCGTCCGGATAAAAGATTTTGGCAATCCCGAAGTCCAGCAGTTTCGGAGTGCCTTCACGAGTGATCAGGATGTTGGAGGGCTTTAGATCGCGGTGAACAACGAGCTTCTGGTGTGCGTGCTCTACAGCGTCGCAGATGTCCAGAAACAGATGTAAACGATCCCGCACACCGAGCTCGTGCCGTTGGCTGTATGCGGTTACGGGCTCTCCGTCCACCCATTCCATCACCAGGTAAGGCCATCCGTCTGTTGTTGTGCCGCCATCGAGCAAGCGTGCAATATTGGGGTGGTTCAGCAGAGCCAGCGCCTGGCGCTCGACGCGAAAGCGAGGTATGAGGAAGTCGACGTCGACGCCGCCCCGGACCAATTTGATGGCCACCTCCTGACGGTACTCGTCATCTCGAACGGCGCGGTACACCACGCCCATCCCTCCTCGTCCGGCTTCCTCCAAGAGGAGATAGGGGCCGATCCTCAAAATGCGCATCGCCTGCGCTTCGGGCGAGTCCGGCTCCAAAAAGCCGCCGCACTGCTCCAGCGCTGCCAAGAGTTTCTCTACCTCATGACGCAAGGGAGCATCGCCGTCACACCGCTCATCCAAATACTCAAGCCGTGCTCGGCCTTCGAGACACGAAGCCGCGTAAAGGATGTCACGTACCTGGTGCCACCGCTCTGCGGTCATAGCTAGGGATCCTGCCCGACGTTCCCGGCCTGGTTCAGCTGGGCGAACAGCCAGGCTTTGGCGGTCACCCAGTCGCGAGTCACCGTTGCTGGCGAAATGCCGAGCGCCTCACTGACCTCTACGATGGTCAGTCCCGCGAAGAACCTGAGTTCAATTACGCGAGCCTGCTGCGGGTCGAGTTTCGCCAGGGAGTCCAGGGCCTCGTCAAGGGCAACCACGTCGAGATCCGCTTGCTCCAGCACTCCAAGCGAGGGATCGAGCGAGAGTTTCGGATTCCCGCCCCCTCGCTTCGCAGCGCTTCGTTGACGCGCGTGATCCACCAGGATGCGACGCATGATGCGGGCCGAAATGGCGAAGAAGTGTGCCCGATTCCGCCACTGCACCCGTTCCTGGTCAACCAGGCGCAGGTAGGTTTCGTTGACCAATGCCGCGCTTTGCAGGGTGTGCTCGCGATCTTCCACTGCCAGGCGGCGACGTGCGACATGGCGTAGCTCCTCGTAAACGAGAGGCATCAACCGATCGAGAGCGCCTTTGTCGCCTTGGTTCCAACCGATCAGCAGCTCTGTAATGCCAGCCATCCCCCGGTCCTGCCTGGTAGGGCAATTCTAGCATTGAGATAGCGTCGGCCTTTTTATTCGGTCACGGTTGCCGAATGGGCCAGTCGGGCAGGCTGGAATGCCTGCCCCGCCTTGGCTCGCAACCTGTTGAGCGATAAAGGGTGGCGTAGGCGGTTTCGCCTGCGCATGCCGTTCTCAGCGCATCAACTCGCGAACAACCTTCTCGGCCGATTCATGCAGATCGGGCGGAGCGCCGTAGAGGACC
Source organism: Bryobacteraceae bacterium (assembly GCA_035295125.1). Taxonomy (GTDB): domain Bacteria; phylum Acidobacteriota; class Terriglobia; order Bryobacterales; family Bryobacteraceae; genus JAICMB01. The sequence goes on along the minus strand of DATGJP010000064.1, from coordinate 258,817 downwards.
TTCCCTGTTTGGCCGTTCTTGTCGAATAAGAACATCGTTGGTACGGCAGTAATGTCGCCGAACATTTGCGCGATTTCCGGACCGGCCGTTCCCCATGTGAGTTCCTGGCTCAACCCTCCGGCTATTTTGCGCACATCCGGTTCCTGAGATTCGACCGCGAGCGCGACGATGGCGAGGCTGTCTCCGTACTTACGCTTCAACTCGCCGAGCCATTCGAGCGTAGACCGGCAGGGCACGCACCAGGTGGCCCAGAACTCAATGAGAACGGGCTTGCCCGCAAGGCTCGATGCATCGATCGCCTTGCCTGAAAGATCGGTGAGCTTGAACTTCGGCAGGGATGAAATTTCATGGAAGGCGTCCGCCAAGACTGGATGTTCCTGCCGCACGACGTTCTTGCGGCCCGCGAGTATCAGATCGATCATATTCGCGAGGTCCTGTTTGAATTTTTCCTGATTGCCGGCGTCCGTCCACGGCGAATAGCGGCCGGTATCCGGTTTGTCGCCGAAGGAACCGAATTCACGGGGACTCGCCACCAGAACTTCGTCCACGAAAATGGCCGGATATCCTTTCAGCCCGTAGCGGTCGGCCAGCCTGGAAGCGCCGAAATTCTCAAACACCACATTGACTTTCCCTGGATATTTTGCAACTACTTCCCGTACCAGCAAACTTGCCGGATCGGACAGATTTCAGGTGAACGGCCAGCGCACCAACGTGAGTCGCACCGCCTTCCGCGATATGTGTCTGGCAGCCAAAGGTGGTGGCTGGGCTGAAAACGCGGGAAGGGCGTACTCGATGATCGCTTCCACGTTGCGCCAATCGACGGCAGTCGGACTGGATGCATTCGCAAGAGCCTCAGCCCGTTCCAGGAAGATCTCCGCCACGGACGTGCGTTCCCGAGAAGCGTTAAATTCATTGCGAAGCGAAGCCACCTTTTGTTTTAGAATCGCCTTCTGCTCCGCATCGACGTCTACACCATCGAGCAGTCGATACGCTTCAACGGCATCCAGATAACGATAGAGCGAACCTGCATACGAGCGCTCGGCATCCATTTCGAAACCGGTCTTGAGCAGCGAATTCAACACAATGAATTGGGGATGCAAATCGATGGACTTCGGCGGAACAAAGGCCGCTACGGCCTTTTCTTGCAAGCTCTGCAACTCCGGCAAGACGGAGTGCGCCTTCGCTGGTGACTTTTCCGGCAGATTCAATGAAGAGCAAAAACGGGCGAATTCGGCTTGTCCTTCCGCCTGACCGAGCCAAAACAATCCGCTGAACGTGTCGTCGTGAACGGCAAAGCCGCGGCCCGCTGACAGAAATTGCCCCATCCGGCTCCGCGCCGTTTCGATCAGAGCGCGCTGTGCCGGCGCTCTGTGCGTCCAATTCGTTGCCCCGAGTTCCTGCTCCGCCTTCACCACCCTTTGATTCACCTTCGTCCATTCGGCATCGAACGGCGGGAATCCCGGTCCAAGTTCCGCCGATCGCTCTTCTGCATACCTCGTGGCGTGCGCAACGGTGATCAGTTGTCCGATCTTTTCGAGTCCAGGGTACAAATACCCGCGCCTGGTAAGATCCCGGATACTCTCAATCAGGGTGCCGGCCGTCTTCGGAAAATTCGGAAAATCAGCCGTGTTGAACGGGTGCTCCCGCAGGGCACGTTCAATCTCATCGACTTTACCGAGCACACGATCGCGCGTTTCGTCGGACCCGTTCTGAGCCGCCAAATCAGTGGCGAAGGATAGTGCGACAGCCAGTAGGCAGAGGATTCGCAGAGAATTCATCATTACTGCCGCGGGTAGGACGGGTCGGTCTTGACCGCCTCGATTTGTTGCACGTGGCGAAGAGTGTGGGCCGACATGGCCAGAATCTGCTGCCAGATATCCAAATCGCCGCAGCAAATGCGCCCGTGCAGATCGCGTTCGGTTTCTGCGATGAAATCAATCGACCGCTCGCGGCGTGCATCGAACACCTTCTCGATAGTGGCCAAATCCGGCCAGCGCCCGATGGGGTCATAGTCGCCCGAACTTTTCACCTTTACTTTTGCCGTACCCCAAACATCCAATAACGCTTCCTTGTTTACCTTCGATCTTGCGCCAGTCGGGGGCTGATCCAACCCGGCGAGCGCATCCGCAAACAGAAGTTGCTCGGCTTGAACGATGTGTTCGGCGCATTCGAGAATCGACCAGCGATCCGGCGCGGCTTTGAATTTGGCCTGGTCCGGCGAAACCCCGCGTAAGGCTTCGTGAAAAATCCGGCGCGAGGTCTTCAAGTGCTCAAGGAGTTCGCGGCGGTCGGCTTCCGAAATCGCCTGCTCTTTCTCCACCGCCAGCGGCCGATAGATTCCCTCAAAGCCTGCCGTCCAGGTCTTTCCGCCGTCGTCAGAACGTTCCGATACCTGACGAACGGTGTGATCCGGCAGCAAGGTGAGTGTCAATCGCGCCGGCTTTGTGCGGCCATCCGGCAAATCGTCGATGCCTTGGAAGGACATCTTGCCGGCTGTAGCCTCGCCCTGCACCTTCAGGACGCCGCCATCGGGGCCAATCCAGACCTGTTCCCACTTCTTGGAAGCGGGGTTGTAGAAATTCCAACTTTTTCCGCTGAGACCGTTGAACGGCATCCAGTTTTCCTGAATGATGCAACCGTCGGAGATCTTCTCGATCCGGCTGCGAGCGATTTTTTGCCCGGAAACCTCCACGTCCCACTCGCCGAGCCAGAAATCGAACTGCTTATATTCCGGCTCGGTGCTGCAAGGCTTTCCATTGATTCGAATCCGTTCCTTGGCGGCGGCGAAGCCGGGATCTTTTTTCAGGCTCGCAAAGGCCGGCTCGTCAAGAAAGCTGAGTTGCGTGAAACCGCCGCGCGCGGATCGTGTCAGCCATTCCGTGGCTTTGGAGTTATCACCTAGCGCGGCATAACTGCGCGCGACCGCAGCAGAGGCGTAGGGCGCTTGAAACTCGAGGTGGACGGCCGACTCGAATGCCGTCGCGGCTTCCTGATACTTTCCGAGACGATGCAGGGCTGCTCCCAACCGAAAGAAGGCGCGGCCATCCTGGGGATTTTTCTCGACAACACCCTGAAATTCCCGCGCTGCGCCCGCCCAATCTCCCTTCGAGAACAGGGCGTCGCCGTCCGCTGTCATAGCCTGGGCATATGCGATTCCCGTCACAGTCGCCAGCAGCAAAACGAAGCGCATGTTTCACAGTATGCGGGGGAAAACGGTCCCAGGCGAGAGCCAATTGGAAGCCCGCAAGTGGGCCAATCGATTGGGTCGGCTGCTCGCGGGAAGGCGGGTCAAACCAGACGAAATGGAGTCTCCTACGTCTATATCTGCAAGTGAATTCAGCGCATTGGCGCTGGCTTGGAGTAGACGCTTATGTTGATTTCGCTCGCGGGCCCGGGACCGCGATTCCAGCAGATTTATCGAGCGATATACGACCTGATCGTATCAGGCAAACTAACGCCTGGGATGCGCCTGCCAGTGACACGGCAGCTTGCCCGCGATCTCGGGGTGTCGCGCAACGCGGTGCTGATTGCCTATGAACAACTGATCGCCAACGGACTCGCCAGCGCCCGCGTCGGATCAGGAACTTACGTCAAAGGCACCGTCCGAACCATGCTCCGTCCCGCCAGTCCTGGTATTCAACCGGCTGCGCTTCGCGTGTCGCGCTACGCGCGCAAACTTCTGAACACTCCGGCGAGCCTTTCGAAACCTCTCGTGCCGGTGCCTTACGATTTCGATTGCGCCGCGGCGTCGCCCGAGGATTTTCCGGCAAAGCGTTGGCAGAAGCTCGCCGCGCATCGCTTACAAACGCCCAGCGTGAACTATCTCCACCCCGCAGGCGATGCCGGTTTGCGAGAGGCGCTGGCCGCGCATCTGAGAATCTCACGTGGTGTCGACGCCGGTCCGGACCAAATCCTGATCGTGAACGGGTCCTCTCAGGCGCTGGATTTGGTTGCGCGCGTATTGATTGACGAACGCGACACGGTAATCATCGAAGACCCGAACTATCGGGTGGCGCGTGACATCTTTCTTTCTTCAGGTGCGCGTCTGCTTCCTATCCGGGCGGATCCGCTCGGGTTGCGGACGTCGGAGTTGCCACCGGACTCCTGCGCCGTAAAGCTTGCTTATGTCACGCCCTCACACCAGTTTCCCTCGGGCGGGGTATTATCGCGCGAGCGACGGCAAGCCTTGCTCACTTGGGCCGGGCGTACGGGCGCTTACATTGTCGAAGACGATTACAGCAGCGAATATTTCTATGGCCATCCGCCCATTGAAGCGCTGCAGGGCATTGACCGCCGTGGTCTGGTGATCTACGTCGGAACGTTTTCGCGCATTTTGTCACCGTCCATGCGTCTCGGCTATCTGGTATTGCCTAAGGCGCTCGTTGTTCCCTTCCTGCACGCCAAGCATTTGGTCGACTGTCATTCCGCGGCATTGCCGCAGCAGATCCTCGCCGATTTTATACGCGCCGGGTATCTCGCGCCGCATGTTCGCGAATGCCGGACGCGCAAAGCAAACCTCCGGGCCGCCCTGCTCGATTCCATCGCGCGTTATCTGGGGCCGCGAGCCAAAGTCCGCGGCGCTGACTCCGGCGTGCATCTGGTGCTTTCGCTGCCTGATTTACCGCCGAATCGGATACCACCGCTCTGCGCCGCGGCCGGAGCCCGAGGCCTGAGAATTTATCCCGCGTCGCCGTTCTATTTGACGCCACCCAATCAAAGCGAATTCATTATGGGCTATGCGGCGATGACGGTCGAAAAGATTGTCGCTGGAATTCGCGTGTTGGGAGTCTTGCTGCGCCAGCACGATTTCTCTCTGACGGGGTAGTCACGGCAGCCCGCGTGAGGAGTTCATTTCAATTCGGAGACTTTTCCCCACTAACCGCATGGGCAATCGTATGAGACGGCCATTCGTAGATCGATTGGGCGGATCTTCTTCTCCCAATGCCAACCCGTCCATCGCCAGTCATTTTCATGTACCCCGTAGCCGAAATCTCTCAAAACCAGCAGAGGGCCGGCACTACAGCGCAGGCACATCAGACCGATAAAGCAACGTCGCCTTCCACGACGTCGATCTTTGGCGCCGGATGTTCGCCCTTGCCCCACAGAGATGTGCGCACGTTTACGCGATAACGCAAGGGACCGCCATCCGCGCGATCGCCGCGTTCGAGGGGCCGCGGAATGCAAACAAATTCTGTCTCGAGTGCCTGGGCATGTGCCTTCACAATCGAGTAACCATGGCCGCCCATGTCGACAAAGGAAACATGCGGGGCCAGTTGGTGATTCGAAAGGGCACGCGCCTTGGTTAGATCCCCGCTGCGCGCGTATTCCAGGCACGATCGGACGCCATGCTTGACCAGGAGATTGATCCCGGGCACGTACAAGGCGCGCAATGGATGCTCGGCCGGAAGATTGTGTTCGAACGATTCGAGTAACCCCGGCGCCGAAATGGAACCCGTCACGAAAGCCAGCCCGACCGGCTTGAAATCTTTTGGCGGTAATGATTTCGCGGCTAATCCAGCCCAAAAACTGTGCCGATCGCCCGAAAGACTCGCGAATCCGGTGATGCCATGCTCTTCTATAAAATCATAAATCTCGCCGCGCTCGAGAAAGGCCGTGCTGAAATCGGTTTGCGCGAAGATCGCGTATCCTGCTCCGCCCCAAGCCGCCGTAAGTCCCGGGGGGAGATTCTGAGGATCGGCTCGCATTTCGAGCGTCGCCACTGTATTGCCCCAGAGCTTCCAGGTCGCCTGCGATTTCCGCAGCCGCTCCAGAAACCACGCTTTCTGCTTCGAGCCGAGAATCGTCTGCGGCGGACGTTCTTCTTTGAATCCAGCAATCACGCGGCCGGCGTCGAGACTCTCCATGGCCTCCTGTGGAATCAGTCCCGGAAAATCGGCGCTAGACAGCGCCGCTGCTTCGGGAAGTGCGCTCCGATCTTGAGATCGATAGCTGCGTTGATCGGTGATGATCAGCTCGACATTTCGTCCCCAGCGTAATGTCCGATAGCCACACAGGCTGTCAACAGCGGTGCGATTGTTCGGCTCGTCTCCGAGCCCGTCCCGATCGAAGCGCGTGATCGGAGCGTTCCTCACCTGTGGCGGATGAAACGCATCCAACGATTTCGATTGCGGACGAGTCATTCTCGCCGGCTGGAATTCGAAGAATGCCTGATTTGCCGCGACCTTCAGCGTTTGCGCAGACCTCGTTTCTCCAAAGAACTGTTGAAAACCCTGCCAGCCAAGCCAACTGAATTCGTGGTTATCCCACATCGGAACGAATGGCCAGCGGGCGCGAGCGTCCTGCAAATCGGGATCGTGTAGATAGGCTTTGTAGACAGCGCGATAGTCTTCCAGCGTCGAGGGAATGTGAAAATCGTGGATCTTTTCGCCGTGTGGATACCGGACGACATCGCGAACGCGCCGATCATACATTTCCCGGCGGTCCTCGGGGTACCAGACGATTTCATAAATGAAGTCGCCAAGGTGCAGGACGAAGCCAAGCTGCTCCGTTTCGGAAGCGCGCTCATCCTCATAAATCATGCGGCGATAGGCGTTCTGGGCGCCCTGGTTCGCATTCTGGCAGCTCACGAATGCGAAGCGAACAGGTCGAGGATCGTCGGGCAGCGGTGCGGTCATCGTCCGCCCGACACGGCTCCCGGAACCATCCGGCAACATGAATCGGAACCAGTAGACACGCGAGGGTTTTAAGCCTCCTGCAAGAACGCGGCAGGTCCAGTCGGCTTCAGCGGAGACACGCGCCGCGGCTGACGCGGCGATTCGTGTGAATCCCTTGTCTTCTGACACTTCGACAAACAGCTTCTCGATTCGCGGATCTCCCACGCGCGTCCATAGAATCACGCTGTGATGATCGGGGTCGCCGGACGCGACACCTTCCGGAAAAAGCTCGCGGCGCTCCTTCCAAGGGCTGTGCGAGGCATCTGACGACTTGCCCAACGCCGCGGCCGCTCCCATCGCGGCGGCCGTTCGTAGAAATGATCTTCTGGTAGAAAACCGTCTGGCACTTCCCATGGCAATCGTTACTGTATCCCCGTTCGGCTGCGAACCCAATCGCGTGTGACTTCGAAGTAGTCCGGCGCTTCTTCCCGTTCTCCTGAAGCGGCCTTCACGCGGAGCCTGTGATCGGCGCCGGGAAATGTCCGGATAGTGAAATCACGATGTCCCGAATCCTTCATGATTTGTCGAATCAGGTTCCGCACGCCGAAACTGGAACTAGTTTATCGCCCTCGCCAAATAGAAAAAGCACGGGAGCTGAAAGACTGCGCAGCGCAATGGCTGGATCGTAGTTCATCTCCTGTTTGTAGCGCGGGGTGCCACGGTGCAGAGAATCCGCGATCGAGAGCGTTCTTTGCGTCTTCGTAATCGCGGCCGGTGGAGAGAATAGGGCCAATCGCGAAGTAATTCTTTCGAGTGCTGTTGATTCATCTGCAATTCAAGATGGTGCATGAGCCCTGCTACGTAGAAGAACCTCCGTCGTGTGGGCCGGACTTGCTCCATATTGATCGCCGCGCTGGACGCTCCTGAGTTTCCTTAACTTGATGCTCGTTACTACTGCCGTGACGCGGCCCCAGGGCTTCGCCGAGCAGCGGCGAGCGCTTGTTCGATGCGCTTGGTGGCGTAGTGGTCTGCCGACCAGCCCGGCAATTTGCGGTCGATACGGTCCGCGTTATCGAGCGCGATAGCCCCTTCCTGGATGCGCCGCTGCCCGAGCAGAGCAATCCCGAGTTCAGCCCACGACTGACCACTTCGCGGGTCGTCGGGATTCGCCGACTGCGCCGCTGCTAACGATTCTCGCGCAGCTTCTTCCGCTTCGTCCCAGCGCGTGGCGTCGTTGAGTATCGAAGCTCGTGCCAGGAGCGCGGGCCAGAAATCGTAGGAATGCAGCGCGGCGACTCTTCTCAACGAAGCGAGGGCGTTCTCGCTCACATGGTCGGCCTCCACCGCGTGCCCGAGCTTCGACCACGCCGCGGCCCACACCACCGTCGCGCTAAGAGTTGCCGGGTTGTCCGGACCGTACTGCCCACTTATCTCATCGCGCGAGAGCCGGGCGTAACGTTCCGCCCCGACCCAATCTCCTTCCCCCGCCCGCAGCGCGGAATACACGTGGTCCACGAACCCCAACGACGCTGTGGGATGGACAAGTCCGCGCTCGATGCGGATCCCCTCGTCGAGTAAATCGGCCGCCTCCCGATCGCGATGCTCCTCGATCAGGTACTGCGCGAATTTGTAGTTGCTGGTGACCTTCGAGGTCTGCGGCATCGGCACGCCGATCGCCTCACGCCCCAGCGCCTCCACTTGTGGACTGTGACCGTGCCGTCCCCATAGAATCCGAAAATAGTTCCCGACCGCAACATTCACCAACTGCGGGTCGGCGTTCTTGCCTTGTTTTCGTACCACCGATACAGCGTCCCGAAGAAGAGTTTCCGCCTCCTCTACATATCTTCCGGCGGCAAGGAGGATCGACCCCAGGGACGCTTCCGCCCAAGCAAGCTCCGTAGGCGACCCGTACCTCCTCGATATGTCGACCGCGCTTCGCATCTGTTCTTCGGCGGAGCGGAAGTCCTGCAGATTGTCGTAGGTAATGCCCAGCGTGTAATGAAGATACGCCTTGATCATCGGCTGCGTATTCAACTCAGACAACTGCGCGCGCGCCTGATTCAAAGCCTCCAATACCGTGATGTTTTTGCTGCCGCCTTCGCCGGTGGGATCGGCAGATCCCAGGATGCCTCGTATGAACTCGGTAACGAGCGCCGATTTTTGCGCCTCCGCTCTCGCGAGTTGGGCCTGGCGCGCAGAATAGACTGCCGATCCGGCCAGGACAATCACGAACAGGACCGCGGCGGATACTCCCAGCCGGTGCCGGCGTATGAACTTGCCGGCGTGGTACAACCAGGTTCCACGGCGCGCGAGAACGGCTCTGCCGTTGAGGTAACGCTCCAGGTCGGCCGCGAACTGCTCGACCGATTGATAGCGGCGCCTCGGATCGGCCTGGATGGCATTTCCGATGACGCTACGCAGGTCGCCATCCGCAATGCGCGCGAGCCTCGTCCTCGACACGGATCGGAGCCGCGCGGCTTCGTCGGTAATGACCGACGAAGGACGCGTGGGCTCAACCTCGACTGCGGCGCGTCGTAGACAATCAGAGGGAGAATCGGGGTCGCCGAACGGCCATGCTCCCGTGACGAGCTCAAAGAGGATCACGCCCAGCGAGAATACGTCGCTGACCGTAGTAACCGGGTCGCCACGCATCTGCTCCGGGCTCGCGTAGCGCGGCGTCATCATGCCCAGCCGTGTGGTCGTCGAACCTGCACCGTCCGTATTGAGCAGCTTCGCCGTTCCGAAATCGAGAAGCTTGGGCGTGCCATCGCGGGTGACAAAGATATTGCCCGGCTTCAGATCGCGATGCACGATGAGATTGCGGTGCGCGTACTCGACGGCTGAGCACACCTGCAGGAGCAGGCGGATTCGTCCCGGGACCGTGAGCCGGAGTTCGTCGCAATAACGGTCGAGCGGCTGACCATCCACATACTCCATGGCGAGATAAGGGTCGCCATTCTCTCCGACGCCGCCATCGAGCAGCCGCGTGATGTTGGGATGACTGAGTTGGGCGAGAATCTGCCGTTCCGCGCGAAACCGTTCCGTGAACAGCTGGCTGCGCAGGTGCGGGCTTACCATCTTGAGCGCAACCTGCTGCTCGAATTCGCCGTCGGCCCGCTGGGCCAGGTAGACAGTTCCCATGCCGCCGTGGCCGATCTCCCGATCGATCCGGTATTCGCCAAAAACCCGCGTGTTTGCGAGTTGAGGCGGTGTATATCGTCGGTCTTCGACGAACGCGACCAACAGGCGCTGCACGTCACTGAACAGCTCTTCGTCGCCCTGGCACAATTGGCGGACGAAGTCGATGCGCGCCGACTCGTCAGCCGCGATAGCCTGGTTAAAAATGTCCTCCATGCGCTGCCAATGTTCGCGCGTCATGGGGTTGCAATCTTTGAGTACAACCAACTTCGCACCATAGTGAGGTCGCGTTCCACGGTAGCGGTCGAAATGTCCAGCAATTCGGCCGCCTCAGCCGTGGTGCAGCCGAGAAAATAGCGCAATTCCACCAGTCGGACCTTGCGCGGGTCGACGGCTTCCAACTCGTCCAGCGCGCGATTGACATCGATGATTCCAGCGCTGTTGACATTGACCCAGGGGATCTCATCGCTTAGCGGAACGTGCGGAAGGTCCCCGCCGCGTTTTCCGGCGCTGACAGAGCGGGCGTGATCTGCCAGGATGCGCCGCATTAACTTCGCGGCGAAGGTATAGAAATGGCCGCGGTCGTCCCAAGCCGCCTTACGCTGCTGCAATAGTTTCAGGTACAGCTCGTTGACGAGAGCGGTGGGTTGAAGCGTGTGGTCGTTCGACTCGCGGCGGAGGTACGAGGCGGCGACTTGACGCAAATGGGGATAAACGTGTGGAACGAGCTGCTCTAACGCGCGATCATCCCCATCTCTCCACCGGCGCAATAAAACGGTGATTTCGCCGGGTTCGTTCATACAGCGGGGATAACTACTTGTAGCTCAGTGAGCAAGATAGCACAGCTTATCCGGCACGTAACGTGATGGGATTTTGGTCCGCTTTACGCGGACTGAATTGTTATGCCATGCAACCGCATTGCTCTCCTGTTTGTTGTCGGCGTCACGGCCTGGGCGGGGCCGGATGCGACACAGCGCGCACGGGTTCTTGACGCCTACGGAAAGCTGCCGCTGCAGTTTGAGAAGAACGAAGGACAGGCGGATGGCCCGGTCAAGTATCTGGCTCGTGGCCAGGGATATACGGTCTTTTTGACCGAGCGGGAGGCGGTGCTGGCAGTGCGGCGACAGGCCGGCAACCAGAGTGTTGGGGCCGATTTGCGGTTGCGCGTCCGAGGCGCCGCAAAGCACCCGATACTCACCGCATTCGAGCCGCTCGACGGCCAGGTCAGTTATTTTCGGGGTAACGACACGTCGCGGTGGCGCGCTGGGATTCACACATGGGAGAAGGTCCAGTACGAGCAGGTTTATCCAGGGGTCGATCTGGTCTTCTATGGACGTCAGGGCCAATTGGAATTCGACTTCGCGGCGTCAGCCGGCGCAGATCTGTCGGCGATTCGTCTTTCGATCGAGGGCGCACAGGCACGGATCGACGCCGGCGGCAACATTGCTTTAGAGGTTGGCGGAGAGACCGTGATCATGAGGAAACCGCTGGTCTACCAGGGCTGCGGCTCCGCGCGCCAGGTGATCCCTGCGCGATTCGTACTTCGCAAGTCGAGTGAAATCGCGTTTGCAGTCGGCAAACATGATACCAGCCAGCCAACGGTGATCGACCCGGTGCTCATCTATGCGAGCTACCTTGGCGGAACACAACAGAACGCCGTCCAGGGCATCGCGGTGAATGCGGCTGGAGAAGCTTTCGTGACCGGCTACACGCTGGCGACAAACTTTCCCACCACCGCAGGTTCATTGCAACCAACGCAGCCTGCGTGCACCACGAACGATTGCGGCACCGCTACCGGCGGCGATGCTTTTGTCGCGCGAATCAGCGCCGATGGCACGCACCTCATTTACTCGACATATTTGGGCGGGAATAACCAGGACCAGGCGAACGCGATCACGATTGATGGAAACGGGAACACTTACGTTACCGGCTTTACGTTCTCGAACGATTTCCCTCTCAAGAATCCGTATCAGAGCCTGTGCAACCCGTCGGGAGCCGGAGTGAACAACGTTCTCAGCCCTACTTGCGAAGTGCATACACCTGGTGAGCCGCTGATCTACTCGACCAACACGCCAGATGTCTTCATCACGAAATTGAACCCGACGGGCACGCAGATCCTCTATTCCACGTTCTTCGGCGGGAGCGCCAACGACAACGCCACGGGCATTGCGGTGGATGCCCAAGGCCAAATCTACATTGCGGGAAACACGTCTTCGTTGCTCCGCTCGACAACGAGCAGCTTCCCCGTGGGCCCGGCCGTCCCATTTCCCGTGACCGCATCGGCATATCAGGACTCCCACCATGCTGCTGGGGACCAGGATTACTTCAATGCCTTCGTGGCCAAGTTCAGCGCAGACGGTCAAACACTGCTTTACTCAACTGTCTTCGGCGGCGGTCCGGGCAATGGTGTGGTGCAAACGGCGGTATCAATGGGGCTCGGCCCGAACGGTTTTGTCGCGATCGGGGGAGACGTGACTTCCCCAACGATGCCCGTGAAGAACGCAATTCAGAGTAGTTGTCCGGCGATCGCCAGCAGCAGTCCGTCCGCGTGCTATGGATCGGGGTATCTTGCGGGATTCGACACCACACAGTCCGGAAGTGCATCGCTGCTGTTTTCGACGTATCTCAGTGGGAGCGTGCCGGCTCAGTCGAGCACCGTTTTGAATGGCGTTGCCGTCGACGCACAGAATAACGTTTACGCGACAGGCCACACACAGGCGCACGACTTTCCAACCACTCCTGGCACGCTATCCCCAGGTTGCACGAACATAGCGAGCTCGACTTTCTGCGGTGACGCGTACGTGATCAAGTTGAATTCCACGGGAGGCCTGGTGTGGGAGACCAACTATGGTACCGGCGTTGGCTGCGACAACCTCGCGGGCACCGCCGTTACGACGGATTCGAGGGGCAATGTGTATGTTGCCGGAACGACAAACGGATGCAGCGGGCCGCTGAAGAACCCCTTCCAAAGCTCCGAAAATAACGGCTCCGACGCTTTCATCATCACTTTAAGTCCGGACGCGTCCCAGTTGCTGTTCGGCAGTCTGTACGGAGGAAACAACAGTGACACTCCGACGGGGGTTGCTGTCGATCCTAACGGGAATATCTATGTCGGAGGGTTTACCAACTCCACCAATCTTCCGGATACAACAGGCTTCTTTCAGCCCAATTATGCCGGTGGAACCAATAACGGATTCGTCATTAAGGCCTCACCGATTACGGTCGCAAGTTCGACGAGTGTTACGGCAAGTCCCAATCCAGCAGCGGTGGGGCAAAATGTCGTTTTGACCGCGGCCGTGACGGGGGCGAGCGGACAACCAACACCCACGGGTTCGGTGAGCTTTCTTAATGGCAGCAGCGCGCTGGGCAGCATGCAACTGAATGCAAGCGGCGTAGCGGCGCTAACAGTCAGTTCGCTGGCAGTAGGCAGTTATCAATTCACGGCGAATTACAGTGGAGATGGCAACTACTCCCCGTCCAGCGGCACAGTGCAAGTCATGGTGAGCCAGCAGCCGACTTTCACGCTGACCTTAACGGCATCGCCGGGTAATGGGGGAGTCATTACTCCGAATCCGCCGTCCAGCAATGGCATGTACATCAGCGGGACGAAAGTGTGCCTCACGGTCACGCCGAACAGTGGCTTCATGTTCGCCTCTTTTAGCGGAGCGACTCTCGATAGCTCAAACTGCCTGACCGTCACTGCGAATGCATCGGTGACGGCGAATTTCGTGCCTCAATCGGGCAGCCCCGCGCTGCAGTTCGTCCCCGTTACACCATGCCGCATCGCCGATACGCGAAACACGCCGAACGGTCCCTTCGCAGGCCCGAGCCTGGTTGGGAATTCGTCGCGTGACTTCCTGATTCCGAACAGCGCCTGCAACATTCCCTTCGTTGCGGCGGCGTACTCTCTGAACGTTACGGTGGTTCCCCACCAGCCGCTGAGTTATCTCACCATCTGGCCAACCGGTTCCACACAGCCGGTGGTCTCGACGCTGAACTCGTTCGATGGCCGAATCAAGGCGAACGCCGCGATCGTCCCCGCTGGGAGCAACGGAGGCGTCAGCGTCTTTGTGACGAATCCTACCGATGTCATTCTCGACATCGACGGCTATTTCGTTCCTGCCTCCAGCGGTGGTGTGAGTCTGGCGTTCTATCCGGTGACCCCTTGCCGCATCGCAGACACTCGAAGTGCCAACGGTGCTCTGGGCGGTCCGTCCCTGGGCGGTAACTCGACGCGAACCTTCCCGGTTCTGAGTTCGCCCTGCAACATTCCCCCGGGCGCGCAGGCGTATTCGCTGAACTACACCGCTGTTCCGAAAAACGGATCGCTCCTGTACCTGAGCACGTGGCCGACAGGTCAGACGCAGCCGCTCGTGTCTACCCTGAATGCTCCGACAGGCACGATCACGGCAAACGCAGCCATCGTGCCGGCGGGCACGAACGGCCAGATTAACGTGTTCGTCACGGACCAGATGGATCTGGTCCTGGATATTGATGGCTACTTCGCACCCCCGGGCAGCGGCGGGCTAGCGCTGTACAACCTGACTCCCTGCCGCGTGCTGGACACGCGGAATCCGGCGGGATCTCCGCCCTTCTCGGGTGAGAAGGACGTCAACGTCACATCTTCCGGCTGCGGCGCGCCTCCGCAGGCACAAGCCTACGTATTTAATGCCACGGTCGTGCCTGCGGGTCCGCTTACGTTTTTGACGTTGTGGGCCAAAGGTCAGTCACAGCCGCTGGCGTCATCCCTGAACGCGCTCGACGGGCAGATCACTTCGAACATGGCTCTTGTTCCGGCCGGCAGCGGATCGATCAGCGCCTTCGCTTCGTCGGCGACCCACCTGATATTGGACATCGCAGGCTATTTCGCTCCTCTTCAGTAGTTGGCTTGGGCGCGTACGTTTGTCGAACGTTCGCATAGAGGCTGGCAGTGTTGTCATTACGGTGTTCAGCAGGCGACATATCGCTACTGCCGGGCGGAAGAATTCACACTAACGCAAGTGCCGCTCCCTTAAGTGGCCGCGTGACCAGCCAACTCGGTTGGGGTCGATCCTGGACGCGAGCACCCGGCCTGGACGGAACCTGCGCTGGCGAGTTTTCGGTAACGATTTGCAACCTCAGGTGAGAGGCTGGACACTTCCGTGCCCGTCATGTAGCGAATCGGTACAGAAACGCCGAGACGCCTGGCCACCTGCGCCAGCCCCGCAAGCATCCCAACAGTGGCTGCGCCCGCGTTCTGGTTCACCAGGACGCCATATCCGTCCAGGAAGAGGAATGGACGTTGGCTATCGCAATAGTCAGGCGCGCATCGTCGGTCGATCGCGCGGAACGTCTCCAACCCTTCGGACCCGGAGAAAATCGCCTGACATGGGTAGAGAATTCCCCGTGAGACGATTCTCTGGGAAATGGCGTCGGTCGCCAGCGAGTGAATTTCCTCGTCGTCCGGCAACTGCCAGATCGAATCGTCCGCGAGGCTGACCAGAGCAGCGTGATCGGCCGGATGTGCTGCGCGAGGGGGAATCTCAAGCCGCTGTTGCACATCGGAGAGCAAAGCGTGGACCGACTCCACATTCTCGCCACCAATTACAAGGCCGTGATTGGCGAGGATAAAGAGATCGGTATCCGGGCGCCTCTTCCATGCCCGTTCTATTCCCACCGCAAGGGGCAGACCCGAAGGCAGATATGGAATCCACTGCCAGCGGAGACCCGCGAGCCGAGCTTGAATTTGCGAAAGCGCATCTGGCCGGACAGCCCATGCGATTGCATTCACCGAGTGCACATGCACCACAATGCGGTGACGCATCACAGCGTGCATAGCTGTTTCGAGGGATGCCCCGGCGAAGAAATCCGAGGGATCCAGGCCCTGCCGCAGGCAGTCGGCGACCTCATCGCAATTCAGACGGATAAAGATATCGTCCCTTAAAGCGGCCGACATCCAACAGCCCGATCGTTTGATCCACAATTCTCCATCGAACTTGGCCGAGATGTTACCAGTGCTGGCCTGCGTCAGGGAGCGATCGCTGCCAATGCGGGCCGTCAGCTCCCGGACCTGGTCGAATTCCGATAGAACGGAGGGTGGCGAGACGCTCATGGGCGGGGACCAACACCGGTCTGCAAAATGTGGAGAGGTTCTTCCACTGGGAGGGCCGGCGCATCCGCTCTTGCGCGCGCCCGACCGATTCTTACTGAGGCTTTGAAAATGGCGCCAACGGGGATAAAGCCACCCAATTTGTGAGCCGCCACCGCAGCCAACCCCATGGATGCAATGCACCCGCAGGAATTGCAATCGGGATTGCCGCCGAACTGGCAGGGAACGACGCGAGTCTTCAGGTCAGCCGACAAAACCCGAGTCGTAAGAGCAAAGACACACTCCTCCGGACCACTTGGCGGCGTGACAAGCTGGTGAATCAAACCTTCGGGCATATCTAGTTTTGGAAAGATCCTGCGGAGCACCAGCATATCAGCGATCGCCCGTGCCCGCTCCGCGGGTTTCAGAATCTCATCCCGTTGGTCGCCGATCTGGGGAGTGAACAGACTAAACCATACCTTTCGAATCTCCTCCCGGGGCGTCCAGAATTCGAGGAATTCCTGCAGGTATCCGGGACGCGACATCATTTGGCCCGTCACCGTGCAATGGATGGTAATCTTTTGACCGGCGATGTGGCGGATAATCCGGTCGTAGGTTGCGGGTGCGCGCCGCACATCGTGCTCGGGCCGCAGTCCGTCGATCGAAACTACGATGTTCAGATGATCGATAGAAGCCCACGCCGCCGGTAGAACTCGAAAAGCGCTGGTGACGATCTGCACATGAATCTTCCGCGCGATTAGTTGCGGCACCAGGGCCTCAAGCTCGCGGTAACGAACCATTGGATCGCCGCCGACAAGCGACAGATGGAGGGGCTTCAGACGATCCACGCATTCCAGAACGCCGTCGATGAGGTCTTGCCCGGTCCGGTCTGTCAACCCGCGGAGAGTGATTCCGCCCCCAAGGTGGGCGTCGTCATACGCATAGCATCCTGGACATCGAAGGGGGCATTCACGCGTCAGTTCGATGGAAAGCGAAGGCTGCTCACCCTTGAGAATCTTCCCCCAGGCGGCGATTACTTCTGATGTTTTCATTGAAATCCTCTCTTGCACTGTCCCCCCAAAGGGACATATTCGTCGGCTGGAAATCCTCTCGGAACGGAGTACTCGTCGGACAGGAACCCAAGCCAAACATCTCTGCGTCAGAAAACGCTTGTGCCTATGCGGCTTTGAACTGAGGACGACGGTGCAGGATCGGGGGAGAAGAATCGGTGGTTCGCTCGAGGACAAGGATTCGGCTGCGGTGGCTGACAGCTACGACTGCGAGAATGGCGCGGCGCTCCGGCGGAGACTGGAGCGTTGCGAACAAAAGAGACCAATGCGACGCGAGACTCGCGGGCTGCCCGTGCGAAGGGGAAATTGTGAACTGAGTGCAATCCGGCTTTGCTGCGGGAGGATCGGGTAGCCGATCGACCGATGCCATCACGACAAAGACAACGAGCAGCCATGACAGCCACCAGTTCGCTTTGATCCGTGCTGTCCCGGCCCGATGCACTATGCACAGGATAGCAACAAAGTCCAATGGGGCGATTCATGCCGACGCGCGCAAGCAGCCGTTTCCAGAATGATTCGTAAACTGCACCGGGCATAGTCCGGCATGGGACAAGCGTGAGTTGTGGCAACCTGTCGCACTAAATATGCTGATTTCAATTACCCCAGTAGGTTCGGTCCAGGCTTCGATACTGTACCGCCTCTGCCAAATGTTTTGCCGTGACACGCTCGACTCCATCCAGATCCGCGATCGTCCGCGCCACCTTCAAAATTCGGTCGTGCGCCCTCGCGCTGAGTGCCATGCGCTGAACGGCCATTTCTAACGTGCGCTCGCCGGCATCATCCAGGGAACAAATCGTTCGGAGCTGCGCGTTCGGGATGTGCGCGTTGGAGAATCCACGCTGCTGCTGAATGTGCCGGGCGGACTCTACGCGGGCACGCATCTCTGCGCTCGTGAGGTTGCCCTTCTTGCTCCGCAGCTCTTTGTAAGGCACGGCGGGAACCTCGATGTGAAGGTCGATCCTGTCTAACAGGGGACCGCTGATCTTGCCAAGATAACGCTGAATCTCGGCTCCAGTGCAGCGGCATTCATGTGAGGAATCGCCGAAAAATCCGCACCTGCACGGATTACAGGCGGCGAGAAGCGTGAAGTTGGCGGGGAACGTCAAGGTCAAGTTGCTGCGCGCCAGTGTTACCGACCGCTCCTCAAGCGGCTGGCGCAGGAGCTCGAGCACATTCCGTCGAAATTCCGGCAACTCATCCAGAAACAACACGCCGTTGTGCGCGAGGCTGACTTCCCCTGGCCGTAGCGTGCCGCTACCGCCGCCAATCAGGCCTGCATCTGAAATCGTGTGATGCGGGGCTCGGAACGGCCGCGCCGTCAATAGGCCAATTCCCTTCCCCAAACAACCTGCCACTGAATGGATCTGCGTCGTTTCCAGCGCTTCGACGAAAGTGAGAGGCGGCAGGATACCGGCCAACCGGCGGGCAAGCATTGTTTTACCTGAGCCAGGCGGGCCGATCATCAGAACATTGTGAGAACCAGCCGCGGCTACTTCCAAAGCTCGCTTCGCGGTCGTCTGCCCTCGGACTTCTTCAAAATCCGGCTGATTACTGGCTTCCGTCTGTGTCGACGCCTGGCCTGCAGAAACGGGTGCGAATCCGTCAGGTTGGGTGACGAGTTGTACCGCTTCGGCCAGGTGCCGGATGGCATACACTGCAATACCTTGTGCGACAGCCGCTTCTGCGGCGTTGTCCACGGGAACCAGCAGCCGTTCTATCCCGTGCTTACGCGCGCAGGCGGCTATCGAGAGCACTCCTCGAACGGGACGCAGGCTGCCGTCCAAGGACAATTCCCCCACGAACAGGTAGCGCTCGGTATTCTGGACCATCCCCATGACGCCGAGTATTCCCATGGCCATAGGTAAGTCAAAACCAGCTCCTTCCTTCCGTATGTTGGCTGGAGCAAGGTTGATAGTGATCGACTTGTTGGGGTACCCGAACCCGGAGTTGGCCAATGCCGACTTGATTCGCTCCCGACTCTCGCGTACCGCGGTATCGGGCATGCCCACAGTGACCATATCCCTCGCCGATCCGGGGTACATATCCACCTCAACGTCTACGGGGTATGCCTCAATCCCAAGAACGGCTGCTGATCGAGTGCGATAGAGCGACATGCCAATGATTAGTACCTTCAGCCTTTCAGTTGTCGCAAAGAATTTTCAATCATCCCCGCGACGCCGTCCTGCTCCCTATCGCCCGTAGAGATTCGGGGCCATTCGCACTGATCGAACCACTCTTGCCGATCACCGGATCGCGGACCAACAGCAGTTTGGTGGCCTTCACCCAACTTCCGGTCCTCCAACCCGCGTCCACCAGGCACGGGTTCTGGCGCTTGCCCGCGCGGAATCGTAATCAGACAGTAAAGTGGACGCATGGGCGCTCAGAAGATCCCCAAGGCGCCACTTATACTCCACAAACTCGGACCTTCACTTATGACGAACTCGGGCGGCTGATAACGGCGATGAATCCCGAGAACGGCCTTACCTCATATGCATATGATCTAAACGGAAATGTGTTCACCGTCACCCCGGGCGCTGTCACCCGCTGTTACGGCGCGGTGAACGGCTCAAACTGCGTGAGCGGCACTGGCTATGACGCTTTGAACCGGCCGCTGGCCAAGAGCTACATCGATGCTGCTGCCACCGGAACATTAGCCGCCACAGTGACACCGTCGTCTCCTACGTCTACGACAACGCTTCCAACGGTATTGGACACCTGACCCAGGTGACAGCCACTCGTGGTTCGACCGCGGTGAGCAGCACGCTGTTCTCGAATTTCGACAAGATGGGCCGTCCGCAAACCAGTTGTCAGACTGCGGGTCCGATTTCAGGTTGTCAGACTCCGGGTGGCGCGACACCTGCCTACCAATTCTCCTATCTCTACGATCTGGCAGGGGAAGTCGAGCAGGAGACCTATCCTTCTGGCCGCATCGTAACAACCTGTCCGGATAGCGCTGGTAGAATCTCCAGCGTAGTTGGTAAAGCCAATAGCTCGGCCACAACGTCTACGATTTACGCACAAGGACCCTCTGGCACGTCCCCGGCGAACATTCAATATGCCCCTCATGGGGCCATTTCTCAGTTGCAGATGGGAAACGGACTCTTTGAGACCACCAACTTTACTCCGCACTTGCAGGTCGGCAGTATCGCGTTAGGAACGGTGGCAGGATCAAACAACGTTTGGGGCGTCACCAACGTCTATAGCACGACCAACAATAACAACGGCGATCTGCGCCAACAAACCATCAGCGCACCGGGCCTGACAGGGGCGACGCAGTATTTCACCTACGATGCTTTGGACCGTCTGCTAGTCGCGTCAGAGAAACCATCGAACACCAGCGCTCCGGCCTGCCCGGACCTGGCGAGTTCCTGGTGCTTCCAGTTTCAATACGACATTTTTGGCAATCGCACAATCGCACAGACGTCCAATACTGGCATCAGCGCACCCGCGTCGATTAGCCCGCAACGAATCAGATTACTGACGCGGGATACGGCTACGATCCATTCGCCAACCTCAACCAACTGAGCAACAGCGGGCCGACGTTCAAGTACGACGCCGAAAACCGCCTTGTGGCAACGTGCACTTCAGATACAACTGTTAATTGCACCGATGTATGTGGGCCGGCCAATGCATTAGTTCGCTGCCAAACCCCACCTGCCGGCCGAACCCTGTATGATTATGACGGTTTCGGCCGCAGAGTCCTCAACCAGACGCCGAGTGGACTGACGACAACCTACGCATACGATGTGAGTGGGAACCTGATGGCGGAGTATGGTTGGGCAGTGTCTGCGAACTCAACAGAGTATTTAACGGCCGATCAACTCGGCAGCACACGGGTCATCACAAACACAGCGACGCCAGACGTGCCGTTTTCGCGGCACGACTATTACCCGTTCGGCGACGAGATTCTGTCGACCAACGCGGTACGTGCGAACGTTGCGGGTTACGGCTCGGATGGCGGCGTGACGCAGAAGTTCACCTCCAAAGAACGCGACGCCGAAACGGGGCTGGATTGGTTCGACGTGCGATACATGAGTTCAGCACAGGGGCGATTTACGAGTCCAGACCCGCTTGGCTGGGTCTTTTGGCAAGGCGGTGATGAGAACGACCAAAAGCGATTCCATGCGTTCATTAGCGATCCCCAAAACCTGAATGCTTACTCATACACCCGAAACAATCCGTTGCGCCTGATAGATCCGACAGGACTCGACCCAGTCTCGGCACAAGATTGTCAAAGAGACCCGTCTTGTGTAAGCGTGAAGCTGAACGTGATACTGGACAAGAATGCAGCTATATTCGATAGCAACAACAACCTTCTGCCGCAGTACCAACAACAGCTAGACAGCGAAATTGCAAAAGCGCAGGATCAGTTCGGAAACTTCAATATTCATCTGGACGTCACCGTCACTACCGGGGATACATCTACTGCGCACGGCCAGCTCACCGTAACGCAGGGTCTGGACAAATCGGGGATCAACGTCCTTGTGACCGATTCAAACCAGCTTGGAAGCACAAATATCAGCGGTATTTCTGGAATATCCGGGGGTACGGCCCTAACAATCCTTAACGCCTTTAATTCGACTTCGGACCTCTTGTCGCACGAACTGGCCCATCACTTCGCAGGAGATACTGCGCAGACCATCGAGAGGGATTCCCTTGATCGGCGATGTTGTCAACGCTTACTTCGATATTCGCAATGACACTATTCGAGCGTTCCCTGGGCCTAAGCCGGTCCCAGTCCCGGGATTCCCGCCCAACTACGGTTTGTTTAACCGTGGTGCTCGCCGGTTTGGACAATAGGCATCATATGGGGTTCCTCCAAAGTCGTGGCGTGCGATTCACCTGCAAGGTCGTCGTGTTCATTCTGCTGGTGTTTTGGTTCGCAAAGATTGTCTATATGGGCTGCCTCTTGATCGTTAACGGCCCAAAGGCAGCCATCGCATGGCTGTATCACATCACACCACCTCTGCTCAATCGCGGGCTCGCGGTTCCGACCACATCGGATGTCGTTGTCACGCAATGCCTCTGGGTTTTGCTGACCCTTCTGTTCTGGAAAGGAGCTGGGTACCGCCTCTCAAAACTTTGGCGATGGCGGGTACAGTCTCACGCATAGGCAAAAACTGCCGCTGAGGTGCCGCACTAGCGGTAAGCCTCCTTGCGATCGAGCACGCGAGAGATTTCCAGGTAGTCGCCCTTGTCGCGGAAGAACACGCGATGATCTTGGGCGCGGAGACGGATCAGAGGCGGCTCGACATCCCGAAGCTGTTTGGTGTTGCCCTCGCCGGTCTGAGCATAACGCGCCAGCGTCTTCCAAGTCTTGAGAATCTTCCAAGGTGGTGATGGGCTGCTCAATGCCGCGTACGCGCCCATGAGAGCAGCCACTATGGGTGCAAGATCGAAAGCATTTCACGGGTAGTGCAGAGTAGGACTCTTTTCACCGATAGGCGTCCTTTCGATTTTTGACGGAGTGAATGCATAGCGTGTCGGGATCTTCTTCCGTGAACCGTACGCGGAAATCGCCGACACGAAGGCGCTTGTCCGCGCCAGTCTCCTTGAGCGCTTTGACGTCACCCGCGCCGGTCGCGGCGAAGCGGTGAATCGCCGTGAGGATGTTCATGGCAACGCCGTAGGAATGGCGCGTATATCAGTCGTGGCCTTTCCGAACAGCGGTGCGCTCTACCCTGCTGGCGAAGCTAAAGAGCAACGGATAAAGACGATGGTCCCGGCCCGGCGCCCCCATGCTCTGTTGTGAACGCATCGGACATCGATTGAGGGGCGACGCGGCGGGCCTGCGTTCCGAATGCTCGCCCTGAAGCAATCGGCCCGCGATCGATGTTCGTGATGCTGTGATACTCCGGTGGGACACGCACAACCGTCCCTCCACGTTCAGTTCCTCTTCAGTTGATACATGCACGGACACGGATTACAGGCGGCGAGAAGCGTGAAGTTGGCTGGGAGCGTCAAGGTCAAGCGATATGCCAATGATTAGTACCTTCAGCCCTTCAATTGTCGCAAAGAATTTTCAATCATCCCTGTGGCGCCGTCCTGTCCCCTGCCGCCCGTAGCGATTCGGGGCCATTCGCACCGATCGAACCATTGTTATTATTCGCACCGGGACAAACCCAACGGCACTCTACTGTCACGAATCCGGCCGCAGCCGGCTACGGTTCGACTTAAGCGACGACAAACGACCTGCATTCGTTTGCCGGGCTTGGCCATTAGCTTGCTTCCGCGAATCGCAGCGGCAATGAGATTTCCACGACTGTTCCTCCTCCGTTACGTGACCGGATAGAGAAGTGGCTATTTCCGTCAGGATGAAAGCCAAGAATGCGTTCGCGCGTGACGGACAGTCCGGTACCCAAGGATGTTTCGAGGGCCCAGCCGGGCGGCAATCCAACGCCGTCATCCGCGATTCTGATCTCTACGTGGTGCAGGCCGCGCTTAGCTGTCACGGTTACGGTCCCGCCTGAGCCGCGCTGCGAGACGCCGTGACGAATGGCATTCTCAACGAGCGGCTGCACAATCAGGCAAGGAACAAGTGCGTACTTCACGTCGGGGTTGACTTGTACTTCGATGCGCAGATTTTCCGGGAATCGAATCTTTTGGATTGCTACGTAGTGATCGAGAAAAGCCAGTTCCTCGGCAAGGGGAATCTCCTGTCTGTCCCGCGCATCGAGCGAAAAGCGCAACAGATTGCCCAAGTGCTCGATCATGGAGTGCGCCAGCCGCGGATCGCGCTCCACCTGCCCCGAGATGGTGTTGAGTGCATTGAAGAAGAAATGCGGATCCAACTGCATGCGCAAGGCATTGAGACGCGCTTCAGAAAAACTGTGCTCCATTCGGGCCAGCCGCAATTCGCTGGCGATATAGTGTTGGTAATACCGGAGAGTTTGTCGCACGCCGAAGATAATCCAATAAACGAGCCAACTCCAGAGAAGGCCCTGGAAGAGTGTCGCAAGAAAGCGTGCACTGGCTGTCACAGTCCATGCTTGCAGACCCAAAAGGGCGTCCATCAACGCGACGACGTAGCCATAGAGGATCGTAAGGGCGACACTCGCGGGCAAATGCGCCAGAACACGCTTGACGAGCTGGTGCTCTTTGAAGGGAAGCCGCGCGTCTATCCAAAAAATCAGTGGCGTGACCAGACCCCAGGACCACCACTGCCCGAGGGATGCCAGGAGAATGCGCCTCCAGTCGCCGAACGCGAGAGCAGGAAGGGCGAACAGCACGCCTAGCGCGCTCCATAGGAGGATAGCGGCGGTCCAGGGAGCCCAGCGGTTATTCATTCCAAGATTCTAGAACGGGCAAGGAACGCGGCCGAAAGAGACGCACATACCCCAAAGGCGCGGGCCCTTGTGTGCAAGATTCCTATTCCCGTTCAAATACGAAGATGTTTTTGGGCTTGTCGTCCCCCGCCTGGCGAATGCTCATCGTCAAGGTCTTTAGATCTGTAGAAACCTCGAACTGGAGCGTTTGGAACCTGCTTGTGAGTTCCAAACAGCGCTGGTTCACCCGGCGGCCGGAAAATGCAGAGGCAGGCGGTGCGTCCGGACTGGACCCGGGATAACCGTCGCCATCAAACATAACTTTTTGAGCCAATCCCAGACCTGGAATGCTAACTGAAATGCCGTCGCGGCCGTACGGCTGGATCTCCAACTCGAGGCTCGCGTCCACCTCTGCTCTCACGCTCTCCCACGTGCCCGGAAAACCTGAACTGCCCGCGGTTCGCTGGTACGTATAGTGCACGTTCGTTATCGAACTGTCGGACCCGTACGCTGTGAAGGAGTCATCGAGCATCTTGCTATCCGCCGAAAGGGTCCAAATCCCCATGACTACTCTATGTCCGTCTTTTTTGCGAACGACCTTCCAGTTCTTTGCCCCTTCCTCTGTAACGGAGAGGGTGGTTCCCTGCACGGCTGGCTGGTCGGTCCCATCGGCTACGATAGTGTCGACTGCACCAGGACCAAAGGTAATGGCATATTTGTTTTCGCCCACGACCTCGACCTTCATTTCGTCGGTTAGTCTGCTCTTGGATGGGTTCACCTTCCATTTGCCGAGGAAGGGTTCGTTGGCTGCCAATAACACGCCGGTAACCAGACAAACAGCCTGCACGGACAGAACACTGCGCAGTAGAATTCGCATGCGCGAATCTTAACTGGTGACGCCGACTCATGTCATGCAAAATGTTGTGGGACGGATCAGCGTGTTACGAAGCGGCCTTTTTGTCAGTCGATTCGGCAACGAAAGCGGTATTGAGTGCTGCTTAGTTTGATTGACCATGCATTTGGCCGCACCGGCTGGAATCCCACGCCAATAATGAGCGCGATAGCGCCGGCGAGTACGAATCGAAATCAGGAACTCCCAGGTTCTCGTTCCAAATGACTGACGGCAGCCTCCCGCCCACTTACATCGGGCGTTCGGAAACAATGTCTATAGCGATAAAGAAAGCCTTAAAAGGTCAGCGCTTACGTAGGGCAAAATTGATGTGGCGGCTACGATCAACGGTGCGCATCGCGGCGGGCCGCCGGCCTCAACCTCGCGGGGGCGCCGCCGGGACAAAGGTGATCGTCAGCGTCCAACGTTGCGCATCCATCTCGCTAAGTCGCTTCTCCTCGCTCTTTTGATCGCGCAACTCCTTCACGACTTGAAGTAATCGCTTTCGGATATCGGCGATCTGCTGCTCGTTCCCGACCGCCGGGATGCGCATCACCAGCGGGCGAACGCTCGGCGGTTTCCGAAGAGCAAGTTCAACCTCGCGCAACGTCTGTTGGAGAGCCACGGTGGCTAGTCCGCTGATCGCCTGCAGCGCCGGTCGGGACCGCGGCTGTCGTTCCGATATTTTTTCGGTAGCCGTTTCATACCATTTCTCGACGGTCCCCCGGTTCTGGCGGGTTTTTGAGAGTCTCAGCAGACCAGCACGTTCCAGCGCATTAGCGTGATGATAGAGCTTCGTGGGGGGCTCACCGAGCATCTGGGCCACTTGCTTGGTTGTCCGAGGGCCCTCTGCGAACAGCTCTAACATGCGAAGACGCAACGGATGCGCTAATGCACGTAGCTGGTCGAGGCTGCCAGGCTGGTTCGGGCCAGAAACTACCGCTTCTTTCTTCACTATCTGACGCTCCCGTTTGTCGCTGGCGAGATGAGTTCTCGCTAGACAGCTTACCATTGTTCAGTGTATGCTGAATATTCACGCTATAGTGAATTTAGGAGAACCCTGTATGCCCAACGCTGTGGATCTGGTCTTCGCCGCCATCGTGTTCGTTGCCGGAAACTTGTTCGACTGTTTTGTGATCTGGCCCTACATGCAACGCCAAGTCGCCGCCGGCGATGCGGGCGCTCGCCCCCACGTGTACGGGATTATCATGGCCTGGTTATGGGTACCCACCTTTTTTGTTGCTGTGCGCTGGTGGATGCTGGACCGGCCTTGGTCAGCGCTATGGTTTGTTGCGCCATACGGATGGCGCCTGGTCGCGAGCACGCTCGCCTTTTTGGCCACTGCGGCCCTATGGCACTCACAGAATCGTTCTGCGGCTCGTCTGACCGCGGAGAAGTGCGCGGCGCTCTTGCAGCGTTCGGCGAATCTTATCGCTCTGGTGCCGCACACGAAGCGCGATTATCGCTGGTTTATGGCCGTAAGTGTCACTGCTGGGATTTGTGAGGAGCTGCTCTACCGGGGCTTTCTGGTGTGGGAACTGCAGCCTTGGCTGGGATTAGGGTTGGGCGCAATGGTCAGCATCATCCTTTTCGGAGCCTGCCACGCCTACCAGGGCAAGGATGTTGTACGACCTATTGCGACGGGCGCGTTGCTGCAAGGACTCGCCCTGCTCACAGGATCGATCCTGCCCGGTATGGTGGTGCACGCGATGCTAGACGCGATGTCAGCCACGAGCGGTTACATTCTGGTGCGAAAGTCTGTCAGCTCGGCTCAATCTGCGGCGGGTAGCTCAGGCGAGATGGGCTGGACGAATTCGCGTCGAGGTCCCAGCCGTAATCGCGCGCACTAGTCCCATTCGTGTCCCAACGCGAGTCCCACATTGGCAGCACGGCGGTTTTGGCCTTTGGCGCAGGACTGAAGGTGACCTCCAGTAGCGTGATTGAAGCACCTTGCCGGAGAGAGGTTCTCCGATGGTCAGAATCCGCGAGCGCGAAAAGTTGCGTTCGTGCCGTCGGCGAACTAAAGACCAGCGTGGGACGCGTGCAAGAGCGTGGCCGGCAGCAGTAAACAGCAGACATTCCCCGGCAATCACTTCGCTGGCCGGTACCAGTCCAATTCCCGGGCGATAATGTCGAAATGCAGGAAGGCAATCATGCGGAAACGCCGGAACAGTATCAAGCTCGCCTCAACTCGTATATTGCGGACCAGGACCCGATCGAAATGCTACGAGCTGCGCCGGATGTGCTTACAGGGTTGATCGAGGGCGCCCCTGATGTGCTCCTGAACCGCCGGACGGCATCCGGCAAGTGGTCCGTATGCGCCATCCTGGCACATATGGCCGAAGACGAATTAGCCAGCAGTTGGCGTTACCGGCAGATGATCGAGCACGACGGTGCAACCCTGCCGGGATTTGATCAGGATGAGTGGGCGAGACTCGGGAATTACGAGTCCTGGCCCGCCACAGAAGGTCTTGCTATGTTTCGTCTATTGCGGGAGGCCAATCTGCGCATGTTCGGGATGCTCACCCGCGAGGAGTGGCAGCGCCACGGCTTTCACGCGGAGCGCGGCAGGATCACAGTCGAAGATCTCGCCCGCCATATGGCCGCTCACGACGTGAACCATATCCTGCAAGTGAGACGCTCCCTGGAACAGATCTAGACGCGATCTTCGTTACCACGAGCCGGTTGTTGGCTTCTCGATAGCACCGTGTCATTTTGAAACCCATTTTCATCGGAGAATGACGCTAGAGACTAGATCAATGAGATTCTCTTCGTGCTGCGTCTTCTCAACATTCCTGCTGGCTGGAGTTCCTCCGGCAATCGCCCAGTCCACTGACACAGAGATCGTATCCCGAACCGGGTTACCGCTTGAGCAAACCGCCAGCCGGGGAGTCGTTACCCGCGACCCGTCGACAATCGTGAAATGCAAAGACGAATTCTGGGTCTTCTATACCGGACGTGGCATTCCTACGTTTCATTCCAAAGATCTGGTGAAGTGGGAACCGGGACCGCCGGTGTTCCGGACCGCTCCCGAATGGATTGCCGAAGCCGTTCCCGAGAACCGGAACATGAACTACTGGGCTCCGGACGTCATCCATCTCGGCGATCGATATCTGCTCTACTACTCCGTCTCCAGCTTCGGCAAGATTACTTCGGCGATCGGACTCGCGACCACCCCGACTCTCGATCCAGCCGATCCCGCCTATCACTGGACCGATCACGGCATTGTCGTGCAATCGCGCGAGGGCGGCGACTTCAACGCAATCGACCCCTCCGTATTTTCCGATGAAAACGAAACCTTGTGGCTGGCCTTTGGTTCCTACTGGAGCGGAATTAAGCTCGCGCAACTCGACCCGAAAACCGGTAAGCGTTTGAGCTCCGACGCGCCTTTTTCAGCGCTGGCGTACAACAAGTCAATTGAGGCGTCGTGCCTTTACAAGCACGATGGCTATTACTATCTGTTCGTCAATTGGGGCTCGTGTTGCCGCGGCGTGAATAGCACCTATAACATTCGCGTTGGACGAAGCCGTAACGTTACTGGTCCCTACATCGATAAGGATGGCGTCGACATGCTGAAAGGCGGCGGAACTCTTCTGCTTTCCAATAAAGGACCACTGTTCGGACCCGGTCACGCCGGCATTCTCGTCGATAACGGAAAAAGCTGGTTCACCTCCGATTTTGAGGGCGATACCCGGATGGGAGGGAAAGCAACCCTTGCCATCATGCCGCTTACCTGGAAATCAGGCTGGCCCGAAGTAGAAGTAGTCGACAAGTAGGCCGGTCCTCGAGGTTCAAGTCCTTGCACCCTTGCCAACGCGTTTCGCCCGGCGACGAGACTACGACACGTGTAGCGTTCCGGCTCGTTTCGCGAAGAGAAGATTTGAGGGGATGCGCGAGTAACCATAGCCCATCCGGAACCCGAGCGGCTTCGGCTGGGAGGTATCATAAGCCTTTTTCAGATCCGGCTGTGTCAGCCAGCGGAAGCTCCCGTAAGGACGGTTGTACATGCCGTACAGCTGAACATTCCATACCTTTGTGTCGAAGAACCGGTACGGAATGCCCGAATCGTCCTGCAGCACCGCGACGCTGTTCGCAAGCACCTGCTCGCGAATCACCGAGAACTCGTCGCGATGCGTCATGTACGACGTCGCTTTCAGGAACGTCGCCACACCCTTTAGTGAGGCAAGGTACGCCAGGAACGGCTTATCCTGTTTCAGCTTCTCGTCGGCAAGATTCAGGGAGAAATAGAAGAGTTTGTGGACCGATCCGTCCGCGGCCTGGAAACTGATCTCCAACCCCTTCGGCGGCGTTTTCTCTGCCGATGGCACGGTGCGCGCAACTACGCGTCCCGCCTCGTCCAACTGCACATACCGATAACCGAGGATGGTGTTGCCGGTTCGCACAAGCAGGTGCAGAATCGGCACGAATAATCCGTCGGTCACCTGCCCCCTGAACTGCCGGTCCATCTGCCGTGTGATGAAAAAACTGCGCTGCAGCTCGGAGTAGACGGTGTCGCGCTCCATCTTCAGGGGGCGGCCCAGGTTCTTCTTCGCAAATTGCTTGGGCGTGGGAAGCGTTCCGGGCGGCTCGAGACCAACCATGACGTAAACCGGGTTACGTGGGAAAAGAACCGTCAGCATCAGCGAGTCCGGTCCGCTGAAAGGGTAAAACACGGGAACGCTCGGAATTGGCGTCCCGCTCAACTCGGACTTCTGGAACTCACGCATTGCCGGAATCGATCCGGTGTCGATCTTGCGCCAGGCTCGATCCAGTTCGCGGCGATGATCCTTCCAGACCTTCTCTTTTTCAAGGCCCGCGAATGATGTTCCGGGCGAGCCTGGCAACCCGGCCAGGAACCGCCCCGCGTCATCAGCGTCCCGCGAACGCGGAGTCTCCTCGGCCGCCGCCGGTCGATTTTCGCTCGGCTGAACGGCATTCTTACGGGAAGTCCCACACGACAAAAGCGCGAGGGCCGTCATCAACCCGATGGCGGACCTCGGTAAACAGGATGGCATAGGATGGACCAGAATAAATGGAGCACTCTTTCGTCCATCCTCGAAGGAACGAAATCAACAACTTGCCGGAGTGACGGTGCGTGAAAAGACCCCAACGAATGGGGGATTCAACACCAGCCGATCAGGTCATGGCGGTCAGTGATTCCTGGACAACTCCGTGCACAAGATCCACTTTGTAGGCATTTTGCGAGAGCGGCTCGGCACCTTTAATAGCAGCCGCCGCGGCCCGGGAGATGATCGCCGCATCCAGCCGCTGGCCGGTGATCTCCTTGGCGGCGGCAAGCGCGCGCCAGGGAACCGGAGCGACACCGGAAAGGACGATGTTCGCCCGCGCCACGTGACCCTCTGTCAATTGCAGGGCCACCGCGACACCAACGAGCGCGAAGTCCCACGATCCACGGGTCCGAACTTTGCGATAGCTGCTTCGCAGATCCTTCACCGGTGGGATCAGGATTTCGGTCAGAACCTCATTGGGCTTCAGAACGGTTTCGCGCGTGACTTCTTCGGAAGGCGAAACGAAGAACGAATCAAGCGCGACGGTCCGCGTACCGCCGGGTCCGGCGATCCGGGCGCGGCCATCAAGGGCAACTAACGCCGGAGCGGTGTCCGAAGGGTGCACCATGTAGCATCCATTCCCGCCGAAAATGCAGTGGTACTCATTCTCGCCGTCCTGGGCGAAACAGGTGTCGCCGCCTTTCCTGAGACAAGGGAAGTCGCCGCGAAAATACCAGCAGCGGGGGCGTTGGCAGAGATTGCCGCCCAAAGTACCTTGATTGCGGAGTTGCGGACTGGCGGCCGACTGCGCGGCCTGTGCCAGAACGGCATAGCGCTGCCTCACTACAGGATGTTCGGCGATCTCGGTCAGCGTGGCCAAGGCACCGATCCGCAGCCTGCCGTCGTCGAGCACCCGAATCCCGCGGAGATCGGCAATCCCACCGATGCTGACGAGCTTCTTAGCCGTAAAAACGCCGTCGCGAAGGCACGGCAGCAGATCGGTGCCTCCCGCGTGCAGGTGCGCATCGCCGGATGCCAGGGCCTTGATCGCCTCGTTGACAGAGGCTGGACGAACGTAGCTGAAATTCGGAAGCATCGCTAAGCTCTCCTTCCTCGCGCGGCAATCAGCCGGAGCATTTCATCCGGTGTGATTGGCGCTCGTGTCACACGCACCCCGGTGGCGTTGTAGACGGCATTTGCAATCGCTGCCGCGGTCGGGATCGTGGCCGGCTCGCCGAGTCCTTTGGACCCGACGGAGTTGCATTCCGTATCGTGAGGGTCGATCGGCAGGCAACGGATGTCGACAGGAACATCCATCGCGGTGGGGACTTTGTAGTCAAGCAGGTTGGCGTTTAACACTTTGCCGGATTTTCGGTCGATGCGGCGCTGCTCGGTCATCCCAAACCCGATGCCCATAGCGACACCTCCGAAGACCTGGTTCTCGTAAGTCAGGCGGTTCATGACGCGGCCGCTGTCGTGCGCTGCCAGGAAGCGCACCACCTTCACCTCGCCGGTGAGCGTGTTCACCTCCACCTCCGCGAACTGTGCGATGAAGGGGAGCGCGATTTTGCCTGCCGGGTGGGGATCACGATTTCCAACAGCCATGATGACGCGGCGCTCGTTCAGCCCCCGGAGTTCCGAAAGCGCCACAGCCTTTTCGGGCTCAGCAGCCGGGAAAACCTTGCCGTCCCGGATGACGAGGTCGCCCGCGGGCAGCTTGAACTGCTCCGAGGCGATCATAAGGATCTGGCGACGCACCTCGGCTGCCGCCGACCTGACCGCCGGCGCGTTCACGAGGACGGTCTGGCTGCCACCGCTGGCGGGCGAGTATTGCGTCGTCGCCGTGTCGGCCCATTCCACCTCGATCTTGTCGAGCGGGATGCCCAACTCCTCGGCAACAACCATCGCCATGATGGTCTTGGTTCCGGTTCCAAGGTCGGTCGCACCGATGTTCAGGTTGGCGCTGCCATCGGCGAACAGCCGGACCACCGCAGCGGCCACAGGATGGCCTTCGTAGCCCCACATGCCGGCAGCCACACCGATGCCGCGGCGAATCGGCCCCTCGACCCGCGGCTTTTCGCGGGAGCGCTTCCAATCGAACGCTTCCGAGCCTTGTGACAGGCACTGCTTGAGGCCGGTGCTCGTAAACGGCATGTTGCCGCGAATCTGGCTGACCTCCGGGATGTTCTTCAAGCGAAACTCAATGGGGTCCATGCCGATCTTCTCGGCCAGGGCATCCATCACCTGCTCCAGCGCCCAGGAGCACTGCGGGAAACCGGGCGCCCGCATGGCACACTGCTTTCCGGCATTGATGTAGACGCTGGCTTCTTCGGCGCGCGCGTTCGGGCACAGGTAGAGATCCATGGCCTGGTACGCCACACCCGCGGAGCCCGGATAAGCTCCGACGATTCCGCGGTTGGTGATGTCGATCGCGGTGAGCGTTCCGTCGCGTTTCGCTCCGATCTTCAGCTTGATCCTGTCGGCGGGACGGTTTCCCACGGCGTAGAAGGTCTCTTCGCGCGACAGGAACAGTTTCACGGGGCGTCCGGTCTGCCGGGCCAAAAGTGCGGCGATCACGGTGTGCTTGCCCAGTTCGAGCTTGCCTCCGAAGCCGCCGCCCATGTAGTGGGAAGTGACCCGCACGGAGCTAATGGGCAGGCGCAACGCGGCCGCCAGCGACCTCTGTGAATCGAAGACGCCCTGGGTGGTGTCCCAAACCGTCAGGTGGTCGCCTTCCCAGCGCGCGACGGAACCATGAGTTTCGCCGGCGGAGTGAATCTGGCAGCCTGTTTCGAAGGTCTCTTCGACAAACGCGTCGGCCTCAGCGAATCCTTTCGCCACGTCGCCGCGCTGCATTACTCGGGGAGGGTCGGCGTAATTTCCGCCTTCCTGTACGGCGGGCGCGCCGTCCTTAAGCGCGTCGTTCAAATCCACGACAAAGGGTAGCTGATCGTATTCCACCTTGATCGCGCAAACTGCATCGAGGGCCTGGTCGAGGGTCGACGCGGCAACGGCGGCTACTTCGTCGCCGGCATACCGGCAGTGCGGGTCGAAGAGGCGGCTGGTCGGACCGTTACGTCCCGGATACCAGGGAATATTGGCGCCAGGCGTGCGGTCGGTGATAATTGCCTTCACGCCTGGCATCCGCTCGGCCGCGGCGGTGTCGATGTGCCGGACCTTCGCGTTTGCATACGGACAGCGCAGGGTGGCCGCATGCAGCATGTCGGAAAAGGCAACGTCGATGGCGTAAACAGCGGAGCCGCTGACGCGCTCGTAGGCGTCCACACGAGGAAGCGCCTGTCCGACAACTCGCGTTTCGCCCCAAGCGGGCAAGGAAGGGCTGGTATCGGCGGCCATTATGACACCCCTTCCTTCGTTTTGAGTTCCGCGGCGCGTTGCACTGCTTTGAAGATGTGGCTATAAGCGCCACAGCGGCAGAGGTTCCCACTCATTCCCTGCCGGATCTCATCGATGCCGGGGTTCGGGGTTTTCCGTAACAAGGCTTCGGCGGCCATCACCTGCCCTGACGTACAGTAACCACATTGCAGCCCGTCCTCTTCGACGAAAGCGTGTTGAACGGGACCAAGCTGTTCACCGTGCAGGAGGCCTTCGACGGTGGTAATTTCGCGGCCGTCGGCTTCCACGGCGAGCGTCAGGCAGGCATAGCGTGCGACGCCGTCTATGAGCACGGTGCAAGCGCCGCACTCGCCGCGTTCGCAGCCGGCCTTGGCGCCCGTGACTCCAATCTTTTCCCGCAGGACGTAGAGCAGAGTCCATCGCGGCTCAACCGCCACTCGATGCCGCTGCCCATTTACCGTTAGCGCTACCTGTGCAGGTGCGCCCGGCTCCGCAACTGTTGTTGCAGGCGCTGCTGTAGCCTTTCCAGCCACCGTCACGCCAACAACGCTGGCGCCGAATGTACTCAGAAAGCCGCGCCTCCTCATGCCACCCTCCGAAGAGGGAGGCAGATCATCACGATCTTTTGCCATAGGATTTTGCGCGTGGCTGGGGGTGCGTTAGTGGCGCCCGGAGCCATCCTCAGTGTAAGAACCGAGCGATGTGCAATGCAAGCTGACGGTATAAACCCACGGCCATCTTTTTGGTCCTCCGGGTGTTAGACTGTGCGCATGGAAAAGACGCTGGAGAGTCCGTCGCCATTCTCCGACCGGCACGAAGTAGTAAAGACCGTCTGCGTCTGGAGCGACGATGGCGCGATCCATCGCATTGAGATCATCAGCCGCACGGGCAAGCCAGCGAGTCCCGGCTACGCCGCGCTCGTCTGGTCGGAAGAAGAGCGCGATGGACGCCGATACCTGGTGCGCGATGTCACATTCCCGTGGGTCCATCATGCCGATGCCGAGGAAACGCTGGAGCGGGCCCTCGAAACACTCGCAAGCAGGTTGAAATACAAATCTGTCGGCGACAGCGAGTAGGAGAAGCGACTCTGGTCTGGAGCGATCGCTTTCGGCTATCCGCGATTAGCTTTCAGTGATCAGCTTTCAGCAACTGTGTGACGGCATCCTGCTTTGGCACAGACGTGGCTCGGATTTCGTCGCCTGCCACCAGAGCGGATACATCGTTCCGTATGGAACCCATGAGAACAGCAAGCAGTTTGGACACATGGTTCACGTCGGTTGAGGCCTTATCGCCGCTCGTAGATCTCGGTCCAGGAGTTCGTGCCTTGCGGTGTTTGCAGCCGCACTTTGCGTGTAAGGACCTGGCCACCCCGCGACAAGGCGGTTCGCACCGTTTCAATGTAAGACCCATCGTCGGTTCGGAAGACCGACTCGAAGGCGCCCGTGTCTATGCGGCGCA
The DNA here is from genome assembly GCA_035295125.1 of Bryobacteraceae bacterium. Lineage (GTDB taxonomy): Bacteria > Acidobacteriota > Terriglobia > Bryobacterales > Bryobacteraceae > JAICMB01. Next base: position 223,950 of record DATGJP010000064.1, on the reverse strand, counting down.
AGACGGCGCTGCCTACCCCATACGAGCGAGTCATGGGATAGGATTTACCGTCGATGGCGCCGTCGAAAGCAAAGTCTCGCGTATCCTCGTTGGGATAAGCCACCGTGCCGGTGTATCTCAGGGCCGGTTCCTTGTGGTTGATATGGAGCACCACGCTTTGGGGCCGCTTGGCCGCACCCCAATCTGACTTGTCGACATTGAGATACCAGTTGCCGGTGAGGTCGCCTGGCTGCTGACCGTGGAGTCCGAACCCGGCCGCGAGGAATGTCAGAACAAAACTGTGGAAAGCGCTTCTCATGCCCAATCCTCCCTGTGATTCCTTTGCAATCACATGACAGAAATGCCTCAAAGAAGCATTCGCGGGCGAAACCGCTTGCGCTACCTCGGACGCACCCGATGTAGTTGGGCGAGGGTACGCAGAATTGCGTCAATTCGCGACACGTCGAAATGCCGGAATGCGCAATTCGCGGCGCGATTCGGTCCGGTGTCTCGTCTACGCTCACGCAGACAATTGATCCTTCATCCCCCGCCTCCCCCTTGATGGGGCGCCGTCACGTTCGAATCGTCGGCTTACCTGGGTGGCTTTGTTTTCATCCAGCGCTCAACGATTCCATCCTGCGTGGGCCCACATGAAGTCGAGCACGTTCAGCAGCTCGTGACCGGAATCGAGCAGGTGAAGTTGAACGTGGGGGTGCCGTTGCGCGAATGCGACGGAGTACTCCGGCGGCACAACGTCATCGTGCTTGCCATGAAAGATGACGGCGGGCTGCCCGAAATCGGGATTCGCTTCATAATGGTCCGCATCTTCGAGCAGTCCATAATCAAGCTGATGAATCAGTCCGTCGCCGTAATGGTCGATAGGAAGCTTTCGCGTTTCCCGCCAGCGGTCGACGGCCTCCGCTCCCAGATGCTCGCGCCATCTCGAGGCAAAATTGAATGCGGGCGCCATGAGCACCAGCCGCTCCGTCTCAGGATGTCGGGCGGCATAGAGAGCCGCCAAATACCCGCCCATGCTTGAGCCGATCAGGCTCACCGGCTCGCCCGCCGCGGCTTGTTCGATCACGCGCAATTGGCCGGTGATCGTCAGGTGCTCGAAATCGCCTTCTGCGAGATCAGGCACAACAATGTCGATGCCGCGCTCGGAAAAACGATCGCGAAAGAAGCGAGCCTTATTGGATGTCGGGCTGCTCGCAAATCCGTGAAGGTAGATGATACGGTTCACTTCGGATTCACCGGCTGCCAGGCAGCGTATTCGTAGGTATCTTGCGCCACGATGTCATCATTTTCAAATTGCCTGTGCAGGACGCCGGCCGGTAATAGAACGCCCTTGTACTCCGCGTAATCGACCTGAGCCTCGTCGCGCGTCTTCACGCCATGGTTATTCCTCGACGTGGCGAGTGTGATACGCACCGGGACGTGATCCGGCAGCCGCACCCAGATCTTGCCCCGCAACGGCTCGCGCTTGCGCCCGCCCTCAACGCGCACTCCCTCATGCCCGGTCTTCTGTGCATAGTTGAATACTTGCGTCTGCAGTGAGCCGATGGAATCGTCATGGTCGTACTGGAACGAAAAGTCCTGGATGCGGCCACTGCCGAACAGCAGAATCAACTGTCCAAAATCCGTCGCGACGCCGGTCAGCCCTTCTTTCGCGAAGGCGCCCAGCATCTTATTCTTTAAGCCGTCGTCGCTGGAAAACAAGGCATCGCGAAGGAACTTGCGCGCTTCCTCGTTGCCCGCAACCGCTTTCCCATCCACGCTCACCAACTGGCGCAACTCGATCAGGCCAGGAGAATTGCGCAACGTCGAAAAGCCATAATATGCGACCATATGCCGTTCGTCGAAGCGTTCCCCCGAGCGGGCGCGCTGGCTCAGCTTCTCTAGCGCCATAAACTTGGGCGCGGTTTCGGCAAAGCGCGCGGCGGCGGTGGTGATTGCGGAGGTATCCTGTCCCGCCAAACCACATGCGAACAGAAACACAACCCCGCGCATGGTCCTAGTAGAACATGCCGCGCCGGGTGTCGAGTTGACTTCAAAACACATGTTAGAATCAATGCGTTTGAACAATTGCAAGCTACGTACGGGCTGTTGAACTGCGCCCGTACACATTACCAGAACAGAACTGGGGAGGATTCATGTCGTCGGTTGAACAGAAGGTAAAGCAGATCATCGTAGAACAGCTCGGTGTAGACGAAAACCAAGTGGATAACACCGCTTCCTTCGTGGACGACCTCGGCGCCGACTCGCTCGATATCGTGGAACTCGTCATGGCCTTCGAGGAAGCGTTTGATATAGATATTCCGGACGAGGACGCCGAGAAGATCACGACGGTGAAGGACGCCATCGACTACATCGAAGCGAAAAAGAAGTAATAGCTTCACCGGAGCCATATTTGCCGCGCAGAGTAGTAGTGACGGGTGTCGGTCTAGTTACCTCGCTGGGAATCGGCACGGAAGAAACATGGCAGGCGATTCGCGAAGGCCGCAACGGGATTTCTCGAATCGAGCAGTTCGACGCATCCGCTTTTAACTGCCGCATCGCGGGGGAGATCAAGGATTTCGAGCCGTCGAAGTTTATTGAACGGAAAGAAATCAAGAAGATGGGCCGCTTTATCCAGGTAGCGATTGCGGCCACGGAATTCGCGATCCAGCGCTCCGGTCTCGTTATCGAGGGTGAGTTTGGCGAACGGGTTGGCGTCTATATCGGCAGCGGCATTGGTGGGTTCGAAGTCATCGAGCGAGAGCACAAAACGCTGCTCGAGAAAGGACCCAGCCGCATATCGCCGTTTTTCATTCCAGCCACGATTGTGAATCTTGCTTCGGGCTATGTGTCGATGAGGACCGGCGCTAAAGGACCGAATTCCGCGACGGCCACTGCCTGCACTACGAGCGCCCACTCGATCGGCGATTCCTATGAGATTATCAAGCGCTCGGCCGCGGATGTCATGATCTGCGGCGGCGCGGAGGCGTGTATTACGCCCATGGGCATAGGAGGGTTTGCCGCCATGCGGGCGCTTTCCCAGCGCAACGACGAACCGTGGCGCGCGTCCCGGCCCTGGGATAAAGAACGCGACGGGTTCGTGGTCGGTGAGGGCGCCGGCATTCTCATTTTGGAAGAATTAGAAACGGCACAACGCCGCGGTGCGCCTATTCTCGCCGAGGTGGTGGGCTACGGCATGAGCGCCGATGCGTTCCACATCACCAGCCCCTCGGAAGATGGCGACGGCGCCTACCGCGTCATGCGCAATGCGATGCGTGACGCGAACATCGAACCCACCCAAATCGACTACATCAACGCCCACGGCACTTCGACTGAGGTCGGCGACAAGATTGAGACGGTGGCGATCAAGCGCGCCTTCTGCGATCATGCCTACAAGTTGTGCGTCAGTTCGACCAAATCAATGACGGGGCACCTTCTGGGCGGCGCCGGCGGACTGGAAGCCGGGGTGACAGTTCTCGCGATCCGCGACCAGGTGGCTCCCCCTACCATCAACTACGAATTTCCCGATCCGGAATGCGACCTCGACTACGTTCCCAACCATGCGCGGCCCATGCGCATCGATTACGCGTTGTCGAACTCATTCGGGTTTGGCGGTACCAACGGTTGTTTGATTTTCAAGAAGTACACGGAATAGCCGCAAGCAACATATGAAAATCATTGTCTGCATCAAGCAGGTACCCGTCCGCGATTCGCAATTGCGTGTCGACGCGAGCGGACGGTGGATCCAGGAAGGCGATCTCAGTTTCGAGGTCAACGAACCTGACGCTTACGCATTGGAAGAAGCGCTTCAGCTCAAGGAAAAGCACGGCGGCGAGGTGGTTGCCCTGTGCGCTGGTCCTGCACGCGCGAGCCAGACCATTCGTGAAGCACTCGCCAAGGGCGCGGACCGCGCCCTGCACATCGAGGACGAAACGGTATCCAATTGGGACACCCTGGGTCTTGCGAAGCTGCTGGCGAAAGCCGCGGCTGCCGAGAAGCCGGACCTCATCCTCACGGGACTTCAATCGGACGACTTAGGCGCCGGCCAAACCGGCGTTGTCATGGCAGAGTTGATGGGTGTCCCGCACGCGACCATCATCATGGCGGTCGAGGTGATGGGCAACGGAATCCGCGTCAAACGGGAATTGGAAGACGGCTGGTTCCAGAACGTCGAGATGCCCCTGCCCGCAATTCTGACCATTCAATCGGGCATCAACAAACTCCGCTATGCCACGTTAATGGGCATCAAGAAAGCGAAGACGAAAGAAGTCAAGCGGCTCACACCCGGCGATCTGGGTGTTTCGGCGACGCCTACGGCAGTCATCGAGCGCGTTTACCTGCCGCAGAAAGGTAAGCAGACACAGTTGCTCGAGGGTAACGCCAGGGAAGCCGCCGCAAAACTGGTGGAGAAGCTGAGATTCGAGGTGCGGGTCATATGAGCGGAACAATTCTCATCGTGATGGAGCAGCGCAACGGCGCGTGGAACCGCATGTCGTTCGAGACTCTCGCGGCCGGCCAGCAGCTTGCTTCCGACCTGGGCGGAACGGCCGTCGCGGCGGTGCCGGGCGGATCCGTCGGCGCACTGGCGAACGAACTCACCTCCAAGAAACTCGCCCTCGTTTACGCCGTTGAGCACGCTCTGCTCGCGCAGTATACGCCGGATGGATTTACAGCCGCGCTCGAAGGGCTGATCCGGCAGGTGAATCCTGCTTACGTGCTGTTCCCCCACACGTATCAAGTCCGCGACTTTGCCCCCAAGCTGGCCACTCGATTCAACCAGGTGTTGATCAGCGACGTGGTTGGATTCCGGGTGGACTCGGGGAGTCCCGTCTTTGTACGCCAGCTCTTTCAAGGAAAGCTGAATGCCGACGTGAAGGCGGGCGGTTCCGCGCCCCATTTCGCTTCCATTCAGGCTGGCGCTTTCCGGGCGGAGCAGGTTCAAGAGGGATCTTCGCAGGTTGAAACCTTCGCGCCAAGCGTGGATGCCGGCGCGATTCGTACCAAACCCCTGGAGCCGTTCCGCGAATCGGCCCGTGCTGTCGATCTGACAGCCGCCGATATCATCGTGTCGGTTGGCCGCGGGATCAAGGAGAAGGACAACATTCACGTGGTTGAGGAACTCGCGAAGGCCCTGGGCGCGGAACTGGCGGCTTCACGGCCAATCTGCGACAGCGGCTGGCTGCCGATGGAGCGCCAGGTCGGAAGTTCCGGCCAGACGGTTTCGCCGAAAGTCTACCTCGCGGTTGGAATCTCCGGCGCGATCCAACACCTCGTGGGTATGAAGGGCTCCAAGACCATTGTGGCGATCAACAAGGATGCGAATGCCCCGATTTTCGAGGTCGCGGACTATGGTATCGTTGGCGATCTCTTTGAAGTAGTGCCGGCGCTGACGGAAGAAGTTCGCAAAGTCCGGGGTTCTTAGCGCCCGCAGACTTGCAACTTGTCGCGGCGTGGACGACGACGAGTTCGATTGAGCCTGTAATGCAGGCTGTTAGCCTGCGGCGCGTTGTTAACCCGCCTGCCTGTAGCTCTGAAATAGCGTCGACCCGCGGCGGGATGGCATCCATAGGCTTAGCCCGGTCTTTGGTGGGCGGCTAAGGTATCGCCGTAAACGCCCGATTGTGCAGCCGGATCCGCCGCAACAACTCCGCAAATCGCGGGTCCGGGCGCAAGCGGTCCAGGCGCGGCTCAACGGCCAGCCAGACCATCCAAACATCACGCCGTTCGAGGCCTTGCTGCAGTTTCGCGATTGCCGCGTCACCTTCCCCCAATTCGCAATAGACCACACTTAGCCAATAGGGCGAGAGGCCGCGCTCGCTCTGCGTGTTCTCCAAATCCTGCAGAACCCTGCGCGATTCGTCTAAGCGCCCGCTTCCCGCATACGCATGCGCAAGAGCCGCCCGGGCCGCTGGATGGTTGCCCGAAAACGCACAAGCGTTGCGAAAATGTGTGATCGCCGCGTCGTGCTCGCCAAGTTGCTCGCACGCGATTCCCAGAGTGTGCAAAGCCGCCGGGAAATGCGGTTCTAACTCAAGCGTCTTCAACGACTGTTCACGGGATGCCTCAAAATCGCGGGCCATATAGAGGTGCCACGCGAATTCCATGTTGATCACCAACGACAGCGGGTCAAGCTGCTGTGCCAGGCGAATCTCGCGCAATGCTTCCTCCGACCGGCCTTGCGCCGAAAGATGAGCGGCGTAGGATTGCCGTCCCGCGGCATAATTCGGATTCAGCTCCAGAGCCCGGAGGTACTCGCGTTCGGCGCCTTCCCAATCCCAGTCATAAAGCTTCTTCACGCCGGCCAGCGATGCGTGCGCCTCTGCCAATTCGTCGTCAAGGCGCAGCGCTGTCGTGGCCAAATCGCGAGCCCGCACAAGGGCCTGGTCCGATGGAAGAACGTTCAGGAAGGCAAACAGGCTATGAACATCCGCCAGACCCGCGTAGGCTAGCGCATAGTCCGGATCTGCCGCGATCGCCGATTCGAAGTGCGCAATGCTGGTCTGCAGCGCATCGGGCGTCATCTTGTTGTAGAAGAATCGTCCCTTCAGAAAGTTCTGATACGCCTCAGAATTGCCGGTATGTTGTTTTGCGATGCGTCCTCGCTGTTGACCATCCAGGTGCATACGCAGCGCCGTACTGATCCTGGTGGCTATTGAACGCTCGATGGTCATCGCATCGGCAGCAGGACGCTCGAATTGCTCGCCCCACAACCTCCAACCCGTTTGGGAGTCGATCAACTCACTCGAGACGCTTAAAGAATCCCCGCGCTGCGTCACTTTCCCCATCAATAACGCGCGAACACCGAGTTGTCTGCCAATTTCTGCAGGGTCAGCCGACGGGTCCCGATATCGGAATGCCGTGGTGCGAGCAACGATTCGAAGTCCGGGTAAGGTGGAGAGGCTGCTGATCACGTTGTCCGCAATGCCGTCGCCGAGGTAGTCCGTTGCAGGGTCGTGCGCGGTATTTTCAAACGGCAGCACGGCGAGGGATTCGATACGTTCGGTCTGGGAGGGCACCGAGGACTGGGTTCCCACGGGCTCAATGGGTGCGACAAAAATGTATCCCAGGCCCGGCCGCGTTTCAATGAAACGAGGCGTGCGAGGAGAGTCGCTCAGCACCTGCCGCAAAGTATTGACGGCGGTATTCAGACTGTGATCGAAGTTCACGTAGAGCCCCGGCCACAGTCTTTCAGCGATTTCCTGCCGGGTGACTAATTCGCCGCGTCGCGCCAGAAGTAGTTCCAGAATCTGAAACGGCTTCCGTTGCACTCGCAGGCGGAGACCCCGCTTCCGCAGTTCGCGTGCATCGAAGTCGACCTCAAATGCTCCGAAGCGGACGATACGGGGAAGATGGGGCGAAAAGGCACTCTCCGGCACTGACTGATATTAAAGCGTAATTCGATTATCCATAGCAAGTTAGATCTTGATAAAGAATTGACATCTTGCTGAGGAGTGATAAGTCCGCAAATCTCATCTTTGGTCGTATGGACGCAGGCTCGTGATTCAGGACATTGGGGCGGCACACCGCCTGACTTCAACCACTTCAGACCCGGAGCGTCTCCCGCTTTCCACCGATTCCGACGAAACCCTCGCGGAATTCCTTAAGGAATCGTGCACAGACTCGCTCGCGATACTGTTCGACCGTCATCATCGACTCGTCTTCAACATTGCCAGCAAGATTCTGCGCGATCGCACTGAGGCGGAGGACCTCATGCAGGATGTGTTCATCGAGATCTTCCGGCACGCGTACAAATTTGATGCCGCACGGGGCACCTTCAAGACCTGGTTGCTACAGTACGCCTATCACCGCAGCCTGAACCGCCGGAAATATCTTGCGACGCGTGGTTTATATGACATCAGTTCCGCCCGCTCCAGTGCACCCGAGCTTGGAAGTACCCAATTCGGGCGTTCGCGCATGACGTCGGCCGACTGGTCTGCGGCGCTGCGAACCGGCATGCGGCGGTTAAACGAAAGGGAACGGCAAGCTATAGAACTGGCGTGCTTTCAGGGCTTGCTGCTTCGCGAAATCGCCGATCAACTGAAAGTCTCCCTGCCAAACGTGAGGAACCATTACTATCGTGGCCTCAAAAAACTTCGGCGCATGCTCGGCGTGGAATTGACAGGCACGGAAGAAATGGCCATGCCGCTCCGGGCAAAAAGCGCCCAAAACGGCTTAAATTAAAGCGTTCGTGTTAGAATCAGGTTTGAGGTAGCTCTCAAACTAATGTCACCGGCCTCCAGCGAGGTACGGGACCGTTGTGTCCTTGAACGGAGCGGCCTTGACCGCCTGTTCGGCGCGTTGCGAAGCAGAGGATTTCGGGTCGTCGGCCCGACAGTTCGCGACAGCGCAATCATCTACGATGAGCTGCAGTCACCTGGCGATCTTCCCTCCGGGTGGTCCGACGAGCAGGATGGCGGCAAATATCGTCTGAAGAAGCGCAAGGACGAAGCACTCTTTGCATTCGCTTCGAGCCCTTATTCCTGGAAGCGTTTCCTCCATCCCCCCAGTGAGATTCTTTGGCGAGCAAAGCGCGAAGGTAAGCACGTCACCATAGAGACACCTGACGAAGCTCCGGTGAAGACGGCATTCGTCGGTGTTCGCGCCTGCGACCTGCACGCGATCGTCATCCAGGATCGGGTATTTTCGGGCGGAGCTTACGTCGATACCGGCTACCAAGCTCGCCGCAACTCCGTGTTCATTGTGGCCGTGAACTGCGGTAGGGCGAGCGGCACCTGTTTCTGTGTATCGATGTCTGCTGGTCCGAAAGTAGAGTCGGGATTTGACCTCGCTCTTACAGAAATCGTCGATCCCACCCGTCACTATTTCGTAATCGAAATTGGAAGCGACGCTGGTGGCGAGGTCGTGCGCGAGTTGGAACTGCCGCCCTCCACCGAGTCGGACGACGTGCGTGCGCACGAGGTGCAGGCCAAAGCTGCGCGGCAGATGGGCCGTAAGTTGGATACCAACGGCGTAAAGGAACTCCTCCAGGCCAACCTGGAAAGCCCCTGTTGGGACCATGTCGCCGCCCGCTGCCTCAACTGCACCAATTGCACGATGGTGTGCCCGACCTGCTTCTGCACGTCGGTGGAAGACACGTCCGATTTGTCCGGGAACCAGGCCGAACGGGTGCAGAAGTGGGATTCCTGCTTCAACACCCAGTTTTCCTATATTCACGGCGGCAGCATTCGCCCTGGTGCGAGGTCACGCTATCGGCAATGGCTGACCCACAAACTCGCGTCATGGATTGATCAGTTCGGCACGACCGGATGTGTCGGCTGTGGCCGCTGTATCACCTGGTGCCCGGTAGGTATCGACATCACGGAAGAGGTGCACGCGATCCGTGACCGGGACCTCAGAAACCGCGCCCCCAAAATACACGCGCAAAGCGGCCCGAAACCGGCCCTGAAGCCCTTGGAACAGCCTGTCGCCGGCGCCGAACCGGGTTCGCAGCCTATGCGCCCTTAGGATCATCATGGAGTCACTTGAACGCTTTTTGCGTGAACATCCGTTCTGTCGCGATCTGGATGAAAATCACCTGCAACTGATGGTCGGTTGCGCCTCGAACCTGCGGGTGGACGCCGGGCAGTTTTTCTTTCGCGAAGGAGATCCGGCAAATGAGCTATACCTGATTCGCAGTGGCCGCGTGTCAGTGGAGTTCTTTGCGCCCGGCCGCGGGCCGATCAGCATTTTGACGCTGGGCGACGGCGACCCTCTCGGTTGGTCGTGGCTGATGCCGCCGTATCGCTGGAAATTCGATGCCCGCGCCCTAAATGTGACCCGCGCCCTGGTCCTGGACGGCAAGTGTCTACGCGGGAAATGCGAGCAGGACTATAAGCTGGGGTACGATCTGATGCGGAAATCGGTTGCCATCGTTGAACAACGCCTGGAGGCCGCGCGCATGCAGCTTCTCAACCTGTACGGCACGCACGCGGAAGTACGATGACCATTGCCGAGCCCTCTACGGCTGCGTTAGTCACGGCGCATCCGATGCTGCCTGAGATTTGGCGGATCGCGAACGTTCGCCGCGATACCTCGGATACTTTCACCCTGCAGTTCAACACCGCGGAACACGCCGGGGGATTCGAGTTCGCTCCGGGTCAGTTCAACATGCTGTACGCATTCGGGTGCGGCGAGGTGCCGATTTCAATCAGCGGCGATCCGACCAAGCCCAACACGCTGATCCACACGATTCGGGAGGTCGGACCTGTTACAAAGGCGTTGGGCGCGCTGAAGCGCGGCGACACGATCGGAGTGCGGGGACCGTACGGAACCCATTGGCCGGTAGTGGAATCGGCCGGCTCGGATATCGTCCTCGTCGCGGGGGGCATCGGGCTCGCGCCCTTGCGTCCGGCCCTGTACCAGGTGCTTGCCAATCGCCGGGACTACGGCCAGGTAGTGCTGCTGTACGGTACCCGAACGCCCGCCGACATCCTGTTCCTCAAGGAAGTGGAGGAATGGCGTGCTCGCTTTGATCTTCAGGTGCTGGTCACGGTAGACCGCGGCGACCAGGATTGGCTGGGTACGGTCGGGGTTGTCACGCGCCTGATCCCGCTGGCGCAGTTCGATGCGGGTAATGCGGTCGCGATGGTCTGCGGCCCGGAAGTCATGATGCGCTTCACAGTTAATGAACTGGTCGACCGTGGCATGTCAAAAGACCAAATTTACATTTCTATGGAGCGGAACATGAAGTGCGGCATCGGACTTTGCGGACATTGCCAGTTTGGGTCGTCATTTATTTGTAAGGACGGGCCAGTGTTTCGCTACGACGCGATCGGTCCGTTGCTGCCGATTCGGGAGTTGTGATTATGCGCTGCGGAAGGCTGGCGCAGGCTTTGGCCCAATGCCAGCGAGTTTGATTGAGCCTGTGATGCAGGCTGTTAGCCTGCAGCGGGTTGTTAACCCGCCCGCCCGTAGCTCTGAACAAGCGCCGACCAGCGCCGGTTGGCATCGTCCATTACAGGCAGCCGGACTCGGTTTAGAGAAGACCAAGTGACATGCCTTTGAATGGGAGAAGAACGCGCAGGCGAAACCGCCTGCGCCACCTTGCAGAGGAGTTGTGACATGGCAAAACACAAGACCAAACCCAAGCTTGCCGTCTGGAAATTCGCCTCCTGCGACGGCTGCCAGTTGAGCATCCTCGATTGCGAAGACGAGTTGCTGGCCATCGCCGGGGCTGTGGAGATCGCGAATTTCACGGAGGCCTCGCGTGCGGTGCTTCCCGGGCCTTACGATCTGTCGCTGGTCGAAGGATCGATTACGACGCCGCACGATGCTGAGCGCATCCATCAGATCCGGCGTCTTTCGAAAACCCTGATTACGATCGGCGCCTGCGCGACCTCGGGCGGCATCCAGGCGTTGCGCAATTTTCGCGACGTGAAGGACTTCATCTCAATCGTCTACGCAACACCCGGATACATCAGCACTCTTGGCAAGTCGACGCCGATCTCCGACCACGTGCATGTCGATTTCGAATTACGCGGCTGCCCGGTAAACAAGCAGCAATTGGTGGAGGTATTCTCCGCATATCTGCACGGGCGGAAGCCCAATATCCATCCCTACAGTGTGTGCCAGGAATGCAAGCGCAGCGGACAGATTTGTGTCATGGTGGCCCACGGAACGCCCTGTCTGGGCCCGGTGACGCATGCCGGATGCGGGGCACTCTGTCCATCCTTCAACCGCGGCTGCTTCGGCTGCTTCGGTCCAAAGGAGACGCCGAACACGCGGTCGTTGCGGGCTGCGTGGAACCAGGTCGGAGCCAGTCCCGAAGACCTGGCGCGCGTCTTCCGAAGTTTTAATGCAAATTCAGAACCATTCCGCAAAGCAAGTGAAGCCCATGAGCACAAAGACCATTAAAGTCGACTTTCTAGCGCGGGTGGAAGGCGAAGGCGGCCTCGTCATCAAGGTCAAGGGAAACGAGGTTACGGAGGTAAAGTTGCGCCTCTTCGAACCGCCTCGATTCTTCGAAGCTTTCCTGCGCGGCCGCGATTTTCGTGAGGCGCCCGATCTGACGGCACGCATCTGCGGCATCTGTCCGGTTGCCTACCAGATGAGTTCGGCGCATGCCATGGAACACGCCATGGGCGTAGAGGTGGGTGGACAGCTCCGGGAACTGCGCCGTCTGTTGTACTGCGGTGAGTGGATTGAGAGCCACGTTCTGCACGTTTACATGCTCCATGCTCCGGATTTCCTCGGCTATGAGGACGCAATTCAAATGGCCAAGGACCACGGGGACATTGTTCAACGTGGATTGCGGATGAAGAAGATCGGGAACGAGATCATGACCGTCACAGGCGGGCGTGAGATTCACCCGATCAATGTGCGCGTCGGCGGGTTCTACAAGGTTCCCGCCAAATCGGCTTTCCGGGAGCTGGAAGAGAAGCTCAAATGGGCTCGCGACGCAGCGCTGGAAACCGTAGCGTGGGTGTCGACGTTTGAGTTCCCCGAGTTCGAGCCCGAGTACCTGTTCGTATCCATGCGGCACCCGAATGAGTATCCAATTAACGAAGGACGGTTGGTTTCGAGCGGCGGGCTTGACATTTCCGCGCGAAATTACGAGGACCACTTTGTAGAGGAGCACGTCGAACACTCCACGGCGTTGCATTCGGTGATGAAGGGGCAGGGTCCCTACATGGTCGGTCCGCTGGCGCGGTTCAACCTGAATTTCGACAAGCTCTCGCCGGCGGCGCAAGATGCGGCCCGAGCCGCGGGTCTGAACGGCGCCTGCACCAATCCTTTTCGTAGCATTATCGTCCGCGCCGTTGAAACTGTGTATGCTTGCGATGAAGCTCTGCGAATCATCCAGCAGTATGAGCCACCCGCGGAAGCATCGGTACCCGTGGAGCCGCGCGTTTCGACGGGTCAAGCCTTCACCGAAGCCCCTCGGGGCACCCTCTATCATCGCTATCGTATCGATGAACGGGGGATGATTGTGGATGCCAAGATTGTTCCGCCGACGTCGCAAAACCAAAAGACCATTGAGCGCGACCTGCGGGAGTTTGTTCCTCCCCGCCTTGATATGCCCATGGAAAAACTCCGCTGGCAATGCGAGCAGGCGGTTCGGAATTACGACCCCTGCATTTCGTGCTCAACGCACTTCCTGAAGCTGGATGTCGAACGGGACTGAGTCGGGACTCATCATTGGAGTCGGCAACGAATTCCGCGGCGACGACGCCCTCGGACTGATCGCAGCCCGGATGCTGGCCGAAGCCGGTATCTCCTGCACCATAGTCGAATCAACCGGCGGCGCAAATCTGATGGACGAGTGGAGGGGCGCGTCCTCCCTTATCGTGATTGACGCGGTTTGCTCCGGCGCGGCCCCCGGCACAATCCACCGCTGGGATGCAAACCGGCAAGAACTGCCGGAGCGGATGTTTCCCACCACCCACGACTTCGGTCTGGCGGAAGCAGTGGAAATGTCGCGGATCCTGCGCGAACTACCGCCTGAGTTCTTGATTTTCGGCATCGAAGCCGCACAGTTCGACATGGGGGCTCCGCTTTCGCCAGAGGTCCAGAGCGCCCTCCCGGTGCTGGTGAACGAGATCCTGCTATACCAGAACGGTGAAAGCTGATTCCGTCCGCTCCACGGCGTGATACAGCGTATCGCGCTCAACCGGTTCGCGTCCTGCTTCGCGGATCAACCGTAGCAATTCGCCCCGTCGCAACGATTGCGAAGTCGTAGCACCGGCATCGTGGTAAATCTTTTCCTCGACCACTGTCCCATCGAGATCGTCTGCGCCAAACCTCTGCGCAATTTGCGCGATCTTCGGAGTCATCATGATCCAGTACGCCTTGATGTGCTCGATATTATCGAGCAGCAGGCGTGCAATCGCGATGTTCTTGAGATCGGTAAAGCCCGTCGTCTTCGGGATGTGATGCAGGGGTGTATTGTCGGGATGAAACGCCAGCGGGATATACGTTTGGAACCCGCCGGTCTCATCCTGCAGCTTCCGTAGCTTGACGAGGTGATCGACACGGTCCTCTTCGGTCTCGATATGGCCGTACAGCATCGTGCAGTTGGTCTTCAGGCCCAACATGTGCGCCGTTCGCGCCACCTCGATCCACTCGTTGCCGTCGATCTTGTGATCGCATATGATGCGCCGCACGCGCTCGTTGAAGATTTCGGCGCCGCCGCCAGGCATCGAATCCATGCCCGCATCCATCAGCTTCAGAATTGTGTCGCGGTAGGAAAGCTTGTTGCGGCGCGCTAGATAAGCGATCTCGACCATCGTGAACGCTTTCAGGTGCACCTGTGGAAACCGCTGCTTCAGGCCGCGTAGCATGTCGCAGTACCAATCCAACGTCAGCTCGGGATGCAGCCCACCGACGATGTGGAACTCCGTGATCGCTTCGGTCCAGCCCTCCGACGCCCGGTGCCAGATCTCATCGAGCGACCAGGTGTACGCCTTGGGGTCTTTCGCTTTCTTGCCAAACGCGCACAGCTTGCAACTCGCTACGCAGACGTCGGTCGGGTTAATGTGCCGGTTGACGTTGAAGTAAGTGACGTTGCCGTGCTTGCGCTCTCGCACGATGTTCGCCAGATAGCCGGTGGCGAGAATATCGGACGACCGGAACAGCGCGACGCCGTCATCGTAATTGAGCCGCTGGCCGGCCTCGACTTTCTCGAGAATCGGCCGCAGACGCCGGTCTTCCATCTCAACGCGCATACTTCAAGCTCCTACCCGGTGAAGGTACATATCGGCTGCCCAAAAAAAGAAGAATAGCACGCTGACATAGCCGTTCACCGTGAAGAAGGCTGCATCGACGCGCGACAAGTCGTTTGCTTTCACGAGGCTATGTTCGTAAGCGAGGAGTCCGATGACGGCCGCTACCCCGACCATCGCCAGCCAGCCCAAGTGGAACTGAAGAACCAGCGCCACCAGGCAAACGACCATAGCGATGTGCAGAACGCGTGCAATCCACAGGCCGGTAGCAATGCCGAATCTTCGCGGGATGCTGAACAGGCCCGAGTTCACATCGAACTCGTAATCCTGGCACGAGTAGATGATGTCGAAACCGGCGGTCCAGAATGTCACCGCGGCCGTGAGCCATAGAATCCGAACATCCAGCGAGCCGGCAACCGCGATCCAGGCGGCCGCCGGAGCAATCCCCAGCGAGAAACCCAGAACGAGATGGGACAGCGAAGTGAACCGTTTTGTGAAGGAATAAAACAACACGATCGCGAGCGCGACAGGCGAAAGCTCAAAGCACAGCGGATTGAGCATGCGCGCCGCGAGCACGAAAACCAAGGCCGAGATCGCGACAAAACCCCACGCAAAGCTCGTCGTCAGGATGCCCGCCGGAATGTGCCGGTTGCGGGTGCGCGGGTTCCTGGCATCAATCCTGGCATCGAGGATGCGGTTGAACGCCATGGCTGCCGAACGCGCCCCGACCATCGCAACCACGATCCACACCAGCCGATTCAGAATCAAGCGCAAGTCGAGATGTAGCTCGCGAGCGGCCAGGAACGCCCCCGTCAAGGCGAACGGCAATGCAAACACCGAGTGCTCGAACTTGATCATGTCGAGCGTCAGCCGCACGCGCTTCCAAAATGCCTTTGGTATGCCCTTCCTCCGGATTCGTTACCATTTTAATTCATGCGGTTCTGTTCTCTTCTGGCCGCGGCGGCGTTGACCCTACTCCTCGCCGCATGCAGTAAGCCGGCCGATAGCTCCTACGACGTAATGTTACGGCCCATCACGTTGCCCCGCGGCGACGTGATTCGAGCTGAGGTCGCGGCATCTACGACTGATATTTTGCGGGGACTGGCCTTCCGAACCTCTATTCCATCCGATCGAGGCATGTTGTTCTTCCATCCGGAGCCTGGAAACTATAGTTACTGGATGTACCAGCACCTGATGCCGCTGGATATTGTCCAGATGGACGCCGACCACAACATTGTCGCGATCGTCGAGAACATACAACCGTGTAAGACCCAGGCCAGCCGCTGCGAACACTACGGAGGACTCAAGATTTCCAAATATGACCTGGAGGTGGGCGCGGGAATGGTTCGTAAATACGGCCTTGCGATAGGCCAAAAGCTGGAATTCTGACACGATGAATCCCGAACAACTGCGTACCATCCTGGAGGAGGTCCGAGCAGGTTCTGTTGACGTGGATAGCGCGGTCGAGCGCATGCGTCACCTGCCTTTCGAGGACCTCGGATTTGCAAAGCTCGACCATCACCGCGCCTTGCGGCATGGCATCACCGAGGTGATTTTCGGGAAGGGAAAGACGCCGGAGCAGGTGAGGAGTATTGCACATCGTCTGCTGGAGAAATCGCCCAACCTGCTCGTCACACGCGCCAATCCGGCCATTGTCGAGGCAATGCGAGAAATCGCGCCGGACGCGGAGTACTTCGAACTCTCCACCGCCGTTCGCGTGTGGCGCGATCGAACCATGCACGGTAAGGGCACGATCTCGGTGGTGTCAGCCGGTACGAGCGATATACCGATCGCCGAAGAGGCTCGCGTAACCGCCCAGGTGATGGGCAACGAGGTAGACGCCATTTACGACATTGGGGTGGCAGGAATTCATCGCCTGATTGCCAATAGCGACCGCCTGATGGCCGCGCGCGTTATCGTGGTGTGCGCGGGGATGGAAGGCGCGCTGGCCAGCGCCGTCGGCGGACTCGTGTCGGTACCGGTGATCGCCGTACCGACCAGCATCGGCTATGGCGCCAGTTTCCAGGGACTCGCCGCCCTGCTTGGCATGTTGAACAGTTGCGCAAGCAATGTGACAGTCGTCAACATCGACAACGGGTTTGGCGCCGGTTATGTCGCCAGCCTGATCAACCGTTTGTAGCCGCTGCGTAGACGGTCGCGACTTGCTCCACGTCGTCAAAGAACAGTCCTTCGCCGACCGGCATGATCGAGCGCAGTACTTCTTCGCGTTTGGCCAAACCGAATTTCTCCTCGATGACCCAACCCGCGAGATATTGAGCCGCCAGGCACCCGGCAGCGGTTGCAATGTTCCCTTCCCTGACGAATGGCTTCTCGACCACTCGGACGCCCATGCTTTCGAGGAGTTGCTTCGCCGTCGGATACGTCGTGGCGGACTTGCCTTCCAGCAGTCCCAGAGCCGCCAGAAGCAGAGCGCCCGAGCACATGGAACCGATCAACTGCCTCGCGGGATCCAGCCGGAATTGCGAGAGGAATCCTTGATCGGTGCGCTTCCGGCGCGTACCGATGCCACTGCTGAAAAGCACTATGTCACAATTCTGCGATTCCGAAATGTGCCCGTGCATTTGGACGGTAACACCCGTGGTCGAGACGTGTTTCTCCGCCTCGCCGAGGATTCGGACTTTGAAGTTTGGTTCCTTGACGCGATTGAGCAAATCCCACATGAAGAAGACGTCGATATCCGTGAAGTCGTCGAATGCGATGATCCCTGCTTCCATGAAGCGAGGATACCGCGGGGCTGGACTGGGCGCCAGAGCCACTTTCGGGCTTTTGAGGCGACCAGTTGTCGAAAGGTATTACACAGCTTCAGATTCTTCGCGCCTCGCGAATATCTGACATTTGTGGAAGGATGCACAGCCTGCTCCATCTCCTGAGAAACGCGAAGAATCGTTGCACCCAACGCGACTAGGCCCCAACGATAAACCGCAGCAACCGGCGAGCCACTGGCCCATATGGCGGCCTGAGAAGTCCAAGCGGAGTCCAGCGGCTCTGCAAAAACACGCCTTTCTTCTTGGAAAAGGTCTCAAAGCCATCGAACCCGTGATAGTGGCCCATGCCGCTGTCGCCGACCCCGCCAAATGGCAAGCATGGCTGTCCGACGTGGAAGATGCAATCGTTCACCGTGGCGCCGCCAGCCGTCGTGCGTGCCAGGACATCCTGCACGCGCCGGCCGTTTTCATCGAAATAATACAAAGCGAGAGGATGCGGGCGCGCGTTGATGTATGCGATGGCCTCGTCTAGCCCGCCATACGGCACGATTGGTAAAACCGGGCCGAAAACCTCCTCCTGCATCACGCCCAGATCCTGGGGCGTGTTCAAGAGAAGCGTAGGGGGAAAGACGCGATTCTCTTCGTTACAGACCTCGGCGGCCGGGTTTATCTCCACCACCTCGGCGCCGGCTTGCCTGGCGCTGTCCACCAACCCGCGGAGACGCCGATAATGCGGCACGCTAATGATCCGCGTATAGTCGGCGTTCTGCACCAGTTTTGGATACATTGCGCCAACCGTGTCTCGAGCCGCAGTGACGAAATCGCTCATCCGTTCCCGCGGCACAAGCGCATAATCCGGAGCCACGCACGTCTGGCCGGCGTTATACAGCTTGCCCGTCAGGATCCGCTCAGCAGCCTTGCGCACGGGATACTCATCGCTTACGAGCGCCGGAGACTTGCCGCCCAGCTCCAGAGTCACGGGGGTCAGATTCTCGCTCGCGGCTTTCATCACCAGCTTGCCGATCCTCGCCGACCCGGTGAATAGCAGGTGGTCGAACGGCAGACTGGCAAATTCAGAAGCCACTCGGGAATCGCCAACCACCACCGTGACGTACTCGGGCCCGTAAAGTTCCGCGATCATGGATCGGATGAGCTCCGCTTTTCGGGGTGCAAGCTCCGACGGCTTCAACATCACGTGATTCCCCGCGGCCAAGGCCCCTGCCAACGGAGCCAGACTCAGAAAAAGCGGATAATTCCAAGCCGACAGAATCCCTACGACACCGCGCGGCTGATAGACCACCCGAGCCCGAGCCGGCCAGAACTGCCATCCGACCGAAGCGTGGCGTGGCGCCATCCAATGCTTCAAACGCTGAATTGCGTAACGAATTTCGTTGAGAACGGGAAACAGCTCCAACGCGACGGTCTCTTCGGCGGCGCGGCCGCCAAAATCCTCGTCGATCGCCTGGATGATATCGGCTTTGCGCGCCAGCAGCGCCTTCTCCAAGCGCCGAAGAGCGTCAACACGTTCGCGATATCCCGGCGCCCGCAGCCGGAACGCCTCGCGTTGGGCATCGAAGCGCCGCCGCAGTTCCGCCCCGTCGGAGGCGATTGCGGGAGAGCTCATGTACCGATTGTCGCTCTATTCGTAGCGCAGGCTCGCAGTCGGGTCCAGCCGGCTCGCACGCCGTGCGGGAATGAACGCCGCCACGCCGGCGACAACCAGTAGAAGGCACGAAACTGCGGTCAGGGTCAGTGGATCTGTAGGCGTGACTTCGAATAGCACCGATTCCATCCAGCGCGTCAAACCCAGCCCCGCCGCGAGCCCGATACCGATGCCGATCAGTGTCAATATCGCGCCCTCTTGAAGGATGAGCCGCGTTACCTGGCGGCGCCTGGCGCCCAATGCCATGCGAATTCCGATCTCCCGCGTCCGCTGGCCCGCGGAATAAGACACCACTCCGTACACACCAATCATCGCGAGTAAAACTGCAATCCCCGCGAACACCCCTAGTAGCACCAGCTGGAAGCGAGGCCGTGCTACCGATTCCGAGAAGACCTGCTCCATGGGGGCTAGATCCGTGATCGCCTGCTCCCGATCGACTCGATGCACGGCAGCCTGTACGCCGCTCGAAATTTGCCGGGGATCGCCGGCGGCTCGTACGACGATCGTTGAGAAGAACATTGGCGCCTGGACAGCATTGATGAAGATGGTCGGCTTGATGTCGGCCGACAGTTCCGTCTGGCGCGCATCCCCAACCACGCCTATGATCGACGCCGGGTTGGGAATTGGCCAGCAAACATTGAGTTGCTTGCCGACCGGATTCTGTCCGTCGAAGTATCTCCTCACAAATGTCTGGTTGACCATGACCACGCTCTGGGCCGCCATTTGGTCCCGGTTGTCCAGCCTGCGGCCGGCGATGAGCGGAGTCGACATCACTTCGAAGTACCCGGGACTCACTACCAGCATGTTGGCGCTATGGCCGGTTGAAGGTGTCGGCTGCGGCTCGTCCATCTTTCCGAAGCACGAGCCCGAGACGCCGCCGGTCAGGGGAAGAAAGCTTACGGAACCCGCCGAACGGACTCCTGGCGTATTTCGAATTTCCGCCAGCACATGTTCGAGATAGCCGGATCGCTTATTCTTGTCGAGATATTTCCCGGGAGACATGAAGATCCGAAGCGTCAGGACGCGTTCCGTATCGAACCCCGCCGGAACGGAAACCAGCTTCGTGAAGCTGCGCGCCATGAGCCCGGCTCCGATCAACAACAGCAGCGCGAGCGCGACTTCGGTCACCACGAACGCATGCCGGAAGAGCCTGTTCCCTCCCGTTCGGACCGAACCCAGCTTAAGGGCATCTTGGACGTCGAACCGCGAGGCTCGAACCGCCGGAATGAGGCCGAATAGCAGAACCGGGAATATCGACGCGATGAACCCCACAGCGAGAACACGGCTATCAAGGCTGATGGTGTCGATACGCGGAACGTCACTCTGCACCGGTATGAGAGCCAGTAGCCCCGCGAGGCTCCAGTACGCGACAGGGAGTGCCACAATCCAACCCGCAATACCCAGCAGCAGGCTTTCGGAAAGGAACTGGCGCATGATCCGGACGCGTCCCGCTCCCAAAGCTGCCCGAACGGCAATCTCACGCGTCCGGCCGCTTGCCCGCATGAGCAGCAAATTGGCAACATTGGCGCAAGCAATTAAAAGAACAAATCCGACAGCGCAGAGAAGGATGAGCAGGGGAAGGCGCACTTTCGCGGTGGCGTCGTCAAGCATTGGGACAACATCAACATTCCATCCGGCATTCTGCGTGGGGTTTTCTTTCGCGGTCTGGTTGCCGATGGTGGTCATGTCGTCTTGCGCTTGCGGCATCGTTACGCCGCGCTTGAGTCGTGCAACGACCGTGAGGAAACGTCCACCCTTCCACACTTCACTTCTGGTAATGCCCATGGGAACCCAAACCTTGACCTTCTGATTCGGCAACTGAAAACCCGCCGGCATCACACCCACAACGGTCCAGGGGCCGCCCGCCATCATGATTTTTGAACCAACGATACTGCGGTCGGCTCCGAAATAGCTTTGCCAGACGTCGAAGCTTAGGATGACTTTGTCATCATGTCCCTGAATGGCATCGTCGGGAAGAAAGGTTCGCCCCAGCAAGGGCGGCACTCCGAGGATCGAAAAGAACGCGGGCGACACTTGTAGCGCGGGTGCGGAGATGGGATCTCCGTTCCCACTAATGCTGTAGTTGAAGTAACTGATGGCCGCAACCTGCTCGAAACTGCGGTTACGCTCCCGCCAATCGAGAAAATTGAAAGCATTGACCACGTTGCCGTGAACGCCCTTCGCCGGCTGCGATTCCCACAGGCGCACGATGCGGTCCGGGTCGTGAAAAGGCAGCGGCCGAAGCAGGACGCCGTCGATCACACTGAAAATCGCTGTGTTTGCTCCGATGCCTATCGCCAGCGTCATGATGGCAACCGCGCTGAACCCCGGACTACGGCCCAAAACCCGGGCGCCGTAGCGGATGTCCTGCCAGAAACGCTCCAGGCTCGTCCAGCCCCAGGCCGCGCGTGTGTCCTCAACGACGACCGTGGTGTTGCCAAAAGCTCGACGTGCCGCGTGGTGAGCCTCTTCTGGAGACCGCCCACTCTCCACCTGTTCTTCCGATTCAAGATCAAGGTGGGAACGAATTTCCCGCGATAGCTCGTCGTCACGACGTGACCGTTTCCTGAACCAGCTCCACATGGTAGACATTCTACTGTCAAATACCGTAGAGCACAAGGAAGGTTACAGGCGTTAATCGTAGCGCAGCGTTTCGATAGGGTCGATGCGCGCCGCCCTCCGCGACGGGATGTAAGCGGCTGCGAGCGCCGATCCCAGGACCAGCAGTGCGCACGCACCCAACGACGGAAGGTCTACGGAACGCATAAAAACGACTTGAGAAGCGAGGAGCCAGGCAACGCCCACGGCCAGTATCATTCCAACAGCCATGCCGACACCCGTGAGACGCAACGACTGCTTCAGAACAAACCCCGTCACCACTCCGGCTGTCGCACCTAGGGCCATGCGGATGCCAATTTCTTTCGTCCTCTGCATGACGAGATACGAAAGTACGCCATAAATGCCGGACACGGTCAGCAGCAGAGCCACGCCCGCTACAGCGATTCCGATGAGCGACGCCGCCCGAAATGGATAGGTCCCGGCTGCCAGGTACTGATCGAGCGAGTGGATGTCGTCGATCGCTCCCGGTGCAAGCGTATCCAGCCTTTTCGCCAATCGGTTCCGTTCCTCCTCTACGTTTCCGCGGACGTGAACCAGAATCGCCCGCGGCGGCGCGTTTATCGGGCTGGGGAAGTAGATCATCGCGGCATCCTTTCCGTACGGAATGCAGCAGGTGACAAGATCACCAGACACGCCGACAATGCGGACGTCTCTCTCGGGCTTTCCGGATATGTGGATTACCTTTCCGAGGGGTTCCTCGTTGCCGAAGAGGCGCGGGACCGTTGCGGCACTCACAATGGCGACAAGCGCTGCACCTTCTGCCTCACCGCGTGTGAAGTTGCGTCCGCGAACTATCGGGATTCGCAGCAAATCAAAATAGCTGGGGGAAACACGATTGCTCAAGGATTGCACCGCAGGGCGGTTCGGAGCCGAAACCGCGACACTGGGTACAAAACCGCCGAGCGGAACCTTCGACGCGACAGCAATCGAATCGACCTGCGCATCTGTCGACAGAGCGTCGACCACGAGGCTCTTCCCGGGTTTGGTGACGTTCATCGCAATTATATTTTGGGTTCCGAACCCGATATCGAATCCGCCGATTGCCAGGGTGGTCCGAATCAAAACGCCACACGTGACCAGAAGCAGCGTACAAACCGTAGTCTGCGCAATGACAAGCCAGTTCCGTACGCGCATCGGGCGCAAATCCGTGGTGAATTCCCCTCGCGCGGCAAGCAGGACGCTGCTCCGCGTCGCCTGAATGGCGGGTGCGACTCCGAAAAGAACCGCCGAGGCAAGGGCCGCCAGCATCATAAAGCCGAGCACACGCCAATCCACGGGAAGTGGGACATTGTGAATCACCTCCGTCAGGTCTTTCGGAATGGTCGCAAACATCACGCGAAGACCTGCGTCCAGCGTGAGACGTGAGAACGCGAAACCCAAGATACCCGAGGGAATCGACAGAAGAATGCTTTCCGTGAGCAGTTGCCGGATGAGCCTCACGCGGGCAGCTCCCAAGGAAAGACGAATTCCAATCTCACGCTGCCGGGCGATGGCTCGCGCCAGCATCATGTTCGCAACATTCGTGCAAGCAAGAAGCAGCACGAGTCCGAATGCCACTGCCAGAGGGGTAAACGCGAGGAGAAGTTCCGCCGTGATTGGGACCGCGGTTGCCCTCGATCGCAGCACCACCCCCGTTGCCTTCCTGTCGTTTGGCAAGCCTAGCGTACTCCGTTGCGACCATACCCGCAACCCCTGTTCCGCGGCTGAAAGGCGTTCACCCTGCTTCAGGCGGCCAACAATATTGAGCCACTCCGGATGCTCGGTTCCGAAGGGGTCAGCGCCATCCTTGAGTTGATGCGCCATCGTGAGCGGCGCCCAAAAATCGCGAGGAACCTCCCCCAGGTCATGAAAACCCTTTCGAGCTACGCCAATCACCTGCATTGGATAGCCTCGAATCATGACTTTTCGTCCGATAATATCGGTTTGCCCAGCGAAAACCCTCTGCCAGGCGTCGAAACTGAGAACGACAAAAGGATCACGTCCGGGCACGGCCGTGTCCTCCGGGAGCAGCGTCCTTCCCAGTGCTGCTCCTATCCCCAGCATCTGAAAGAAATTACCCGAAACCAACTCCCCTTGCATGACATTGCCGTCGACACGAGTGTAGAGCGGATCGAAAGCGGCTACTTCGGAGAACGCAGGGTTGTGCTTCGCGAGAGCCTGATACTCATCCCAGGTGAACCAATGCACGTGACCGTCCTGGTTCGTCCATGTGAAGCTGTACAGACTGTAAGGGTCTTGAATCGCAATGGGTCGCAGTACGTAGGAATTGAACAGCGTAAAGAGCGCCGCGTTGAGACCTAGTCCAATGGCGATGGTGAAGGCAACCGTTAAGACGAATCCAGGACTTCGGCGAAAGGTCCTCAGCGCATATCGGACGTCCTGTATCATGGTCTCGACATAGCCGATTCCGCGAACCTGGCGACATTCTTCCTTTGCGGCTCCAACACGCCCGAAACTCTTCCGGGCAAGACGTTCGGCATCGCTCTCGGAGTAGCCGCCGGCAGCGTACTTTCGGCGTGACATCGCGATGTGGAAGTCCAGTTCCTCGTCGAGTTCATTATCCATGCGCCCGGGAAGCAGAAGGGCACGAACGCGTATTAAAAGATCGGTCCAGGTCATAGCATCACCTATCAGGCCATTTCGAGCACTCTTCCAATTGCCGCCGTGAGCCGCGCCCAGGTTTCGGTCTCCTCCTGGAGTTGTTTGCGCCCTGCGGCGGTCAGTCGATAGAAGCGAGCGCGGCGACCCAGCTCAGAAACGCCCCACTCGGCTTTGATCCATTCCTGGTGCTCCATGCGGTGAAGTGCTGGATAGAGCGAACCCTGATTCACTTCCAGCACGTCCTGCGAGATTTGCTGTATGCGCTCCGAAATTGCCCAGCCGTGCAGGGCGTCGCCGGATTGCAGGGTGCGGAGAATCAGCAGGTCGAGCGTACCTTGCAGAAGATCGATTCGAGAGCGGGTGGACATTGGTGTCGGATCTCTACACCAAGCATATGCTCGTTGGTGTCGAGTGTCAACAACAAAGATTTATCGCGCCGTTGCTTCAGCGCCCGGCCGTTCGGCGAGCACTTCCCGGATCTTCGCCGCCAGTACGTCAGGCGTGAAAGGCTTCTGCAGGTAAGCCAACTGCGGATCAAGAGCTTCCTGCTCCGAAGCTGAAAGATCCGTATAACCGGAGACGTACAACACCCGCATGCCTGGCCGCAGTGACGTGATCTTCTCAGCCAGTTCGCGGCCGCTCATCAGCGGCATCACCATGTCGGTAATCAGAAGGTGGATTTCGCGCTGATGCTCGCAAATGCGAATGGCATCCTGAGGAGTGCCACACGACAGCACGTTGTAGCCGTGCCGATGCAACATGGTTTCCAGCACGCTTCGGACGCCGGAGTCATCTTCTACGAGCAGAACCGTTTCGTGACCGCCCCGAATGACACTACCGATCGCGGCGGCCGGCAACTCGACGGCCTGTTCCGCAACGGGCAAATAGATCTTGAAGGTGGTCCCCTCTCCGAGTTTCGAATCTACCCAGATGTCGCCGCCGCCCTGCTTAATGATGCCGTAGCTGGTGGACAGGCCCAATCCTGTCCCTTTCCCTCGCTCCTTAGTAGTAAAGAAAGGCTCGAAGAGGTGCGACTGCGTTTCGGAATCGATTCCCACGCCCGTGTCGCTCACGGCCAGCATGACGTAATCTCCGGCCGTCGGAGAAAGCTGTTTCCGGGCCTGGTCGGCGCTCACGTAAACATTCGCGGTCTCGATTGTGAGTTGGCCGCCAATGGGCATCGCATCCCTGGAGTTGACGACGAGATTCAGAATGACCTGCTCCATCTGGCCAGGATCCGCGCGAACCGTCTTCAGGCCCGGGTCCAGGATGGTGAGCAGCTTGATGTCCTCGCCGATCACCCGCTTCAGCATGCGTTCCATGTCACGCACGAGGCTGTTCAGGTCCAGAATGCGGGGCTGTATAATTTGCCGCCGGCTGAAAGCCAATAATTGCTTCGTCAAATCACTGGCGCGCTCGGCCCCCTTGACGATTTCTTCCACGTCCGCCCGCACGGGATCCGATTCGGGCATGCTGCCCAAAAGCATCTGCGAATATCCCTGGATGATCATCAGCAGATTGTTGAAATCGTGCGCGACGCCACCGGCAAGGCGGCCAACGGCCTCCAGTTTTTGCGAGTGGTGGAGTTGCTCCTCTAGCCGCTTCCGCTCGGTGACGTCAGCAGCTACGTGTACGATCCCTCTGGTGGAACCGGCTCCGTCTCGTAAAAGCCCGCTCCAAATGTTAACGTCGAGCAGATGGCCGTCGCGAGTTCGGCACTTGGTGTCGAACGGGGCATCCGTAATGCCGCGGCGAACTTCTTCGATGTGATTCTCGTAACGCTCGATTTCCGACTCCGGCAAGTGCGGCAGACGCTCGCCAAGCAGTTCCCATTCCTGCCATCCAAAAATACGATTGGCGGCCGAATTCCAACTCTTGACCCTGCCGTCCAGGTCAACGGAGTATATGGCCAGCGGAGAAGTACGAATGACGGCCCGGAGCGTGTTGTTGGCTTCGCGCAACGCATCTTCGGCCCGCTTGCGTTCCGTCACGTCACGCGAATTAACGACGATGCCTTGCACTCCCTGCACATGGGACAGATTGCGGCCAAACGACTCCAACACGCGCCAGGAGCCCGCACCATGCAGCACTCGCGACTCGATCGACCGCGGCGCTTCATCGTTGCGAAAGGCCAGCGCAAATTCATTTACGTCGTCCGGATGAATCAGACTGAGAAGATTGCGTCCGACCAGTTCCTCCGCGGGATATCCAAGAACGCGCTCGTGCGACGGGCTGGCATAGCGGATGATGCCATCCTCGCTGATGATCGTGATCAGGTCCAAAGCGTTCTCGATCAGCGAGCGGAAGTGCTCTTCCCGGCGCTGCAACGCTTCGATGGCGTGCTTGCGCTCGGTGGCATAGCGCATGGCGCGCACGAGAAGGTGACCACCGGTCTGACCCTTAACCAGGTAATCCTGCGCGCCCTCCCGCACAGCTCGAATCGCGAGCGCCTCGTCATCAAGGCCAGTCAGCACAACAATAGGAGTCTTGGGAGCTTGGGCATGCACCCGCACCACAGTCTGCAGTCCGGTCTCGTCCGGGAGTGTGAGGTCGAGAAGCACGACGTCGTACTCCTCATTCTCCAGACGGTGCAGGGCTTCTTTTAGCGTTTTCGCCTGCACGAGGCGGATCTTGCTAACCCCTACATCCGCGATTTCCTCGCGCAGGAAACGTGCATCAGCCGGATTGTCTTCAACCAGCAGGACGCGTACGCCTTCTAGGTTCATTTACTCAGGAATTCGATTTTAACAGGCGCCGCGGGCGGTTTCGCCTGCGCATTGCTCAATTGTTGGGCTGCCTGTTTACCCAGTCGAATACAATCAGGAATTCCAATGCCATCGAACGCATTCCCAATAACGTGCATTCCGCTCAGCCGCGAAACGCGAGCGCGCACCTCATCGATTCTCTTTCCGTGGCCCACCGTGTACTGCGCCATCGCTCCCGGCCAGCGATGAATGGTATGGAACAGCGGCTCAGCGTTTAATCCAATGATCGCGCGCAACTCCTCCCGCGCGATCTGGAGCAAACTGGCGTCGCTCTCGTCGAGCGCATGCCCCGACATAAAGCATCGCAGTACGACGAGGTGATCGGGAACCCGGTAATTGAATTTCCGGGCTACGAAGGTGCAAGCTTTCACGTGCTTTCGTTCGCGTTTCGGAACCAGGAAACCGTGGCCGGCCGGCAGCCTCTCGACATCGCTCTTGCGATAACCGATCGAAAACGTCAGCGACGACGTATAGGGGACCTGGTGCAGTAGATCAGCCACCACTGGATCGAACGGCTTGAGTAATTCGGCCGCCTGGTAAGCCCGGATTGCCAAAACGATCGCTGAGGCTTCCATCCAGTCGCCGTTGACGCGAACTCGGTATCCTTCCTCTGTTCGCTCGATCATCTCCGCCGTTCCGTGCACAACGTCCGCGGAGGGGGTCAACGCATCGATCAGGTCGCTTAAACCGCGCTTCAGCGTCCGGAATAACGGGCCCGATCCTTTGGGCCGAGGCTGGCTCAAAACCGCGCGGGTCAGGCTGCCATACTTGGATTCCAACTCGACAAATCGCGTGAGAACGCTGTTGACGCTCAACTCCCCGGGGTCGCCGCCGTAAACGCCCGCGAGCAGCGGTTCCGCCAGATAGTCGACCGACTCCTGCCCATAGTGGTCGACGAGAAAATCGCGCACCGACCGATCTTCGTGCTTGGACGGCCGCCGGAAATACTCCAACCCCATCTTGATCTTGGTGCCCCAGCCCAGCAGGTTCGATTTGACCACCGGCATGATCTTCGTGGGGATCATCATCATCATGCCGTCCGGTAGCGGCTCGAGTTTACCGCGCCTGAGAATATACGTCGTGCGCAGCTCGTCGTTCGATCCAATGACCTCGTCGCCGAGGCCAACTTCCCGAATCAGCTCGACCGCGGCCGGCTTTACGGCGAGGAAACTGTCCGGGCCGCCCTCGAGCGTGCAACCTTCCACGGTTTGAGTTTGGATCACGCCGCCCAGGCGAGGGGCCGTTTCGATAAGGCTAGGGCGAATCCCCGCCTTATTCAGATAATAGGAGGCGGAAAGGCCGGAGATCCCCCCGCCGATAACGATGGTTCGATCGTTTACGGCTTAAACTCCCGTACAAAGTCTACTACAGCGCGCACATGATCGACAGGGGTTTCGGGCAAAATGCCGTGCCCCAAATTGAAAATGTGTCCCGGCCGTGAACCCGTGCGGCGCAGCAGTTCATGCACACGCGCCTTCAGCTCCGGAAGCGGAGCAAACAGCACTGCGGGATCGAGGTTGCCCTGCACTGCGGAGCGGTAGGAAATATCCATCCAGGCCTGATCGATGTTGATCCGCCAGTCGACGCCCATGACGTCGCCGCCCGCCGCGTGCAACTCCCGGAAGAAGCCGGCGGCGCCGGTGCCGAAGTGAATTACCGGGACGCTGGCCGTCCGGACCCGTTCGATCAAGGCTCGCGAATAAGGGGCGACATAACGCACATAGTCGTCCGGGCTCAGAGCGCCCACCCAGCTATCGAAAACCTGAATGGCCCGGGCGCCCGCCGCCACCTGCATGATGCCGAACGGCCCCAGAACGTCGACGAGCTTGCCCATCAGCCGCCGCCAGAGCGTCTCGTCGCCGTACATCATTTTCTTGGTCTCGATAAATGTCTTCGAAGGACCACCCTCGATCATGTAGCTGGCCAGCGTAAACGGCGCGCCGACGAATCCAATGACCGGCACCCGCCCCGCAAGCTGCCGCACTACGAGCTGAATTGACTCGCCTACGTACTGCAGTTCGTCGGTATTAGAAATCGAGAGGCTGTCCACGTCGGACGATGTGCGGACCGGGGTCGGGATGTGCGGGCCTTCCCCCGCCACATACTTCAGTTTGAGACCCATCGGTTCCACGGGAAGCAGCAGGTCGGCAAAGATGATCGCCGCGTCGACATCAAGAACCTCGACGGGCTGGAGCGTCACTTGGGCGGCGAGATCGGGACGCTTGCAGATCTCCAGGATCCCGGCCTTCGCCCGAATATCGCGGTACTGCTTCATGTAGCGGCCTGCCTGCCGCATAAACCACACGGGCCGAACATCCGTCGGCCTGCGGCGGCAAGCATCCAGAAAGCGACTTGTCATTGAAGCCATGCGCATGGCACACCCGATCTGTCTTCACACATGAAGACGCGGAAATTTTTTGGTTTATGTTGCAGGGTCCAACTGCGGCCCATAATGTAGTACGGTTTGCACCAGGCTTCGGTATCGATGGTCCTCGGTGCAATAATCGAAACCGAAAGCATGCCCATGGATGGGAACCCGGTGCGCGGATCCATAATGTGGCTCCACAGTCTGCCTTCGGCGTAGAAGAACTTTTCGTAATTCCCGGAAGTCGACATGGAGTCGTCCTTCAGGAACGCGGCCGCGGCCACTTTCGACCGGTCTTTCGGGTCCTTGATGTCGACCTTCCAGCCCTGCGGCTCATTCGGCGGCATACCAATGGCGTAGATACTGCTGCCGCCGCCCGAAACGAGCGCCGACTTAATACCGTTGTCCTTCAGGATCGCCGCCATCCGATCGACCGCGTAACCCTTTCCGATGCCGCCGGGGTCCATTTCGACTCCGGATTTTGCGAATTTGACTGTCTGATTCTTTGCGTCCAGAATCAGATTCTGATATCCGACACGGTCGAGTGCGCCACGCACTTCGGCACGATGCGGAAGATGACCTGTTCCTTTATAAAATCCCCAGATCTTCATCAACGGTCCGACGGTTATGTCGAACGAGCCCTCGCTTTCGCGGCTGTATTCGATGCAGGCCGCAAGCAGGTGAAACAACTCCGGTGATACATGAACCGGATGGCTGGCGGCCTCCCGATTCACCTCGCTCCACTCGCTTTCCGGCCGGTAGTTGGACAGCAGATGGTCCAGGCGGCGAGCTTCCTCCAGCGCCTGTTCGATCGCCGATTGCAGCTTGTCCCGGTCATCCCCGTATGCAACAACCGAGAAGGCGGACCCCATCGTGTCCACGCTGCCCTCGGCGCGAAGCGGTCCGGTTTTAGTCGCCGGGCCCGCGCACAATGCGCCTATAAACAACAAAGTTAACACAGGATGTTTCATCGAGCAGCTATTTTTTACTGGTCTTTCGGACGGCCCTTTTTGACACGCTTCAGGAGAGCCTCCATGCGGCTGCCCAGGGCCACGGAAACGTCGGTTTCAAAATGCAGTTCGGGGATTCTGAAGGTATCCAGACGAATGGACAGCTCACGTTTCAGGAAGTGACGGGCATGGTCCAATGCCGCGATCGCCTCTTTCGGGTCGCTATTGTCCGTGATGCCGACACTAACGACGGCATGCTTCTTGTCGGGCGAAGTTGTAACATTGCTTACGGTCACGCCCATGACCCGTGGGTCGGACATCTCATAGCCGATCAGTTCAGACAGTTCTTCGCGAAGCGCCTCGGCGAGGCGCTCGGAACGATGAGGATCCATCGAACTCCTCCAGGATTATGAGCGGGTTTGGTCCACGAAAGTGGATGAAAACAAGGTGGCGCAGGCGGTTTTCGCCGGCACGTTCCCGGTGAGGTCCCAAAGCAGGCGAAACCGCCTGCTCCACCCTTCCACAGCCTGATGCCCGTGGAGTTTTCGATCCGGTAGCGGGTTTGAAACCCGCGTTCACCCACTTGCACCGGCAACCTGCCTAAATCTTTTCCAGTCTTGTCCCATCGTGGAGAACTAAGCGTGCGAACCAAAGGCAGGCGGAACTGCCTTCACCACCTAGTCTAACCACTCCAGTGTGACATCTACCAGACTCCGCCCGGCAAAGTCCGACGCATCACGCTCGACGGCTTGCAAAACCTGTTCAGCGCGGGCACGGTCGCTCGAAACTGTGACTGCCGAGATCAAAGCCCGCTGCCACACATCCTGATAATCAATCTCCGCTACCGCGACGTTGAAACGGCTCCGCAGCCGGTCCTTAAGACCCTTCACGGTATGCCGCTTGTCTTTGAGAGAATGCGCTTCGGGAATGTGGAGTTCGAGAGTCAGTACACCGATCGCCGGCATCGCGCAATCGTCCTTTTTAAGATTAGGACGCTAAACCAAAGCCTTCCGCCGCCACCCGCTCCTTAAAGAACGCCTCAACAACATCCCCCGGCTTCACGTCGCCGAAATTGTGGATCGTCATACCGCACTCGAAACCGCTCTTTACTTCGCTGACGTCGTTCTTGAAGCGGCGTAACGACTCGATCTTTCCGGTATGCACCACGACGTTATCGCGCAGCACACGGACCTCGCTGTCGCGGGTCAGCGTTCCATCCAAAACCATGCAACCCGCCACATTGCCGACCTTCGTAATGCGGAAAACCTCGCGGACGGATGCCCGGCCACGATAGACTTCCTTGAACACCGGCTCGAGCATACCCGTCATCGCCCGTTTGATTTCGTCGGTCAGCTCGTAGATGATCGTGTGAAGACGGAGGTCGACCTTCTCCTGTTCCGCCAGCGCGACGGCATTGCGCTCCGGACGGACATTGAAGCCGACAATCACGGCGTTCGAGGTCGAAGCCAGCAGGACATCGCTCTCATTGATGGCGCCCACGGCGCCCCGCAGCACCCGGATGCGGACCTTGTCGTTGGAGAGCTTCTGCATCATATCCGTGAGAACCTCGGCCGTACCGCTGACGTCGGTTTTCAGGATAAGGTTCAGTTCCTTGACTTCGCCTTCTCTCAACTGCTCGTGCAACTGCTCCAGCGTAATGCGTGAGCCCTTGGCCATGGCGGCTTCACGGGTCTTCGCCTCGCGATAGATCACAATCTGCTTCGCCTTGGCTGTGTCGGTAACCACCTGGAAGGTGTCCCCCACCTCCGGCAGCGATTCCAGACCTAATACCTCAACGGGCATCGACGGTTCCGCCTCGCGAACCTGGTTGCCGCGATCGTCGAACATGGCGCGAACCTTGCCAAACACGGAACCGCAGATGAAATAATCGCCGACCTTGAGCGTTCCATTGCGCACCACCACGGTGGCCACGGGACCGCGTCCACGATCCAACTGCGCTTCGAGTACCGCCCCGACAGCCGGACGATCCGGGTTCGCCTTGAGATCCTGCATCTCGGCGACCAGAAGAATCATCTCGAGCAACAGGTCGAGATTGGTCTTTGCCTTGGCGGAAACCGGCACCATGACCGTCTCGCCGCCCCAGTCTTCCGCAAGCAGGCCCCGATCGGCAAGCTGCTGCTTGATTCGTTCAGGTTGCGCATCGGGCTTATCGATCTTGTTAATGGCAACAAGGATTGGAACCCGGGCGGCCCGGGCATGGTCGATGGCTTCAAGGGTCTGAGGCATCACACCGTCGTCGGCGCCAACCACCAGCACGACAATGTCGGTGACCTGAGCACCGCGCGCTCGCATGCGGGTGAACGCTTCATGACCCGGCGTATCGATGAAAACGATCTTACGCCCGTTCTTCTCGACGTAATAGGCGCCGATGTGCTGTGTGATACCGCCTGCCTCGCGTTCCGCGACGTTGCTAAGGCGGATGGCGTCGAGCAAGGATGTTTTGCCGTGATCGACGTGACCCATAATGGTGACCACGGGCGCACGCTTCACGCGATCCTGCTCCACTTCGACGGCTTCGATTTCCTGAGTGGCTTCCTGTTCGTAGCTCACCTTGTTCGTAGAAGCGCCGAACTCGCGCGAGATGTCCTCAGCGGTCTTTACATCGAGCGTCTGGTTGATAGTTGCAAAGATCTTGCGGTCGATGAGCTTCTTGAGAACCAGGTTGGCCTTGACGTTCAGCTTTTCGGACAGTTCCTTGACAGTGATACCTTCGGCAATTGTGATCTCGCGGTCGATCGGCGGCGGAGCAGCGGGCTCCATTCGCCGGTTCACCGGCATCCGAAGTTTACCCTCTTCTTCCTCCACCCGCCGGCGATCGCGTCCCGCAGGTTTCGCGGCGTGACGACGCTGCTGCTCGGTAGTAGGAACGACAGCCGGCTCGATACGTCCCGGCGTTGTCGGATGCATTGGACGCGTGCGGCCGCGGTTTGGTCCTCCCGGGCCTTGACCCGGCAGAGCTGGCCCGCGCATAACGGGCTGGCCCGGGCGTATCGGGCCACGGTAAATCGGCTGGCCAGGCTGCGGGCTGGCTGGACGCGATGGCATTCCAGGCCGTGGCGCCGGAGCCGCGGGCATCGGACGGGCCTGGGTTTGCTGTCGCAGGCGCTCGACGATATCCGGACGCGGTGGAACCACGGGTCGCGCCGCCGGTTGGCCGGCCAAAGCCGGGCGCATCTGCTGGCGCAATGGAACGTTAGGTGATGGTGGGGCTCCCGCTTCAGCAGGCGGCGCCGGTTGGGCGGGCGCTTGCGGGGAAGCCGGCGGCGCATGCCGCACGACGGGCCGTGGAATGGAAGGCGCCGGCCGCGGCGTGCCCGGCATCGCGCTGGGCGTCGGGATCGAAGGCATTCCTGGTGGTGCTGCCGTCGGTGGCGGCGCGGGTGGCAGCGGCTGCCGGGGACCAGACAGGATCTGCCCGGGCCGCGGAGTCGAAGGGGCTGTCGGCACGGGCTTCGCGTGAACCACCGTGCTCCGCAGCGGCGGCGCGATGGGCGCTCCGCCACCGGAGAGCGGCGGGCGAATCGGCATCGGCTTCATGCGGGAAGGCTCTTCGGCCGATGGGGTAGGCTCAACCGGCGCGCCGGGAGCAGCGGCCACGGGTTCGGGCGCCGGACGCACCGTCTCCACCACGGGAGCAGCTTGTTCCATCTGGGGGGCCGGCGACGGTTCCCCCTCGGGAGCTTCCGGCTCAGCAGCCTCGAAAGGATGCTCTTCCACCGTTTCGTCTGCGTGGCTCTCCAGCGTCGTCATCGGGAACCGCTCCGCCGACGTGCCGTTGCCGCTCACGCGCCGGCGGATCATGTCCGCGACGTCGTCATCAATTGAGCTGGAGTGGGTCTTCTTCTCCGAAACCCCGAGCTCCGGCAACATCTCGAGAATCTCATGCGATGGGATCTCCAGTTGCCGCGCCAGCTCGTTAATGCGGATTTTCTTCATAGTCTAAAAACTGCATCACCCTCGCAGACCACGACTTACAGCGCAGGCTCCGAGTCTTTTATCGTATCAAATTCATCTTCGACCCCCGACGAATCGGGGTGCGAAGCACTTGCTGCGTTGGCCGGAACCGGCGCCGCATGGACCAAAACCTCTTCATCCAAAGGTGTTGGTTCCTCTTCCGGAGATGTTGATTCCTCTTCCGGCACAACATCCTCGACAACAACTTCTTCCGCCCCTGCTGCGCTTCCACTCTCAAACTGGCTGTAGTAGCTGTTCACAGCGGCGATGATTCTTTCCACCATCTTCGGCCCGATGCCCTGAATCTCTTCCAACTCTTCAGGCGTCATGGAACCCAGCCGCTCAACAGTTCCGATCCCCGAGGACGTCAGTTTCTCCACGATGTTCTCGCTCAATTCGTGATCGAGCAGAATGGAGACCGGCACTCCCGATGGCACCAGGGCCGCCATCGCATGCTCGACTTCCTGACGCTTTTCTTCCTCGCTCTTGATGTCGATCTTCCAGCCCAGAAGCTTCGCGGCGAGCCGCACATTCTGACCCTTCTTGCCGATCGCAAGCGAGAGCTGTGTATCATCGACGATCACTTCCATGTGCTTCTCGGCGCCAGTGACTATAGAGACACGCGAAATCTTCGCTGGGCTCAATGCATGGGTCGAAAAGACCACGGGGTCCTCGGAGAATTCTATGATGTCGATCTTTTCGCCGCGCAGTTCGCGAATGATCGATTGCACACGCATGCCCTTCATGCCGACGCAAGCGCCCACGCTGTCAACGTCGCGATCGCGGCTGAACACCGCAATCTTGGTTCGCTCGCCGGCCTCGCGGGCACACCCCTTGATCACCACAGTGCCGTCATAAATCTCGGGCACTTCCTGTTCGAACAGGCGCATCACCAGTTCCGGAGCCGCGCGCGACACGATCACACCGGCGTTCTTGCCGGTCTTCTCCACACTCTTGATCACGCAGCGCGCGCGATCGCCCACGCTGAAGTTTTCGAGCTTGCTCTGTTCCTTCTTAGGCAGCCGCGCTTCTGTTTTCCCAAGATCGCAGACCAGGTCCTGCCCCTCGACGCGCTTCACCATGCAGTTGACGAGTTCTCCGGTCCGCCCGGAAAACTCGGTGTACACTGTTTCACGTTCCGCTTCTCGCACCTTCTGCAAAATGACCTGTTTTGCAGTTTGTGCCGAGATCCGGCCTAATACGTCGGTCGGCTTCGGAACCCTGAGCTCCACCCCAACCTCCGCGTTCGGATTGATACGGCGCGCCTCCCGGAGAGTGATCTCCTTCGAAGGATCCTGGACTTCCTCTACAACCTGGCGAACACCGTAAATCTCCAAAGCCCCGGTGGCGTTAAAGTCTGCCACCAAATCTTCCGTCGTGCGGAAGTGCTTACGGGCTGCAACCAGCATGGCGTCTTTGACCGCGTCGATGACGATCTGCGGGTCGATCCCCTTCTCCTTGCTCAACATCTCGATGGACTGATAGATGCTTCCCACTTTTTTCCTCTTTTCAGTGCTTTTTTTATGGTCTGGCTACCACTCGAACTTGAGGTTGGCCTTTTCCACCTGTGCCAGAGGGAAATGAATCAACTTACCGGCGTTCGATTCGAGTGCAACGACGCCGTCAGAGATCCCCGCCAGCTTGCCGACCCAGCGTTTCTGGTTTTCGACCGGCTGACGCAGAACAACCTTGGCCACGTGGCCCACGAATCGCTCAAAGTCTTTGGGCCTGGAGAGCCTCCGCTCCAGTCCCGGTGAGCTGACCTCGAGTGTGTAGCTGTCGCCCGGCACGACATCTTCGACATCCAGGATAGTGCCAACATTCTGCGAGATAAATTCGCAATCAGCGTGCGACACGCCCTGCGGTTTATCGATGAAAATACGGAGGACCCGCGCCTTACCGGCGCCCAGCAGTTGGACATCGACGATCTCGATGCCTTCCGGCCCGGCTACCCGCTCAGCGATCTCCGTTATTTTTTCTACGATGGCGTCCTTGAACATCTCCGGCTACTAACTTCTTGTAACTGCAATAAAAAAGTGGGCTTTCGCCCACTGGTTTCTTGCGACAACTCCATTATACCTCCGCGACGCGCTTTTGACGATGAAGCCTCTAGCCTGTGAATTCTTACGGCACCCGGTTCTCGATTCTGCGGAAGGTTGAAGCAGGTGGTTTCGCCTGTCTGTGGAAACACAGATCATTCATAGTTCAATCCGGTCGGCCTGACGCCCCGCTCGCCTTTGAACTGCGTGGAAGGGTACTACATAGCTTCTGACTCTTCGCGTCCTGCGATGACTTTTTGAGGATGTGGAAGGGTGGAGCAGGCCTACCTTTGGACTTCACTGAGAAAGGACAGGCGAAAACGCCAGGCCCAAAACAATAAGAGTATTCCGGTCGGTGCGCCTGAAGAGCACTCTCAAAAAAGGCGACTCCCTTCCACCGGTACTCGTTACACGAATGGCCGCAGGCTTTAGCCCAATACCAACCGGCGCTGGTCGGCGCTTGTTCAGAGCTACGGGCGGGCGGGTTGACAAGCCGCCGCAGGCTAACAGCCTGCATTACAGGCTCAACCAAACCGTTCCCGAACCCAAGCGGTGGATGGCATCCTGCATCGCAGTCATCCGAGCTACCAGGTTTAGAAAAAACTAAGTGGCGTTAGGCTTTACTCGGTTTAGTCTGCGTCTACAACCGAACGATCTTCTCTGAAGAAAAGCCCTTCAAAGCGTTACGGGTATCAACGATGAGCCTGGCGTCCTGAACCAGCCCGGCGTAGTCAAACCTGGCGTGATCGGTGACAATCACGACGCAATCCGCCAGCCGCCGCTGTTCGATCTCGTCGTCCGCCTTCATCTCGCCATCGTCAACGCGAACGCTTGGCAGGAAAGGGTCGCTGAACGTCACCCTGGCTCCTCGCTTCTTGAGAAGATGCATGATATCCAGAGCCGGTGATTCCCGAGGATCGTCGATATTACGTTTGTAGGCTACCCCCATAACGTGCACATGCGACCCGCGCAGAGATTTCGTATGATCGTTCAAAGCATTCTGAATCTTGTCCACGACGAAATGCGGCATGTGGCCGTTGATGTAGCCGGCGAGTTCTATGAATCGAGCCTCAATCCCTGCTTGCTTTGTTTTCCAGGAGAGATAGAACGGATCGATGGGTATGCAGTGGCCGCCCAATCCTGGACCGGGGTAAAACGGCATGAACCCGAACGGCTTGGTGGCGGCTGCATCGATCACCTCCCAGACATTGATCCCCATGCTGTCGCACATCAGCGCCATCTCGTTCACGAGTCCGATATTGATCATGCGGAAGGTGTTTTCCAGCAGCTTCACCATCTCCGCAACACTCGTGGAACTGACCGGGACAACCTTCTCGAGCGCCTGCGAGTAGAACAGCGCCCCCATCTCGGTACAAGCCGGGGTGATGCCACCCACCACTTTAGGTATATTCAACGTCTGGAATTCTGCATTTCCAGGGTCGACGCGCTCAGGAGAAAAACAGAGGAAGAAATCCTTGCCCACTTTCAGATCCGGACGCTCGAACATCGGCAACAGTAGTTCGTCGGTAGTCCCCGGATACGTTGTCGATTCCAGGATAATCAGCATGCCCGGATGTGCATATTTCACTATTTCCTGGCAGGCCGCGACGATATAGCTCATGTCCGGATCCTTTGTCTTCCGGAGCGGCGTAGGCACGCAAATGTTGATCGTGTCGAGTTGCTGGACGATAGAGAAATCGGTAGTGGCCTGGAACTTGCCCGAGTCCACGTACGGGCGGAATGTCTCAGTGGGAACATCCTGGACGTAAGACTCGCCCTGGTTGAGGCAGTCGACCTTGTGAGCCTGAACGTCGATTCCCGTAATGCTGAACCCGGCGCGTGCGAATTCCACTGCCAGCGGCAATCCAACATAGCCCAACCCCACGATCCCGACGCGAGCGGTTCGAGTCGCTATCTTTTCGCGGAGAGCCTCCGCGACACCGATGGTCACCGGTTGCATACGATTCAACTGTATCTTACTTGCCGGTTGAATTCTGTCCGACACACGGCTCCATTTATACGGCCAGAAACACCCACGCGAATGCCGGCGTACGTGAATTGATAGACTTCACAGAGTGGATACTATGCAACGCCTGAACATCGAGGTCCGCGGTGGCGCGCACCCCGGACACGAGATTATGGTGCTTCAGGGAGTCTTGAATATCGATACCGCGTTTCAGTTTCGCGACGCGGTGCGAAACCACGCGCCCGAAACACTCATCCTCGACATGACCGCCGTGCGCTACGTGGACTCGAGCGGCCTGGGTGCAATCATTGGCACATATGTCTCGTTCGAGAGGGACTGCCGGCATCTCCTGCTTGCCGGAACGAACGATCGCGTTTGGGATATCTTCCGAATCTGCAAAGTGACCGACGTGTTCACGCGGTACGCAACGGTCGATGATGCCGAGCTCTATTCGGTTTCAGCGCCGACTTCAGAGAGCGATCCACCTGGTTCGGAAACATCGGGTGGGACTGACCTGCCGCACGCCGCCGTTTGCGATGAGCCATCACAAAGCTCGGAGGATCGGTCCCTCCATTCTGAACCCGGTCCTGCAGAGGCTTCCGACATCGCAGCACACGATACGGCCAGGTCCTGACCGTTAATAACTCGGCTGGAGCCATCATACCGGCGCGCGGGCTGTCACATCCATGCTTGTCACCGTTACGAGCGCGACAAGCTTCACCTCGTGATCGCATCTCACAGTACGAGGTCCATCATGAAAGCAGTTGTTTTTCACGGAATCGGAGACATCCGTCTCGACAGCGTACGCGAGCCATCGATCGAGGCCCCGACCGATGCGATCGTCGGTATTACCGCCAGCGCCATCTGCGGCACGGATTTGCATATGATCCGCGGCACGATGACAGGGATGAAACCCGGGACGATCCTCGGGCACGAGGGGGTGGGAGTCGTCGAAGCGGTCGGGGCGGGCGTCCGCAACGTTGAGGTTGGTGACCGGGTGGTCATTCCCTCGACAATCGCCTGCGGCTACTGCTCTTATTGCCGCGACGGGTACTACGCCCAGTGCGATAATGCAAATCCGAACGGCCCTCGAGCCGGAACAGCGTTCTTCGGGGGACCCATGACTACGGGACCGTTTGACGGGCTGCAGGCCGAACGGGCGCGTGTCCCCTTCGCGCACGTTGGCCTGGTGAAGCTTCCGGATGAAGTCACCGACGACCAGGCGATTCTGCTTTCGGACATCTTTCCAACCGGCTATTTCGGCGCCAAACTGGCCGAAATCGAACCCGGTGATGTTGTGGTGGTTTTCGGCTGTGGTCCAGTCGGCCAATTTGCGATCACCAGCGCAAAACTGCTCGACGCCAGCCGTGTGATTGCGGTTGATGGTGTTCCTTCACGGCTGGAGATGGCCAAGGGCCAGGGCGCCGAGGTTATTAACTTCAACGAAGAAGACCCGGTTGCCATGATTCGCGGAATTACCGGCGGGATCGGAGCCGATCGGGTCATCGATGCCGTTGGCGTCGACGCGCAGCAACCGCGGGGCAAGCGCCACACGCGTTTTAAGGAGCAGGTGAAAGCAATCGCCTCGAAAACCAAAACGCGGAATGGAAATTGGGTCCCGGGCGACGGTCCCTCACAAGCGCTCGAGTGGGCAGTTGAGTCGGTGGCCAAGGCCGGCACGATAGGCGTGGTCGGAGTTTATCCCGAAAGCATGCGCTGGTTCCCGTTCGGGGCGGCGATGATGAAGAACCTGACCATAAACATGGGAAACTGCAATCACCGTGCCTATGTGCCCAAGCTGGTGGACATGGTTCGTTCGGGCCGTGTGAACCCCGCGTCCATTCTCACTAACGTCGAACCACTCAGTAACGTGATCGAAGCCTACAAAGCCTTCGACCGGCGCGAGCCCGGTTGGATTAAAGTCGAGTTACTGCCACCACAGGCCCTT
The DNA here is from genome assembly GCA_035295125.1 of Bryobacteraceae bacterium. Taxonomy (GTDB): domain Bacteria; phylum Acidobacteriota; class Terriglobia; order Bryobacterales; family Bryobacteraceae; genus JAICMB01. The sequence continues at coordinate 183,697 of DATGJP010000064.1, read as the reverse complement.
CAAGGCCGGGTCACCCGCGAGACAGATACACCAGTCGAGTCGTTGATTGGCTGACAACTCACTGACCGTACTTAGCGTCGCGTTTCCGTTTTGTCCGGTCGGCGAGGATGCCGCCGGCGGCGCTGAGCAGGTTCTCAGCATCCTGGACCGCGCGCTCACCAAGCGGGGGCATCAATCGTTGGTCGTCGCCGCCGAGGGATCCGTCACCGCCGGAACACTCATCGCCACCCGGGCGCCGGCATATGCCCCGCTGATTCGCGACACGCTTTACAGGTATTCCGTGGACATCATCCACATGCACTGCCTCGAATTCCACGAGTACCTGCCCGACGAGGATGTGCCGGTCTTGGCGACCTTGCACCTTCCGGTGTCTTTTTATCCTGAAAGCATCTTTAACCTTCCGCGGCTGCGCACATATTTGAACTGCGTTTCGGAATCGCAACGCAAGACCTGCCCGGGGAGCGCCGAGCTCATCCAAACCATCGCAAACGGCATCGAGGTTTCGCGATTCGAGATGTCATATCCGAAGGAGAGCTATGCCCTATCCTTGGGGCGAATCTGTCCGGAAAAGGGTTTTCACCACGCGATCATCGCTGCAAAGCAAGCCAATGTCGACCTGATCATTGCCGGCAAGGTCTTCAATTACGCATGGCATCAGGAGTACTTTACGAACGAGATTGAACCGCGGCTGGATGAGCGCCGGCGCTTTATCGGACCGGTAGGATTCGGGTGTAAGAAGGCGTTGCTCAGCCGGGCGAAGTGCCTGCTCATACCCAGTACGGTCTCGGAAACCAGCTCACTGGTAGCCATGGAGGCGCTGGCTTGCGGAACGCCGGTCGTCGCTTTTCGATCTGGAGCCCTGCCCGAAATCATCGAGCACGGCCAAACCGGCTATCTCGTCTCGGATGCGTACGAAATGGGGCAGGCTATGGGTTGCGTGACCAAAATCAAACCTGAGAACTGCCGCGAGGCGGCTCGAACGCACTTCAACTCCGAGCGAATGGTAGCCGCCTACCTGGACGCATATGAGCGCCTCCGATAACTACCTGATCGTTGCACCGCATCCCGATGACGAATGCATCGGCGCGGCCATATGGCTCTTCCATCATCGCGAGACCGTCAGGATACTTCATATCACTGACGGAAGCCCTCGTGACATGGACGACGCTCGGGGCGCTGGTTTTTCCTCACGCGCGGCCTATGCGGATACACGACGTAATGAGTTGTATTTCGCTCTCGCGGTCGCGGGAATCGCGCCAGACCGATGCTACGCCTTCGATTTCGTGGACAAAGAGACCTATCGGCACCTTCCGGAGCTTGTGGAAAAGACGACGGCGCTCATCGAGGAGCTTCAGCCAACATTAGTGCTTTCACCTGCGTATGAGGGCGGGCACCCGGATCATGACTCGACGGCACTCGCGGTGGCCATCGCGCGCGACCGTTTGAACCATGCTTTTCAGCACCGTGAATACCGGCTGTATCATGCCGGACCCGATGGCAGCATGCAGAGGGACGATTTCCTACCCGACGATCATGTCACCACTGAGGTCGATCTACTTTCGGCGGAAGAGCGCGAACTCAAATCGAGGATGCTGTCGTGCTTCTTAACTCAAACACACGTCATCAGTCTGTTTACGGTGGAAAACGAGCTCTTCCGCGACGCGCCACGCTACAACTTCAACCATCCACCACACGATGGTCCATTGCTTTATGAACGCTGGGGTTGGCCGATCACTGGTGAGGATTGGCGGAGAAACGCGCGCGAGATACGCGAGGTAACGGTAACGCGCGACAGCGCACACGAGTGCGGGCGTCCTATTTTCGGGAGCGATATATCATGGCGACCCCAACAACTAAGAAATCGCACGTAACGACAGATCATGAGACGATTCGACGTTGGGCCGAGGATCGTGGAGCCCATCCTGCCTGCGTCAAGGGAACCGGCGGGAAGAACGATGTGGGAATGATTCGCCTCGATTTTCCAGGCTATTCGGGGGCCGATAGCCTGCAGGAGATCAGTTGGGACGATTTCTTCCAGGAATTCGATAAAAAGGAGTTAGCTTTGCTCTACCAGGACACAACGGCCGCCGGCCAAAAGTGCAACTTCAACAAGTTCGTCAGCCGCGAGACCGCCGAGAGCATCGAAGAAGAGTAAAGGGTGGTGGCGCAAGCGGTTTCGCCTGCGCATTCCCGGTGAACTCGGGCCAACCTGCGCTACCCGATTCAACTCGACAGTTCGAGGCCCTTCCCGGCAAAGTCCGTAGACCCGCACTCAGAGAGGCAACTGCTCTTCCGTGGGAAACTCATGCTGCTCTCTGCCGATCGGACCGTCGTACTTGAGTGTCATCTTGTAAAGCTCCAGATGCCCGTCACCAGAATAAGCGTGACAACGGTCCCGCAAGGCCTGCATGGCAGCCTTATCAAGCGCCTGAAAACCGCGAGCAATTTCCAGATTCTGATTTAAAACCTCCGGCGTGTCCATGCCGCTGATGGTCGTAGCGACAGGCAGGCTCATGGCATACGACAGCGCCTCGCGCGGAGTGACGGCGCCATTTCGCAGCATTTCACCACTGCCACCGAAGCTCTTCATGCCGAGCGGCGCAATCCCCTTCCGCTGCAACTCCGGCAATACCTGCTGTTCAAAACTGCGGAACGTCGCGTCGAAACAATTCAAGGGCATCTGAACGGTGTCGAACGCAAAGTTGTGAGAAAGCATTTTCAGGTGGATCCGCGGGTCTTTGTGCCCTGTAAAACCGACGAAGCGCACCTTCCCCTGTTGTTTGGCCTCGGTCAAAGCTTCAATGGCCCCGCCGGGAGCGAAAATCTTGTCGGGATCGTTCCAGTACACGACTTCATGGACCTGCCAGACGTCGAGATGGTCGGTCTGGAGCCGCCGCAACGACTCCTCCAATTGCTGCATGGCGACCTTCTTGTCCCGACCGTGCGAGCAAACCTTGGTCATCAGAATGACATCGTTCCGACGTCCCTTAAGGGCATTCCCCAACAGATCCTCACTGCGACCTGAATGGTATTCCCAGGCATTGTCAAAAAAGTTGATACCCGCATCGATAGCCTGGTGCACAAGGCGATCTGCGTCACTCTGCTTCTCCACCGTTCCGAGATGATATCCACCCATCCCCAGGATGGACACCTCCAGGCCCGTCTTGCCAAGCGGCCTTTTGGGTAGGCTGTTGCCTTGCGCCGACATATATCCAGTTCCTGTTGCAGCCAGTGTAGCTTCGAGAAAAGCCCGCCGGGTGAGTTCCATGAGGCCTCTATTACTGCGCCTGTAGTTTCGGATAAGGCTTCCCGGTGTTCATCGCGGCCCCGAACATCTCCTGCACTTCCTTCTGCTTCATGTCGAGTGGGAAGTCGTGGGCCATGCGTGCTTCCGGGTTATCGAACTTCAACGACACTTTGTATGGCTCAAACCGCGCGTCGCCCGCTTGCGATCGCACGCGATCTCGCAGCGACTGCATTTCCGTGGCAGAGAGCGGCTTGAATCCCTGGGCAATTCTCAGATTCTGATCTAGCGCCTCTTCCTTTTCCATTCCCGTAATCGTAGTCGTCACCGGGAGACTCATCGCATATCGAAGCACCTCTTCTGCTGTGAGAATGCCCTTATTCACCGGCTCACCGGTGCCGCAAAACGGCTTCATGCCCAGTACCGCGACGCCCCGGCGATTCAATTCCGGCAGCACCAGACGTTCAAAGCTCAAGTCGAAGTTCGCGTCGAACGGGTTCAGCGGCATCTGCACGGCATCGAAAGGAAAGCCGGTGCCGATCATTTTCATGTGAACCGCGGGGTCCTTGTGACCGCTGAATCCAACGAACCGGACTTTGCCGTCCTTCTTCGCCTGGGTGAGCGCCTCCGCCGCGCCGTCTCGGCGAATGAACAAGTCGGGGTCGTTTTCGAAGACCACGCCGTGCACTTGCCACAGGTCCAGGTGATCCGTCTGGAGACGCCTCAACGACTCCTCCAACATACGCATCGCAAGCACCCGGTCGCGCCCGTGCGTGCAGACCTTTGTCATCAGGAAGACGCCGTTGCGCTTGCCTTTCAGCGCCCGGCCCATCCATTCTTCGGTCTTTCCGCGATGGTACTCCCAGCAGTTATCGAAAAAAGTGATTCCCCTATCCACCGCACGGTCGATCAATCTCTGCGCGATTTTTTCGTCGGGAGCATCCCCGATGTGATGCCCTCCCATGGCGAGCGCCGAGACTTTGATGTCCGCCTTACCGAAGTTCCGTAAAGGGATTGCTGCGGTGCCGTCCGCCATAGCGTGTACTGCTGCCCCCCGTCGCGAAGATGGCCAGCATCGAAACCATGTTTCTTATGTCACGGTTATTCCGCTTGAGCGCTGCGGCTCAGAAGCCGCGCATTCGCCACCACGAACGAGTGGCTCTTTCCACAGTTGTCGCAGAGCGCCTGCAGCGTCACTGGCGAACCGTGAATTACAACACCAGCCTCTTTATCGCAGCTTCGACACCACACCCTCAGGAGGTTATCGTCGCTGGAAATAAAGGCGAAGTCCTCAGTATCGAACAGCGGTTTCATGTATGGGAGTTGGACTGAGCCGGACCCGATACTATAACCGGGAACATCCCGAGGTAGCGCGTACTACGCTTTGGTGCGGCCCGTCTGACTTCTTGGGTCAAGCAGGTCGTTGAGTTTTTCTTCCGCGAGCCCGCTTTGCTCGCGTGCCACTTCGCGGACCGTGCGGCCGGAACGGTAAGCCTCTTTCGCGATCGCTGCCGCCTTCTCGTATCCGATGACCGGCGCAAGCACCGTGCACATGGCCAGCGACTGCTCTACGAACCCCTCGGCGCGCTCGCGATCGGCGTCCAGGCCGCGAATGCAGCGCTCGTCGAAGTTACGCGAAACAGCGGCCAGCAGGCGGATTGATTCGAGCAGATCGTACGCCATCACCGGCATCATGACATTCAGTTCGAAGTTCCCGGCCGCGCAACAGGCTGTGATCGTCGCATCGTATCCGATCACCTGGGCACACACCATGAGCAGGCTCTCGGCAATCACGGGGTTCACCTTGCCCGGCATGATGCTCGAACCCGGCTGCGTTTCGGGAACTTTGAGTTCGCCGATCCCACAGCGTGGGCCCGAGCCCAGCCATCGGATGTCGTTCGCGATCTTTGTCAGCGCCACGGCATACGTCTTGAGCGCGCCGCTGAGGAAACAGATCGCGTCTTTGGCCGCCTGCGCTTCAAAGTGATTGGCCGCTTCGCGGAATGGCAAACCGGTCCTGGCTGCCAGGTCCTTGATGGTCGCGGCGGCGAATCCTGGGATCGCGTTCAGCCCCGTACCCACCGCGGTTCCGCCGAGTGCCAACTCATATGTTCCATCGAGCGCAATTCGGACGCGCTCCCGGCACTTCTCCACCTGTGCGGCATAACCGCTGAATTCCTGCCCCAGCAGCATCGGCACGGCATCTTGAAGATGGGTGCGCCCGATTTTGACGACATCGTTGAAGGTTTCGGCCTTGGCCGCTAACGACCGGGCCAACCCCTCCATAGCCGGAAAAAGCTCCTCATGGATCTGCATCGAGGCAGCCACGTGCATGGCCGAGGGAATGACGTCGTTACTCGATTGCCCCCGATTGACTTGATCGTTGGGGTGCGCTTTGGCGAGGTGGCCGATCACCTCGTTGGCGTTCATATTAGTCGATGTGCCACTGCCGGTCTGGAAGATATCGACCACAAAGTGATCGTCATACTTCCCTTCGGCAACATCTTCGGCGGCTTTTTGAATGGTGGGCTCGCCATTCACCTTCGCCGCCGACGCCTTAATGAGACCCAGCGCGCGAATGAAAGCACGGGGAAAGCGCAACCCGCTGATTCGGAAATTTTCCACCGCCCGCTGGGTCTGGGCGCCGTAGAGAGCATCGTCAGGGACACGCATTTCGCCCATGGTGTCCCTTTCGATGCGATAACCTGACATCCGTTTTTACTCTGTCTTCGGGACCGGCTTGCCCAATGCGTCGAAAACCTCGACCGGCCCCATTTTTTCGAGCGCAGCTTTGATCTTCGACGCGTCCCCAACCGCAACGACCTGGATGTTAGCCGGATCAACATATTTGCGCGCCACACGCTGCACCTGTTCGGCTGTCAGTTGCATCACCTTGGTGGGATAGGTGTCCCAGTAGTCGGCCGGCAGCCCGTACTCTTTCTGTGTTATCGCGTAGTCCAGCAACTGCGACGGCTGTTCGAGAGAAAGCGCAAACGATGCCACGATCGACCGCTTGGCGTCTTCCAGCTCCGACTCAGGAACCTGTTCATCGCGAATTCGATTCAGTTCCTTCATGAGCTCCGTTGCGGCGCCCTCGGTCACGTCCGTGCGCATATCGACGAAAGCTACCCACGGCCCTGCAAACTTCAGCGCGCTTAACGAGCTGTACGCGCCATATGTGTAGCCCTTGTTTTCGCGCAAATTCAAAAACAGGCGTGAGGCCGAACCCGCCCCGACAATACGGTTCATCAAGACCATCGCTACGTAGTCCGGATCCGTCCTCGACACAGCGATATTTCCCGCGTAGAGATTGGTTTGTACCGAGCCCGGCCGATCAACAATGTATATTCTCTTGCCATTCGCCGGCTTGGTGGAAGGAAGCGCGGCTACCTTAGCGCTGGTTTGCTCCCAGGGCGGCATGCTCGCTAAGAGGGCCTGCAAATCGGCCGCGCGGACGTCGCCGGCAATACCGAGAATGGCGTTCTGCGGGACATAGTGCTCCTGATGCCACTTCACCAGCATCTCCCGGGTAATCGCATCGAGGGATTCCGGCGCGGGCGAAGTGACGGCGGCAGGGTGTTCGCCATATACGGCCTTATTGAATTGCTCGCGCGCCAGGAAACCCGGCGACGAGCGGGCCTGCATCAACTGCGCCTTCTCGCGCTGCTTCAGCTTGTTAAGCTCACTTTCCGGAAACGATGGACGAATCAAGACGTCTGCGGCCAGCGCCAGCCATTGCGGCATGTTATCGCTGAGGCCCGACACCGTCATCACCGCGTTTGCAGAGCCCAACGGCGCGGTTACCGACAACGAAGCTCCCAGGCGATCGAGTTCCTCGGCAATCTGTTTGCTGGAACGTGCCGCTATACCTTCCCTGAGCATTTGCGCCGTCAGCCCGGCCAGTCCGCGCGAATCCGCAGGTTCATAGAGCCCGCCGGCGCCTTGGATGCTCAACCGGACGGTAACGTTCGGAAGCCGGTGATCCTCGAGCACCATGACTGTCAATCCGTCACCCAGCTTCAGCTCCACCGGCTTGGGAAGCTTCACGCGAAGGATATCGCTCGATACAGGCGCCTTGTTCTTGCGCTCGACTTTACTGAGCGGGATCGCCTTATCGCTGCCCTGCGCTGCCTGCGGGGCTTGCGCCAGCGCCGTGGCGGCTGCCGCGCAAATCGCAATGCAATGTGTTGTCCTGATCATGGCCGCCTCCTCATTCACCTGCACCCTTGGCCGTTTTCGGCTTGGGTACGGTTGTCAGCACGCTACGGTTGTCTTGCGTCAAAAACGCTTTGGCAACCCGCTGCAGATCCTGCTTCGTTACGGCTTGTATTCTCTGCGGCCTGGTGTTGATGAGGTTGGGATCGTCGTAAAAGACTGTCATTTGTCCGATCAGGATCGACCGAAAGAGCGACGATTGCATTTGCAGTGCAGCGCTGCGCCGTGCGGAGATGCGTATCTTATCCAGCTCCCAGTCGGCGATCGGCTCATTTTGAATCCGGTTGATTTCGGCGTAGACCGTTTTCTCGACCTCGGCAAGATCGTTGCCCGGCCGCGCCAACACGTCAATTCCGAAAATCGAAGGTCCACGATGCTCCTCCGTGAACGCATCCGCGCTGATCGCCAGCTCCTTTTCTTTGACGAGTACTTGATAGAGTCGAGACGACTGGCTTGAACCCAGCACACTCCCCAGAACGCTCAAGGCGTACCAATCGGGAGTATTTCCAGGCGGAATCTTGTACAAAATATCAAGTCGGGGTGTGCGCGCAAACCCGTCTTCAAACATCCGGCGACGCTCCCCTTTCTGCGCCGGTTCACTCAGGTCGGGCACGGGAGGCGCGGATTGGGAGGAGATCTCACCAAAATACTTTTTGATCTTTGCCATCGCCTCGTCGGGCTTGAAGTCTCCGACCAGTGCCAGGACAGCATTATTCGGGGCGTAGTAGACACGGAAGAAATCCTGTACATCCTTGACTGTCGCGGCATTCAAATCCTGCATCGAACCAATGACCGAGTGCTTGTTGGCAAAATTGTCGTAGACGGTGTCTTCCATCGCCTCGAATGTTGCTCCGTACGGTTCGTTATCGACGCCCAGGCGCCGCTCTTCCTGAACTGCGTTGCGCTGATTGTCGAGATTTGCCTGGTTGATCACAAGCGATCGCATGCGGTCCGCTTCGAGGAACAGCCCCAGATCAAGCTGGTTCGCGGGAAACATCTCGAAATAATTGGTCCGGTCTTCGGTGGTGGTGCCGTTCATGCTGCCGCCGTTGTTTTGCACCAGGATCATGTGCTCGCCCTTGCCGACGTTCTGCGAACCTTGAAACATCATGTGTTCAAACAGGTGCGCGAACCCGGTCCGGCCCTCGCGTTCGTTGTGTGACCCGGTATTGTATGTAATGCACAAAGAATAGGTAGGGGCGGAATGATCTTCCGAGAGCACAACCTGCAAGCCGTTCGCGAGTTTGAATTGCTGGATGGGAATTTTGATCGGTTTGGGAGCCGACGCAGTCTGTCCAAACGCCATGGACAGACCGGCTAGCAAAATCGAGAGAAACTCTCTGGACATTTGCTTCTCATTCTAGCGTCCGGGCGGTGCGATAAAGTAGCACTTTGATCCATCGGACGGCGCGGGTTCTTTTGCTCGGCCTGTTGGGAGCCTGGTATGTCGTAGCCAATGTGCTCGGGCCAATCAGCAGCCTTGCCTCCATCAGCGACTTCGTACACTACTACCGGGCCGGCGAGGCGATTCTTCATTTGAAGAGCCCCTTCGACGATCCGGAGTTCCTGTATCCGCCTGCCGTGGCGTTTCTGTCGGCGCCTTTCGCATTGCTGAGTTATGTGGCCGCTCGCTGGTCCTGGTTCCTGATCTCGCAAGCCTGCCTGATCAGCGCCGCGATCATCGTCTGGCGGAGCTTGGGTCGCGGGTGGACGGCGGCCTTGACCGTGGCCGCGATGTGGGCACTCGGAGGAGCGGCTTCGGAGAGCGTGGCCTTGGGACAGATCACTCCTCTGCTCGTGCTATTGCTCGCCATCGCATATAGCTGTGGAAGTACAGCTCAGGGACTCTCGATCGGCGCTGGTTTCAGTCTGAAATATGTCCCCGGGGCTTTGGCCGTCGCGCTGGCGCTGCGCCGCGACATGCGCGCGCTCAGCAGCTTTGCAGTAGCGGTCCTAGTGCTTGTCGCGATTCCCTGGATTGCGATTGTTTCCTTCTTCAGCGGAGCGCGCACGCCTGTCAGCGGAAATTACTGGATGGGCACTCCGGCTGTGCTGAGTTGGTCGGTTCCGTCGGTGGTACTGCGCGCGCTGGATCCGCCCCGCGATTCCGATCATGTGCCGCACGACTGGGAGTTTGGCAACTCCGGGGCAAATCTGCATCTGGACGCTACACGGCGGATAATTTCCCTGGTCACCGCGGCGGCAACGTTCGCGATTGGAGCCGTCGCCCTGGCGCTGGCATGCGGTGGACGCCTGCGCGCGGAGCAAATGCCGTGGGCGCTTGCCGGCCTGACGTCGTTAAGCCTGGCGGCTTCACCGGTCTGTTGGACGCACTACGAATTGCTGCAATATCCGGGATTGGCACTCGTGATCCATGCCGCTATCGTTCATCGCAAATGGCTGCTGACCGCATTCGCTATCGTGTGCGCCGCATTGTTGTATCCCGTCCCCGTCGCGGTCCTGACTCGCTATTACCAGGGGCATGCGGGCTGGACAGCCGCGTCGCCCTTCACACTCTATTTTTGGACCTCCATTGCCCCGATCGCTTCGCTAGCCCTCTTCACGCTCAATGTTTGGAACGTGTGGTGCAATAGTTCGAAGCGGAGGTGGTCAAGCTGAGGCGAATCGTACCGGCACTGGCGCTCATTGTGCCAATGCTCGTGGCACAGGACAACCGATTCCATACCGAATCCCGCGTTGTTTTGGTACCGGTAACGGTGCTGAACGAAAAGGGACGGCCGGTCGACGGCCTGGGCACCGCCGATTTCAAGCTGCTGGACAATAATTCCGCGCAGGAGATCACCGTAGATCCGGCGGGCACAGGTGTTGCGCCGATTTCACTGATTATTGCCGTCCAATCGAACGACATCTCCGCAGCCGCGCTGACGAAGGTGCGGAGGATTGGAAGCCTGATCCAGCCTCTCATCATAGGCGACAGCGGTGAAGCCGCCGTCCTGTCTTTCGACGATGAAATTTTGTGGCGCCAGGAATTCACCAACGATCCCGAAGCCATAACCCGGGCACTGGGCGAAATTCAGCCCGGCGAGCAGAAGAAGGGCCGTATGCTGGATGCTTTGGTGGAGGCTACCAGGGCGATGCGCACCCGCCAGGGACGAAAGGTAGTGCTCATCGTCTCTGAGAGCCGCGACCGGGGTAGCAAGACGAAACTCGACGCCGCGCTCCATGCGGTCGAAGAGGCTGGGGTCGCCATCTACGCCGCGAGATACTCGGCCTGGGCCACGCCGTTTACGGTCAAGCAAACGGAACTTCCTCCGCCACCTGCTCCCAATCTGTCAGCCATTTTCACGGAGCCAGCCCGGCTGGGTACCACGAATACCGTCCGAACGCTGGCTCAGTCCACCGGGGGCGCCGAGTTCGGATTCCTGACACGCCATTCGCTCGAAACTGCGATCGAAAAGCTGGCGGAGGAGGTTCACAGCCAGTACATCCTGAGCTTCCGGCCGCGCTCGCCGGAACCGGGGTTACACAAGATCGATGTCGAAGTTTTGAATCACGCCAGCGTTCGCGTCCGCTGGCGGCAGGCCTATTGGGCCGAGTAACTGGCATCCCACTTGCCCGTAGACAAGCGGATGGAACCCGAAGCCGTTAAATTCCCTCTGCACCCGAAACACCCGGAACGAATCTGCTGGGGATGCGATAAGTTGTGTCCGGCAGATGACATGCGGTGCGGAAACGGTTCGGAACGGGCCCAGCATCCGGCCGAGTTGTTTGGGGACGACTGGCTGGAATGGTCGATGGAACTGGGTCAATTCACCCAATCCTAGCTGAAGGCAAGGTGCCGTTGCGCCTATCCGGCACAGATCGTTGGCATGCTTCTTTTAGCCGGCACTCGGCCGGAAGTGCAGATCCACTGTGTAGATAGGTAAATCCACCCGGACCACGTACAGAACCTCGACTTTGACGCCCCCGTTGGGCCGCGATACCCGAACGTCGGCAACGTGGACCGGCACGCCCAGCTCTCCAGCCTTATCCAAAACCAAAGCGCGAATCAGGTCGTCGGGACGATTCCGGCTGGCAGGATCGTGCGCAACCGTGCTGACGTACTGCTGGAATTTCCAGTTCTGCAAATAGGGGGGTAGGAGAAGGATTCCCATAAACGCCAGGGCAACCAGCACGGCCACCCCAGCGAGGATGCGCCACTTTTCGACTTTAGGGCTTACTTCTGCGCGCTCTCCAGCGCTTCCAGTTCCTTCCATATGTCCGCATCGTGCGGTTGCCAGTCGGGCTGCTTGGAGCCGGTCAGGTCAACCTCCGGAACTCGAAGCGTACCATGCCCATAGAGGCAGATGTACTCGGTGCGCGGCTGGCCGAACAAAAGCATATTGGACCAGGCGCCACGCGCAATCGGCATGCGCAACCGCCGCAGACAGGTCCGGCAGCGTCGCTTCTGGTCCCAAAAAGTCAGATATAGCAGCGAGTAGCAGAACAGGAAGAACACCATCATGGCCGCGGTGTAGCGCAGATCATGAGCAAATGGGTCCAGTTTGCTATAGAGGATCTCGGTCGACCGTGGCACTATCGCCTGAATGGCCGCGCGGCCACCAACAATAATTGCACCGACGACTACGAGCTTCGCTGCAAGCCAGCCCCAGTACTTCATAACGTGTTGGACTCCATCACTCCCTTACCGGTTCCTAATACTATTAGTACCGCGCCGTGACAAGGTGTAACCACTTACTTGCGAACCAGGTTGCGCGCCAGGAACATCAGGTTCGCTGGACGCTCCGCAAGCCGCCGCATAAAGTAGGGATACCAGGCGTCGCCGTAGGGTACGTAAAGTCGCAAACGAAAACCCTGATCGACGATGGTGCGCTGCAAATCCCTTCTGATTCCATACAACATCTGAAACTCGAAACCATTCGAGCCGTGTCCGCCCGCCTTCAACTTGCTCAATGCTTCCCGGACAAGCTTCTCGTCATGGGTCGCGAAAGCCGGACGCGATCCATGCTCGAACAACTGATGCATTAATCGGACGTAACTGGCATCAACTTCAGGCTTTTTTTGAAACGCCACGCTGGCGGGCTCGCGGTATGCTCCCTTACACAAACGGATGGGCAGTCCCTGTGTGTTCAAGTTTTCGATGTCTTTTTCACTACGATACAGATACGCCTGGATTACAGACCGAACGCATCCATAGCGCCGATGCATGGCCAGCGCGATGGCCAGCGTGCGATCCACATATTCGTGCGATTCCATATCGATCTCGACCGCCGAGCCGATCTCCTTCGCCCTCGCGACCAGCGGTTCAACATTCGCCTGGCAGGCCTCTGTTGATAAATCCAGGCCGAATTGGGTTAATTTGATCGAAATCGTGGCGCCGACATTCAGGTCCGCGACGCGGTCGAGAATGCGCATATAAGTGTCGCGCGTGCTTTCGGCTTCACTCAATGACGTTACGTTCTCGCCCAGGTAATCGACAGTTGCGAGTGTCGACTCTTTGTCGAGACGTTGGATGGTGGCCAGTTCCTGATCGATCGTATGACCGGCCACGAATCGCGATGTCAGGCGATCGGCGGTCGGAGATGTTTCAACCCAGCGGCGAAGTGTCTTGTTGCGAGACAAGTACAGCAAAACGCTGCGTAGCACAATTCCAGGATAGCGAGGACAACTATCCCGGCGCGAGTATACTAAGCTTCATGCGGAAATGCTCTTTAGCCCTGCTGTTCGCCGCCGGCTGCCTGGTGGCGCAGCCGTCCAAGGTGTCACCTGAGAAGGAAGCGGCGATAAAGGCCGATCTGGCCGGCCAGATTGATGGAATGAAGAAGCAGGCGCAGGTCATGGTGGACAGCGTCTTCAGCTTCGGAGAGTTGGGATTCCAGGAATTTGAAACCTCCAAATACCTGACTGGAATCCTGGAGAAAGAAGGCTTCAAAATCGAACGTGACATTGCCGGAATCCCGACATCATGGGTAGCGTCCTGGGGAGAAGGGAAACCGGTAATCTCGCTGGGTTCCGATATCGACGACATTCCGCGCGCCTCCCAGAAGCCCGCCGTCGCCTGGCACGAGCCGATGATCGACGGCGCGCCGGGACATGGTGAAGGTCACAACTCCGGCGTGCCGCTGAATATCCTCGCCGCCCTGGCGGTGAAGAAGGTCATGGAGCGTGAGCATCTGAAGGGTACCCTCCGCGTATGGCCAGGCGTTGCCGAAGAGGAACTTGGCTCCAAGGCCTATTACATCCAGGCCGGGATGTTTAAGGATGTCGACATTTGTCTGTTTGCCCATGTCGCGAGCAACCTCGGCGTGTCCTACGGTCAAACTCCTGGCAACGGACTCGTCTCGGTCGAGTACATGTTCAAAGGCGAGAGTGCCCATGCCGCAGGAGCTCCCTGGCGTGGCCGCAGCGCGTTAGATGCGGTCGAGCTGATGGATGTGGGCTGGAATTTCCGCCGCGAGCATCTGCGCCTGGCGCAACGGTCTCACTACGTGATTACGAACGGCGGCGACCAGCCTAATGTCGTCCCACCGGATGCCAGCGTCTGGTATTACTTCCGCGAAGCCGACTACGACCACATCATGGACATGTGGCGCATCGGCGACAACATGGCCAAGGCGGCCACGCTCATGACCGACACGGCATATACTTCGCGCCTGTTGGGCAGCGCATGGCCGGGCTATTTCAATAAGCCGATCGCGGAGGCGATGTACGAGAACATCAAGAAGGTTGGCTTGCCGCAATGGTCCGAGGCAGACCAGACCCTTGCAAAGGCGCTGCAAAAGGAGCTCAAGGTCAAGGTGCAAGGCCTCGCCACGAAGGTAAATGAGCTGCGGCCGCCGCGTGTCCAGACTCAGGGCGAAGGCGAAGAAGGAATGAACATTGGCCCAACCGGCGGTGGATCGGACGATATTGGCGATATCTCATGGAACGTTCCCACGGTGACCCTGCGCTACCCGTCCAACATCCCGGGCGGACCGGGACATAATTGGGCGAACGCCATTTCGATGGCCACCCCGATTGCTCACAAAGGCGTGGTTGCCGGCGCGAAGGTGCAGGCGATGACGATACTCGACATCCTGCTGCACCCTGATCTGGTCGACAAGGCCTGGGATTACTTCCGCAACGTGCAAAACAAGGACGTGAAGTACAAGACCTTCATTCGTCCTGGGGACAAGCCCGCGATCTGGCTCAACACCAAGATCATGGAGCAGTACCGTCCTGAGATGAAGAAGTATTATTATGATCCGTCCAAGTACGACACGTATCTCGACCAGTTGGGCATCAAGTATCCGACCGTTCGCCCGGCTGACGCCTCCGGCGGCAACTAATCTCGATCGTGGTTTGAACGCCAGCCCTATCGGGGCTCACAAGCTATTGATGTTTCATGGATTACACAGGCTCTGATTCTTCGCGTCAAGCGACGATTCAGAGGATGTGGAAGGGTGGAGCAGGCATTCAGCCTGCCTTTGGACTGACCCGAAACGGCACGGTTTCGGTGCCAACTACTCCTCCCTGTCGAAAACTGGATAACTGCCGATTTATAGATCGAAGCATCGAGAATTCCGCCAGGAGCAGATCCAGTGATTAGAACCAGACACGCCGTCGAACCGGCCGTTTCACTTGGGCAGCTCCTGCCTTGTCCCTCGCTGCCGGGCCTGCCGGAATGGGTGGATCGTCAGGATAGAGAAATCGAACCGCCGAAAGAGCAGCCCTCGGGCGTCAGGGGCATTCGTGATGAAGCCGACGGCTCAGTCATTCTTAAAGTCCTGCCGCCCTCGATTGAACCCGAGCCTCGAAAAATACTGATTGGCGACACTGCGCTCACGCCGTACACGAAACTCGATGTTGTCGACGTGCCGGTGAGTATCGTCCGCTCCGAAGAGCGAGAATTTTGGAAAATCCGGCGTGAAGAAAACGATCTGCTGCAGACGGAATTGCAGTCCATTGCCAATTTGCGCCGTATATGGACGCGCGAGTTGCTTACATTGCGCCGTTGCGAACTCGATCGAGAGTTCATTTTGGGTGGGTGGCGCCAGCCCATCGACGAACCACATCAACCGGAACAAAATGAATTTCACCCAAGTGCCGATTTTCAGCCGGGCACTTCAGAAGTTCCTCATATTCCAGCAGAGGTATTACCGGCTGAATCGGCCGCCCATCTTGCAAAGGAGCGGCAGTTGGAGCCAGCGCAACAGGCTCCCCATCTCATCGGGCCAAAGCTAAAAGTGCAATTCGATTTACAGCCTCTTCCGCGAGCCTAGCAACCACCCTATAGCTTGGAGCTAAGGTTTTATTCCTTCCAAACCGATAGTACGAATAAACCAGCAGTATCAAAATTCGTAATAACAGATTCTCAGCCGCCAGGGCGCCTGGTTTGAGGCGCTTCCTGACGGTATCGAGGAGTACAGGAACATGCACGAGATCACAACGGGTACGGTAAGCGCCACGGTAGTTATACCCGATATCGAGAATGGAGCTGGTCAATTTCCGGCAGCACAGTCTCAACAGAGGGAAACAGATCAACCAGTTCCACCGGCGACGACTCGAGAGCTTGACACCGAGCCATTGGCACGAGCCGTCGTTCACTATCTGCGCGGCGAGGGGTCGGAATCGCTGCGCATATTGCTGGCCGCTGCCGAGCAATGCAAGACACCCGATCTGTTGGCTGCTCTCGGCTATGTTCAGACCGAATTGGGGCAACATGGCGCCGCAGCCGAAACCTACGGGGAACTGACGCAGCAAAGCCCTGCAGTGGCCGAAGCATGGTTTCAGTGGGGCTTCAATCTTTATAAGCTCGGCCGCACCGCGGAAGCTTTGGAGCGTTTCGATAAGGCAGCCAGTCTGAGGTCAGACTGGATCGAGACCCCCCTGGCGCGGTCCATCTGTCACCTCAAGCTGAAGCAGTACACGGAAGCCTTTGAGCATGTCGATGAGTGTCTCGCGATGGACCCATCGTACAAGGCAGCGCTCTTCTCGAAGGCAGTTATCTTCCACATACAGTGGGAGTTCGACCAGGCGTTCGCCCTCTATCGCCAGATCATCGAGGAGCAGGATCCGAATTGTATTGAGGCCCTGATGAACCTCATTACCCTAGGCCTGCAACAGAAGAAATACGAAGTTGTCCGCAAATACTCAGAGCAGTTGATCGCATTACAGCCGGGGGCCGTGCTGGCCGTCGAAGGCATTGGGATCGCGGCCTTCAACGAAGGCGATTTCCATGGAGCATGGCAGCAGTATTCACGGCTCGTTGAATTGGCGCCCGATCAGGTCGCCCACTGGCTGAATCTCGGAGTAGCCTGCGAACGCCGGGGCATGCTTCCGGATGCGGTGCGCGCGTTCATCAAAGCCTGCCAAATGCGTCCGGACTCAATTCACGCACGCAGCTATCTGGGTGGCGCGCTATGGAAATCCGGTGAATTGGCCCGGGCGCGAATCTCTTATGAGGAAGCCGTCGTAAGGTGGCCGGAGCGAGAAGATTTCACGTTAAGCCTGGCGCAGATTCTGGAAGCTCTCGGAAATCTCGAGGCCGGCGAGAAGGTTTGCCGGGCATTCTGCGGGCGCGATTCGGAGAAACGACAAGTTTGGTTCCGCCTCGGATATCTGCAATTCAAACGCGGACGGTGGGACGATGCGATTTCGAGCTATGAACGAGCGCTGAGCCTTAAGGCCGACTGGCCCGACGCCGAGGTCGACCTGGCGCTAGCTCTGTACAAAGCCGAGCAATATGAACGCTCCGAGGCCGTGCTCTTACGCTTGCTCGAACGCGAGCCGGAACACATGGAGTGCCTGCGCGGTTTAGCAACCGTGACACTTGCCGTGGGCCGTCATGAAGAGGCTCTGGCGCTGCATCAAAAACTCCTCGAACTTGGGGAACCCGATGCTGAGATCTTCTACAACTGCGGGGTCCTCTCACACAATCTCAATAATGCGAAGCAGGCTGTGGATTACTATCGACAAGCCCTCGACCTGCAACCCGATTTCCCCGAAGCGCTGCTCAATCTGGGACACGCACTCTCCGACTCCGGAAGCCGTGAGGATGCTACGGCATCATGGATTTCGGCTGTCGAACTCAAACCCGAGTTCGCACGGGGCTTTTTCCGGCGCACATAGTGGCGCGCGCATGGAGGGCAGGCGGGGCGTCTGCCCTTCAAGTACGCGGCATGTACCACTCCTGCTGACTCTTCGCGTCTAACGATTTTGATGAGGCCTGTAATGCAGGCTGTTAGCCTGTGGCAGGTTGGCACAGGCCGTTCGCGCGGCGAGCTCCAAAGGCAGGCGAAACCACCTGCTGCACCCTTCCACAGCCTCCCGCCGAAGACTAAGCGGGATATTGACCTTCAGCCAGCGGCGTAAACAGCCGCGCCACAGTCTGTACCATGTCAGGATAGAGCCAATAACCAGCTATGCGGCGAGCGCCAATTGATCGATTGCGTTGAGGATAGTCAGGAGAGCGTCTGTATCCGACGCTTCCATCACTTCGATCGTGGCCCGAACGGAGATGCCACCTGAATAGGTGCCTGTGATACTTCGCGCAATCTGATTCACACGATCTTTAGCCACGGAAAAGTCGGCTTCGAAAATGACGCCAAAACGGCTCGGCCCAATGCGTCCCGCGCAATCCCAAGGTCTGAATTGGTCACCAATCCGCTCAGCAAGGTCAGCCGCAATAATGCGGTAATCGCTATCCGTGCACGGTTGCCCATTTGCGAACGTTGCGGCGCACTCGATCAACAGGACACAGCAGTGTTTCGACGCTTCGTACCGTGACTTTAACTCGTACCGAAAACCACGGCCGTTCAAAAATCCCGTGGTCGCGTCGAGAATCGCGTCCTGCTCGGTCTGCTTCACCACCCGCCGGCATTCCCGCACCAGGTCCGCCAGACCCAGCAACGAAGGGAGCAGCCGATTTCGCATCTGGCGCGCGGCCTTCCGTAACCCTTCTGACTGAAGACCTAAGGCGTCGCGCACCTCCATCGGAGCGTCGAGATCCGCTGCCTCTTCCAAGGAATTCGCCAGCGTATCGAGAAGCGCTGCGTGAGATTCTGTCTCTTCAATGGCGCGCTCGAAGGATTGCCCGCCCTCGGTTCCGATGTTGCGTACAACATTGACGCCATCGTTGAAATACTTGCCCGCCCACTCAGAGAATCGCTCCAAGTCAGACCGGAACATGTGCTCGCTCCGCTCAATGGATTGCGATGACGGGTCAAAGCCGATCCGCTGCGGCAAACGACGCCAACGATTCTGATACGGAATACCTAAGTCGGGGCAAAGCCGTACCAGGCATTCAGCGGTAGCAAGAATGGTAGATAGATAACAGTGGACCGCCGTTTGATCGCGCGCGTCGGGATTGAGCGGTGTCTCGTTCATACTGGAAGGCTCTCGAACATTACTCGACTCAATTCCGTAGATCAGGAATAAGGGAAACACCGGCTGGGTTGCCAACAATCTACCTTAACGGGATGCCGCGCAAGGCGTCTAAGAGAAGGCTGGTAAGCTAAGACTGCAGTCCGGCCCCGCTAACTTATGCCTTGCATATTGTTGATCGTTATTGTGATGTTCCCTCGAGTCGTCCTGGTCTTGATGTGGCTCTTCACAAACTACTTAGAGCGCGCCTTTCACCACCGGATGCTGATGCCCCTCATCGGGTTCATCATTCTGCCAGTAACCACAATTGTGTATGCCTGGGAACTCAACAACGGCATGCCGACCGCAGGCATTAACCTGCTCTGGCTGCTGCTGGCAGTGCTGGTCGACCTTGGTGGCCTCGGCCACGGAGGCCGCTACTCGCGCCGCGGCTGACCTGGTCTCATAAGCGGTCGATTACATAGGCGCGTACCGGAAAGGACGCGCCGCCCTTCCACGCAATCGGCACCGCGTGCAGGAATCCGCCTTCGTGTGGCACCGCGGCCAGATTTGTCATATGCTCACAAATCGGTATGCCGGCGCCCAGCAGCTTGGTGTGAGCCGGGCGGGTGGGATCCTGGATATCGTCGATATTCAATGAGTCGATGCCGACAAAAAGGACACCATTCTCTAACAGCAGATCGCAGGCCTCGGCAGTGAGAAAGGGATGCGAATCGAAATAGTGGGGAGTCCTCCAGTGAACCGACCAGTCCGACCGGATCAGAACGGCGCGATTGCGCAAATTGCTGCCCCGGAAGAGCTCCGGTCCGATATTGCGTCCCTCCTGCCCGGTTGCGTCCACGCACACGGCGGGAAGGTGGGCCAGTCGATCGAGCGGCAGTCCAGCCAGGTCAGTCGCGCCAGGAAACCGATGGAGCGGTGAGTCTACATACGTTCCGGTGTTTCCGCAAAGATGCAGCGAGGCAATCAGAAATTCGGCCTGGTTTTGGTAGTGCGAGCGCGACATCTCATAATCCACCAGCACTTCGGCGTACGGTTCTGGCAAATCGGGGTAGGTCGTCATTCCCGGCTCGATGGGGTGAGACACCTCGATGAAATGGGGCATCCTTCCAGAATAGGATGCTCGCGCGGAAAGACACAGTCGTTACAATGAGTGCCATGACTGTTCGCGTCTACGTTTCGATGAAGCCAAGCGTCCTCGACCCGCAGGGTCAGACGATCCGTTCCGCGCTGGTGGGACTGGGGCATGCGTCGATCGCCGCCGTGCGGCAGGGTAAGTTCTTCGAGATCGCGTTAGAACCCGGCACCGACCGCGAGAAGGCGCACACGGAAATCGAGCAGATCGCTCACGAGGTGCTTGCGAATCCCGTGATTGAGGAATACCGTATCGAGTGGGTGAACTCCTAGATGCCAATTCCTCAAGCCTGGGAAAACCGTCTGCGGGTACCAGCCATCGCGGCGCCGATGTTTCTGGTCTCCGGCCCGGACCTCGTGGTCGAGTCGTCGAAAGCCGGCATAATAGGCACCTTCCCTGCCCTGAATCAACGCACCAGCGAGGGTTACGCCGCGTGGCTGGATGAAATCGAGGAGCGCTTGCAGGGATCGCCCGCAGCTCCCTTCGGCGTCAATCTCATCGTCCACAAGACCAATAAGCGCGTCGAGCCGGATCTCCGCATAACCGTGGAGCATCGCGTTCCACTGGTCATCACGTCGTTAGGGGCCGTCCGCGAGGTCGTGGACGCCATACATTCCTACGGCGGCATAGTGTTTCACGACGTCATCCACCTGCATCATGCAAGGAAAGCAGCCGACGCCGGCGTGGACGGACTCATAGCCGTGTGCGCGGGAGCCGGCGGACACGCAGGAACCTTGAATCCCTTTGCGTTTCTGGGCGAAATCCGGCAATGGTTCTCAAAAACGGTGATCCTGTCGGGATGCATTACCAATGGTCGGCATATAGCAGCGGCGGAACTTCTCGGCGCCGACCTCGCGTACCTGGGAACCCGCTTCATCGCAACGCGTGAGAGTCTCGCGCCTGATGCTTATAAGCAGATGATTCTGAGTTCGGCTGCCAGGGACATCGTATATACCCCGGCGATCAGCGGCGTGCATGCCAATTTTCTTAAGGCCAGCATTGTGGCCGCGGGGGCGGATCCCGACCATCTTCCGGAAGCCGGCCACATGGATTTCGGCACTGACCGGGAAGCCAAAGCGTGGAAGGATGTATGGTCGGCGGGACAAGGCGTCGGCGATATCGCCGATGTGCCCTCAGCGGCCGACCTTTGCCAAAGGCTGCGACGAGAATACGAAGAGGCGCGCCAGGGGCTCGGAAAAGCCCATGCGGCTACCGAATAATATTACTATCGGCGTTTATCTGAGTTGGAAATTTAAAGCGGACGTCCTGCCGGCTTAATTTCCGGCATCGGGAACCGGTACTGCCCCTCAAATACTTCCCCAAAAATCTCGAGCAATTCCCGATGAACAGCGCCATTGTCCGTCAACAGGTGCGGCCCCCTCACCCGGACCGGCCCGCCGTGCATATCGGAGCAGGCGCCCCCTGCCTCGTTCACAAGGAGAACGCCCGCCGCCATATCCCAAGGATTAAGCCCAAACTCCCAAAAACCGTCCAGCCGTCCGCACGCGACATAAGCGAGGTCGAGCGCCGCCGATCCCGCCCGCCTCACGCCATGCGAGATCATCGCGAGTTGATAGTAGAAATGAACGTTGACGTTCTGATGCCGTTTGCGGCTCGGAAAACCCGTGGCCACCAGCGCGTCCTCGACCCGTTTGGCAGCGGACACTCGAATCCTCTCGCCATTGAGAAATGCCCCGCCCCCCAGTTCGGCCGTGAACATCTCGTCCCGGGTAGGATCGAAAATCACACCCGCAATCAATTCCCCCGCGCGTTCCAAAGCCATTGTCACGTTGTACACGGGGAAGCCATGCGCAAAATTCGTCGTGCCGTCGAGCGGATCCACGTACCAGCGGAACTCAGACGAGCCTTGCCGGTCTGTCCCCTCCTCGGCAACAATGGAGTGCCCTGGGAAAGCCGCCTGCAGGCGCTCGACAACGAGTTTTTCGGATGCGCGATCGGCCGCAGTCACAAGATCGAACTCACCCTTCAGCTCAAATGGAATATGCTTGGCGAAGTACGAGGCGAGCAGCGCCCCGGCTTCCCGGGCGATTTCGATACTGGTTTCGAGATAGGACACGTCGCCGGTCCCGATCAGGCCTTCTGTGGCATTTCGTACAGATATTTGATGTCGTGCTTGTAGACGAACAGGTTCGGTTCTCCCGAGCGTGTCAGACGAATGAGGTTCGCGTCGAAAAATTCAACCTTGCCGAAAATCTCCTCGTTATTGCTCAGCCGAATGCACACCGGCACTTCATTTTCGATCAAGTAACGCAAGTACTTGACCTCGGCAAACGTCTGCTCAGGGGCTTTCTTGGATCCTTTGGATGCCATCAATGGGAGGTTTCGCTAGATTCTCCATAGTAACCGTTGCGCGTGATGACTCGCAAATTTGGAGCGCCAACGGTAACACGGATCTCGTGAAAAGGATTTTTGGTAAGCGGAACATCGTGCGGGTAGAAACCGACCAGATACTGTGTGCGCAGAGCCGTCAGAATGTCGTCGAAGGCGGTATCCAGGTCGGCGCTGTCCTCTGGGCGGAATACGGCACCACCCGTACCATTCGCCATCGTAGTCAGCGCGTGTTCGCCTCCGATGTTGCGGCCGGCAGGATTCGTGATCGGCACGTCGAGGATCGGATATATCACGGTGTCAGCGCGTTGAGCGGAACGAAGCGCGATATTGAAGTTCTTGTAGCTGGTCGTGTCGCCGCCGTCCGTCACGATGATCAACACATGACGCCCTTCACGCGGTTCCAAATCCTGACTCGCAAGATAAATGGCGTCGTACATCGAAGTTCCGCCTTCGGCCCGCAATGCTTTCAAGGGACGCGCCATGCGATCCAACTGGCGTGTAAAGTCGACGACCTGGCGTACCTGCCAGTTGAAAGCGTACAGGGAGACTGCATCGTCGGGATTGCCCTCACGCACTACAGCTCTTACGAATCGCAGTACCGAATCGGTTTCGTACTGTAGATCCTTGCCCGTGGACGCGCTCGTGTCGATCAAAACCGAAATCGAGAGCGGCTGCTCGGTGTGGCGCTCGAATACCGCAATCTCCTGCTTGGCGCCGTTATCGAAGACGTTGAAATCCTTCTTCTGAAGGTTGGTGACGAGCCCGCCCGCGGCGGTGCGAACCGTCACAAGAAGGCGCACCAGGCGCACGTTGACACGAATCACCGAATCCTGCGGCAGCGCGTCAGGCAACAGGAGCAGGGCCAGGAACAGGCCCAGGCCGACAACGTTCAGACGTGTGAGCTTCACCGCTTCAGGACTGATTCGTCCCACTCCCCCTCGACCCATACTTCGCCGTCCGCGAAATGCTCTTTTTTCCAGATGGGCACCAGCTTCTTCAGGCGATTGATGCCTTCGAGAGCGGCATCGAACGCAGGCCTGCGGTGCGGCGCCGCGACAACTACCGCCACGCTGGTCTCCCCGATTTCCATGCGGCCCAAGCGATGCACCATGGCGATGCGGCCAATCGCGTGTTCCTCGGCGATGGCTCGGCCAATGTCAGCCATTACCTTGATGGCCATCGCCTCATAGCATTCGTAGTCGAGAAACTGCGTAGGCCGGCCTTTCGTGTTGTTTCGGACCACACCCTCGAAATTGACGATCGCTCCATCCTCACCACGCAGAATTTGCCGGGCCAGGCCGGCGGCATCGATCGGCTCCCGTGTCAGCGCGAAGAAACAACGCTCGTCGGCGATTTCGTGCGTATACTTTCCGGAGCCCCCGCTGACGGGCGGCAGAAATGCGACCTCATCGCCATCGACGACGGGTGCCGAACGATCGCTGAACTGCTGATTGCACGCCAACACGATACTTGCCGCCATCCCTCCCATCCGCGGAAATTTGTGCGCGTAGTGTTCGAAAACGGAACCGAGGCTGGCGCCTTCGTCCAATTCAATCTGCTCTTCCGAACGTCCTACGATATCCCTTAAAATACCGAAAAACAGCACCTTAACACGCACGATGCCATACTATCAGACTGGTCCCGAAGCACCCGGGTTTCCATGAAGTTCAGCGCGCGATGAGTCGAATCGGGCCGAGGATACCAGAGGGCAGCGGCTCGAGGTTCTTCATGTCCTGCGGCTCAAAACGCGTGCCGTAGCGAAGGTTGAGGAGCTTGTAATCGGGCAGGTTCTGACCGGCTAATTCATTGATTGCGAGATTGGCCGTGTCTATACGCAGCGTGTTGGCACCGGGATGGATGAATCTAGTCACGTCCAGTTCGTAGGGTGGCTTCCAAACAGTTCCGGCGCGCTCGCCATTGCAGTAGACGATTGCCGCCTCGCGGATAGGGCTTTCAAGCCAGGCCCGCATGCCGTTGGCGAGACGGGTTGGCGTCACCGGCGACCCTTCCCCGAAGTCGAGGACAAGTTCCTTGCCGTTCCCGAATGAGGCTGCGACGTTGATGGTCTTCTCGTATCGCGCCACGCCGGAGAAAAACCTCGTCGCGTCATCATCTGTCCACGAATGGGGTTGGTGCATAGCCACGGCGCGTTGCAGGGCGGGAAACGTGACGTTCCAATCGGCGGCAATGTCCAGCGTTTCCGCGGCTGCGCGTTGCTTTTCCCTCGTCGTCATGGAGTCCCGCGAGTAGACCAGAATTCGAGACTCGTACGGCGCCAGTCGCAACGCGACGGTCTGCCCTCCGGCGGCTGACCTCGCGCCGGTGAACGGATCCCACCACTCGGCTAGCCGATCGTTGACCCGGACATGCGCAGTTGCCTCGACCGGTTGGTTCCCGGTGTTCACAACGAAGTAAACGTCGGCATCCGCCAGCTTACGATGGATAAACCCGATGGCGGGTGTGCCTGTCGCGAAGTCAGGTTTGTAAAGCTTGGCGAGGTCACCCGCTCGCGCCGCGTCCACGACCACGCCACCCTTGCTTCGAAACTCGTCGATCCGGCGCCGGATTGCTTCCGGCATCCTCTTCGTCTCGGGTAGGACCAAAACCGGATACGGAATGCCCACCTTCTCAATCGCGCGGTCGTCGATGTAATCAAAATTGAACCCCGCCTCGAGGATTTGGGGAATGACGGTCGGGCCTAGCAGCGCGGCCATCCGCTGGTTGATCGAATCGTGCCCAATCGTAAATTGCGACCAGGCATCCTCGGTTGGCAGATAAAGCGCCACGTCGTTTGCCGGTTTCCCCTGACGCAGCAAGAAACTGACTCGCTGGAGATATTTTGTGACTTCCGGCATCACGATCCACCATGGGTTGTGCTCGTTGAACACCGCGGCAGCATAGAACCGCCAGCCGGGTTCGCCGGCGGACGGCGGTGAATAGGGCCAGCCGTGTCCGACGAATTGATTGATCCCTTGCAGGAAGTGGATGTCGGCTTCCGCTTTCATGTCGAGGGGCGTGGCGCGGAAAGACGGCGAATGCAGCCAGGTCCACGTCTCTGACGACGTCACGGGACGCCCGTAGAGATGGCTGGCGGAAGCGGCCCATCGCGTCATTGAAACACCGCGCCATTCGGCACCCTCGCCTTCCGGCAAATCGACTAGCGCATTGCTCGATAACATCACGGGCGGGATGCCATAGGTCTGGGAACGGAACCGAGTCCCGTGCTGGTGCGCCCATTCCCGAATGGGTGTCAGATACCGTTCTTCTGCCAACTCCGTCAACGTCGCGCCCCAGTCGCGCCGGACATCGGCGGTCTTCGGCCCGATGTCCCCGGCGAGTGCCGGCAAATATGGTGTCAGATCGTAGCCGCGCCGCTTTTGAAATTCCTCGATCAGATCGGGTGTCCAGTCCGATGCATAAACTTCGAGGCTGTCACTGAAGACAGCGTATGGCGGTGCCGGTCCGAAAGCCTCCATCAAGCGATCGCCAACGACGTGCAGGTGGTGTTCGATAGCGGCGCGGCTATAGTGATCCAAAACGAAGCCTTCCGCGTTCACGGCAGCTCGTTTCACCTGCTGGCCCGTACGGCTTGCGATGAAAAACAGCACCGTATGAGCACCGCGCGGCACCTGCACGCGAGTTCCGCTTATGTCGGTGATGCGGTTTCCGCCTTCGACAAACGCCGCAATCAGTTTCTCACCGTTCTCGAGACTCGGGAGAGGAATCGACGTGGTACTTGCCGGCACGGTCGCGCGATCGCAACGTAGCCGGCCCGCGGCTTCGTCGATGGACACGTGCGGGCCCCCGTAAGGCCATCCGCTGCCCAACGTCACGTCGATGCGCAGTCCTAATTCGTGGGCTTTGCTCGCAGCAAATCGAAGTGCGTCGATGTACTCGTCCGAGAGATACGGAAGATTGCGGAAGCCGCGCGACGCATCGTCGAGATCGACCGGATACACGGGCTGCACCTCCACGCCGCCGACGCCGCCTTCTTTCATGACGCGCAGCTCACGCTCCAGTTCCGGCTTTGTAACCGCCGGTCCGAACCACCACCAACGCATCATGATGCGGGCGTCGTCGGGCGGATTCTCGAATCCACGCCGCGCCTCGGCGAGGCTGCCCGACTGCGCGGCTGCAGCCCCACAATAAATGAGCAAAAGCGCCAGTAATCGGATACTGTGGAAGGGTATTACACAGCCTTTGGTCCTTCGCGTCCCTCGAAAATTTGAACAATGTGGAAGGGCGGAGCAGGCATTCAGCCTGCCTTTGGACCTCACCAAGAAAGGACCGGCGAAAACGCCTGTCCCACCTGTTCCAACCTGAGCGTTACCGTTGGTTGCGGCTATGCTGCTTGGTGGAGCAGGCGGTTTCGCCTGACTTTGGAACTTGGAAACAACGCGCAGGGGAAAACGCCCGCGCCACCTTAGCATCGTCATTCAGGAATCAAATTGTATTACGGTTTGAGGCTTCGAGAAAAGAAACCACTCGCGATCGGATTTCGTGAATGTGTGTGAACAGACTCGTATGCCGGCCGCCTTCGAGTACCAGCAGGTCTCCATGCGGCGCTCTTGCGGCGAGGGCCTTGGCATCGACAACCGGCACTGCCTCGTCGTCCGTGCCATGCACGGCCAGCATGGGCATCGAGAGCCGTTCCAGCGGATATGAAAAGGACCGACGGGACTGGAAGATATCGTTCTCGGTGCCGGGCAGGCGCTCGGGTACGCGCTGCATGGTGCTCTCCTGCAATGCGCGCATTAGAGGACCGGCTTCGGGATCGGCGAGGGTGCGTGCTCGAACCGCGGGATCGGGAATCGATTGGCGCGCCGCTGCTTCCGGGTTTTGCGCCGCCTTCTTTCGCAGCCGTTCCGCTAACCACGGGATTCGGAACATGAACTTCACGATTTGAAACCGGAACGGCACTGGCGCCGTTAGCTGCGCGCTGCAAGCGGAAATCATCACGAGCGCCCGGCAACGCCGGCTATGGCGTAGTGCGAACTCCAACGCGCATTGCCCACCTCCGGATATCGCGACCACCGCCGCCGACTCGACGCCGAGGGTGTCCAGCAGGGCCGCGCAGCGATCGGCCTGCGCCTCGGGCGTTCGATCCGCTCCAAACGGTGTGCCGAGATAACCGGGGCGCGACGGCGCTATGCATCGGAATCGCGGCGCGCCAACCGCCGCCTGAGCTAGCAGCAGGCCTTGATCATAACCGCCCATGGCCCCATGCAATGCAAGCACGTCCGGTCCATCACCCCAAAGGGCGAATTCCACTGGGCCACGGCCGGTCTCGACGACTGTCGGTGGCAACCGACATCATCGTATCACTGCGCCGGAGAGCGCAGCAGCCACACCTCGGCGAGGCGCGAGCGTTGACGCCAGTTGAGTTGGCGCTCGTTCGTAGGACGGTCGAACGTAAGCGTGAGTTGGCCGTTCGCGATGTACTTCGAATCGACCGGAAACTCCTTGAACTCGCCCATCTGCTTGCCGTCTAGCGCAGGTTCGACCCGCTCTCCGTTCATGCGCAACAGGCATTGTCCCGCACCGCTGGTCCGCACGACGTATTTAGCCGTCGGATCCAGGGCTTCATAAACCAGGCTGGCCGGCCATACCGTGACCTGCCAGGTGAGCCGTGCTCGGCTGAAACCCTGATCCCACCACCAGAAGGTCGGCTCTCGCACAAGCTCGGTCCGTCCAATGTGAGGTGACCTGGCGATATCACCAACGACGTCATAAAAGCTGCCCGGGCCCGGATGTTCCCACGTCGCGATGGTTTGCAGCCGGGTCTTCTTCTCCTCGTCCGAGCCGAGTTGGCGGATCTTCTTGAACTCGTCTTCGAGCCACCATCGGTTGTTCAGCGGGTA
This sequence comes from Bryobacteraceae bacterium, assembly GCA_035295125.1. Classification (GTDB taxonomy): domain Bacteria; phylum Acidobacteriota; class Terriglobia; order Bryobacterales; family Bryobacteraceae; genus JAICMB01. The sequence continues at coordinate 155,565 of DATGJP010000064.1, read as the reverse complement.
GTCGACGAAATCGAGAATCGCACCGCGTTCCTCGCCGCTCGCGTAGTATTTCTTGACGCTGGTCTGCAGGCCAATGGACTGGAACAGTTTCTCGCAGAGATCTTCGATGCGGGCGCGGAGTTGCGGGCTTTCCGGCTTGGTGACGACACGATTCAGGATTTCGGTTGCCTGGCCCATGGCTTCGTCGGGATTCGCTGATTTCAGCAGAACCGCGTTCGCCTCCGATTCGAGGCGCTGCTCGTTGAACAGGCGGCGCCGCACGTAGGCGTCGTAACTCGCGCGCAGCAGGCACATTTGCCAGCGCCAATTCGTTTCCAATTGCGGGGCTTGCTTCTCGAGGTATTGCCAGGCGAGCAGGGTGCCTTCCACCGACCCGTTGTCCGTCAAGGGACCATGCCAGTTCGTCTCGAGCGCGAGAATGGCATCGGCCGATTCCTTCGCGACATTTGGCCTGAAAAAAACGCGCGCATAGTCGATCAGGATGTCGCGCACGCTCATCGAGGGGTTCCAGCTCAGAGCGCTCCAGATGGTCTTATTAACGTCGTCATGCACGCCGTCTGAGTACGAGATGAAGCCGTCGCTGCAGGGCGCGGTTCGTTGGAAGATGCGGGCGTACTCGGCCGGCCTCGGATTGATGGCCTCGCGCCCGAGCGTCAATGCATAAGCCTGGTCCCACATCGGCACCTGGTATTGCGACAACTTGTTGTGCGTGAGGTCGGGATAGAGCCGCAGTCTGTATTGCTTGGCCAGGCGCTGACGGGAATCCGCCAAGGGCGGCGACGAGGGGCCGACGACGAGTCCCGCGAACCACCACGGCGATTCCCGCTCGATCCACTGATAGCTGGATTCCACCTGCTGCGGCGTGAATTGCTGGAGCGATACCCAGATTCTCGCATTGGGGTGCGGCGAACGCATGAGTTTTGCCACGTCGTCCAGGTACGGCATGACGAGTTCCGGCGGATTATTACCCGGGTCGCCTCCTGGGAAGAACAGGCCGGCCAGCGATTTTGTATCGGCGAAAAACTGGCGGTAGTCATCGAGCGACTTGGCGCGCTTCGCCGCATCGCGCAGGTCAAAATCCGCAGGCACCCACACCCAGTAGTCCAAGCCATAGCGGTCGCAGATCTCGCTCATCGCGCGATTCATCTCACGGCGAGACACCTTCATCACCGGTGTGGGGCGTTCGTCCTGAAACGGGATGTTCTCGATCGCGTTTATACCGAAGAAGGCCAACTCGCGGATATATTGCTCGTATTGCGCGACGGTCCAGGCGTCCCAGGAGTTTGCTTGTGCTCGATAGCCGAGTTGATGTCCGCGAATGGCGTAAGCCGGCGCGGTGCGGATGTCGAGGGGCGCGTCGACGCCGAGTGCTCCGCTCGACCAATCCATGCGACGCAGCAACTGTCCGACGCCGTACAACGCGCCTCGGGGGCCGGCGCCGAGAACCCAAATCACGGGAGCCGCGGCGTCGGTGCGATCTGCGAATAGTCGATAGCCGTCCGGCTTCGTCTCGGCGGTGGGCACGGTGCGTCCCCAGCCGGCGACGTTTGCTTGCGAGGTGATGGCGATCACCGGCTGAGCTTTCGGCCAGGACGACTGGACAGCCAGTCGAATGCCGGTCCGCTTTTCTACCTCCTGCGTGAGAACCAGGGCTGCAGTCTTCTCGGCGTTGGGCAGTTCGCCCGACCGCACTACCACGACAGCTTTACTCAAGTCCAGCGGTTCCGCACAGACTATTAAGCTAAAGCTCACCAGGCAGACGAAACCGCCCACGCCACCCTTCCACAGCTTGTGCATCAGTATTATTATTCGACAACCGTCTGGACCAGGTCGACAGCGATGCGGCGTAACGGACGCATCGGCGGCAATCCCGAAAGCTTGATCAGCCGCGCAACGAGACGCACACTCTTGTCCAGCAGGGCTTGGGTTTTCGCCTGCGAGTCGGACCTGTCGAAAACCCAGAAGAGAATAAGACCCATCTGATAGAGCCAGAGCAGTCGAGGGAGGTGCGGGCGGAGGTCTTCCGTGTCGCGCACATTGCTCAACGTCAGCGCGCGATCGAAAAAGTCCATGTCCTTGTCGCGGATCGGCCGGTTGACGTCGTTGAACGGCGACAGCGGGTGCGCGGGATTGGTATGAACGGACAATGCGCTGAGCAACTGGCGGCTGGGTTCGAAGTAACGCAGCTTCACGGCAATCACCGACTGAATCCGCTGCCGCAGGTCGGTGGCGGCCTCCAACGCCTGCTCCAGCAACGGCTCCATTTCGCGCTGCGCCTGATCGTAGAACGCCAGCACAATGGCGTCCTTCGAATCGAAGTAGTAATAGGCGGCTCCGGCGGCAAGTCCCGCGGCGGCCGCGATCTGGCGCATGGTCGTCCCTTCGAAGCCTTGCCGCCGGAACAGATCGAGGGCGGTGTTCAGAATCCGCGCCCGGGTCTCGTCACTTTTTGCGATGGCTTTCATGACAGGTCCACGGGACAGGGCGGCAGCATCACCTCACGGAGCCGGTCCTGTACTTCGCTTTCACTCCGCAGGCCAAGCAACTGCGACAATGCGTCGCGATTGCGAGACACCGACGCAAAAGCCTGGCGCGCAAACGGCAGCAGCGACGGGCGCGCAAGACGTATCGACCAGACGCGATAGTCACGCAGCGCCCAAAGGCACATGATCCACGCGTGGTCGCCAATCCAGGCTTGACCCGTATCCGCAACTACCGCAAGTTCATGGGTGCCGAGGGTCGGGAACATCTGTCGAGCTTCAGGCGAACCCGCCGCCACCAACCGCAGCGGCAGGTATGCGTTCTGACGTTGCAGCCATCCACGAATGTAAGTACAGAGGCCGCAAGCAGGGTCGTAGAGGACGTATAAGCACCGCATGGCAACGGTCACCCCCTCACAACGGGAACCGTGGCGTCGGGCGGAAACGGCGGCGGCAGCAAATGCTCCTGCCCGCGCTTCCGCAGCCGGCTGAAGACGAACAGGTTGAAGAAATGCATGGCGCCCAGGACGACCAGAACCAGGCCGATTTTGTCGCTGATCAGCTCGATGACTTGTCGCGTGGTATCCAACGTGGCGCCGGTTCGTAACGCCAACGTTACATATCCAATGTTGATGAGGTAGAAACCAACGACCAGCAGGTGATTCACCGAATCGGCTAGTTCCGTGTTTCCGTGGAAAGCGTCGACGAGGAACACGCGGCCGTTCTTGTGGAGCGTTCGCGCTACCCATACGGTCACAGCAATGCTCGTAACCAGGTAAACGACATAGGCGACGACGATATACATCTGACCCTCCTTTTGAACGCGTTCAATTTGAACATGTTCAAATACAGAGTACGGCCGGATCACCAGGATGTCAAGAGATATTTGAACACGTTCAAATAAGCATCCTTAGCTGGACGGTCGGCATCCAAAAGCCGTGCACCCAGCCCGGAAATATCCTATTGTTGACAGAGAACCGGGGGATTACTCTACAATTGAGAGACCTGCCGCTATGGCTCTCGCACCGGTACCGCGTCCCGAGCACCACGTCCGCGCCACGGACCTTCTGGAACAGATTGGCAATACGCCACTCATCCGGCTGGATCGGATCTGCGAAGACTTACCGGGAATCGAGATCTATGCCAAGGCGGAGTTTTTCAATCCCGGCGGCTCGGTAAAAGACCGCGCGGCATACGCCATGATTCTGGATGGCGAGCGCAGCGGCAAGCTGACTAAAGACAAGATCATCCTCGATTCGACGAGCGGCAACACCGGAATCGCCTATGCGATGATCGCGGCTTACAAGGGATACAGGGTCAAGCTCTGCGTTCCCGGCAACGCATCGCCCGAGCGCAAGAATATTCTGCATGCATACGGCGCCGAGGTGGTTCTGACCGACCCGGCCGAGGGTTCCGACGGCGCGATCCGCAGGGTCCGCGAGATTTACAAGGAAGATCCGGACCTGTATTTCTATCCGGACCAGTACAACAACCCCGCGAACTGGCTGGCGCACTACAACGGAACGGCCATCGAAATCCTGTACCAGACCGACGGCCGCGTCACACATTTTGTCGCCTGCATGGGAACCAGTGGCACGTTCATGGGCACGTCGCGGCGCCTCAAACAGGAGGTTCCCGGCGTCCAGGTGATCTCCGCCCAACCCTCGACCGGATTTCATGGACTCGAAGGCCTGAAGCATATGCCGACGGCCATAGTCCCCGGAATCTACAATACCGACTTGGCCGACGACAACATCTGGATCGAGACTGAGGACGCCTATGCCATGGTGCGGCGCCTGGCGCGCGACGAAGCGCTGCTGGTCGGCATCTCATCGGGTGCAAACCTTGTCGCGGCCACCGAGATCGGCCGCCGGCTGGTAGAGCGCGGCGAGTCGGGCGTGATTGTAACGATCCTTGCCGATTCCGCGTACAAGTACCTGAGCGAACCCTTCTGGCATGATTGAAATCGAGAAGCAGGCGTGGGAGGTGATGGTCGCCCACGCCGAAAAGCTGTTCCCCAACGAGTGCTGCGGCGCGATGCTGGGCACCGTGGACGGGGAGCGCAAAACCGTCAAGTTTGCCGCGCCTTTGGATAACGCCTACGAAGGCGCACAAGGCGCGCGCTACGAAATCCGTCCTGAAGATCTGCTTGCAGCGGAGCGTGAGGCCCGCCAGCGCAGCATGGACCTGATAGGGATTTTTCACTCTCATCCCGACTGCGACGCCTACTTCTCGGAGACGGATCTGAAGAACTCGTGCCCGTGGTATTCTTTCGTGGTGCTTTCGGTCAAAGGCGGCAAAGTCGATCACGCAAACAGCTTTCTGCCGGATGCCGATCAGACCCGGGCAGAGAAGGAAGAATTGATCTATGGCTAAGATACTGATCCCCACTCCGTTGCGGCAGTATGTCGATAAGAAAGACTCGGTGGAGATGAATGGCGGCACGGTCGGCGAGCTGCTGACCTCACTGACGACCCAGTACGGGGACCTCCGGCGCCACCTGTTCAACGACCAGGGCAAGCTGCGCAGTTTCGTCAATGTTTACGTCAACGACGAGGACATACGGTATCTGAGTAAGGACCAGACGCCGATCAAGGACGGCGACACGGTCTCGATCGTGCCAAGTATTGCGGGCGGGTCGACGGCCGTCGAGGCACCTCCGGTAACGCTCAGCAAGGACGAGATTCTGCGGTACAGCCGGCACCTGATCATCCCGGAGGTCGGGATGGAGGGACAGCTCAAGCTGAAGAACGCCAGCGTGGTGCTAATTGGGACTGGCGGTTTGGGCGCGCCGCTGGGCCTGTATCTCGCCGCGGCGGGCATAGGGCGAATCGGGCTCGTGGATTTTGACGTCGTCGATTTCACAAACCTGCAGCGGCAGGTGATTCACGGCACCAAGGACGTCGGCAAGAAGAAGCTGGACTCGGCAGCGGAGTCGATGCTTGACATCAATCCGAACATCAAAATTGAGCGTCATGAAGTCGCGCTGACCAGCGAGAACGCGCTCGAGATCCTTAAGGACTACGACCTCGTGATCGACGGCACGGACAATTTTCCGACCCGCTATCTCGTCAACGATGCGTGCGTGCTTCTGAAAAAGCCGAATGTGTACGGCTCGATTTTCCGGTTCGAGGGGCAAGCTACCGTCTTCGCCTATGAAGGCGGCCCCTGCTATCGCTGCCTGTATCCGGAACCGCCACCTCCCGGCTTGGTTCCAAGCTGCGCCGAGGGCGGCGTGCTGGGCATCCTGCCTGGGACGATCGGTCTCATCCAGGCCACCGAAGCGGTGAAATTGATTCTCGGTATTGGCGAGCCGCTGGTTGGACGGTTGCTACTGTACGATGCACTCGGCATGCGGTTCCGCGAGCTCAAGCTGCGCCGGAATCCCGAGTGCCCGGTCTGCGGCGATCATCCGACCATTACGAAACTGATCGATTACCAGGAGTTCTGCGGGATTCCGAATCAGCCGCACGAGCCGGTTGCGGCCCCCGGTGATATTGACCCAACCGAAGTGAAGGCGAAGATCGATCGCGGCGAGCCGTTTGTGCTGATCGATGTCCGCGAGCCGCACGAATGGCAGATCTGCCACATTCCGTACGCAAAGCTGATCCCTCTCGGCGAGTTGCCGAAGCGCATGAACGAGCTGAACAGTGCCGATGAGATCGTGGCGTACTGCAAGAGCGGCGTTCGCAGCGGCAAGGCGATCGACATCCTGAAGCAAGCCGGGTTCAAGAAGCTTCGTAATATGAAGGGCGGCATTCTCGCGTGGAGCGACAAGGTCGACCCGAGCGTTCCTAAATATTGACGAAGTGGTTCACGGGTCCGCAGCCGGCCCCAAAACCGGGTGCGAAACGGATCGCTTCGGTAATGAACCGCTTCGCCTGCTCGACCGCGGCCGGCAGTTCATGGCCCAGTGCCAGTCCGGCGGTGATCGCCGCTGAGTAGGTGCATCCTGTGCCGTGCGTATGGGGCGTATCCACCCTTGCCGCGGGATATTCGAACCAGCGGCCATCATAGTAGAGCACGTCAATGGCATCGCCTGCGAGGTGCCCGCCCTTAATCAGGACTGAGCGCGCGCCCATATCCGCGAGCTTTTCTGCCGCTTGCCGCATATCGCCGGTGCTCTTCACAGTGAGGCCCGTCAGGATCTGCGCCTCCTCGATATTGGGCGTGAGCAGCATCGCTAGAGGCAGTAGCTGCTCAATCAGCGTCTGATTCGCCGCGGAATCCATCAGCGGAGCGCCGTGTTTGCTTACCATCACCGGGTCGATGACGATTGGCGCAATACCGCCCGAGAGTGCCATGGCGACAGCTTCAATGATCGCGGCATTGCCCAGCGCCCCGGTCTTTATCGCGTGGGGCGGTATGTCGGCGAGCACGCAACGAACCTGGTCCGCTACCAGCCCGGGATCCATGCATTCCACTCGCTCCACGCTCAAAGTATTCTGCACAGTGAGCAGCGTGACCGCCGCTTCGCCATAAACTCCGAACTGATGAAAGGTCTTGAGGTCCGCCTGAACCCCGGCTCCGCCGCTGGGGTCGGAACCTGCAATCGTCAACGCAACATTCACGCTCTCCAGAATGCCATCAAAACGTGAGCCGCTGTGTGCTTGTGACTCCCGCGGGATTTGTGATCTGCACATCGACGCCGCCAATCGTAGTGGCATCGCCGGTCACGTGAAATGTCGCCCGCATGAGGAACGTTCCTCCCACTGCTTGGGCCGATGTGAAATAGTTCTGGAAATCGGACGTGGCGTCGTACTGGATGGCGCCCTGCGGCATAGTCTTGCCGGCAGTATCGTAGAACGTGAACGAGAGCTGCGAAAGGGAGTGCGTGTTATCAAAACCTTCGACACTGATATCGAGATCATTCACTCTACGCTCCGTTGTCGCCGTATCGATGTAGACCGGCGTGGGGAGAATCGGAACTGTAAGCGGCCCTCCCGGGATGCTCGTCTTCCCCATCGTGAGCGTAAACACCAGAGTTCCTTCCGTAGTGCCCGTCTGAAACGGTACCGAGGGCAGACCATCGAACTTCGCGATGGAATCTCCCGTTGCGATTTGGACCGACACCTGATCGGTTTTGCATTTGCAGTTGAACTGGTTCCCGCGATCGTTTGGAAGATTGTTGTTCGGCTGGAATTGCATTTTCAGCGTTCCGGTGTCGTCAATCAATGAGGGCGAGTCCAAAGCAATCGATAACTGGAGTTGCGGCAACCCAGCAACGGTTTGTGAACTGACGGTTAATGTTGCCTTAGGAGGCGGAGGATCGAATCCGTAACCGCTCAGGGTAAATGTGCGCGTATCGACCATGAGCCTCGCTGTTGCATACTGCGAAGCCGTCGGCTGGAAGAGCACATCAAACGAAACACCAAGGGCATCATGAGGGTTGAAGCTCAGGGGTAAATTGATCCCCAAAGGTATGCTGAATGGCGCGCCACTGACGGCGATCGAATTTATCGTCACAGCACTGTCCCACGGGTTGCTCAAGGTAAAGGTCCTGGTGACGCTCAAACCGCGCTGAACGCCGCCGAAATCGATCGTGTCGCTATCTTTGAGCGTTACATTAGCCACCGAGAGTTGAGCTGAGGCAACCCCCGTTGCGCTGAGGAGCGCCGTGATCATCGAGTTCGCTGACGTGCCGACCGACCAGGTGATGGAAAGGTTCGCGCTGTAGGTGTGAGAGCCGGTTGGGTGGAACAGGACCGCAAAATCCCACGAGCCCGACGGCGCGAGAATGTACGGGACCATAGTGTAGTTCACGTCGAACGCCGCGCCATTATCAATCGCGATCATTTTGATCGTCACCGGTTCAGCGCCGGTGTTTTTCAAGTGGAAGCCGGTTCTCTGTGTGTCGCCTGCCGAGGTCGACCCGAGGTCGAGGAAGTTACCCACGGGAACTGCGCTGCCCGCCTGAATCAATTGCAACTGCGCCAGCGCGGCCACGGGCAGCGAGATGCCGAGCAGAAGCAGGCGCCGTATCACGGAACGGTCTCCGGGAGTTGATAGAGTACGAGCTCCTTCTTGTCCAGGCGGAGAGCAAAGATCCGGCCGCGGGCCTCGCGCACGGCGAACCAGTGAGGGCTCATCTGCTCGAAAGCATCAACCTTGAAGTCGACGTGGATGCGGCGCCCATCCGGCGCTACGATGTCCTGACCGTCGGTACTCGGAATTGGCACCCCGCCGTCCCCGAATTGCAAGGCTTCTGCAGTCGATGGAAAGGAGGCGTATGCAGGTGTTCCGGTGTCGGTGAAGGCAAAAACGGCAGGACCGCTGGGCGCCGGGTAACGCGCCGTGATGTTGAATTTCGCGTCGAGAACAAGAACTTCGGAACCGGTCTTCACCAAACCAGCCACACCGGAAAACGCAGCCGAAATAGCCCCCTGCATCACGGCGTCGACCAGCAAGAAATGGCCGGCTGTCCCCAACACGACGCGAATGCCCCCGTCGGAATCCCGTACCACCCCGACCGAGGGCGGCGTGATCAGAGGCTGGGCGAACGCTAGGCCCGCCGCTAGATATAAGAGCAAGCCTCTCATGGGTGCCCCACAATCAGCGTCGGACTGCCAATCTGCACCGGGACCACCGGTGGGGGTGGGCTGGTCGCCGTCGCCTTAGACGCCGACCTGGCATACATCGCTCCACCCGCCGCGCCGCCCGCCACGATGCCGAGAATCAACCAGGCGCGCCCGTGGTGGTGCGACGCCGTGAAGGTCCCTTCACCGCCGCTCGCAACAGGCTCCGGTTTCTGAAGTTCTGTGCTCAGACATTGCCGCACGATTGTCCCGGCGCGCGCCTGGCCCTTCGACGCAACAACCCGGATTTCAAAATTCCCTGGCGTGGCGTTCCATTCCATGCCGAAAACCCCAGCCCTGCCCTGGTCGTCGGTGGTTACGATCGCGGATTTGCCACCGTTCGGGAACGCGCCACCGGGACCATCCTGAGGCAGGAGAAAGTTAACCGTTGCAGCCGGCACGGGCTTTCCCACTTCATCGGTCACCTGCACAGTCACGCCGTGCGCCGCGTGCGAACTGACGGCGTACGTGTCGCCCTCTCCCTCCAGCACACGGATTTGAATTCCAAGCAGCCCATCGGCGGCGCACAGAATTCCGGCGAGCAACACCGCGACATACCTCACGTAGATTACGTGTGAGATCGGCGCAAATTTTCTCAGACAGGATGTGGAAGGGTGGACAGGTATTCAGCGTGCCTTTGGCCAAGACTGGCTTCACACTTCCACAATCTCGAAAGCTTCATCAGGCGCGAGGAATCAGCGGCAGGATAGCTTTATTCTTCGTAGAGGCGGGTAAACTCGGTCAACTCTTCGCCGTTCAGGTCGGAAATCGCCCAATACGCCAATCCGCCGCTCGACCAGTGGACGACATTGAACCCGTTCTGCGAGAACGACGCCTTGCCCACGTTAAACTTCCGCTGCTCCGGCCACACGAAGAGGTTGATCAGGTGCTGCCGTCGCTGAAAAATAAGCGCGGCCACTGGGCGCTTGTCGATATAATCCAGCCGCCCGCCCTTCAACTCAAATCCCTGCGCCTTCAGGTCCTTCACTTGCGGCGAAAAGTCGAGTTTTCCCGCGAACCAGGGCTTGACCGTGTGCTGATCGGACGACGGCACGTCGACCAAATGGCCTGGCAACAACGACCGGAAATGGCTGGCGACCAATTCCTGGGCGAGCACATCGCGTTCCGACGTTTGCGGCCGCAGAAATACGAACGCCAACACTGCCGCAACAGCAAATCCAGCGGCTGCGGCGCCCGAGACCCAGGCCCAAGGCACACGCCAGCGGGATGCGGCGCGCTCGGTCTCGTCGAGCGCTCCCCGGACGCGAGCCGCCAGGTGCGGAGGAGCGCTGTAATACGGAGCCCCGGCCCGGACCTTGGTCCGCAGTTCGCTCAGTTCATGGTGCAATTCCGAACATCCGACACACCCCTGCAAGTGCGACTCGATGTCCGCCTTCCGCCCTGCGTCCAGTTCCTCATCGAGCAGCGGTTGGATTAGCTCCCGGACGGAGTGACAAGTCATGCTCGCGCTCCCTTGAACCGGACCTGCAAACAGTCGTGCAGCCTCGCGCGCGCTCGTGCCAGACGCGACATCACGGTTCCAATCGGCACAGCCACCGCCGTCGCGATTTCCTTGTAAGAAAGCTGCTCCAATTCCCGCATGACGACGACTTCACGGTACTCAGCCGGCAGCTTGTCGATACAAGCATGAACGGATTCCACCTCTGCCTGCCGCAACAGCCTGTCTTCAGGCCCCTTCTGCTCGGATTCCGCGCTGTGCTTACTGTCGTCAAACTCCGTCATCGTCTCCTTCACGCCGGCCTTTTGAAGCAGTGTACGGCAAGTGTTTCGAACAATCGCGAGCAACCACGCCTTGCCATCCCCACCTTGAAATCCTTCGAAAAACCTGTAAGCGCGCAAGTAGGCTTCCTGGACAGCATCCTCGGCGTCATGATCGTTGCGCATGAGCCAACGCGCCAGGTTGAAAGACGAGTCCAGATGCGGCAGCATCACCTGCTCAAAACGCGCCCGCTTCACCGACTCAGACAGCACAGTGCTCACACATCCTTTACCGCTCAGCCGCCCATTTTATTCCTGGTCTGGGGCGGGAATATTTGACCTTTCTAACCGGTAGGTATCCGCGAAAGGACCTCAATGGCAGATTACATCAAAGAGAACATCGAGAAGGACGGAATCGACCGGCGCGGCTTTCTGAACTGTATGGCCTGGGCCGGTACTGGCGTTCTCTATTCGCTTACCGGCGGAGTTGCCCGCAGCCAGATGCTCGGGCACGGCAAACATGCAAACGGCGCACCGGATCTCAATTTTGTACAGATCAGCGATAGCCATATCGGCTTCAACAAAGACGCCAACAAAGACGTGGTCGGCACCCTAAAGGAAGCGGTAGACAAGATTAATGCCCTGCACGAGGCGCCGGCGTTCCTGATCCACACCGGCGACATCAGCCATCTTTCCAAACCTGAGGAATTCGACACCGTGGATTCGATTCTGAAAACAGTCAAAGTGGGTAAAGCCTTTTACGTACCCGGGGAGCATGACGTTCTCGGCGATGACGGCAAGGGATACCTCGCCCGATACGGCAAGGAAACGCAAGGCAACGGCTGGTTCAGCTTCGACATGAAGGGCGTTCACTTCGTCGGCCTGGTCAATGTCATGAATCTGAAGGCCGGCGGTCTGGGTTCGTTGGGCAACGACCAGCTCGAATGGCTGGAAAAAGATCTGAAAGGCCGCTCCAGCAGCACGCCGATTGTTGTGTTTGCGCACGTTCCGTTGTGGACCGTTTACCAGGATTGGGGTTGGGGCACCGACGACGGAGCCCAGGCGCTGACTTACATGAAGCGTTTTGGCTCAGTGAGCATCCTCAACGGCCACATCCATCAGAACATCCAGAAGGTGGAAGGCAACATGACCTTCCATACGGCCACGTCGACGGCCTTTCCTCAACCGAAGCCGGGTTCGGCACCGTCCCCTGGTCCGATGAAGGTTCCCACTGAACAGCTACGCTCTCTGCTCGGCCTCACCGAAGTGAGCTACGTACGCGGCAGGCAGTCGCTGGCAATTGTGGATACTCCGCTGGCGGAATCCTCGGACAAGACCGAAGTCAAGATCGACAATTTCGCGTTTACTCCGAGTATCGTGAAGGTGCGAGCAGGCGCCGAAGTGACCTGGATCAACCACGACGACATCCCACACAACGTCATCAGTACGACGAAGGCTTTCGCCTCGCCGGTACTCGATACTGATGAGAAATTCACCCACATCTTCACGACTGCCGGCGAATTCCCGTACTACTGCTCGATTCATCCCAAGATGACGGCGAAACTGGTGGTGGAAGCGGCTTGATGCTTCTACGCCGCGGCGGTCTTTACCTTTACAGGCTCGTCACCACCCGCAAATACCGCCGGATAGACCACCCCCGCTATGGCGGCGCCAATGATCGGCGCTAACCAGAACAGCCAAAGCTGTTGAATGGCCCAGCCGCCGACGAAGATTGCCGGCCCGGTGCTGCGCGCCGGGTTCACCGACAGGTTCGTCACCGGGATGCCAATCAGGTGGATGAGGGTCAGCCCGAGTCCGATCGCGATTGGCGCAAATCCCTGCGGCGCCCGTTTGTCCGTTGCGCCGAGGATGATCATCAGGAACATGAAGGTCAGCACAACCTCGGCGGTCATACATGCCATCAGGGTGTAGCCGCCGGGAGAGTGCTCGGCGTAGCCGTTCGAAGCAAATCCAGCAGCCAGGTCGAATCCCGCCTTACCACTGGCAATTACGTACAACACGCCCGCGGCGGCAACGGCCCCCACCACTTGGGCAATGACATAAGCTGGCAAGTCGCCGGCGGGGAATCGCTTTCCAACGACTAACCCCACTGACACGGCAGGATTCAAATGACATCCCGAGATGTGGCCGATCGCATATGCCATGGTAAGAACCGTGAGTCCAAATGCAAATGCGACACCCAATAATCCAATGCCAACGTTCGGAAATGCGGCGGCCAATACCGCGGCGCCACACCCCCCAAAAACCAACCAGAATGTACCTATGAACTCTGCAACCGCACGCTTCGTGAGTGACATGTTGAAAGCTCCTTCCAGGTGATTATATCCGTCGTGCCACCACGAGCGTCATGTCGTCCTGCAACTCCGGAGAATTGGTCCAGTTCCGCACCGCATCGAAGGCCGCCACGACGATCTCGTTTTCGGCGCGGCTGGAGTTACGGGCGATCAGATCGATCAGGCGATCCTCACCAAACATTTCGCCATACTCGTTCTCCGGCTCAGTAATTCCGTCCGTGAAGAATACCAGCAGGTCGCCCTGCTCAAGGGCGACGCGGCTTTCGTCGTATTGGGAGAACGGGAATGCTCCCACTACCATGCCATTTACGTCTAGTCGCTGGGAGTTGCCGTTGCGGATGAGGACCGGCGGAAGGTGACCGGCGTTTGTATACGTGAAGATGCTGGTCCGCTCGTCGTAGAGGCCGAAACAAAACGTGGCGAACTTCTCCACGGCCGTGGTGGCGTGCAGTTGAACGTTAAGATCGGAGACCACCTGCCGGGTCGAGACGCATTTCGTCGGGTTTCCGTTCACGGCCAGCGCTTCCTGCGCCGATCGCAACTCCGATCGGGTGGCGGACTGAATGGTCGCCATCAGCAGAGCTGCAGAAATTCCCTTCCCCGCCACATCGCCGATTCCGATTGCCAGCTGCCCATCTCCTAAGACCTGAAAATCGTAGTAATCGCCCGAAACCATGCGGGCCGGCTGGCACATCGCAATCAGCCGAAGCGTGGGCAATTCAGGAATGGTCTTGGGATAAAGCTGCTCCTGCACCTCGCGTGCAATCGCGATTTCCGCCTGCAGACGTTCCTTCTCTTTCGCGATGGCGAGGAGCCGTTCGACGTTTGCGGTCATGGAATTGAAGGAGGCGCCCAATTCCGCCAACTGGTCGCGCGACGGGGGAGCCTTGATGCGATGAGTGAAATCGCCCTGCATGACACGCTGGGTTCCTTCGTACAATTCATGCACCGCGCCTGTAATGGTCCGTGCCAGCGAGACGCCCTTCAGAAGCGAGACAACCTCGATGATCGCGAACACAATGGTCAGTATGAACAGCATCACCAGGAAGAACTGCTGTAGCTCGATGCGCGTGTTGATAATGGTGCTCAAAAGAGTCGACGGCCGGGTATGGATGGAAATCAACCCGCGTGTCGACGTCTTGTCCGCCGTGTCCCAATAAGAAAACTGCAGCGGAGGCGAGGTTGCGTAGAAATCGACGTCCGACCAGGTGGCCGGGGGCGCGAGGTAGTTTGTTCGCGCCTCATAAGCCTGTTCTTCATTGGACGGCGCGGCAGGGTCTCTCAACATCAGCAGCGCCACATCGCCCAGGCCGGGAATGATGTTGCTTAGAAAAGGACGGCTGAGCCGAATCGCGACCGTGACGTCGGTCTTGTCCCTGACGACGTGAGCCCACTGGTAGAATCGGCCTTCGCGAAACACGATGCCCGTGACATTTCCCCAGCCTTGCGCCGGTGGACCGACGGGCTCGACTTCCGGCCAGCGACGCACGTCATCGGCTTCCCGGGTGACGATAAAAGATCCATCAAATCGCTTGAGCAGATTGTCGCCCAGCGCCGCACCCATCACTGGCCGCTCTTTCCCCGGCGCGTCCAGAACGGATTGTGCCAGCAGGCTCAACATTCCGGCCCGCCGATCCAATTCGGAAGTGATCATGTAGACCGCAAGCTGACGTGAGAAATAGAGCGCTCCGGCGCCCACCAGGATTAACGTGAGCAACATCGGCACGACGGCGATGAACAGATACGTCAGCAACAATCGGTTGCGCAGCCGCCACAGCGCCTTCTGCATAAGACGCCGCGCCAGCCGCAGCACGATCCATCCCACGAAGAAAGCCAGGAACAACTGCACCATCGGCACCAGGATGCTCGATGGCGCCGCGAGCGTCACGACGAAATACAACACCAGCAACAAGAAGAAGAGCCTTTCGACCGTGCCCGTCCGCTTCCAGAGTGATTTGAGCTTGGGTGACACTACACGCGAGATTTGGCGATTTCAGGAGCTTCCGTACCCGGCTGCGGTTCGGGTTCCAGATAGTACCGGGTCAGGTACGTCTGGAGGGTTTTGAGGGCGTCCTCAGGCGTATCGGCGTACTGAAATAGTTCGACGTCCTCCGGTGAAATCATGCCGTGCTTCACCAGGGCGTCGAAGTTCAAAATCTCTTTCCAGTACTCCGACCCGTAGAGGACGATTACAATCTTCTTCTCGAGCTTGCGCGTCTGCACCAGGGTCAGGATTTCGCACAGTTCGTCGAGCGTTCCGAATCCGCCGGGAAAGACCAACAGCGCCTTGGCCAGGTAGGCGAACCAGAACTTGCGCATGAAGAAGTAATGGAATTCGAAGGCCAGCTCGGGCGTGATGTAGGGATTCGGTTCCTGCTCGAAGGGCAACCCGATGTTCAGCCCGATCGATTTACCGCCCGCTTCCGTCGCCCCGCGGTTGGCCGCCTCCATAATCCCGGGCCCGCCGCCGGAACACACCACAAACCGGTAGTTGGTGTTCTGCAGGCTGTCGGACCATTTCGTGATGAGCCCCGCCAGCGCGCGCGCTTCGCTGTAATAGCGCCCCATCGGGCCGTCTTCCGTAATGCGAGCCGAACCGAAGAACACCACCGTGTCGCGAACCTTCTCTCCCCGAAAATGGGACAGCGGCTCGAGGTATTCCGAGACGATTCGCAAAGGCCGCGCATCCGCACTCTCGAGGAACGATTCGTTCAGATAGGCGACCGGGCGCCGGCCTTCGTGACTGGGGGTAATTCGCTTGTGCTTCATTCGTTGCTCGACGCGGGCTGTTGCGCTCCAGAGCTCTCCAGGTCTTGAATACGTTTCTCCAATTGTCGCATCGCGCGGAGCAATTCGGGCAATTTCGGAAAGGCCGTGATGGCGCGCAGCCAGTCGCGGCTATCGAAAGCGGGCGAGCCGGAGACAACAGCGCCGGGCGCTACATCGCCGCCAATTCCGCTCTGCGCGTAAACAACCGCATTGTCGTGGATGGTGAGGTGTCCCGAAACTCCCGTCTGCCCGGCAAGCAGCACGTTTTTCTCCAGGATCGAACCGCCCGCCAGGCCGGTCTGCGCGCAGATGATGTTATCCTCGCCGACCACGCAGCCGTGCCCGATCTGTACCAGGCTATCGATCCGGGCTCCGCGTTTGACCCGGGTCTCGCCGACCGATGCCCGGTCGACAGACGTGAGCGTCTGGATTTCGACGTCGTCCTCAATCACAGTTATGCCGGATTGAACGATTTTGAAGTGCGTCCCTTCGGCGGTTTTCGCGAATCCGAAGCCGTCGCCGCCGACGATCACGGCGTTCTGTAGCGTGACGCGGTCCCCGATTTGGCAAAACTCCCGCACGACGGCATGCGAGTGGGCCAGAAAATCATCGCCAATGTGCGCGCCCTCGTAAATCACAACGTGAGGATGGATCACCGCGTTCTTACCGATGACGACGTTCTCAGCGATGACCGCAAAGGCACCGATCGAAGCGCCTTGGCCGATGCGCGCGCTCGCCGCGACCGCCGCCTGGGGATGAATACCCTCAGCGGTCCGCGGCGGCTGATAGAACATTGCCAAGGCCCGCGCGAAGTCATGATATGGGTTCTTCGAAACGACGCTGATCGCGGGCACGCCGGGCATCGGTTTTGCGACCAGAATCGCCGCGGCGCGGGTGTTCTTTGCCTTGCCGCCGTATTTGGGATTCGTCAGGAACGTGAGGTCTGTCGCCCCCGCGTGCTCCACGCCGGCGACGCCGGTGATTTCAGGATCGCCAGGACCGGCGACTTCGCATCCCAAACGGGCGGCTAGTTCACTGAGTTTCATGGTTTGGTTTGATTGAGAACCCTAGTGGGACGCTACGTATTTGTCGCGGCACTTGGGCGAACAAAAGTAGATGGTTTCTCCCCGAATCGTCTGTTTCACGGACGATGCCACGGCGGTATATGTTCCGCATACCGGGTCTTTCTTCAATTCGCCTGTCAGTGGCACCTGACCGTCGCTCCGCTGTTTCTGCGGAGATACCATCTCGGAGAAACCCTTCGCCAGTACCCCAATCACGCTTCGGACGATCGAGATGACGATGACCGTCAGAAGGA
Organism: Bryobacteraceae bacterium; assembly: GCA_035295125.1. Lineage (GTDB taxonomy): Bacteria > Acidobacteriota > Terriglobia > Bryobacterales > Bryobacteraceae > JAICMB01. The sequence continues at coordinate 138,389 of DATGJP010000064.1, read as the reverse complement.
GATAGAAAATGACGCGGAACATACTGCCTTTACTTCCATTGTACTAAGCGGTAGGTTGCTGGCTTTGGAACCAGGTTTGCGCACGGATCTCGCACGCCTTGATCCAGGGGTCCTTGGCGTCGTTGTAGGCCAGCACATCGTCCGGGTGGAGCGCTGCCGCTCGCATCTTCTCCGCCTCGTACTCGCGTGCCTCTTCGGGGTGCGCCAGCAGGTAGTCGCGAAATGCTACGTGACGAAGGATTTGGTCGGAATCGGCCGACCAGATGTGAACGTTGAACAGCCGCCGGTCGGTTGCGGGATCGTTGAGCGTGCAGAATCGCCGCCCGGGAAGGCCGAACTCTCCTCGCCAGTTGTAACCCAGTTGGCGGAACCCGTCAGCCCGCTCGTCCAGGGCTTCGAGCGAATGCACCACCGGCAATAGATCGATCACAGGCTTGGTGCTGATGCCCGGTATCGCCGTCGAACCGATGTGATGCACCGTGATGAGGTTGTCCCCAGCCACCTCCGCGAGGCGTCGCGATTCCCGCCGTGCGAGGTCCAGCCACCGGGGGTCGTGTGGGCTCAACGAAACGCGCATGGTGTCCAGCGGGTTAGGCATAGCTGCCTCCGGCGGCGGCATTCTTCTCGCGGCGTTCCTCGGTGATGCGTTCCAGGTAGCCGCTCTCACGAAACGCCTTCAATGGATTCTCGGGCAGATCTTTGGATCGGCGCCATTCGTGGATGGCCGGGCGGACATCCGCGGCAAACGCCGATTTGAGGCACTCCTCGGCATCAATGAGGTCGCAGCGAGTTTGGTGACGCGCCAGCGCCGCATGGTCCACCAGCGCGGCTTTCGCGAACAGCTCCTGCGCAGTTTCAACCGTCTGGATCATCGCCTCGATCTTCCCCTTTAAGTTGTGACTCTGGTCGATCATGTAGGCGATGTCGGCTCGCTCCTCCGTCTCCCATTCGTAGAACGCAATTTCGTGGAAAATTCGGAAGACCTGGTAGGGATCGATCGAGCCCATGGTTAAATCGTCGTCCGCATAACGGCGATCGTTGAAATGGAATCCGCCCAGCATCTTCTCGGCCAGCAGCCAGGCCACGATCTGCTCGATGTTTTGCGCCTGGTAGTGGTGTCCGGTGTCCACCAGCACGCGCGCTCTCGGCCCGGCGGCGCGCGCCAGATGCAGCGCCATGCCCCAATCGGCGATGTCGGTGTGATAAAAGGCTGGCTCGAAGGGTTTGTACTCCACAAGCATCCGCTGGTCCCCGGCCAGGCGGCCGTGCAGCGTCTTGAGGCCGTCGGAGAACCATTCGCGGCGCTGGCGGATGTTCGCTGTGCCGGGATAATTCGATCCATCCGCGAACCACAGCGAAACGTCGCGGCTGCCGGTTTTGGCGGCAATTGCGGCGCACTCCAGCAGATGCGACAGCGCCCGCTTCCGCACCGATCCGTCGGGGTTGCCCAGCGAGCCGTATTTGTATTCCTGATCCTGAAAAACGTTGGGGTTGATGGAGCCGGCTTTCACGCCCACCGACGCCGCCATGCGGCAAACGTCCTCCGCGCTCGCCAAGCCGCCGGGAAAATCCCACAGCACATGGAGCGCTACGCTCGGGCAAGCGCCGGTCAGGGAGTGCACGAACCCCGCATCGGCCAGCTTCTCTGCCGTCGTCGTAGCAGCGGCGGCCTGCATGAATTTTCCAAACCGGGTCCCGGTGTTCGAAAACCCCCAGGATGGCAGCTCGATCGCAAACGAATCGAGCGCTGTTGCCACTTTGTCTCGCTGCTTGGTATTCAGGCTCAAAATGTGATCTCCGTGTGACCGGCGTTGAGTTTTCGGGTCTGACCCTGCCAGACGAATTCACCTTCCAACTGCGCCGGCAAGTCGATGGTGGCCTTGTGCGCCGACACGTGAACAGCGATCGGCCCGCGGGGCGAAGGCACGCTCCCGGAGACCTCGGGCAGCCCATTCAGATTGGGAGCAATCCTGACGCGCTTGAACCCAGGCGCCGCGGACGACACGCCCAAAACCGTGCGAAACAGCTCGTAATTGGGGCTCGCGCCCCAGGCGTGACAATCGGAGCGGTCAAAGGTAAGGGCCTCGGCCCAGGTGGTGAGATGCATGCCGAGCATGGTCTTCCAGGGGCCGAGCATTTCGAGGTAGCGATCGCCAAGTCCGGCTCTGGTCAGCGCCTCGTTCACGTAAGCCCGGAAGTACGTCGACGCCTGTACCAGCGACGCGTCGCTGAGCATTCGCTCCATAGCCTGCTGCGTCTGCGCTCCTTCGAATACGCCTCCAATGATCGCCAACGCATTGGTCTGTTGCGAAAAACTCTGTTTCGCCGGTGTGTCGGCCAACAGCCCACGACCGGCATCGAGGTAGGAATCGCGAATCACGTTGCGAAGACGCCGGGCAGCCTCGCGGTCCTGTACGCCGATAGCGGCATTTCCCAGCGCCGATTCCAGCTCCGACGCCCACTGGTAGGCGAGCATCAACTGCAAATCGTAGGGGGCGGAGTCTCCGTCGCCGCCGGCCGGGGGCACGCCGCCCTGCCACTGGGGCGTCCAGTCGAAGTACGGCCACCAGTGCACCGGCCCGAGACGGCCGTTTGGCTTCTGCGCCGCCTCGAAGTAGGAAAGCACGGAGCGGACGCCCGGCAGCATGCTCTTCACGAAAGCGGGATCGTCGACGTACATCCAGTAGTCGTGCAGCATGCCGATCCACCACAGCGAGAAGCCCGGAATGTACTGCGGCAGGTCGGATGGCGCGCGCGAATACGTGAGGCCTTCGGAAGTCCGCGACGAATTGACCTGTTCGAGAGCGTTGCGGAGCAGGCGGGCGTCGCCGGTCATGTACAACGAGACGAGCCCCTGAATCCGGGTATCGCCGACATACTGAAGCTGCTCGTAGTAGGGGCAATCCATGTACGTCTCGTGCGCGCAAAGGCGCGCCGTGCGCCAGCCGGTGTCCAGGATCCGCCCGATCTCTTCACCGCCGCCCTGGAACTGCGCCTTGCGCTCAAATGGATAGCCCGTGAAAACACCGCGCAACTGTTCGATTGCAACGGGTTCGTCGGCGGTCTGTACAGTGACCTGCAAATATCGATATGTGCGCCAGTAGAGCGGACGATACAGCCGATGCGAGCCGCCATCGGCTTCAAACACGTCTTCGCTGCCGAGGAACCGCTTCCCGTCGATCACATCCCGGTCGCCTTTTTCATTCTTACCCGGCAGCCACAAACCCTCGGCGTATTTCAACGCGACACGCGCGCCTCGTCCGCCGCTGACCACAAGCTCGGGGTAAGCGGTCGTCAGATAGCCCTGATCGAGAATCGCCGTCGCCGATGTGTGCGCGGGGTAGGTGCGGACTGCCTCGCCGCTGCGGACTCGCAAGGGCTTCTCGGGCGTTTGCTCTTCGAACGGAATCTCTCGCGGAACGAGGAACCATTTGGATTGTGCATCCTGCGACGCTCGTGGTTCGCCGCGCGCCAGAACCAGCGGCTTGAGCCACTGGGAATCGTCGAAGTCCGTATGCTCCCAACCCCAGGGATAACGCGCGGCATCGAATTCTTCGCCTGGCCCGAGCGCGAAGTAGCCTGTCCGCTGGTCGTTGGCCAGCGGATGCGCCGTGTACGCCTTGTCCACCGCGCAACGCCAATCCGCCCCGGTGTTAACCCGCTCGTCGCCCTCCAAGATGAACGCCGTGGCACTTGAAATCTGGGCCACCGCCTTGTACGGGCCATCGTTCCACACCACCGCCGCCAGTGCGTTCTTGCCTGTTTTCAACTGCGGCGCGATATCGACCGTCTCGTACCGCCAGTGAAACAGGTCGCCGCGAGCCGGCCCCACAGCGACGCGTTGACCGTTCACGAAAAGCTGATAACGGTTGTCACCGCTCACGTGGATCACGAATGACGCCGGCTTCTCTCCGAGTTCAAACGAGCGGCGGAAGTGATATACACCGTAGTCGTGAGGCGAAACGCCGGGAACGGTCAGCCAGTGCGCCTTCCACGGAGTCGTTGCGCACAGCGAAACGCAGAGCGCCAGCGTGATTAGGAGGAATCTCGAAACCACAGACCAATGTACAATGTTCGCATCCTTAGAGCCAACGGCATTTCCAAGTCATTCGCGGGCGTCCGGGCGCTTAAACACGTTTCGTTCGATGTGAAAGCGGGCGAGGTGCACGCGCTCGCCGGCGAAAATGGCGCGGGTAAATCCACCCTGATCAAGGTCCTGACGGGGGCGGTGATAGCCGACGAGGGAACCGTCGAACTGGATGGCCAGGCGGTGGAACACAACAGCCCGGCCCATGCCCGGGCGCTTGGTATCATCGCCATCTACCAGCAGCCGGCCCTCTTCCCGGATCTCAGCGTGGCCGAGAATATTGCGCTCGCCACGGAAGAGCCGCGCATGTGGAGGCGAATCGACTGGCGCGCCCGCTGGGAACGAGCCCGTGAACTGCTCGGGACCATCGGTGCGAGCATCGATCCTCACGCAAGGGCCGACACGCTCAGCATGCCCGAACAGCAACTCGTCGAAATTGCACGCGCTTTAGGAGCGAAGGCGAAGTACCTGATCCTCGACGAGCCGACGGCGTCACTCACCAACCGCGAGGTCGAGAAGCTGTTCGATGTCATCCGGCGCATGCGCGCACAGAACGTGGGCCTGATTTACATTTCGCACCGGCTCGAGGAATTGCAGCAGATTGCGGACCGCGTCACGGTGTTGCGTGACGGCAGCGCCATTGAGACGCGGGAAATGGCCGAGACTGGACGTGAAAAACTCATTCAGCTCATGGTTGGGCGCGAGATTTCTCAGGTGTTTCCGAAGGCAGACGCGACCATGGGCGAGGTCGCGCTTGAACTCCGCGGCGTTTGTGGCGTGAACCTCGCGCTGCGGGCGGGCGAGATTCTGGGCCTGGCGGGCATGGTGGGCTCCGGGCGCACGGAACTCGCGGAAGCAATCTTCGGGCTGCGGCCTGCGACCGCGGGTGAAATCCTGGTGCGCGGGCGCCCTGCTCGGATTCAAGACCCGCGCGACGCGGTGGAGCACGGCATCGCCTACGTGCCTGAAGACCGCCGGCGGCATGGCGTCATTCTCGACTTGCCAATCGACGCCAACCTCACACTTGCGACACTCCGCCAGATTTCCTCGAACGGGCTTCTGAACCGCGCCAAAGAACGCGACGTCGCGCGGCAATACGTGGAGCAGCTTGGCATCAAGACGTCGTCCCCGGAAGCACTCGCCGGCACGCTCTCGGGTGGCAATCAGCAGAAGGTCGCGCTCGGCCGCTGGCTGGCCGCGAAACCTTCGGTGCTGATTCTCGACGAACCCACCCAAGGCGTCGACGTCGGGGCGAAATTCGAAATCCACCGCCTGATGTGCGATCTGGCGGGGCGCGGCCTGGCAATCCTGATGATCTCGTCGGAACTGCCCGAGATTCTCGGCATGAGCGATCGCATTGCTGTCATGAGGAATGGCAGGGTCGCCGGAGTCCTGGACCGGACAAGCGCCACACAGGAGCGCATCCTGTCGCTGGCGCTGGAGAGCGCAGCTTGAAGCGCGAACTCTCGCTGATTGCGGCGTTGGCGGTGCTTCTCCTGATCATGGCCTGGCGCGCACCGTCGTTCTTCGCGGCCGGCAATCTACAGGACATGCTGCTCGCGAACGTTCCGGTGCTGATCATCGCGATTGGCATGACGCTCGTCATTCTCACCGCGGAAATCGACATTTCTGTGGGATCTCAATTCGCCATCGCAAGCATCGGTGCAGCCCTCTTCGCCAAAGCCGGGCTTCCGATGCCGGTGGTTCTACTGGGGGCTGCCGCGCTCGGCTGGCTCCTGGGCGCGGTCAATGGTGCGATTGTCGCCTTCGCCGGCATTCCCTCCATCGTCGTGACGCTGGCCACCATGGTGATCTTCCGTGACAGCCTGCGCTGGGCCCGTGGAGGCGCGTGGGTGCAGAATCTGCCGGCTGGTTTTCAGTGGTTCGGTTTCGGCCAGACCGCCGGACGTGTCGCAATCGTGATCGCCGGTGCCGTCGTATTCGCGGCATTTGCCGTCGCCTTGCGTTGGATCGCGGCCGGACGCGCCGTTTTTGCCACCGGTTCCGACGCCGAAGCTGCCCGGCTGGCGGGCATCGAAGTCCGTCAGGTGCGGTTTTACGTCTTTGCCCTCATTGGCGCACTGACTGGAGTCGCCGCGCTTCTCAATTCCGTGCGATTCGAAGACATCCAGGCGAACGCCGGTATCGGGTTAGAGCTCAAAGTTATCTCGGCAGTGATCATCGGCGGAACATCTGTAAACGGCGGCCGCGGGACGCTCTGGGGCACCTTGCTCGGCGTGGCGCTGCTTGGCGTAATCGGACCGGCGCTGACCTATCTCGGCGTGAATCCCTATTGGGAGAAGGCGGTGCAAGGCGCCATCATCCTTGCGGCGGTGGCGATGGATAGAGTTCAGCATGCGCGCGCATGAACGCTGGCTCATCGCGCTGATCGCGGTGGAAGCGATTGTCTTCAGCTTCACCGGCGCGAACTTTCTCACTGGCGCGAACGCCTTCGAGGTCCTTCGCATGGCTGTCGAACTGGGACTGCTGGCGCTGGCCTTAACACCCGTCATCATTACAGGCGGAATCGATTTATCGGTCGGCTCGATGATGGGACTGGCAGCCGTGGTCTTTGGCTCCCTATGGCGCGACCATCATTTCCCAATTCCAGCAGCGGCGGTCTGCGCCCTGCTCGTCGGATTAGCGGGTGGCGCGCTCAACGCCGTTGCCATCACGCGATTCCGTATTGCCCCCCTGATCGTCACCATTGGTACGTACTCGCTATTTCGGGGCCTGGCTGAAGGGCTCACCGCCGCGCTCGATACCTTCAGCAACTTCCCGCCGCGATTCCTCGTTTTCGGACAGGGGCCGCAGGTTTTGGTGCTCGCCGTGGCCGTGGTTTTCTACTGGATTCTGCTGCACCGCACCGTGATCGGCCGGGCGCTCTATGCGATTGGGCTTTCGTCCGAAGGCGCGCGTTATGCCGGAATCCCGGTCGGCGGCCGCGTGGCCTTAACGTATCTCTTGTCAGGCTTCTGGTCGAGCGCCGCGGCCCTGATCTACGTCGCGCACATCGGGCAGGCCAAGTCGGATGCCGGAACGGGCTACGAGCTTGCCGCCATCACGGCGGTAGTTCTCGGCGGAACCTCAATTTTTGGCGGCTCGGGAACTATCGCGGGGACAGTGCTCGGCTTGTTTGCCATCGTGGTTCTCGAGGACGGTCTTCGCCTCTCAAACATGCCCGCGGAGCTGGCCGGAATCCTGACCGGCGCGCTGCTGCTGGCCGGTATCGGTCTGGCGCGAATCCGTTTGCGGAAATGGCACATCTGGGTAGCGGCGTTCGCGGCGATGCTTCTGGCTGGCATGCTTATCGCCAGAACCGCGGCGCCCACGTCCCGACACGTCCAGATCGCGATGATGCCCAAGGCCAAAGGAGACCCCTATTTCGCGAGCTGCAAACTCGGCGCCGACGAAGCCGCCAAGGAACTCAAGGTCGACCTGCTCTGGGACGGCCCCACCGATCTCGACCCCGCCAAGCAAAACGAAGTGGTGGAGGGCTGGATCACGCGCCATGTCGACGCTATCGCGGTCAGCGTCTCGAACCAGGCCGCTATCTCGACCGTACTCCGCAAAGCGCTGGCTAACGGCATCCGAGTGCTCACCTGGGACGCTGATGCCCAACCTGATGCGCGCGACTTTTTCATCGACCAGGCGACTCCGCAAGGCATCGGCTACACCCTGACCGATGAAGCCGCGCGGCTTTTGAACAATCGCGGCGAATTCGCCATCATCACCGGAGCTTTGAGCGCCGCGAATCAAAACGAGTGGATCAAGTACATTCGCGAACGCCTCGCGTCGAAGTATCCGGACCTGAAGTTGGTAGTCATCCGGCCTTGTGACGACGACCGCGACCGCGCTTTCGCCGAAGCTCAGACTCTTCTCAAGGTCTATCCCGACGTCAAGCTTCTGATGGGGATCGCTGCACCGGCAGTACCCGGAGCCGCCGAGGCCGTAAAACAGGCCGGGCGCAAGGATGTTTCTGTAATCGGGCTTTCACTTCCGAATCTGTGCAAACCTTATGTGCACGACGACGTGGTGCAGGCAGTAGTACTCTGGAACACGCGAGATCTGGGGTACCTGACGGTTTACGCGGCCAATGCCTTGGTAAATGGCTCATTGAAACGCACGGATACCGCATTAGCCGCGGGCCGGCTAGGAAGGGTCGAGGTTCGGGGCAGCGACGTTATTCTCGGCGCGCCATTTGTCTTTCGTAAGACGAACATAGACCAGTTTGATTTCTAAAGAAATCACAAGCTGAAGCTTGTCCTAGGTTTCTCGCGTCTACACGTTAGCTCCACGCATGAAAAAACCCGGCGGCGCGACAGAACCTCTGTGGTACAAGGACGCGATCATCTATGAGTTGCACGTCAAAGCCTTCTTCGACGGCAACAACGATGGCATCGGCGACTTCCAGGGCCTCATGCAGAAGCTCGACTACCTGCAGGACCTGGGTGTAACCTGCATTTGGCTTCTACCTTTCTTCGCCTCACCGCTGCGTGACGACGGCTACGACATCTCCGACTACCTGAGTGTCCACCCCAGCTACGGAACCATCGACGACTTCCAGGCCTTCCTGACCGCTGCTCACGAGCGCGGTCTCGAGGTCCTGATCGAGCTGGTCATCAATCACAGTTCCGACCAGCATCCCTGGTTCCAGCGCGCCCGCCAGTCTCCTCCGGGATCGCCGGAGCGCGACTTCTACGTGTGGAGTGACACCGATCAGAAATACAAAGACGCGCGCATCATTTTCACCGACACCGAGAAGTCGAACTGGACCTGGGACCCGGTGGCGCAGGCCTACTTCTGGCATCGGTTCTTCTCCCACCAGCCCGATCTGAATTTTGACAATCCGCTGGTGCTCACCGAAGTGATGAACGTGATGCGCTACTGGCTCGATCTCGGTGTCGACGGAGTGCGCCTGGACGCCATTCCCTACCTCGTCGAGCGCGATGGAACCAATTGCGAGAACCTGCCCGAAACCCACGCGTTGATCAAGAAAATCCGGGCGGAAATGGACGCCAACTATGCCAATCGCATGATCCTGGCAGAGGCAAACCAGTGGCCTACCGATGTTCGCCCCTACTTCGGCGAAGGCGACGAGTGCCACATGGCCTTCCACTTCCCGCTGATGCCGCGCATCTTCATGGCCCTGCGCCTGGAGGACCGGCTGCCCATCACCGAAATCATGGAGCAGACTCCCGACATCCCCGAGACTTCCCAATGGGGGCTCTTCCTGCGCAACCACGACGAATTGACTCTCGAGATGGTCAGCGCCGACGAGCGCGACTACATGTACCTGGCGTATAGCGCCGACCCGCGCATGCGCATCAACATCGGCATACGGCGGCGCCTGGCGCCGCTGATGGACAACAATCGCCGGCGCATCGAACTCCTTTCGAGCCTGCTGTTCTCGTTTCCCGGCACGCCAATCATCTATTACGGCGACGAGATCGGCATGGGCGACAACATCTATCTCGGCGACCGCAACGGCGTGCGGACTCCCATGCAGTGGAGTCCGGATCGAAACGCCGGATTTTCCCGCGCGAACCCCGCCCGCCTGTACAGCCCCGTCATCATGGACCCCGTCTATGGCTACGAAGCCGTAAACGTCGAGGCCGAACACAGCGACCCGTCCTCTCTCTTGAACTGGATGCGCAACCTGATCGCGCTGCGCAAACTGTTCCGTGTGTTTGGCCGCGGTACGCTGCAATTCCTGGAACCTTCAAACCGCAAGATTCTGGCCTATTTGCGCGAGTTCGACAACGAGCAGGTCCTCTGCGTCGCCAATCTTTCGCGATTCGCCCAGCCGATGGAGTTGGACCTGGCAAGATTCGAAGGAATGAAGCCGGTCGAGATGATTGGATATGTAGAATTCCCGACGATCGGCAAGAGTCCATATCCGTTGACCCTGGGGCCCTACGGTTTCATGTGGTTCGAGCTGCAGAAATCGGCTGAGTCGGCCGAAACGCCACCCTCCGCGGCGCTCGAAGACCAGATCGCTCTCGATGTTTCACGCGGCTGGGCGGCGCTGCTCGCGGGACCCGCGCGCCGGGCGCTGGAAGCGCGCCTGATCCCCGACTTCCTTCCGAAGCAACGCTGGTTCGTCGAAAAGGACGCATCTATACTGGCTACAACCATCGCCGATTGGGCCGAGGTGCAGCCGCAGTCGGCCATCGCGTTCGTGGATGTGCGCTTCGACGACGAGAGACTGCAACGATACGCGCTGCCCTTGGCCATCGGTATCGGCGATGTCGCCGCGCAAATACGCGCTAACTACCCGCAGGCTATACTTTGTCCCGTGGCAAGCCCGGATGGCGAAGGCGTTCTATACGATGGGGCGCTCGACATCGACACCGATGCGTGGCTGCTGGCCTGTATCGAAAACCACGTGGAGATTCCCGCCCGCCGCGGAAAGCTCACCGGATCACCAGGAGCCGCACTGGCCGAACTTCGCGCACAAGGCGATACGCCTCTCACCCCAGCCCCGGGTCCCTCCACGCCGGGTCTCTCCACGATACTTTACGACGACCGGTTCATTACCAAGTTTTACCGCCGAGTCGAAGCCGGCCCCAATCCCGACTGCGAGCTGCTGCGCTACCTTACCGAACAAGCCCGCTTCGATCGGATTGTGCCGTTCGCCGGGACCATCGAATACGCGTTCGACGGGGCGGAGCCGCTTACACTGGCGATGCTGCAAGGCCTCGTCCCGCGGGAGTCCGACGGATGGCAATGGACCACGGAAGAGCTCAATCGCTACTTCGAGCACCGCGCTCCCATGCCATTCCCGGGAAACGAATCGTCGAAGGAGTCCTGGTTCGATCTATCCGACAGCGAAACACCGGCGCTCGCCCGCGAACACCTTGGCCTGCTGCTCGATGCGCTCGCCGCTTTAGGGCGGCGTACCGCCGAAATGCACCTCGCCCTGGCGCGCGAGACGGACGATTCAAACTTTGTTCCCGAACCTCTGCGCCCCGAGGATATGCGGCAGTTGGCGGTGCAACTGCGTAGTAACGCCAGCGGGGTCTTCGACTACTTAAAGGAGCAGCTTCCCGACCTGCCCGATGAAATTGTTGAAGATGCCGGCCTGGCTCTGAGCCGCAGGCGCTATTTTCTCGAACGCTTCCGGTCACTCGCAAACCTGGAGGTCAATATCACCCGCACGCGAATCCACGGTAACTATCACCTGGCCCGCGTCCTGAGACTCAAGAACGATTGGGTGATTCTCGAGGCCGGAGGCGGGCCGGAGCCGGCGGCCGAGCGTCGCGCCAAGCAATCGCCGCTCAAAGACGTGGCCTGCCTGTTGCGGTCGCTCAGCTATGCCACCTACGCAGCTTTGCTGAACTACACAGCCCGCCATCCCGAGGACGTCGAAAAACTCAGGCCCTGGGCGCACCTGGCCGAGCGTTCCGCGACGGCGGAGTTCCTCCGTGCTTATCGAGCCACGAGCGGCCAGGCATCGTTTATTCCAACGGACCCTGGCGCATTCCGCATGTTGCTGGAAGCCTATCTGCTCGACAAGGCCCTGGGCGAACTGCGTCACGAATTCGAAGATCGCCCGGCCTGGGTGAGAATACCGCTTTGGGGCATGCTGGCACTCTCAAAATGATTCGAGTTGCTCATGGAACGTGAAGCCGTTACGGCGGAAGAAATCGCTCACAGCGACCTCGTGATCGGCCTGCCGACCTGCGCCAGTGTCGAAACCATCGGACACGTCGTAGATGCGGTCCGCACTGCGGTCGACTCGTCGCAGGTTTCCGCCACCGTCGTAATCCGATCGGACGCAAGCGGCCCTGCGCCCCTCGAATCGCATAACGGATTGAAGCTGCTCCCTTATCCCATCCCGGCCGTGGGAGGCCTTCCCGGCGCAACGGAGGGCTGGTCCGATGCCTATCGTGCCATCTTCGCGGTCAGCAAGAAAACCGGAGCGCGCGCCACGGCGATGCTTGGAGCAGACCTGGAAGGCTTCACTGCGGAGCGAACCGAGCGCCTGCTTCGGCCCGTCGATGACAATGGAGCCGACCTCGTGGTCGCATCCTATGCGCACAACAAGTACGAGGGAATGATCACCAGCGGAATACTGTATCCGCTTACCAGCACCCTCTATGGGAAAAGGGTCCGTTGGCCCTACGCCGCCGATTTCGGCCTTTCCGCGCGCATGATCGACCGGCTTAGTTCGCCTCCTCCGCCCGCGTTGGCCGCCAGCCGTCGCGACACCCTCATCTGGATGGTCCTCGATGCCATACGGGGAGACTTCGATGTTTGCCAGACGCACTTCGGCGCTCGCGTACGTGCCGTCCGTGAGCCCACCGACCTGAGTTCCATGCTGGCCCACGTCCTCGGCCCGATATTCCTCGACATGGAATTTAACGCCGCCCAGTGGCAGCGAGTCCACAGCAGCCTGCCCGTCACCACCTTCGGTCATCCGGCCGCCTTGGTCGAGGAGCCCCACACCGTGGACGTACGGCCTTTGATCGAGGCGTTCCAACTCGGCTTTCAGAACCTGCAGCCGGTGTGGAGCCTCGTTCTCCCGCCCGCAACATTGCTGGATCTGAAGAAGCTGACGCTCGCTCCGCCCGAACACTTCCGGATTAAGGATGCGCTCTGGGCGCGCATCATTTACGACTTTGCACTCGGGCATCGCCTGAGAATCTTGAATCGCGACCACCTGTTGCGTGCGCTCACCCCGCTCTATCGCGCCTGGGTCGCATCTTACGCGTTGGAGGTTGAAAACGCTGACACAGAACAGGCGGAGCGCCGGGTAGAACAGCTCCGACTGGCTTACGAATCGGAGAGGCGCTATTTGTTATCGCGCTGGAGATGGCCCGACCGGTTCAGCCCGTGACGGACCGAAGGAGGAAGACGTATGTGGGAACAAGCAAGCCAGGCTTTGAATCAGTCGTGGAATCGTGTGGTCCGGAGTGTCGCGGGATTATTGCCCGGAATCGTCGCGCTCATCGTGGCGCTCCTCGTTTCGTTTTTGTTGGCGTGGCTGCTGGCGTTTCTGGTGCGCCAGATCCTGCGCAGTATGCAATTCGATCGTCGTTTGATGGAAAGCGGCGCCAGCGGCCTGAGCGATATCGCGCCACGAAACAGCCCCGCGCTGTTGGTGGAACGCGCCGTCTTCTGGATCGTCATTCTAATGGGCCTGCTCATCGGCATCGCCGCGTTTGATACCACCCTTACGTCACAGCTACTCCTGCGGATTTTCAGCTATCTTCCGCAAGTGGCCGCGGCAGTTATTCTCCTTATCATCGGTAATTTCTTCGCGCATTTTCTCGGCCGCAGTGTTTTGATCGGGGCCGTCAACATGAACCTGCAGTACGCCTCGCTGCTCAGCGCCGGCGTGAAGTGGATGGTCCTGGTGCTTGCCGTGACGATGGCGCTCGATCACCTGGGGATCGGCGGCGGAGTCGTAAATGTTGCCTTTGGGATTCTTTTTGGTGGAATCGTACTGGCGTTGGCGTTAGCGGTAGGCTTGGGTTCCAAAGATCTGGTAAGCCGTTCCCTGGAGCGGCAAAGCAGCAGGCGGCCCGAAGAAGTAGAGGAGCCGTTTCAGCACCTCTAAAATCTACAGCGTGATTGGATATAATTCTGCCGAGATGCCGGTTTCCGCTCGATCTATCGAAGTCCTGATTGTTGAGGATAACCCCGGGGATGTGCATTTGATTCGCGAAGGACTCAAACCAGCCGGCAAACGGTTCGCAATGAACCTGCGAATCGCGGAGGACGGCGAACGGGCGATCAACCTTTTGACGTCGGACTACCGGCCCGACATCATACTGCTGGATTTGAATCTCCCTAAAGTGGACGGCGCCGGTGTGCTCGAGTACGTGCGGACCAACCGGACCGACCTGGCGTCGACGCCCGTCGTGGTCTTCAGCTCGACTCCGCAGCCGATGGGGAACGTCATAAAATGGAGCCCCAACGCCTATATCGTGAAGCCGAGCAGCCTCAGCGAGTATCTGAAAGCAGTTGAGCGTTTCGCGATCCTCTGGCTGGAGCCTGCGGCGAAAGCAACGAGCGCCAAGGCCGCGGATGAACGCGTCTGAGATCAAGAATCGCGTTTGTCCGCGTGAATCGGCGGCCACCGCTTCTCAGATTCTCGACCTTACCGTTCACGGTTCACGGGGACGCCAGAGGTCCCAGCCAACGCTCTCGACCACGCCGATAAGGCAGGCGTTTCCCTTCCCGGGTGTGTGATGCTTATGGCGCGAAGTAGCCGTTGATATCGATAATCACGTTCGCCTGATCGCTCACGAACACACACACAGTCCCGCCCGTCCCAGCGGGCACAATGGCGGCGTTCGCAACGATTTGGCCCTGCATGTCGTTCAGCGTCGAAACGACCGGCAAAGTTTGTCCTGCCGGCCACGTACTCAGGTACAGGAGCGAACCCGCCGGCACCACGGTGATGTTGAATGAATAGGCCAGCGCCGTTGCGGGAACACTGCAGGCGCTGGTCGGTATCGGCAGGTTGCGAGTCGCACCGGCGCCGAGGGACGGTCCTCCGAACATCCCTGATGCGCCGCGTGTATCCGCCACACGACAGGGCGTCAGCGGATAGAAGTACAAGGCGCCGGGGCTTCCAGGAGGCGCGAAGTAGCCGTTGACATCGATGATCACGTTGCTGGTATCCGTGACAAATACACTAATGGACCCGGGTCCCGTGGTTCCGGCCGGAACGATTGCAGCGTTAGCCGCGATTTGGCCTTGCAGTGCGTTCAACGTCGACACGTATGGCTGCGTCTGTCCCGTGGGCCACACCGTGAGATAACCCAGCGGCGCAACAGGCACCACCGTCATATTCAGCGAATAGGCTTTCGCCGTGCTGGGAATGTTGCAGGCGCTGGCGGGCACCCCAAAGTCACGCGATGTGCCGCCGGCCAGCGCCGGACCGCCGAACGGGGCGTTCGGAATGCGCGTATCGGCGATGCGGCAAGGCGTCGCGGGATAGAACGCCAGCGCGCCGACGGCCCCCGGAGGCGCGAAGTAGCCGTTGATGTCGATAATCACGTGCGTCGTGTTGCTCACGTACACGCTGATCGACCCGCCGGTCCCCGCGGGGACAATAGCCGCGTTAGCGATGATGGCGCCGTTCGACGAATTCAGCGTCGAAACATTGGGCTGGGCCTGCCCGGTCGGCCAGATGGTCAGGTATCCAAGCGTCGCAGGCGGCACCACAGTTATGTTCAGCGAGTAAGCCTGCGCATTGCTTGGAATCGCGCACGCGCTGGAAGGAACGGAGAACGTGCGGATGCTGTTTCCAGGAATAATCGGTCCGCCGAAGGGCCCAGTGGTATTGCGCGTGTCGGCGACGCGGCAAGGTGTGACGGGATAGAAGTAAATTCCTCCCGTACTGTTGGACGGGCCGATCGTGGTCGGATCGGAAGCCGACGCGCCTTGCGACCCTCCGCCCGACACACTCACCTGATTGGTCACTTGCGTGGGCCCGCTCGCCGGCACGTTGACCAATACGGTGATCACCGGATAGCTGGCGCCGCCCGCCAGCGAGTCGCTGCGCGTGCATGTGTTCCCGGTGCAGGTCCAACCCGATCCCGACATTGACAGCAGCGTCAGGCCGGAGGGAATCGTGTCGGTGACCGTGACCATACCGCTGGTCGCTCCCGCACCGGCCTGATTTGAAATAGTAATCGAATAGGACGCGCCCGACTGCCCAACCGTGAAGTTGCCGGCGTGCGTCTTCGTGACGCTCAGCACGGGCGACTGCGAAGTGCCGTTACTGAAAATCGCGGTCACGTGGCGCGTGGCGGTCATCATGACGGATTGTGGATTCGTCGTCCCGCCCAGGTCGCCGCCCCAGCCCGTAAAGGAATAGCCGGAGCTTGCCGCGGCAGTGAGCTGCACGCTGGTGCCGGTGTTATAGAACGTGTCGGACGAGGACGGATTCGACGTCACGTTCCCCCCTCCAACCGGAGTGATTGTCACGGCTAATTGATATTGTGCGGTGAAATTCGCGGTGTAGGTTGCGCCAGTCGTGGACGCGGTCACCGTATGACTCTGCAGTCCGCTGTCCGACCAGTTCGAGAAGGCATAGCGCGTGCCACTGACACTGGGCAGCGTCTGTGGCGACGTAACCGCGATCGTGTGCGTGCTCCCCGATGTCCAGGTGAAGACCTGCGTTGCCGTGTAACTTGTGCCATCCACTGTGAACGTCAGGCCTCCGGGACTGGTGGTGACGGTGGTCGTTGTTGGGCCGGTGATCTGCAGTTTGTCGATGAACGGCCCGCCGCTGGTGCTGGTGGTCTTCTGAAATCCATTTGGAGTTGGGAAATCGTCAGACGTGGTGTTTCCTGTCACGTAAACGGCGTCGGCGCTGTCGAGGCACATTGCGTTCGTGAGGGTGTCACCAGTGCCACCGAGGAACGTCGAGCCGATCAGCGCGCCGCCCGAGGCCGAGAACTTCGTCACGAATGCAACGTAACTGCTCGGGATACGCGAATGCACAGGTGACATGAGAGGGAAATCGGCCGAGAATGTGTAGCCGGTTAAGTATGCCTCTCCCGCGCTGTTGACCGCTACCGCATTGGAGAAATCGCCGCTGGTACCGCTGTTGGCGGTTCCTCCGAGGTAGGTCGAGTAAACCAATGTACTTCCGCTGGGAGCAAGTTTCGTCAGAAAGCCAGTGCCGGCGTCCGGGTTTTTGTTCGTGCTTTGGAATGCGGCCTTGAGAGGGAAATCTGTCGAAAACGTGTAGCCTGTAATGTACGCCGCGCCGGAACTGTCGACCGCAATCCCCTTGGGGTGTTCTGCGCCGGTACCCCCGAGGTACGTGGCGTACACCAGTGAAGTGCCGGTGGGCGAAAGCTTGGCGACAAAACCGGTGACGTCGTTCTCAGCGCTCTTGTAGGTGCGGTCAAACGCAGAGGCAGTGACGGGGAACTCGTCGGAATCGGTTTCGCCCGTGATGTAAGCCGCACCGGTGCCATCGATCGCGATAGCTTTCCCATAATCGTTGCTGTTGCCCAGATACGTGGAGTACACGAGCGAATTGCCGGCCGGCGAGAGCTTCGTCACGAACGCATTCGTGCCTCCGCTCAATTGCGGCTGGTACGCCGATACGAAGGGCCAGTGATCCGATGACGTATCGCCGGTGATGTAAGCCGAACCGGAGCTGTCCACCGCAATTCCGCCCGCATGGTCGCTATACCCGCCGCACAGGTACGTTGAGTACGCCAACGCATTACCCGCGGGAACGAGCTTCGTCACGAACACCCCGCCGTATTGGCCCCCGGGCACGTCATTCGGGCAGCTCGTCTGGTACGCATTCGCGAGCGGAAAATCGAGCGAGCCAGCGGTGCCCACGATGTAAGCGGCGCCGTTCGCGTCCACGGCAATGCCGTTTGGTGAGTCCCCGTCGGTTCCGCCAAGGTAGGTCGAATACACGAGCGAACTCCCGCCTGGGGCGATCTTGCTCACGAAAGTGTTGTAGTTTCCCCTGTTGTGGCTCTGGAAGGGCGTTTTGGTGGGGAAATTGTTGTCATTGGTGTAGCCGGTAACGTAGGCGGCGCCCGTTGCGTCAACGGCGATGCCATCCCCTTCATAGCTGTAGCCCAGATATGTGCCGTATGCCACCGTAATCGGGTCGATTACCAGGGGCCGGCTTTGGTCATAGCGGGCCAGTGCGAACGTTACACGGCCACCTACATGCATCGCATAGCTCGCCGCGACCTCGACACGCCGGCCCGCGATCTCCTGGTAAACGCGGGGACGCTTTTGGGTCACATCACCCAGCGGCGTCGCGAGCACGAGATCCCCGGCGCCGTTCAAGTCCATGCGGTCCGCACCTTCCCAGGCCAGCTCGATCCGGTTCGGATCCGCTCCCGGCGCGACGACAAGGTCATATTCCAGGTCATGACCGTTTCCGTAACAGAGCAGGTCTACGCCCGGGTAGACGCCTGGATAACGGATGCGTGCGTAATTCGGGATGTCGGTGCGCCACTTCGCCGGATCGTTGCCGATGAAGTAGTTGCTGATGCCCGGGAGCTTCTCTAATCCTGAGGCATCACTGGACTTCGAAGCTCCCTCCAGTTTCATGCGCACCACCGCGCTTTCGCCGGTCTTGCCTCCCTTGCGGAGGACCATCACGGCTTCGTCTTTTGTGAAAAAGACCGTCATGCCGCGGCTGTGGGTTCGAAACCGCACCTGCGGATCGAATTGGCCCGAGTTGGGCTCAAACGCCAATGGCAGGTTGCCATGATAAGCGCGGGCAGGCGGAGCCGCCTGCCCCACCAAAGAGAAGAAAAACGCCACGGCGGGCAGTGTCGTTCGCACTGATAATTGCATGACTTCCTCTTACGTACTAGCGAGATTTACGAGGTTTTTGGTTCAAGCGCGGTGCCCTGCACTGTTGGCAGCGGCTGGCGGCCTGCACCGAACCGCCGTCGCCGGCTGAGCCCACAAGATTCAAAAACAACGTGCCACCCGTCGCGTATTCGTCGTTGTATTCGCTTACTTCGATCCAATACGTCTTGCCGGCCGTCACGTCCAGGTCTACGGCCGATTGGTACGTGTCGTCGCTGGCATCGTCATTGCACGCGATCTCGTCGCCGCTGTCGCCGTCGTAAATCGAGAGCACCGTGTCGTAATCGGTGCCGAAAGTGTTGATCCGAACCCGCCCCGTTGTCGTGGCGGTGTAGTAGAACCAGACCGTTCTCACATCCCAGTCGCCCGTGCAGGTGTGCCACGGATCGTAATCATCCTCGGTCGCGTTCACCGTGTCCTCCTGGATCGTGAATGGCAGGCCGGGAATTCCGAAGGCGTTGTCGATGCTGTCGTTGTCCGGCGGCACGCTCACCGCCATTGCGTTCAGCACCAGCAGTCCACCCGGGCCGCCGTTCCAGGACGTCACTTCGATGTAGTAGGGTCTCCCCTGCGTGACGTGAAACTGGATTTCCGACGCCGTGGTGGAGTCATCCATGTCATCGTTGCAGGCTAGTTCATCGCCGGTCAGCCCGGAATAGCCGGTCACCACCGTGTCGTAATCGCTGCCGAGCGTGTTCACCCGCAAGTGCCCGGTATACGTCGCGACCCAGCGGAACCAGACGCTGGAGCCGTCCTGGACACCGGTGCAGGTGTGATAGGGATCGCTGGAGTTCGTGGTTGCGGTTTTCGTGATTTGCGAGAAATTGGAAGGCAGTGATGGGACTTCCGTAGCGGATGAAAGTTCGTCGTTAGCAGCCGCCTGCAGGGCTTGTCCATTGATGGCTAACGCAAGATTCCCGCCCGCGCCGGCTCCATACGCGCTGACTTCGACAATGATCGCCTGCCCTTGCGTGACGCCGAGCGAAATCGCCGACGTGGAGGTCAGCTCGTTCTCATCATCGTTACAGGCCAACTCCGTGCCATCGCTTCCCGAGTATGCCGAGAGAACCGTGTCGTAGTCGCTGTTCATCGTGCTGATATTTGCGATGCCGGTAAAGTTTGGCACGAAGGTGAACCAGACGGTGCGCGAGTCCTGCTGGCCGGTACAGGTATGTGTCGGATCGCTGGAGTTCGAGGTCGCCCCGCCAGTGTTTTCGGTGCTATTTGACGGGAGCCTGCCGATCGCCAGAGCACCGGCGATCTCATCGTTTGCCGGTCCGGCAGCAAAGGTTCCAAACTGGGCGACAACCGTACGCGGTCCGCTCATGGTCACGGCCGCGGGGTTCGTCGACCCCGTCAACGCGCCGCCCCAACCGCTGAACACGTATCCGGAGCCGGCCACCGCGCGCACCGACACCGTTGTTCCCGGAGCGAAGTAGCCGTCGCTCGAACTCGGCGTCTCGGTCACCGAGCCGCCCGTCGAAGGATTCGCCTGTACCGTGAGCTGATATTGTGGCGTGAAGCTTGCGGTATACGTGCTCGCGCCGGACCCCGCGGTCACCGTGTGGCTCTGCGCGCCCTTATCGCTCCAACTGGCGAACGCGTACCGCGTCCCGGTGCCCTGCGGCGAAGGTGCGTTGATGGTATGCGTGCTGTTCGCCGACCAGGTGAAGTTATGCGGCGCGGCGTAGGTGCTTCCATCCACCACGATATTGAGACCCGCTGGATCGGTCGTCACGGTGCTGGCGCTGTTACTTCGGAACACTGCGGTCACCGTGAGCGCCTGGTTGATGGTCAGCGTCCCAGGGCTGGCCGTGCCGCTCAAGCCGGAGCTCCAATGATCGAAAACGTAACCCGAAGCCGCCGTCGCGGTGAATTGGATCGCGGTCCCGTTCGTGTAAAAGTGATCGGACGATGTGGGTGAAGCCGCCACCGAACCGCTGCCGCTGGGCGACACGCTGGTGGTCACCTGGTACTGCGCCAGGAAATTCGCGGTATACGTCCCGGCCTGGCTGATGGTGATGTCATGCGTCCGCGCTCCGCCGTCACTCCAGTTGGAGAACGCATAGCGGGATGTGCCGGCGCCCTGAGGCGTTGTGGTGGAGAGCGTGTGGCTGGTTCCCGTGGCCCAGTTGAACGCCTTCGCACTGCTGTAGTCGGTACCGTCGACCGTGACGGTCTGGCCGGGCGGATTGCTGGCGACCGTAACCGGCACGTTGCCGGAGCCCGCTTTGTTCGCGAAAGCTTTCAGGCAGACGCTGGCTGTTGGATCGAAGCTGGTGATGTCGTGCCAGGACGACCCATCCGCGCTGGTATAACCTTGGCCCGGCTTCCCCGTGACGGTGCTGTACATTCCATCTACTTCGTTCTGAATCGCGACCGGATGGGTGATGCCCGTAGCCTGCACTTTGACCACGGCTGCAAAACGGCTCCCCGCCGTCACGCCGACGGGCGTGTCGAGGCGGACCGTGTGGTATCCCGCGGTGGCGAGAGTTCCCGTCGTGCTGCTTGCGAGCGTTCCGCTGGTCGGCCCGTTCTCGACACTCGTGTACACGCTGGCCGTGTAAGACACATTCGGAGTAAGCGCATAAAAGCTCACCGCCCCGATCGACTCCGTATCCTGAGCCGTGAACACGTTCGCGAACCAGATGGTGTCCGACCCGCGGCCATAGGCGCTCACCCATCCCTGCGCGTCGTACTGATAGATCCGCGACCAGTTCGAGGTGAGTTCTTCACCGTAGAAAGCGAAGCTGGCGACATATCCAGCCAGCGCGTCGTAATAAGAAAGCCAGAAGTACCCGGCGTCGCCCCATTTCGTCCCCCAACTGTTCTTCATGAGGAACGCGCCGTCGCCCGGCGGTGGATTGCTGAACAGGTTCCGGTCGTAGTTGTCGTCCCAACCGATCAGCGTGATCGCGTGATCGCGGCTCTTCAGCGTATCCGTCGACGGCGGCATGTAGTTGTAGGACTTGGTGGTTGAGTTGTAGTTGGAGGTGTCATAATAGATGCTGATCCATACGCCGCCGTAGGTCATCACCGCGCGCTTGAGATTGTCGTTATCGGTGGGGTTTTGGCGGCCGGGTATCATGAGCACGTCCTGGACGTGTTTGGCCGGGGTGGTATAAACAGGCGACGAGTTGACGTTTGTCGGCTGGTACGGATCGTCACTCGCGTTCACAGGACCGCTCCAGCGCGCCAGATACGCCATCGCTTGCAAGGCGTTTCCCCCGGTACAAGGCGAGGCGTCGCGCCCCTGCGTATCCTTCAGGTTGTTCTCGGAAAAACTGCGCGCCTCGCCGGGAAGCAGCGCCGACTCCAGCGACCCCATCGTCGCGAAGGTCCAGCAACTGCCGCAATTCCCCTGGTCCCCTACAGGCGATACGCGGCCGAATTTCCGAAGATCGTACGAGGCGGGAAGCGGCGTAGCTCCCAACACATCCTGGAGAGAGAAAGGAATGCTGTTCAAATAAGACAGGTCGACCGTCGGCGGAATGTAGCCGAAAGACTCGGTCTTTCCCTGGCGCAACTCGGTGAGATATTTCACATATTCGGGATTCAACGGAGCGATGTGGCCCTGCGATTGACGCTCCTGCGCGGCTGAGACAACAGCCAGCAGCAAAGCGGCCGCTAAAAAACGAGACGTCTTCAAGGGTGACCTCCTATCTGGCAGGCGCGAGATAATCCCCAAACCGCGTCCCCTTCAGACGTTCGGAAGGATGCGCCGCCGTTTGCCGGAAGAACGCTACGATTTCCGAGAAGGCCTCGTCTAACGAGAGCCCGTAGGCGCGTGCGAACGCCTGCTCGTAACCCTGGCCGCGTCCTTCCCATTCAAATACCCGGCCCATTTTCGGAACCGCATCCGGGATGCCTTTGCGGACGCGCAGGTATTCGACGAAATAAAGTCCCATGCATTCCATCCGGTATTCCTTCGCAATACGCTCTTCGCGCGGGCCGACCCTGTGATACCGGTCGTCACTCAGGATGGCTTCCGCCTCGTCAGCAGTAATGGAAATCATTGCCTTAGCCTGGCGGTGTCCGCCTTCACCCCGATCGATGCCGAGGAAGTCCGCGTAAAACTGGTTCATCATCAGGCCGTGGCCTTCGAGGAAGTACGTTGGAGGCTTCTTCGCCTGGCTGCCGAGTGCGCGAAAAGCCTGGATATGCCCCAACTCGTGGGCTAGTGTGAGGTCGAGATTGGGATCATCGAGCAACCCCATTCGAACGTTGAACCGGTCACCGCTCGGTTCCGCATAGGCACGACCACCCGGGTGTTCGCGTCTCATCCGGTCGTCACTAATCAATCGCAGCGTGAGCGAACGCTCCATCTCGCCGGGGTGCCCCCATTTCATGAGGTTCATGTCGAACCTCCAGGCCGCGATCGCCTTCTTGGCGGCTAACCTGCATTGCTCGGCACTCGCGCCGTCCGGCGACACAACCTCCAGGAATCCCTGTCGAAATAGGACCCGGTCGGTATTTGGTTCAACTGTTGCAGCGATGAGAAGCGGGAGAGCGGAGAGCGCGATCAGAAATCGCGTTCGCATGCTCAGCTCCTAGTCCCAACGCAGACGCGGAAGTTCGAACTCCTCCGCCAGGCGATTCAAATCGTGGCGTAAGGCATCCCAACGATGATGAAGCTCCGGGTAGAACCGGTTGTTGTTCATGACGCGATTGATGTCGCGGCTGACGTCGATGGCTTCTTCAACATAGCGGCGCGTCCGGCGCGGATCGCGTTCGCGGTTCCAGGCTTCCCGCACCCGCCGCATGGCATGCGACAGTGCATCGGCGTGCCGGTCGAGATCAGCCTGCCTCATGGTTCCGCGATAGCCGCTGTGGTCCAGGGCGCGGCGGAACATGCGTTGAAACTCGTCGGCGCGAGCGTCGCAATCGGAGACTACACGGGCAATGCGCTCATCGCGCGGATCAATCCGGCCTGAGGCCGCCGGCGGAAAGGTCAAAACGGCAGCCAGTATCAAGCCCGCCGGGAGTGCGAATCGTAAAGCCTTCATCGAGATTCCTCCACCCGTCATAAGCGAGATTCGCGGCAATTTCGGTTCAGCCAGTTGTTCTCCCGGAAGTGGGGTCGGAAGCCGTCCCTATGGACCTGCGGTCGAAAGTGGATGAAAACCAAGGTGGCGGCGGTTTCGCCTGCGCGTTCCCGGTGAGGTCCAAAGGCAGGCGCAACCGCCTGCTTCACCCTTCCACAGTCTGTGAACTTGAGCTTTCTACCGTGCAGCAAGTTTGAAACGCCTCCACATGCACCGGTAACAAACCAGCGGCTGACGCCTGCCTTTGGATCTGTTCCTAATCCAGGTGCTTGCGGCAGGAAGCCAGCCCGGCCGTCGCCCTGGCGACAATCGGCTTGGGATCGATGTCCAGATCGAGCCGCCCGCTTCCCTGCAGTCGGCTCATGATCTCCAGAGTGCGCCGGTAGCACGGCTCGGCTGCGCCCCAGTCGGCTGCACGTTCATAAACCGCCCCGAGATTGCTCCACACCCAGCCGACATGCAGACGTGTGTCCTCGTTGTCAGGGTCGCTGGCGAGCGCATCTTCGAGGCGCTCGGCAGCGGTCTTGAGAATTTGAATCGCTCTCGCGCGCTCCCCGGCAGCCTCATAGGCGGGCGCCGCGGTGTTGAGCAACTTAGCCGCTTCCAGACGCATCCGGATATCCTGCGGATCGTTCGCGCCCAGGCGCTCCTGAATCTCAAAAGCTCTTTCATAGTCGGCAATGGCCTGCTTATATTTGCCGAGCCGGTATTCGATCCAACCGGCTTCCACGAGGTCGAACGAAAGGTCCGTTTCGGCGTCCGTATCGCCGGGGCTGAGCGTGAACCGGCCCTGGTCCAGCCGCTTGGCTTGCTCGTACGCAGCGAGGGCCTCATCCAACCGGTTCAGCTCTTTCCAGCAGCGTGCAATGTGGTGGTAGGTCGTAGAAAGCCGGTCGCCGAGCCCGAAATTGCGCGGATTCTGCGACACAAGCTGCTGGTACATGGCAGCAACTTGCTGGTAGGCCGCTAAAGCATCCGGCCACTGTTGCTGGAGAGACAGCCTTGCGGCCTCCATCGTCCTGACCCTTGCGGCGACTTCCAGGTCTCCCGGTTTTGCCGCCGCCTCCCTGCGGCGGATGTCCATGGCTTCCTGCAGGATGTCGTTCGCCTGGAGCCCCTGCTGTTCGTTGAGCCCGAAGAGGCGCTCATCGGCTTCGGCGAGAATCGCCTCCGCGTCCGTGTCGCCGGGATGCGAGCGAAGGACGGCCAGTGCCAACCGCCGCGCCTGTGTCTCGCTGTCAATCGCGGACACTGTGCTTCCGAGATGCGCTTGTGTGGGATTTCCCAACACGTCGCCAATGCGCGCGTACGCCGCGGCAAGCTCCATCTGGAGATCGCGGCTGGCCGGTCCGCTGGCTTCTAACTCACGGAGGTATCGCAACGCGCGATCTACCAGGATCTGCCTGGCGCGTGTTGAACCTTGCAGGTGGGCAATGGCCTCGTACAAATCAAAGACCACTGCGTGCGCCAGCTTTCGCCCCTCCTGAAAACGGACCTCCGCGATCTCGCGCTGGTGTTCCGCATCCCGCGCATACCAGAGGGAAACCACCGACCCCGTGACGATTGATAGAAGCACCGCGGCGGCCGCCGCGCTCTGCGTCTTGTGGCGGCGAACATGACGCACCGCGCGTATCCACCAGGGTTGTTTATGGGCCGTAACCGGCCTGCCGT
The DNA here is from genome assembly GCA_035295125.1 of Bryobacteraceae bacterium. Taxonomy (GTDB): domain Bacteria; phylum Acidobacteriota; class Terriglobia; order Bryobacterales; family Bryobacteraceae; genus JAICMB01. The sequence goes on along the minus strand of DATGJP010000064.1, from coordinate 113,264 downwards.
CGAGCCAGGCCTCAATGTCATCCGCAAGCCTTCGAGCCGACGCGTATCGCTGCTCAGGATTCTTGCACAGGGCTTCGAGCACGATGGCGTCAAGTTCGCCTCGCAATTCGCGAGCATCGTCTGCCGCAACCGTGCTTGGCGCCGCCGGGTCCTGGTTACAAATCGCGTCCATTGTCCCGAGCGTGTCTTCGGGGTCGGCACTGTATGGCGATCGACCGGCGAGCAGACGATAAAGCACCACGCCGAGCGAGTATATATCGCTTCCGGTACTAACCGCGTCGCCACGAATTTGCTCGGGGCTGGCATACTCCGGCGTCAGCCGCCGAACGGTCTTCGCCGACCCACGCACGGCCCCATCATCCGTGTCGAGTAGTTTGGCAATGCCAAAGTCCAAAAGGCATGCATCACGGTCGGGCGTAACGAGAATGTTGGCTGGTTTCAAATCGCGATGGACAACCAGGTGCCGGTGCGCGTAATCGACCGCCGCGCAAATGGATAAGAAGAGGCGGAGGCGCTCTCGAAGCGAGGGCGCATGCTGCTGCGCCCAGACGTCCAGCCGCTCGCCCTCGATGTACTCCATGACAAGGTAAGGCGAGCCGTCGTCCATCGTTCCCCCGTCCAGCAAACGGGCGATACCGGGATGAGCCAGGCGGGCCAGGATTTGCCGTTCTTCACGGAACCGCGCGATGTCAGCGGACGAAAGAAAACCAGCCGGCAGCAGCTTGATCGCTGCACGCTGTTGGTACTCCTGATCGTCGCGGACCGCTTCCCAAACCACGCCCATGCCGCCCCGGCCGATCTCGCGAAGCAGCCGCCACGGACCGATTTTCCGGCCTTCGAGCGCATGAGATTCATCGCGGTCAAGAAACTCCGGCGACTGCTCATACACCTCCAGGAGCGAGCGGAGTTCCGCCAGTACTTCATCATCCTTAGTTTGCGAATTGACGAAAGCGCCGCGATCAGCCGGTGGCAGCAGCAGGGCCGCATCGAAAAGATCCTTGACGCGGGCCCAGTCAGCTGGACTCATGGGCTTGGTTCGGCACCCAGCAATCTTCGATGAATCCAGGTTTTGGCGATGATCCATTCCCGCTTCACGGTGCTGGGTGAAACTTCCATCACTTTCGCCGCTTCTTCGATGGAAAGACCGCCGAAATACCTCAATTCCAACACGCGCCCTTGACCCGGGTGGACCTTCTCGAGTTGTTCCAGCGCCTCGTGCAGATCGAGAACCTCAACCGCGGATGCCGGGGCCGACGGAACGTCGCACAGGGTAATGGTCATGACGCCGCCGCCTCGTTTCGCGGTACTTCTCGCGCGGGCATAGTCCACCAGGATTTCGCGCATCACTTGCGAAGCGATCCCGAAGAACTGCGCCCGATCCTTCCATTCCCGCGCGGACGTTCGCGCCAGCCGCAGGTATGCCTCGTTGATCAGACCTGTACACTGCAGCGTGTGGTCCGCACGCTCGCGCTTCATGTAGCCAAGCGCAATCCGGCGCAGTTCGGGGTAAACGGCCTCGACCAACTTTCCCAGCGCTTCGCTATCCCGGTCGCTGGAAGCTCGGATCAGCGCGGTGACACCCGCGGATTTGCCAGACATGATGCCGGCTGCCTTCGCCCTTTGGCATCAATTATGAGGGATTTAGTGGCGTGCGTCTATCCCAGGTCGAACGGCACGTCGCGCGCAGCCTGGATTCTCCTTTAAAAGAAATTGAGAAAAACATCCTTAAACAAACACCAAGTGTTAGTAGCTGTATAACAAGGTCATACGATTAACGCAAAGCTAATCGTATTCCCCCACACATCAATGATTCCGCTTGTGCAAACGAATTCGCCGTTGGGCGAAGCCATCATCGCTGCGCAAACACTTGCAGCACCGTGGTTTGCGGTGCGAGTGCACTCCCGCGCCGAAACCCTCGCGGAGGCCGGACTGCGCGCGAAAAAGTACGAGACGTTTCTTCCGACGTACACCGACTGTCGGTTTTACTCCGACCGGATTAAGAAAATAGAAGCTCCGCTATTTGCCGGCTACATCTTCTGCCGGCTCGATCCCGTTGCTCCACTGCCCGTCCTCACCACGCAAGGTGTTTCTTACATCGTGAGCGCCGGACGCAAGCCTTGCGCGATTGACGACTGCGAGATTGAAGCTGTGCGCCGCGCGACTTCCAGCGGTTGTTCCGCAAAGCCCTGGCCATATCTGCGCGAAGGTCAGCGCGTGCGTGTCCGCCATGGCGCGATGGCGGGCGTGGAAGGGATCTTTCTCCGCGCCAAGGGCGCCGGAGTCCTGGTTCTGTCGGTGCACCTGTTGCAGCGTTCCGTTTCTATAGAGATGGATCGCACTTGGGTCCGGCCGGTCTGATACCTCTCGCACTACCTGCGATTGTGATGCAATAGTCACGCATGAGTATCACGAGACGATCCCTGATTCAGGCAGCCGGTGTCGCGCCGTTGCTCGCCCAATCGGAGCGGCCGCGCTCCGCGAACGACCGCATTCAGGTAGGGGTGATCGGAACGGGCGCGCGCGCCCAGGAATTGATGCAGGCCCTGCAGGTTCTGCCGGGCGTGGAGATCGTCGGTGTCGTCGACGCCTATAAGGGACGGGTGGAACGCGCCATCGAGCGCACCAACGGGCGCGCGAAGGCATACCCCGACCACCATGCGTTACTGGCGCAGCAGTCGATTGACGCAGTCGTAGTCGGCACCCCGGACCATTGGCATCGCCAGATGGTGATCGACGCCATGGCCGCCGGTAAGGACGTCTACTGTGAAAAACCACTCACCTATCGCTCGTCGGAAGGTGTGGACATTATTCGAGCCGCGAAGGAACGCGGCCGAATCCTCCAGGTGGGAAGTCAGGGCATGAGTTCTTCCGTTCAACGCAAAGCGAAGGAACTCATTCAGTCCGGCCGTCTCGGCAAGATCACCATCATTCGGGCCGCCTACAACCGCAATACCGCGTCAGGAGCCTGGATCTACCCGATTCCGCCCGATGCGTCGCCTCAAACCGTGAATTGGGAGATGTTCCTGGGTTCGGCCCCGAAGCAGCCTTATAGCAACGAGCGTTTTTTCCGCTGGCGTTGTTTCCGCGACTACTCCGGGGGTATTGCCACCGACCTGTTCGTCCATCTCTGCACAACCATCCACTACCTGATGGATGCCAGGGTTCCGGCTCGTGCCGTCGCCATGGGCGAGCTCTATCGTTGGAAGGATGGCCGCGACGTTCCCGATACCCTGAACGGGATCCTCGAATACGCCGAGGGCTTCGTCGTAAACCTGAGCTCTACCTTTAATAATGAGAGCTCTGCGGAGGGCAGCTTCCAGATTCTTGGCACTGAGGGCAGTATCTCTCTGGGTGATGGCCTGACCTATCACGCCGAAGCCGTGTTGGAAGACAATCGCTGGGTGGTAGATAGCTGGTCGAGCGCTCTCGAACAGGCCTACTACCGCGATCCCAAAGTGATCGAGAAGGAAGTGCCGAGCGCGTGGCCGGAGAAGACCCTGCCCGTTACCGAGCACTATCGGCAGGAGGGTGTCGATTCCACCGTGACTCACATGGGGCACTGGCTCGATTCGATCCGTAGTCGCAAGGCCTATTGGGAAGATGCTTCGGCGGGTCATCATGCGGCGTCTTGCGCCCACATGATCAATCAGTCGGCAGCGGAGCGGCGCATGGTGGAGTGGGATTCGTCCCGCGACGACATCAAGTCCGCATGAGACTGAAGTTGCCTAAAGGCTAGTACGCGTGCTGCCGATGGTCCACTCGTGGGCTTATCCCGGCACCTTAGCGCGGTAACTCTAGCACCTGGAGTACCGGCACGCCCACGCTGGCTCACAAGCGCCTGGGGCAAGGCGCTTACTCCGTCTTTTGCGGATTGTTTTTTCCTGGCCCTGATCGTGTGGCTGTTCCTAGCCGGCGTCGACGGTTGGAACGTGCTGCTCGGCGATGCGGACGCGGGGTGGCACATCCGCACCGGCGAGTATGTACTCGATCATCACGCCGTCCCCACACAAGATCTCTTCTCCTTCACAAAGCAAGGGGCCTCCTGGTTTGCCTGGGAGTGGCTGTCGGATATTGCATATGCCGGCGCATTCCGGCTTGCGGGACTGAAGGGTGTTGTACTCCTCGCCGGGGTACTCATCGCGTTATTTGCGACGGTGCTCTTGCGCCACATTTTCTGGCGCGGTGTGAACGCGTTCATTGCATTGCCATTAGCGCTGCTCGTTGTGGGCAGCTCGAGCATGCATTTCCTGGCACGGCCACATTTGTTCACGCTGTTGCTCCTGGCCGCCGCGCTTTGGCTGCTCGAGGCTGACCGCAGACATAACAGCGCCTGGGTATGGGCGCTGGTACCGGTCACAGTACTGTGGACGAACCTGCATGGGGGGTTCGCGATCTTCCTGGTCTGTCTCGGATTGCTGGTTGCGGGTAGCGCCGTCGAGGCCATGCTGTTGAAAACCGGCTGGAACAACGTGCGGCGATACTCGTTTCTCCTCGTTGGGTGCACAGCGGCAACGCTTGTGAATCCGTACGGCATCGGCTTGCACCGTCACATTTTCGAGTATCTGCGGTCGGATTGGATTCGCAACACAATTCAGGAATTCCAGGCGCCGACGTTTCGCACCGAAGGGCAATTGCAGTTCGAGATTCTGTTGATCGGTGGAATCCTGGTGGCGGCCATGATGCTGCGAAAGTGCCGCATCACGGAAGCACTGTGGATCCTGTTCCTCGGCCACGCCGCTCTGAACAGCGTGCGTCACGCGCCGGTATTCGCGGTGGTAGCGGCGCCCATCATTGCCGAGGAACTCCATGCCATGTGGGCGGTTCGGACTCGCAACATGAAACGCGGCTCCATCGTGCAGACGCTGCACCAGATCGGAGCCGACCTGAGCCCGGCTTTTGGAAGATCGACATTCTGGATCGGAGTTGTCGTCATTGTGCTGGCCATCACCAATAGCCCGCTGCATTGGCCACAGGACTTCCCCAAGATCATTTTCCCGGTGGACGTGGTCGCCTCTCACCCGGACTTACTGCGTGGCCAGAAGGTGCTTACGACAGACCAATGGGGCGACTATCTCATCTACCGCTTCTACCCCGAGCAGAGGGTGTACGTCGATGGACGCAGCGACTTCTACGGTGAATCGCTTGGTAAGGAGTATCTTCACGTACTACAGCTCAGTTCTGAGTGGAATGACATACTTACTCGGCGCGGATTCAGCGCCGTGCTGCTGCCTCCCGAGTGGCCTTTAGTCGAGATGCTGAAGCGCGATTCGGGCTGGCAAATTGTGATGGATACGGGCAAAGCGCTCTTATTCCTGAGGCGTCAGACGCAACCCAACTTAGTACTACCGAAGCAGACCGCAGGGTCCTCCCGTACTAAAGAAAACCCGGTACAAGGCTAATGAAAACCTCCAACCTCGCCGAAGTTTATATACAGGAGATCGACGGGATGAGAGAGGCTAGGCCGGAGGTTACACCCCCGCGCCGCAAATCCGCAGGGAAGGATTTGAGAATTCCGCAGATGCCGCTGGAATGGTTCGACAACACCACCTGGCGGCTGCCGTCGGGCAAGCTGCTCGCCGAGTTTGCGTTGCAGGCCGGCTTTCTCGCTCCGCTACTTTTTCACACGAGCGTTTTCTCGAGTCTTCCGCGGCCGCCAGCAGCCAGGAAATCGAAGGCGCTCGAGAAGGAAGGCAATCGATGACGGCGCAGGTATGGATCGCCGTCGTTGTCGGCGTTGCCGCAAGCATTGAGGATCTGGTGCACCGGCAGATTTCGAACTGGATTTCTGTGTCGGCGTTGCTGGCGGGACTCGTGCTCCACGTGGTGACGGAGGGATGGCGCGGCGGCCTGACCGCGTTGCTGGGTAGTGCGGCAGGCTTTGGCGTGTTCCTGATCTTTTACATTTTTGGCGGCATGGGTGGCGGGGATGTCAAGCTCATGGCCGGCTTTGGCGCCGTTCTTGGCTTTAAGAGACTTCTTGCAGCGGCGCTCTGGACAGCAGCCTGTGGCGGAGTATTCGCAGCGGCTGTCATCGCTTTTAGCGGCTTGCGCGGGCTCTGGCGGAGCTACCGGGCCGTTCGTAACGAGTCCGCTGACGGCGGCGGTTCGACAGGCAGCAAACGACCGGTCCAGTCCATTCCTTATGCACCCGCGATCGCCGCTGGTGTGTGGCTGAGTCTGGTGCCGAAAGGTTAGAGGAGCGGGTGGTGATGCGGATGGTTCGTAACGAACGAGGTGAGATTTATGGATCGTAGATTTTTGACGGTGCTGGGCGTCAGCCTGTTATTCGCGCTGATCATCTCGACGGTGTTTTATCAGATGACCGCCCGGGCGGGCCAGGGCGCGAAACGGCCGGAGTCCACCGATGCGCGTGACATCATAATGGCGGCGCGCCCACTGGGCGTCGGAACGACGGTCAAGGCGACCGATATCAAAGTCGGCAAGATGCCGGCGTCAGCGTTCCCGAAGGGCGCCTTCTCGAAGCCGGATGAAGTGGTAGACCGGCCCGTCACGAGCCCGATCCTCATGGATGAACCCATCCTGGAAGGCCGCCTGGCCGCGCGAGGAAGCGGTGTCGGGCTGGCGCCGATCATTCCTGTCGGCATGCGCGCCGTTTCGGTGCGTGTAAACGATGTCGCGGGCGTCGCAGGCTTCGTTCTGCCGGGCATGCGTGTGGATGTGCTGGTCACGGGACGTCCTCCGGAAATGAACGGCGTCATTACCAGCACATGCCTTCAGAACATTCTGGTGCTGTCGGCCGGCACGACCATTCAGGCGGACGGCAAAGGCCAGGCGATCCAGGCGCCCACCGTCACGCTCCTGGTCAATCCTGAACAGGCGGAAACCCTGACCCTTGCCAATAACGAAGGCCACATCCAACTGGTGCTTCGCAATGGCAGTGACCAGACCATCGAAAAGACAGCCGGCCGAGAGTTGCGCCAGTTGTACGGTTTAGGCGCGGAGAGAAAAGAGCTCAAACCGGCGCCGGTACGCGTCCGGGCGGTAGCCGCCGCGCCGGTGCCCGCACCGCCTCCGCCGCCTCCGCCGCCGGACCAAATCGTGGTCATACGGGGAACGCAAAAAAGTGTCGAAGTGATCGGCTCCCGGCCGGGTGAAGGAAAGTAAATATGATCTTCAAGCGAATCGCTCCAATCGTCTCATTCGCAGCCGCCGCTGCGCTGGCCGCGTCCAATAACGGCTGGGCGCAGTCGGGCCCGGAGGATCTCCGGCTCACGGTGGGCAAAAGCATTGTGATCGACTATCCGTCCGATATTGGGCGGATCTCAACGAGCAATGCCGATATAGTCGACACTGCGCCAGTTACCAATCGCGAAATCCTGATTCACGGAAAATCCTTCGGCACCGTCACGATGATCGTGTGGAGCAAGGTGGGGCAGCGCAATTTCTATAACATCACGGTGGAACAAAACCTGGCGCCGCTGCAGAAGCTGCTGCGCGAAACCTTCGGAAACGAAGATATCCACGTGCAGTCTTCCCGCGATTCACTTTCGCTCACCGGGCATGCTTCCAGCAAGGACGTGGCGGAACGCGCCGCCGCGCTTGCAACGCCGTTCGCAAAGACTATCGTCAACAACCTGGAGATCGCTCCGGCTCGAGTCGAGAAACAGATCCTGCTGCGCGTTAAGTTCGCGGAGCTCGATCGCGATGCGGCGAGCCAGTTCGCGGTGAACCTGCTCTCAACTGGCGCCACCAACACGCTCGGGCGTGTTACGACCGGACAGTTTCCCAGCGGCAACGTGGATCCCTCGACTGGCAGCGGGGGCGCATCCTCTCTAACGATCTCCGATGCTCTGAACATCTTCGCGTTTCGGCCCAGCCTGAATCTGGCCGCCCTTATTAAGGCGTTGCAGAGCCGCAGTCTCCTCGAGATTCTGGCGGAGCCCAACCTGGTCACCACGAATGGCAAAGAAGCGCTGTTCACGGTCGGTGGCGAGTTCCCGGTTCCCATTCTGCAGGGTGGGGCCAACTCCGGCGCCGTCACGGTGATGTTCAAGGAATTCGGCGTCCGGCTGGCCTTCAATCCCGTCGTTACCGAAAACCACACCATTAAGATGTACATCCGGCCGGAAGTCTCCACTCTGGACTTTACCAACGCCGTATCGCTGAATGGCTTCACGATTCCCGCTCTTTCCACTCGCAAGATGGAAACGAACATCGAGCTCGGAGAGGGACAAAGCTTCATCATCGCGGGACTGATTGATAATCGCGTCACCGAGTCGATGGCGCGCATTCCGGGGCTTTCAAGTCTTCCCATTATCGGCAACATCTTCAAGACCAAGGATGAAAAGAAGAGCCGCACGGAACTGGTCGTGATGGTCACGCCGGAAATCACGGAGCCCTTGCAGCCGGGCGACGTGAAGGCCATGCCGCAGATGCCGTCGGAGTTCCTGGCGCCGGTTGCGCCAAGCCCCGAGGCTCGCACTGAGAAACGCAAGAAGTAGAGCGGAACGAAAAAGGAACCTGGGATGAGAACCAACGCATCGGGTCTGACCGCCTTGCTGATCGCGCCCGGCCGCGAACTGGCCGAGCAGTTTTCGGCAGCGCTCATGCACACCCGCGCGTTTCACATCATCGCCGAGATCAAGACCTATCCCACGCCCCAGGCGCTCGAGATGCGGATCCGGCAGCTTCGGCCCGAGATTATCCTGCTTGATCTGGCCACCAGTACGGAAACGGCGGTCGAGCTCATCCGCCACATCACCTCGCTCTCTTATCCCCCACACGTCGTGGGACTGCACACGCACAACGATTCCCAGACCGTCCTGCAGGCGCTACGAATGGGTGCAACCGAATTCCTGCATGCCCCCTTCGATCTGGAGGTTCAGCGCGAAGTAGTCGCGCGCCTGCGACGCTTGCGCCAGCCGGAACCGGAGTTCGATGCCCAACCGGGGAAGGTCATGGTCTTCTCCAGCGCGAAACCCGGTGCCGGCGCGACCACGATTGCAGTACAAACTGCATTCCTGCTCCAGAAATCCGGAAAGGGCCGCGTTCTGCTCGCCGATTTCGACGTCATGAGTGGCACGGTAAGTTTCTATCTGAAACTGAACACCACGCAATCGGTTCTCGAAGCCATCGAATACGCCGAACAGCTTACCCCGACCGTATGGACCGAGATCGTTTCGACGCAGGGAGGCATGGATATTCTGCCCGCGCCCGACATTCCATATACGGCAATGATCGATTCCACGCGGTTGCACGCCGTCATTGAGTTTGCCCGCATGAACTACGACTGGATCGTCATTGATCTGCCGGTAGTTTTTCAGCGCCTCAGCCTGATGGCGATCTCCGAATCCGATCACGCTTTTTTGATTTCGACTTCCGAGCTGCCCAGCCTGCACCTGGCGCGCAAAGCCGTCAACCTTCTCGATCATCTCGGGTTCCCCAAGGATCGCTTTGAGATCATGCTCAACCGCGTGAATAAGCGCGATGAGCTGGGCTCGGCAGACATGGAAAAGCTCTTCAATTGCACAGTACACTCCCGGATCCCGAACGATTATTTCGCGCTGCACCGCGCCGTGACTCTAGGGCAGTCCATCGATAACAACAGCGATCTGGGCAAAGCAATCGGTGGTGTTGTCGCCAGGCTGACAACGGCCGAAAGCGTGGAAGCCAAGTCCAAGAGTGTGGAAGGAAAGCCCGTATTGGCGAGGGCCTGATAAGAAGCGTTTATGTTTCCGAATCTCGAGTCCAATAAGTCGTCACAACAGATCACCTGGGAGCAGAGGCTGCTCAAGAACACCGGCCGTTCGAAAGCACTCCTGAAGCCGGAATACCAGGAACTGAAGTTCACCCTGCACCGTAAGCTGGTGGACAAGATCAACCTGGAGGCACTCGCGACCATCGACAATCAGCGAGTCCGGGGCGAGGTTCGCCAGGCGTTGATCGCGCTCATCGATAGTGAGCCGACGCTGCTGAGTTCGCTCGAGAAGCAGCAGATCAGCGATGAAGTTCTGGACGAGGTTTTCGGTCTTGGCCCGCTTGAGCCGCTGCTGCAAGATCCCGGAATTTCCGACATTCTGGTGAACACGCACAAGCAGGTCTATGTCGAGCGCAAAGGCCTGCTGGAGCTGACCACCGTAACATTCCGCGACGACGGGCATCTGCTCCGGATTATCGACAAGATCGTTTCCCAGGTGGGGCGCCGCGTGGACGAATCGACGCCCATGGTCGACGCGCGCCTGAGCGACGGATCGCGCGTGAACGCCATCATTCCTCCGCTGGCCGTCGACGGTCCGCTGCTGTCCATTCGCCGTTTCTCCACCGACAAACTCATGCCGGCGGACCTGGTCGAGCGCAGGGCCATGACGCCGGGCATGATGGAACTGCTCGAAGCCGCGGTCAAAGCGCGCTTGAACATCATTATTGCGGGCGGTACGGGCGCCGGTAAGACAACTCTGCTGAATGCCCTCTCGGCCTTCATTTCATCCAAGGAGCGCATTGTAACGATTGAAGACGCAGCCGAATTGCAGCTCAAGCAGCCGCACGTCGCGCGCCTCGAAACACGTCCGCCGAACCTTGAAGGTAACGGCGCGGTTCGCCAGCGCGAGCTGCTGGTCAACAGCTTGCGTATGCGGCCCGATCGCATTGTGGTCGGCGAAGTCCGCGGCGAGGAAGCCCTGGACATGTTGCAGGCGATGAACACCGGTCACGACGGTTCACTGACCACGGTGCACGCCAACAGTCCTCGCGATGCGGTTTCCCGTCTCGAGGTGATGGTGTCGCTGGCCAATTCCAACATGCAGTTGACCTCAGTTCGCCAGCAGATTTCGAGCGCGGTCCACCTGCTGGTGCAGGCCTCGCGCCTGAGCGACGGGTCGCGCCGGGTGGTCAACATCACCGAAGTGACCGGAATGGAAGGCGAGGTCGTCACGCTGCAAGATATTTTCGTGTTTGAAAAGCGCGGCATGAATCCCGATGGCAAAGTCGTCGGCCGGTTCGCGGCTACCGGTATCCGCCCGAAATTCTACGAGAAGTTACTGGCCGCTGGCATACGTCTGCGTCCGGACTTATTTGACGAGGTCGTAGAGGTCTGATCTATGTTCATCGGTGTTGCCATTGCTGTCTGGGTCACGGTTCTACTGACCTGGTTCGTCGCCTCGAAGATGTTCCGGCAGGCCGACATGGACCGGCTGAAGAGCCGTCTGCTCGGCACCTCTAAGGCGAAGAAAGAAAAGGTCGGCCCTAAAGCGGCCTTGATCCAGAGTGATACCGGCGAAGGTCTGCTGGCTACCAAGGTTGCGCGGCGCTTTGAGTTGCAGAAGCGCTTGCAGGAGTTGCTCGAACAGGCCGGCCTCAAGTGGCCTGCCAACAAACTGATCCACAGCTCCCTGGGCCTGATAGTCGTAGGCTTCGCACTGGGATGGGTGCTGCTGCCGCCGCAATTCCGTTTCGCCTCGATCCTTACCGGTTTGGCGGCTGGCGCGGTTCCGATCATTCTCGTTTTCCGCAAGCGGAAATCCCGCCTGCGCCGTTTTGAAGAGTTGTTCCCCGAGAGCCTGGAATTCGTGGCGCGTTCCATGCGCGCCGGCCATGCCTTCTCGGTTTCGCTCGAAATGATCCATCGCGAATTTCAGGAACCACTGGCCGGCGAGTTCCGCCGCACGTTTGAAGAGCACAACCTGGGACTGCCGCTGGACGTAGCGCTGCAGAAGCTCGCGAAACGCGTGCCCTCGCTCGACGTGCATTTCTTCGTTTCGGCTGTATTGCTGCAGAAACGTACCGGCGGCAATCTCGCCGAGATTCTCGACAAGCTGGCCTACGTCATTCGTGAGCGCTTCAAGCTGCGGGGCCGTATCCGCGCCATCAGCGCACACGGGCGGATGACAGGGCTCGCGTTGACATGCATCCCGATCGGCGTGGCCGTGATCATGTTCTACGTGAACCCGGATTACGTGAAGTTCTTCTTCTTTGACAGCGTTGGCAACCTCATGCTGGGAGCGGCGATTCTCCTGCAGATTATCGGTTACCTCATCATTCGGAAGATCGTGCAGATCGAGGTCTGAGCTATGGCAATTTTGTTGAGTTGCGTTGTATTTCTCGTATTCGCGGTCCTGCTCTCGCTCGCGGGCATGAAAATGTACGTGCGCCCTCGAGAAGCTATGGAGCGCGTCGCCGGCACTATAGCCGAAGCGAACGATATCACTCCGACGCATCCCAGCCTGATCTTCAGGGATATTGTCAAAAAGCTGGGCGCCCTGGTACCGGCGTCTCCCAAAGACGTTACGGTGATGCAGCGGCGGCTCATCCGGGCCGGTTATCGCCAGGAGAACGCTCTCAAGATTCTATACGGCGCCAAGGTGCTGTTCGGGGTGCTGATTCCGGCGCTGACCTTGGCCAGCATTGCAAGTTCACAGGTCGACCCGAGTAACAAGGTCGTGTCCGTTTTGATCGCCGCGTCGGTCGGGTTCTTCGGACCCAATGAATACGTACGGATGGTGGCCAAGCGTCGTCAAAAGCAGGTCCAGAGAGGCCTGGCCAATGCTCTCGACCTAATGGTGGTCTGCGTGGAGTCGGGATTGGGATTAGATCAGGCGATTCTGCAGGTAGCCAAGGAACTGGAGCAGGCGCACCCCGAGATTTGCGAGGAGTTCTCGATTGTCAACCTGGAGCTCAAGGCCGGAAAACGCCGCGCCGAATCGTTGCGCAATCTCGCCGATCGTTCCGGTGTGGAGGATTTAAAGAAACTGGTCGCCGTGCTGATCCAGGCCGATCGTTTTGGTACCGGCGTGGCCCAGAGTCTGCGCGCGCATTCGGATTACATGCGTGTGCAGGCGCGTCAGATTGCGGAAGAGAAAGCCGCCAAACTCGGCGTGAAGCTGGTCTTCCCCATATTCTTCTGTATTTTGCCTTCGCTGTTCGTAGTCACAGTGGGGCCGGTGGTTATGAAGATCGTTCGGGAATTACTCCCGATGATGAACAACATGTAAATGGCCGAAATTCACCTCTAGGAAAGGAGACAAGAAAGATGGATACCTCGATGGTGCGTATCGTATGCGCGGTGCTTGCAGTCCTGTTTCTCGGGATCATCGTTCTGCGCCGGAAAAAAAGCAGCGCGGACTAGTTGTGTGTGGAGCAGTAGTAATGGCTGAGGCGCGGGGAAATAGTCGATCTCCGCGCCCCGCCGAATCTTGAAATTCAGAATGTAACCGCCGGTCATGCGGGGGGCTCGGGTGAGCGGCCGGGCGGGATAGGTATTTAGGAGTCCGAAAGGTCTTTGGAGTGAATTATGCTGAGTAAATCTTGGTTGTGGAAAATCGCCTTGGCCCTGCCAGTCGCGTCGATGGCATGGGGCGGAACATTCGGCCGCGTGGTGCCGATTGGCGGGCAATCCGCGGATATCGCGCTCGACGAGAACCGCGGCGTCTTGTATATAGCGAACTTCACTGCCAACCGCATCGACGTGATGTCGCTTTCGACGTACCAGATCCAGACGTCGATCAACGTCGATCCTCAGCCGAACTCATTGTCGCTGTCGCCGGACGGGCACTATCTCGTGGTGACGCATTACGGCGCTTTCGCGGCGCCGGCGCCCCCGACTAACTCGCTGACGGTCATCGACCTCACGACCAACGGGAAACAGACCTTCGCGCTTGCGAATCCGCCGCTTGGCGTTGCATTCGGGATCGACGGCCTGGCGTTGGTGGTGACAACGTCGGACTACATCCTGTTCGACCCGGTGCTGGGAATCTCAACGGAGGTTGACACCATTGCCGGCGTGGTCGCAAAAACACTACCGGTACCGCCCGCCAGTTTCCCGCCAAACATCACAAACGCGTCCGTGGCGACCTCCGCCGACGGGCTGACCATCTACGGCATGGGCGGATCAACCGGGACGTTTACCTTCCGGTATGACGTAACGTCGCGAACCGTTTATTCCGGTGGCATCGTCATTGCCTCCGGCAACTACGGTCCGCGCGTGGTGAGCGTGAACAGCGACGGCAGCCTCGTCATAGCCGGCTGGACCATGATCACCACCAGGAACGGCCTGTTCTCGAATCTGCTCACCTCCAATAACACTTACAACATCGGGAGCACTGTGTTCGATGATTCACGCAACGTCGTTTACGCGCAGATGCCCGGCAGCGGGCCGCCAATTCTGCAGATTGTGGACACGGACAGCTTCGCGGTTCTTCAGCAACTGCAACTCCCCGAAAATCTCGGCGGCAAGAGCCTGCTCTCCAGCGATTCGAACACGGTTTACGCGGTGTCCGATAGCGGTGTGATTATTCTGCCGGTGGGATCGCTGTCAGCCGTCCCTCGCGTCACCGCGTCGCAGGCTGACCTCATCTTCAGCGGCAATTTCTGCAACCGGCAATCGACATCGCAGAACCTGAGCATCACCGATCCGGGCGGCGGGCACACGCCTTTCCAGATCGTGAGCACAACCGCGGGCGTGACCGTTTCCCCGACTTCGGGCGTGACTCCACAAACCGTCAAGGTGACCGTGGATCCGAACGCCTTCGCGGGCCAGCAAGGCACCGTTACGGGCTCTCTGCAGATCACGTCCACGCAAGCGGTCAATGTACCGAATAATGTCAGGGTTCTGATCAACACGCGCCAGCCCGATCAGCGGGGCACCGTCGTCGACATTCCGGGAACGCTCGTCGACCTGCTGGCCGACCCGACGCGCGACCGCTTCTATGTGCTGCGGCAGGACACCAATCAGGTGCTGGTTTATGACGCCGCGAAGTACACCCAGATTGCGACCTTTAAGACCGGAAACGTTCCCCAGGGAATGGCCATCACCATGGACGGAAGCTATCTCCTGGTCGCCAATTCGCGCTCTGAAATGATGACGGTCATCGACCTCGATGCATTACAGTTAAGTGATCCGATCTCGATCCAGAATTACACCGCGAATTCCGTCGCGGTATCGGCCAATGCCATTCTGGTGGCCGCGGTCGACTTTCAGGGCAAAGGCCATATCATTCGTATTAATTTCAGTGCACGAACGGCAACCCAGCCGGCCTCGCTTGGTGTCTTCTCGAACACGATCGACCCCAATTCGGTGGTCGTGGCATCGCCGAATGGCGCCAGCATCCTGGTGGCCGAACCCAGCGGCGGTGTGATGCTCTATGACGCCAATGCCGATTCCTTCATCGCGTCGCGTCAGGATTTCAAAGCGCTTGCGGGCTCCTACGCCGCCTCCAGCTTTGGACAATACGTTGTAGGGAACAACCTGCTCAACAGCTCGCTGGTCCCCGTTCTCCAGTTTGACACCAGTACTGGGTCTCCCTCAGGGTTCGCTTTCGTCGACCAGTTCGCATATCGAACTGGCGTTCCGGTTCCTTCGGGCGGTACGGGCAGCGGATCGGGAAGCAGCAGCGGAACAGCTTACAGCTCAGTGGCCGGAATCATCCAACGCCTCGATCTTGGAAACGACGCGGGCGGCATCAGCCTCGCGACGAGGATGACGGAGGCGCCTTTGCTGCCCGCCGGCAACATCCCATTCACGCGAACCATCGCACCCCTGTACAGCCGCAACGCGATTATCAACCTCACCGTGTCCGGTTTCACCGTGCTGCCATGGCAGTACGACGCTTCCGTAGCGCCGCCAAGTATCAGCAGCGTCGTCAATGCCGCAGATGGACGTCCCGCAATCGCTCCCGGCGGCCTGATCTCGATTTTCGGCAGCCAGTTCAGCCCCATCAATGTCGCGACCAGCGACATTCCCGTGCCTACGGCGCTGGCCGATAGCTGTCTCACGGTGAACGGCCTGCCGATGCCGATCTTTTTCGTCTCGCCGAACCAGATCAATGCGCAGATGCCGTTTGAGGCGATTGGAAACGTAACGATGGTCGTGCACACGCCGGGCGGCGTGTCCAATAACTACAACACGACGATCATGCCTGGCGCTCCGAGCATCTTCCGAACCGGCACGGCCGGCCCGGAAACGGATATTCCAACCATTGTGCGTGCCGCTAACGGGGAACTCGTCACCGATTCCAACCCGGTTCATCGTAACGATACGCTCTCGATTTATCTCACCGGCCTGGGCACGGTCTATCCGGCCGTCGCCACCGGTATGCCGAGCCCCAGCGACCCGCTGTCGTCGGCCATTAACACGCCGACCGTCACCCTGGGCGGAGTCAATCTCGGCCTGACATTCGCCGGCCTAACTCCCAATCAGGTTGGGGTTTACCAGATCAATGTGACCGTTCCGAAGACGGTTCCGATCGATAGCTGGTATCCGCTGACGATCAACCAGGCGGGGATGTCAACCACACTTCAAGTCAGAGTCATCCAGTAACAAACCACGCCACCGCGTGGAAAGAATGCGAGTAGAATAATGCATATGAAACATTTCTCACTGTTTCTGTTTTGTGCGGTTGCGACCGCAGGCGCGGCCTTCGCCCAGAAGTGGGAGGTCGGCGCCGGTGTCGGCGGCGCGTTTTACACGTCGCAAAGCTTCACGAACGCCGGCTCCAGCGCAACGGGGAGTCTCAGCATGGGACCCGTCGTCAGCGCCTGGCTCGGTAATAACTCCGGCCGCCTGCTCGGCGGCGAATTCCGATACGACTATGAGTTCACCAATCTCGAACTGAACTCCGGTGGAACCAAAGCCTCTTTTGGCGCTCAAACTCACTCCTTCCACTACGATTTCCTGTTCCATTTCGCACCGCGTGAAGCCCGCATCCGGCCCTTCGTCGCGGCGGGCGGCGGTATCAAGATGTTCCGCGGAACGGGAACCGAACAAGCCTTCCAGCCGCTCTCGAATCTCGGCCTGCTCAGCAAGACCAGCCAGATCGAAGGTCTGGTTTCGGTCGGAGGGGGGGTCAAGTTCACGCTCGCCAGCATTGTCCAGCTTCGGCTGGAGGTTCACGACTATCTCACGCCATTTCCTAACAAAGTTATCGCCCCCGGCCTCGGAGCCAAGGGGGGAAGCGGGTGGCTGCAGGATTTCGTGCCGATGGCTGCTCTCGCAATCACGTTCTGAAGTTTTGAGACATAGCAGAACTGCCGGTTGCATCCTCTATAGTTGAGAGTGAAACTAAACAATTGGGCAGTTGCATTCATTGGGCTAACGACGTGTTTAACAGCGGCTGCTCAGCAGCCCGCCGCCACGCCGTTAGCGGCCGGCACGGGAACGGGTTTCATTGGCAGCAACGCCTGCCGCACATGCCATCCTGACGTTTGGTCGAAATTCTACAAGAACCCACACTTTAAGAGCATCGCATCCGGCAAGGAAGCCCCGGAAAACACCGGATGCGAGAGCTGTCACGGCCCTGGCAAGGCCCATGTAGAAGCTCATGGCGGAAAGGCGACCATTGTCGCCTTCTCAGAACTCCAGCCGAAACAAGTCCTCGACGCCTGTCTCCGCTGCCACGGAGAGACTCTAAGCCGGTCCAACATCCGGCGTTCCTCCCACACCGCCAACGACGTCGTCTGTACGAACTGTCATTCCATTCACAAATCTCCGGTCCCCAAATTCCTGCTGGCCTCAAAACAGGTCGACCTCTGTTACACCTGTCACGCCAGTGTTCGAGCGCAGTTCTCGATGCCCTTCAAACACCGTGTCAACGAAGGGTTCATGACGTGTACGGACTGCCACAATCCTCACGGCGCGCCCCAACCCACCTGGCGCATGGCCTCGCGGCCCCGCATGATCGACCAGTCGCTCGCCAACGAGTCGGCCTGCTTAAAATGCCACTCCGAGAAACGCGGCCCGTTTGTCTTCGAGCATGCTCCCGTTCGCGTCGAGGGTTGCGAAACCTGCCATTATCCTCACGGCTCCACGAACTCCCGTCTCCTGCGCCGTCCCGTGGTTTTCACGATGTGCCTGGAATGCCACAATGGCGCAGATAATTTCGGTCGCGAGCGCGACGGTATTTTCACGCTTTCGTCGGCTCATAACATGGCCGATCCGCGCTTCCAAAATTGCACCACGTGCCATGTTCGAATTCACGGTTCGAACTCGAGTGCATTGTTCCTGCGATGAGGCCAGCGATGCGAACCCTACTCACTGCTCTCCTGCTGACAGGCGCATCCCTCGCGCAACCAACCGTGGCTCCGACACCCGACCAGGTGGGGCCGGTACGAGGCGAGAACACCGGCGATTACAATGTCGTCAATTCCTTTGAGTTGGGCTACCGTTTCCGGACGGTCGGGGGCGATTTTGACTCCTACCGCAGCACGGTGAATTATGGCGACGGTATCCGTCTGCTGGGAAGTTCGCTCACCATCAATTCCAAAGATGGCCAGGGGCGCTTTTTCGATGAAATCGTGCTGACCACGTCAGGCCTCGGAAACGACCCCTACGAATCCGCCGTGTTACGAATTCAAAAAAATCGACTGTATCGCTACGACATGACCTGGCGCTCGAACGACTATTACAACCCCGGCCTGCGAACAGGAGGCGCTACCAGCCCGCACCTTCTGGACACCATCTACCACACCCAGGACCAGGACCTGACCCTGTTCCCGCAATCGAACATCAAATTTTTCCTCGGTTATACGCGCGATCATCAGGAGGGTCCGGCGCTCTCCACTGAAACGCTCTTCGGCTCGCTGATTCCCGGCAACAACGATTTCACGTTGTTCGAGAATGTTCGCCGCATTCGCAACGAATACCGCATCGGCAATGAGGTTAAATTCTTTGGCATCCGGCTCAACTGGACCCGCGGCTGGGAAGACTTCAAAGAAGATTCACCGTACGTCTCCGGCCCAAATCTAGGCCTGGTTCCGAACAATACGACAACAGTCACGTCCTTTCAGCGCAATGAGCCGATCCATGGCACCAGCCCCTATTGGCGAGTGGGCCTGTTTACCGACCACAAGCGGTTCAGCGTCAACGGGCGCTTCACGTATACCTCCGGCAATCACGACTTCATTCTCGACGAGACCGCGATCGGCACGGCACGCTTCGGAGCGGCCCAGAACCAGCAGGTAGTCACGTTCGGGGATGCCCAGCGTCCGGTTGCGACCGGAAATCTCAACATCAGCATTTATCCGACGTCGAACCTGACCATCACCAATTCCACCGCGGTCTACAGCATCCGGATGGTCGGCAACTCCACTTTCGAGCAGTTCAATAATGCCACCCTCGGCATCGATTTTGTAAACTTTCAGTACCTTGGCATCCGGTACGTCAGCAATGAAACGGACATCAATTATCAGCCCACGAAAGTGTTCGGCTTCTACGGCGGCTATCAGTATACAAACCGGCTGATACGTTCCCAGGAGGATGCCATCGTGCAAGGGACGGTAAGCGGCCCCAACGTCAACCAGACGAACCACCTGCAGGACGGCACGTTCGGCATCCGAATCCGTCCCATCAGGCCGCTGACGATTCTCCTCGATTCCGAGGTTGGGCGCGCCGACACCCCCTTCGCCCCGGTTTCCGACGGCAACTACCATACTCTTGGCGCTCGAGTACAGTACAAGCTCAAAACGCTCACATTATCGGCTTACACCCGCGCGAATTACAACGTAAACGCGGTCACGCTTTCGACTTACGCTTCGCACGCACGGACCTACTCGGCAAACGCCGCCTGGACGCCGCGCGACTGGTTCACCCTGGATACGGGATATTCCAAGCTGCATCTGAACACCGCCGGCGGAATCTTCTACTTTGCCAACGGCCAGGCGATATCGGGCGAGGATTCGGTTTACTTCAGCAACATCCATACAGCCAACCTGGGAGCGCGCTTCGGACTTAAGAAATACGCCGACATTTACCTCGGCTACAGCCATGTACAAGATACGGGCGATGGCCGCGGCAACCCACTGGGCAAGCCGGTTGCAACATCCCTGCCGGCGTTCCAGGCCGTCCAAACCTTCCCCATGCTGTATCTCTCGCCAATGGCGCGCCTGTCAATCCGCATCAGCGAGCGTGTTCGGTGGAACATCGGGTACCAATATTACGGCTTCCGGGAGGATTTCTACGCCGGACAAGGCTTCCGGTCTAACACCGGATACTCGAGTGTTCTCTGGTCCTTTTAGGACCGGCCCTGCCGCAACAGCGGGAGCAGCCTAAAGCATGCGCTACGGGCGGTAGGAAGCTAAAGCTCGCAGTACTAAACAGACGATATATGAGCGGATGGATTTTCTCGCAACCCCGTTTAACTTCTCGACGACGCTGCTCATCGGGCTGGCGTGCTGGGTGATGTATCTGCGGGCGAAGGCTCCCGTCGAGAACAACATACCGCTGATCTACAACGGCATCATGTTGTACTACACCATCATGTATGCCAGTCAGGTCCGCGTGCCGCCGGTACTGGTTTTCATTTCCCTGATCCTGGCGCTGATTCTGCGCTTTGAATTCATGAACGCAATTGTCACGAAAATCGTGAGCCTGTTCGAATTCTGCGCAATCGGTATGACGATTTATTTCTGCCTGGCTACCATCTATCGCTGGTGAGCCGGCACTTATTTCTCCAACGGCAGTCCGGCCTGCTGGAGCGCACGCCATCCGCCATCCAGTGAGATCACGTTCGTATAGCCCATCTTCTGCAGCGCGTCGGCCGACAATGCCGACCTGAATCCACCTCCGCAATACAGCACCAGCTTAGTTGACGGATCGGGAACCGAAGTCTCAATATCGCGTTCGATAATTCCCTTCCCCAGGTGTACGGCCCCGGCGACGTGACCCGCCTTCCACTCGTTGTCCTCGCGGATGTCGACAAGCATGTGCGGATCGCCGGATTCGCGCATCGCGATATACTCCTCGATGCCGATCTCTTTCACACGCGTCTTGGCGTCGTTCACAAGGTTCAAAAAAGCGGGACTATGGTGCTTCGGCGGCGTACTCATGGTCTGTAACGCGTTGGATCTGCGCTCCTATCTGCTGAAGTTTCCCCTCGATTCTCTCATAACCACGGTCCAGGTGATAAACGCGGTCGATCAGCGTCTCACCGCGGGCAACCAGCGCCGCCAGCACCAGCGATGCGCTCGCTCGGAGGTCTGAAGCAATCACTTGCGCGCCCGTCAGTTCCGCGGTTCCTGCCACAATGGCCTGGCGACCCTCCAGGCGGATATTAGCGCCCATGCGGGCTAGCTCCAGGGCGTGCATGAAGCGGTTTTCGAAGATTGTCTCCGTGATGAATGAAATGCCCTCGGCCTGAGTCATCATCGCCATATACTGCGCCTGCAGGTCTGTGGCAAACCCGGGATACTCTTCGGTCGTGATATCGGCAGCTCTCAGTCGATGCCTCCCCCCGACCCGCAACCCGTGCTCGCCGCTCTCCACCACATCCGCTCCCGCCTGCCGCAGCTTGATGGTGAGAGCGTTGAGGTGCTCCGGGACACAGTCGCGAACCAGAACGTCTCCTTGCGTCATGGCAGCCGCAATCATGAACGTCCCCGCCTCAATTCGGTCCGCGATGATCGCGTGCTGCGCGCCATGCAACCGGGAGACGCCTTGCACCTGAATCGTCGAAGAGCCGGCGCCCTCGATCTGCGCGCCCATCTTTATAAGAAGGGCGGCCAGATCCTGGACCTCGGGCTCGCGGGCCGCATTTTCGATCACGGTGGTGCCCTCCGCCAGGGTAGCCGCCATCAGCAGGTCCTCCGTACCCGTAACGGTTATGCGGTCGAAGTGGACGGAGGTTCCCTTCAGACCATGGGGCGCGGTCGCCTCGACATATCCGTGCTCCTGGCGGATTTCGGCGCCGAGCGCCTCCAACGCCGAGACATGCAGGTTGATTGGCCGCGCACCGATAGCACAGCCTCCCGGCATGGAAACACGAGCCCGCCCGGTTCGCGCCACCAGAGGCCCCAGCACCAGGCTCGACGCCCTCATCGTTTTCACGAGATCGTAAGGAGCCTCCGGCTTCGACACATCGTCAGCTTCCACCAGGACCTGCGAGGCATTAATCTCCACCTTGGCCCCGGCGTATGTGAGCAGTTTTTCCATAGTGCGGATGTCGCGCACCCTGGGAATCCGGCTGAGCCTGACGGGCTCGCTCGTCAGCAGGCACGCCGCGAGGGCTGGCAGCGCCGAGTTCTTTGCCCCGCTGATGGTGACCTCTCCTTCGAGCCGTGTTCCGCCTTGCACAAGCAGTTTTTCCATCTGTTCCCCTAATGTCGGTGGGCCGGCCGTGTCGCCGGCTCTTCCTTCACTCTCCTAAAGCCTCCGAGAGCCGTCCACTCGCCGTTGCCAGCCGCGTTTCAGCCGACGCCCGATCCGCTCCCAAACGACCCATGATAATCGCCGTTTTTACGTTTCCACCAGCCTCGTCCAACAATTGACACGCGCGTTCCACTGGCACACGGCCCGCCTCCGCGACGATCCGCGAGGCCCGGTCCCGAAGCTTCGTATTCTTCGGCTGCACGTTCACCATGAGGTTCCCATAAACGTAGCCAAGCCGGATCATCGCAGCCGTAGTAAGCATGTTCAGAACCAACTTGGTCGCCGTCCCGGCCCGCATGCGGGTTGAACCGGCGATGATCTCGGGCCCTGGAACGGGTGTGATCGCGACGTCGGCGGCCCGCGACAGCTCCGAATCCGGGGTACAACTGATCCCGATGGTCAGCGCGCCCATTTCCTTTGCGGCCGCCACGGCGCCGAGAACATAAGGCGTGCGCCCGCTTGCGGCAATCCCGGCCAGCACGTCGCCGACATGGAACCCATGTTCCAGCAGATCCCGGCGTCCGCTGGCAGGATCGTCTTCCGTCGCTTCCGTGGCCCGCGCGAGCGCCGCCTCGCCCCCGGCGATAATTCCTTGTACCAGCTCTGGCGAGACGTTGAATGTAGGAGGGCACTCGGCCGCGTCCAGAACCCCCAGCCGTCCGCTGGTTCCGGCGCCGATATAGAAGAGACGCCCCCCGTTTTGAATCGCAGCCACGATCGCATCCACGGCTCGAGCAATCTGGGGGACCTCGCGTCCGACCGCCGCCGCCACCTCCCGATCCTGCGAATTGATAATCTCCAGGATCTCCGCCGTGGGCTTTGAATCGATCCCCCGCGACGCCGGGTTTACGCCTTCGGTAATGAGGTTTTCAAGCATGGCAAACAAAAAGGGCGTCGCAAGCCGGCAAACCGCCCGCAACGCCCTTTTCTAATATGAATTCGCGCCGTTAAACGCTGAAGGAACTGCCGCAACCGCAGGTGCTCTTCACGTGCGGATTGTTAAACTTGAACCCGGAGCCTTCCAGCGTTTCCACGTAGTCGACTTCGGCCCCATCGAGGTACAGCAGGCTGGCTTGATCGATATACACCTTCAGGCCGCCGTAACTGTACGTCTTGTCGAGCATGTTGGGGGTGTTCTCGAAAGCCATTGAGTAGCTGAATCCCGAGCATCCGCCGCCCACGACGGCAATCCGCAACCCCTGCGGCTTCGGATCCTGCGAATCGAGGATCTCCTTTACTTTGCTAACGGCTGTTTCGGTCAAGGTCACCATGGTTCTGAATCTCCTGGAAGAAGCTTGCTCTATTATCGCGTAAGATGCGCAAATCCGGCAACTTCGCTTAGGAGCTTGCGTTTATTAGATGTTACACTCCCAACTAGGATGCGGCGATCATCGGTATTGCAGGCTGGCGGCCTGCGGCGGCTGGATAACCCATCCATCCGGCCACAGAACGCTGCAACCCCCCGTAAGTTGCACACGTCTCACGTGTTGTATGACGGGCTTGAGCGGCGTTCTTCCGTTCCCAAACTCTGGCGCAGTACCTCGGACAAAGAGCAGAGTGGATCATCGGACAACTGAGGAGGCGGCGCTTGTTCGCCGCGTTCAGGCCCGGGACGAGATTGCCTTCCGCGAGATCGTGGAGCGCTATCAAGCCAAGGTGTTTTCCATCATCTTCGGCATCCTGCGCAACCACAACGACGCGGAAGATATTGCCCAGCAGGTTTTCGCCAAGATTTACTTCTCAATCAAGAACTTCGATTTCCGCAGTTCCCTGCTGACCTGGATCTACAAGATTACAGTCAACGAGTGCTACGATTACCTGCGGAAGAAGCGGGTCAGAAAGTTGGTTTACGAGAGCGACTTCTCGGAAGAGGACGCGCTCCGCATGGAGAACAGCGAAACAGTCATCGACCAGGCGCAGCCTATGGACACGAAGCTTGCGCAACGGGACCTGGCGTTGAAGCTGCTTGAAAAGCTGTCGGAAGAAGACCGGACACTTCTGCTGCTCAAGGAAGTGGAGGGACACTCCGTGGAGGAGTTGTCTCAGATGACCGGAATGAACGAGAATACAATCAAGGTAAAGTTGTTCCGTGCCCGGCAGAAGCTGGTGAAAGCCGCTCAACGGCTGAATCGCGGAACCGGGCAGAAATCGCTGGAGAGGCTGTCTGGCGACGAGTAGGTAAGTAAGAAAGAAGACTGAACGGACATAGATCCGGAAGTTTGAAGCTTATTTTTTGAGGGAATGAAGTATGCATCAGCCTGTCAGGGACAACCTTGAAGAACATCTCAGGGGAATCGAAAAAGAGTACCGAAAGCCCGTTCCGGGCGAGATGCAAGAGCATCTTGCCGCATGTGAGGACTGCATGGCGGAGTTGAAAACAGTCGAAAGCCATGCCGCCGCCATACGGTCGCTGCGCGCAGGCGCAGTAGAGCCTCGGGCCGGTTTCTACGCCCGCGTCATGAATCGCATTGATGAGACGCGCGCCAAGGCCTCCATCTGGTCCGCCTTCCTCGAGCCTGTTTTCGCTCGCCGCATTATTTACGCCTCCCTTGCGCTAGTCCTCCTTTTGGGAACTTACCTGGTGTCGTCCGACTCGGTCGACCAGAGCCTGCCGCAATCGCAGCCCACCATGGCCATAACCCAGCAGGATCAAAAGACGGTCGATGCCGATTTTGAGAATGGCACGGTCGCGCAGCAGCAGCGTGATGCGGTCCTGGTAAACTTGGCAAGTTACCAGGAGTAGTCGCGTTCGCAATGTTTGATCCTCAGCGCCCTGCGTGGCAGAATCCGCGTGTACACGGCATCTTGTTGCTCGTGTTCCTTTCCGGAGCGGTCTTCGGAGCGCTCGTGATGCGCATAGGCATGAATTACCGCGTCCATGCCCGCAGCAACGGGAGCCCTAGTATCGGAAAGGGACTCTCCTATGATCGCTTGACCAAGGACCTGGATCTCACGGCGGAGCAATGCCGGCAGCTCAAAACCATACTGGACGATTATGCCCGCTACCACGAGGATCTGGAGGGACAACTGGAAGACTGGCAGGCCACGGGCAAGAATCAGATCATGCGGATTCTGACGCCCGGGCAGCGCCAAAAGTTCGAGCAGCTCACACGGTCCGTGCAGTCCCATTGACTGGTACTTCAGTTGCTAGCCTACTCTCTAACCTAGCGATGATCCTCGTCAGCGGGTTTTCTATTGCAATATGTCCGTCCCGATGATATTCTGATCGTGGACGTGGATTGATTTAGGTTCTGCTCCCGGTAGAGCCTGGCTACTTGCAACCACGAAAAAAAGTGCTAAAGGCGAGTCGGTCTTCACGAATCTAAACCCCCTGGTGGCTTTAAGCCCAGGGGTTTTTTATTGGGCCCTCGCTGATATGCAAAGGAGTGCGTAATGAGCGTACGGCCCTTTTCGGACACACCCGCCCTTTTCGGCAGCGAAGGTGAACTCGTTTCCCTTCATATTTCGGTTGATCCGCGCAACCTTGAAGAGCTTCTCGAAACTCTGGCGCGCCTCGACTTCCCGGTAAACCCCGAGCTGATGCACAAGCCCAGCCAAGTGACGGTAGCGTTTCCCGCCTACTTGGGCCGCGTCGACCAAGTCCGTAAATTATTAAAAATGAATGGATTCGGAACAGATTGCCTGGACGTTCAGAAAGTACTCGCGCAAACGCCAGTCCTGAGTTGAGGGACGTCAGGAAGTGCTGGTAGTGCGCTTCGCCGCCAAACGCTTCTCCAAAGCCAGCATCAGGCGGCCCCGGACATCGTCAGGTATGTTTTGAGGCTGCATCCCCTTATATACCTGAATGGTCCGTTTAGTCGTGTCACATATTACCCAGCAGTTTGGACATTCGGTTACGTGCGCCTCCAGGCGCCTGCGTAAATCCGCGTCTACCGTCTCGTCCAGATATTCATTCAGCTCCTGCAGAAATTCTTTACAGGTAAGCAAAGACGTCGTCCCCTTTCCGCTTGAAGAAACGCGTCAGCTTCTCGCGCAATTGCAGCCGAGCCCTCAGCAACCTGCTCTTAACCGCCGGTACCGAAATCCCCAACGCTTCAGCCGTCTCTTCCGTACTCAGTTCTTCGATGTCTCTCAAAACGAAAACGGTTCTAAAAGCTGGCCTTAAACCCTGAACTGCTTCGTCGAGGATACTGCCCAGCTCTTCGCGGGAATAACGCTGTTCCGGGTTCTCTTCCCAGACCGCGATCTCCCGGACCACCGTGTCCTCACCGGTATCCACTGGTTCATCCAGTGGAACAGTCCGGTCGGATTTGCGTCGCCGCAGCTTCATCAGCGACTCGTTAACCGCAATCCGCACAAGCCAGGTATAGAACTTCGATTGCCCTTGGAAACCTGGTAAATGTTCGTAGCCCTTTAGGAAGGTTTCCTGGAGGATGTCTTCGGCATCCTCATCGTTCTGGGTGATATGTTTTGCAAGACGGAAGATTTTCGACTCGTAGTGGTTCACGAGCTCGCTGTATGCCGCGGCATCGCCTTCGCGAGCTTTGGCCACTAAAGCTGATTCGTCGAACACAGTCGGCTCAGTGGTCGCTGGCATTACCAATCTATGGTAACGCAGAGCGGATTTTTCCGAGGACCGGACGCATCTCGTCCACCCGCGTTTGAGAATCACTCACTGGACGGCGACCGTCGCAGCCACCGTATCTGGACTTAAAGCATCACCAACTTGAACGACCAGGCGATTGTCCCCACTTCCTGCGCTGCTGGGGATTTGAATGTTCAATTGGACGACGCCAGCGATCAACCCGGGGGCTTGACTGGCGAATGTCACCGGAGCGTCCGTCGACTCGAAGTATCCGGCATCGGAGACTCTCCACAATGTCGCCGTTATGGGGAGGACCGGTACCGCGTATGGGGGATCGACGGGTCCCAATTGCCCGTCGGCCAGCGCAGGCGACATGGCTCCTGCACCGGTGATGAAAACCGTTATGTTCGATCCGGCGGGCGCTGGATTGCTTGATGAATTCATTGTCCCATCCTCGTTGAACGCAGTGATCTGTCCGCTACCGGTCCCGGTCACCGTGAAAATTCCAGGCGCCGCGGGAACAACTGCCAGATTTAAGCCCGCAACTCCCTCCACGGTGAGTGCGGTCAACGGCGCAGTGGCCTCAAATGGTACGACCGTATTAATCTGACTTGCGTCCGCGTACAACACGGGAGCAGCGATTCCATCAAACGCCACTGTGGGATTCGAGGGCAGGTTTGAACCAAACAGGGTAACCATCTCGCCCGGCGCTACGGCATTCCACTGAAGACTCGCCGAGTTTACCGGCCTTCGCACGGGGGCAGGGCCATTCTGTGTTAAGTCGAATTTCGCCAGGCAGATATTGCTATTGCCAGTTAGACCGAACGGCTGATAGGCGCCCGGCGTCGTCGGACAAACGTTAAATAAAATCGGCCAAACATCACCGGGTGAACTATCCTGAAACAGCGACGTGCCCGCGTAAAGCCCACCGTTGCCATCAACGCCGAGAACTTGGACCGTCTCGGGATAGTACTGCCAAACACGCGCGGTTGAACCGTCGGGACTCAAACCCATCACGTATGAATCGCGGCCGGTTGTGTTTTGCCCGAAATAAGCGTTTCGCTGCGAATCCACTGCTATGGCCGTCATGGGGACCTGAGTGCCACCGCTCGGGACATAGCTTCCGTAAAGCACATCGCCGGCAGATGATAACTTGACAACATACCCGTGCTGATAATTGGCCCCACCATGCACCTCCGGCATCTCATTCGGTGTAGTGGGAACGCCACTCGATTGGGCAGCTCCCACAATCCAGACTGCGTCGTCGCCATCGATAGCGATGCCGCCGGCGGTATCGCGAAATACCAGGAAGTCGACGCGCCCACCGCCGAAAACTTTGGATACTAAAACCGTGGCGCCTTGAGCATCTAGTTTCTGGATAGCGCTCGCGGTCCCGGCCCTCGATGTATCGCAGCCCGGCCCGGCCGGTTGCGGACACGAGTATCCCACCACCCACGCCTCGCCTTTGCTATCCACGGCGATGCCCTGCGCGCTGATCAGATCGACATACGTTGCGTACTCCAACTTTCCTTCCGGGCCGAGTTTGGCTACAAACGGCGCGTTTTTCGGACTCGTGGAGTATGCTCCCGGCGTGGGCTGAAAGTTCGAAGTGGCGTAACCCAGAACGTATGCAGAGCCGGTGGAGTCCAGCGCGATTCGGATTACGGTCGCTTCTGCGATTCCCGTCGAGTACACGATCTTCTGACCGTCCGGTGCGTACTTTACTACGAGTGCAATGTTACCCGGCGGGCCCGGTGGCTGCAATCTCACAAACGGGAGCGTCAGCACGGTGTTGCCTATCGCATAAACATTGCCTATTGCGTCCAGCGCAATATCAGGTGCGCTCGCCGCCGATGGCACGGCAACCGTCCAAACAGCCTCGTTGCCGGTCTGGTTCAACTTGGACACGAAACCGCTAGATTGGCCGCCCTGGACCCCCGTCAGCGCGAGGTAGGCGTACCCGTCGGAATCAACGGCCAAGCCGCCAATCACTGAATTCTTTCCATCGTTGGCGTACGTAGCGTACATCAAGCGTGGCGCGGAAGGCGATATCTGCGCCGATGCACTGGTGCACAAAACCAGAATCGACGCGCTCGCGATGATCTTAAACACAAAGTCACCTCAAGGATTTAAGCTTGCTGTCCCTGTAACGTTCAGAACAATCGTGGCCGCCTGCTGACCCGAAGGAATCATCACCGGAACCAGGTTCCCGACCTTGGGCAGCGCCTTTCCGGTAGCATCTGACATAAGAAAGAAAGTGCTCCCGATTGAAATATTCAAAGAACGATCAAATGGCAAGAGCAGTTGGTACATCCTTGCCGCGGCGCTCTGTGCGCTGATTTGAGCCGTCAGAAAAGAGTGCGCATCCGTGCCCACACCGAGAAGGATGCTGGCGCCCGCCTGCTTTCCCTCATATTGATTGCGCAACTGAGCAGGGTCATTCATCTGGACCGAAACTAGCGCCCCCTTCGTCAAAACGATCGAAATCTGGGCAGCTTGATCCGAGGCAAGAGTGACGTTAGTCCCCGTCGCGCCCCACTCACAGGAATTCAGCCACGCGGTTCGCGGCGTCTGTGTGCAAAGCCGGTACACTCCGGCGACTAGATTGGGCATCTGAAGCCCTTGTCCCGGCCTCTGCTTGGTCGACAACTCGCGTCATGCCATTAGCGCGTGGCGTGAGTGGCTTTCCGACTCTGGAAAGTCAATTCTGCATCAGAGCGAACATAATTGCAAGCGTTTTTTCAGGACTTTCCTTCGGGTTCGGTGAACTCAGGTGCGCTAATCATCGACCTTTTCAAGTATCCTTGCCGTGTAACGCAGAGGTGATTCTTGCGAGTACGGGCCGCATCTCGTCCACGCGCAGCAGCATCGCCATTCCGAAGTAGCCGAGCCCGTATGGAACGAGCACCAATCCGGCCGCAATCACCGGGTGAGCCGCACTCGTCAGCGCCTTCAGCCCCCAGCCGGCGGCCGCAGCCACCAAAGCCCCCGCCCAAAGCTTGGCCAGAAAAGTGGGCGCCAATCCCGTCTGCCCGATGCGCTGGTTCAGCGACCGCCGTAGGAGGAAAAACTCCACCCAACCCGCGACGCCGGCCGACGCCGTGAGTCCCGCGACGCCCCACCGGGGATCGATACCAATCAGCCGAGGCAAAGGTAACGCGCAGAGGTACCCGAGACCCGTTGTGAGGACCACTCGGACCACCGCAAATCGCAGCGGAGTCCGGGTGTCGCGGAGCGCATAATACGTCGACGAGTAAAGGCGGCCCATGGTCGAAGCAAGAAGACCAATGGTAGAGCCCGCGAGAATCCCCCAGACATAAGTGGCATCCGCATGAGTGAATCGCCCGGTTTGCATCAATGCGCCCGCGATGATGTCCCCGAAGGCGAGGAACGCCATCGCCGAGGGAACGATGAAAAACGCGATCCGCCGCAGCCCGGCGTTCAGGCGCTGACGCAGGATGCGGGCGATCTCGTCCTCGTTGCCCATCGCGCTCGACATCAGTGGCAGTTCCGCCGCGGATATCGACATGCCGAACAGGCTCACCGGCAGAGTGTAGAGCAATTGCGCGTTGGTGAGGCCTGTAACGGCGCCGGTCGGCAGTAACGTCGCCAGAAGATTGTCGACATAGGCACTGATCTGCACGACACCCCGGCTGACGAATACCGGAACGAAATTGCGTAGCACCCCACGAACGTTCTCGCTTTGGAAATCGAACCCCAGCCGCAGCCGCCGCACCAGGCGCAATACCTCCGGAAGTTGCACGCCAAACTGCAGCCCGCTACCAACCACGGAGCCCCACGCCAGCGCCACGGCGAGGCCCGTCGTATTCACGCGCGAACCGTAGCCGACCAGCGTCGCAATCATGGCGACGTTCCAGATCACGGGAGCCGTGTACGACAGGAAGAACTTGCGATGGCTGTTGAGAACTCCCAGGCACCAGGCCGACAAAACCAGCAGACCGGCGCCAGGAAAAAGAATGCGAACCAGGCGAATCGCCAGGACGCGTTCCGCGCCATGAAATCCGGGAGCGATGACGTCAATGAGCAGCGGGGTGGCCGCCACGCCCAACAACACGAGAAGCGAAGTCAGCAACGCCAGAATCGCCGCAATGGAGCCAGCCACGCGCCCCGCTTCTTCTTCGTCGTCGCGGGCGAGCAGCGCAGCATAGACCGGAATGAACGAAGCCGACAGGACCCCTTCGCCAAACAGATTCTGCAGAAAATTCGGAATGCGAAACGCGGCGTTGAAGGCATCCGCCGCATCGGACCGCAATCCGAAGTAGTGAGAGAAGACGCGGAGCCGTACCAGGCCAATCAGGCGGCTGAGCAGAATCCCGGCCGCCACCAGTGCGGCGAAGCGTCCCGCTCCCGAGTGTGGGTTTGATTCGTCTCGGGGACCGGGGGCACTCGCCATGCGCGCACTACCAGATTACCTTGGTATCTTCAATATCGAAGAAACTTTCGGAGGGCTGGGCTGCTTTAAGGTAATACGACCGAGGGATGCACCGCTTCGATATCGTATCGGGCGAAGTCTTCTGTATTGAACGTTAGAGTCCTTTGGATCCCGTAAAGATTCATTGTGGGGACAAGCCTGGTATCGTGTACTTTAAACCCCAGATCGAACAGTCGAGAGTTGCGCTATGGTATTTTGTCCGCAACCATGAAAGCGTCATTGCTGTACCGGATCTCCTCGATTCTTCTGGTCCTTTTTGCCATAGGCCACACATTTGGCTTCCTTCAGATCGACCCCACGTGGGGTGTGGATTCTCTGGTGCAGTCCATGAAGTCCACTCACTTCAACGTCAACGGTGCTGAACGCACGTATTGGGACTTCTTCGTTGGCTTCGGGCTCTTCGTCACCGCCCTGATGCTGCTCGCCTCCGTCATTGCATGGCAATTCGGGAGCCTTCCACCTGCGACCCTTAGCGCTATGCGACTTAGCGCCTGGGCGTTTGTGGTTTGCTTTGCCGTGGTCGCCTACCTGAGTTGGCGCTATTTCTTCATCGTCCCGCTGGTGTTTTCGATTGCGATCCTGGTGTGTCTCTCGGCTGCGGCATGGCGTTCCGGCGGTCAACGGTGACCGCGTCCAGAAGCCCGCAGTAAACCGGCTGACGCCATCATTCCAGCAACATCGGCAAGCGCCGCCACTGAAGAGCGATCAGGCGCCAATGTACCTCGACCCAATTCGAGACAGATCCATCGTCGGTCTCCGCGACCGCGCCGCATAATATTGCATCAGGGGCACACGTCATATTCCGGTGGCCAGATGTCTACACCCTCGGCGATTTTGCGTTTTTCTCCACCGCGATCGGCGGCGCGCCGGGGAACGCAGCGCCGCTTCACAGCGCAATCAGCCGGACCGATTTCATTGCTTCGGGAAATTCGGATCCGCCTTGATCTCGCGAATCTGCAGGATGTGCCGCATGGAATGGGTCGAGATCTCGAGCAGCCACTGCCAGCAGTCGGCCTGCCCCGTTTTACCGTAGCTATGCGCGCGCAAGTCGTCCTGAGTCGATTTGATGTAATCGATCATGGTCGCGCGCAGGTCCTGGAAGTGCTTCAACGCCTTGCCGGCATCATCGTACGTCTCCACCTTCTCGTGACCACCGCCGGTCTTGGTGTGCTCAACGCGGTCGATGCCATACCACAGAATGTCGGCGTCGCTGAGGACATGCTTCTTTCCGGCCATGTCCGGGGCCTGCTTGGAGAACTTCATCAGATCGCGCCAGTAGTCCGGTTCCGCGATGGCAAGGTGTGAAACGCATTCCCGAATGGTCCAACGGTCCGGCGATGCGCGATATTCAAGCTGCGCGTGCGAGAGCCCGCGCACTTCATCCGCGAGCCACTGCCCCGTCATCTGAAAATGAACCAGGACATGCTCGCGATCCTCGTCGGTCATCGCGCCGCAACACAACCGCGTGGCGATCGCTATTAGCGGCAGGTATCGAATTATTCGCATTGCTGGCGATACTAACGGCTCCTCCTCCTCTCCGTCCATGGAAATGTAATAACCCGGACCAGGAGCTGTACCAGCCGCGCCCCGCGCTACCTAAACGGCTCCCGGAACGTCTCATAAGGAATGCGCCCACCGACCCGCGTCCGAACCAGCCGCTGGCCGTGGTATCTGCTTGCCTGGACGCTGATCGTCCTGTTCTACTCCACCACCGCCATCGCCCATCCCCACCCCGATTGGCTTGCGTCCTTTAAGGCCGCGGTGGCGCAATGGGGTGTCTGGGCGCTGCTCTCGCTCTTAATCGTGCGGGTGGACCGCCAGCTCCCCATACGCCGCGATGAGCTGATCAAGAGATTGCTCTTTCACATTCCGTTGGCGCTTCTGTTTACCGCCGTTTTCATCTATCTGCATGCCGCCACAGTGGCGCTCCTGAGCCCGGAGCACGATTTCAAAGCCGTCCTCACGCCCAGCCTTATACTGGATTCGCTCGGCGGGATGCTGCATTGGAATGTGCTGGTGTACTGCGCCATCGTTGGAGTCTACTCCACGCTCGAATACTACGGTCAATGGAGAGACCGGCAATTGCGCGCTGTGGAGCTCGAGCGCCTGCTTTCAGAATCGCGTCTGGAAAACCTCCGCGCCCAGCTCCACCCCCATTTCCTCTTTAACGCGCTGAACGCCATCTCGGCGTATATCGACTGCGATGCCCGCGTCGCGCACCGCATGCTCGAGAAACTCGGCGAACTGCTGCGCATGTCGCTGGAGCACGCGGACGGTCAGGAAGTTCCTCTGGAGCGCGAGCTCGCCTTTGTCGAACGCTATCTGGAGTTGCAGCGCGCCCGGTTTGAGGACCGCCTGGAGGTCACGATGAACATCGATCCGGGTGTTCGCCGAGCTCGCGTCCCCGCGTTTCTTCTGCAGCCCCTCGTTGAGAACGCGATTCGCCACGGGATCTCGGCGCGCCCCGATACCGGCCTCGTGGAGCTCAGCGCCTGGCGCGAGAACGGCCACCTGCGTCTGCGCGTCCGCGACGACGGGCCAGGAATTTCCGCTGCGTGGGACCCTCGAAAGAAGGCCGGTGTGGGAATCGCGAATACGCGCGAACGCCTCCGCAACTTATATGGCGATCATGGCCAGCGGCTCGAGATCCACAGCGAGCCGGGACACGGTGTGCGCGTGGAAATCAGCCTGCCATTCGCCGCCGAGGTTCTATGAACTTTCTGCGCGTACTGGTGGTCGACGATGAGCGCCCGGCCCGCACACGGCTGCTCACGTTGCTTCGCAAAGAACCGGACGTAGAATTAACCGAGGCCCGTGATGGCCGTGAGGCCGAGCAGTTCGTTCGCTCGCTCAAGCCCGACCTGATGTTCCTGGATATTCAAATGCCCGGCCAGGATGGCTTCGACGTTTTGCGCGCCATAGGCCCCGCGCGCATGCCCGTGACTATTTTTGTGACAGCGTACGATCGCTACGCCATCCAGGCCTTCGAGGCCCGCGCCCTCGACTACCTCTTGAAGCCATACAGTGACGAACGCTTCGAATCCGCCTTAGATCGAGCCCGCGGCCTCATCCGGTCTCGCGCGGCGAATCTCGTCAGCGATCAGCTTGCGGCGTTGCTCGAAGAGCGCCGGCCCAACTCGCCTTATATTGAGCGCATCGTTTTAAAGACGGGAGGCCGCGTGACGTTTCTCGAGACCCGCGAGATCGACTGGATCGAAGCCGCGGGTCCGTATGTCTACCTGCGCACCGGAGCCAAACGCCGGCTGTATCGCGCCACGCTCGGGCAACTCGAACAACGCCTGGATCCGCGGCGCTTTATTCGCGTGCACCGGTCATTCATGGTGAATGCGGATCGTATCCATGAGCTGCAGCCCCGAAGCCATGGCGATTACATCCTGCTGCTCAAGGACGGCGCCGAGCTGACTCTGAGCCGCGTATATCGGCCGCAGCTCGAAGCGTGGCTGCGCCAATCGCTTTAAGACGGCGCTCCGCTCACGATCATCGCGTCGCCAACAATCACTCGCAAGTCCGGCGGGGCCATGTCCGTACAACCTCGAAGGTTTTGGGATTGCCCTGTGCCAGGAAGATGCGTATTTCCTCTTGCGTAGCCTTAAAGCTTCCATACGCCGTCATCTCGACCTGACCGTTCCATCCGGAACTATACGGCGATGGTGGTGGCACATATACAGATCCAGCCCAGGTATTACAGAAAAGTGCGTCGCAAGTGAGATTGATCACGGTATTGTCGTATACGCCGCAGTGACTCACCCATCCTTTACTGTTTGTTCTTGACCGCGTCCGATGTCTTCACCATTCCAGGCACGCCCGATATTTTCACGACAATCGGGGCCGGAAGCTTGTACTGCTCCAAAGACTTGAGATAACTGTCAAACGCCTGCGGCTGACGCTCGGCGTAGATTCTTAGAGATCTTAGATACATCCGGTAAGAGGCACCCTCTTTTCCTGGCATCCCGTGAGCGGCCTGATCGATGGCCGTGACCGCCTCAAGACGAGAGGTGCCTTGAGCGAGTAATTTTCGAGCATCAGCCGCCAGCTTGGTTGCTCCGGCAGCACGAGCATTCAGATCCTGAGCGTAGTCTGACGCATTGGTTCCAAACAGCTCGCCGTTGGCGAACAGAATGCCGCCAACTAACACTCGCACCTCAGTCGCAATCACAGGGCTCTTCGGCTCGGACAGTATCATGCCGCCCCCGGCAAGCAGTTCGCCGACACAGAGGCTTAGCCCCAGCAGAACCGTCGAATGCGCCTCAACGACCGGACCTTTGTCGGTCAAAAAGTTTTCACACTGCTCCCATCGCCCTTGCTCACGGCCGTCCGGCCCCACAGTCGTCCAGTGCGATGATATCGCTAGAATCGGCTGATCGGAGTCGTTTGATAAAACTACTGCTGCTCTCTCCCCGCTGCTTCCCGGCCGAGCCCACAATGCGTACTTCTTGTGCAGCTCAGGATTGAATCGTTCGATTCGAATGAGTGGGTGAGGTGCATCAGAAATGATCATGCGAGGTGCCGATTGGGCCATGGCATCGCCTACTATACAGAAAGCCAGTGGAATCACGCACAACCGTACCAGTCGAAATTGTCCTGAAGCACCTCTCCACCATCGGCAAACTGGCCCCTCCGTCCCGGCCTTGCAGCGGCGTTTGTGTTCTAAGCGATTGCCAACATGAAGGCGCGCGCGCATCGAAGGCGCAGGACACGGCTTCGTGTATGCCGGCCAAGCCCCAATGCAGCCGACGCAAACGCCAAGGCGCGCAAGGAAGCCTGGAGCCGTCTAAAGGCAATACTGGCCCACCGACACTAGCGGCGGGTTGGCTGGCGCATCAGCGCCGCCCGCCGCGATAAAACCCTCGGCCTCCTCCGTAAAATCCTCGACCGCCTCCGTAGAATCCTCGGAAACCGAACCCAAACGCCGATCCACCGTAAACCACCGGCGGCGCGTAATAATACGGGTACGCTCCGTAGTAGCCGTAGTAGGGATCAACATACCCCGGGCCGTAATAACCGTAATACCAGGGATTATAGAACCCGAAGCCCCCATAGAAGCCACCATATCCATAGCCACGACCGTAGAAGCCCCGGCCGTAGCCGTATCCGCCAAAGCCACGGAAGCCACCCGAGAAACCACGGGAAACACCACCCCCCATACCCCGGGAAACGCCGCTGCTGAGGGCATGGCCGGCGAACCCGCCGGCACGTGTTCCACCTCGCTGGGCAAAACAGGCCGTGGCTAACGCCAACCAAAGTGACAGAACAATCAGTTTGCGCATAAACTTCCCCGCCCCCATTAGGCAAACCAAGTTCCGCAATCAAGCTATTGAAAATGCTCGGAGCGCACGCCTGGAAATGGCTGAACTCCACCGCGTGTGGTGGTTTTGAGCCATGATCAGATATACTGCCGCCTTGGAGGTTACACATTGATCCGTAGCGCTTTTATCCTCGCGATCGTTTCGAGCGCTGTATTTGCCCAAACCTATGACGAACAGATGTTCGCCGAAATGCACTGGAGGAACGTCGGGCCGCTTCGAGGTGGCCGCACGCGTTCGGCGGCAGGCGTCGCCACTCAACCCAACGTCTTTTACATCGGCGTCGTGAACGGAGGCGTCTGGAAAACCACCGATTTCGGCCGCACCTGGAAACCAATTTTCGACTCCCAGCCAACTGGCTCCGTCGGCGCGGTAGCCGTTGCACCCTCCAAGCCAAATATCATCTACGTCGGCAGCGGCGAAGGACTGCAGCGCCCCGACCTCTCAGTCGGCGATGGCATCTACAAATCCACTGACGCCGGCGCAACCTGGACCCACCTCGGTCTCCGCGATGGCCAGCAGATTCCGAGAATTGCCGTGGACTCCCACAACCCCGACCGCATCTTCGTGGCGGTTCTCGGACATCCTTACGGCCCAAATCCTGAGCGTGGGATCTATCGTTCCACGAACGGCGGTCAGTCCTTCGAGAAGGTTCTCTTTAAAGACGAGAACACCGGCGGCTGCGATGTAGCCATCGATCCGTCAAATCCCAACACCGTTTATGCCGCTCTCTGGGAAGCCCGGCAAGGGCCATGGGAAAACGGGGCCTGGACCGGCACCAATGGCGGCATCTTCAAGTCCACCGACGGCGGCACCACCTGGAACAAGCTCACCAACGGCCTTCCCGAATCGGGAGTGACGCAGGCCAACCTGGCAATCGCACCGAAAGAACCAAACCGCATCTACGCCTCTGTCGCGATGGGTCAGGCCACCGCCATCTACCGGTCGGATGACGCGGGCGCAACCTGGACTCGCGCTACAACCGACCCCCGTCCCGCCCAACGCATTGGGGGCGGCGATCTTTCCGTGCCTGCCGTCGACCCGAGCAACCCCGACATTGTGTATGTCGCCAGCACGGTGACCTGGAGATCCACGGACGGCGGCAAGACCTGGACCGGAATTCGAGGAGCGCCAGGCGGCGACGACTATCAGAGCATCTGGATCAACCCGAATTTTCCCCAGATCATTCTCATCGTCAGCGACCAGGGAGCCATCATCACCGTAAACGGCGGGGAATCGTGGAGCTCCTGGTACAACCAGTCGACCGCACAGATGTATCATGTCGCGGCCGACAACGCCTTTCCTTATCGCCTGTGCAGCGGCCAACAGGAAAGCGGTTCGGCCTGCGTTGCAACCCGAGGGAGCAACGGCGAAATTACGTTCCGCGATTGGCACCCCGTAGGCGTTGAAGAATACGGCTATGTCGCTCCCGACCCGCTCGACCCCGACATCGTCTATGGCGGCAAGGTGACGCGCTACGATCGGCGCACGGGACAGGTCGAAAACGTGTCCCCAAAGCCGATCCGTACCGCCGATCTGCGCGCCTTGCGCACAGCGCCCCTGCTATTCTCGCCGGTCGACCCGCACGTTCTTTATTTCGCGGCGAATACTCTCTGGAAGACTCGCGACGGCGGCCGTAGCTGGCAACAGATCAGCCCCGACCTCACGCGCAAGACCTGGGAGATTCCCGCCAATGTCGGAAAATATCGTGAGTCCCAAACCGCTCAACCTTCGCAGCGCGGCGTTATCTACGCCATTGCGCCCTCCCCCCTCGATATCAACCGCATCTGGGCCGGCACCGACGATGGTCTGATCCAGGTAACAGCCGAC
Source organism: Bryobacteraceae bacterium (assembly GCA_035295125.1). GTDB lineage: Bacteria > Acidobacteriota > Terriglobia > Bryobacterales > Bryobacteraceae > JAICMB01. The sequence continues at coordinate 75,021 of DATGJP010000064.1, read as the reverse complement.
GGCGGCCAGCACTGGACGGACGTCACGCCTCCCCATCTCGTCCCATTTGCCAAGGTCTCCATCCTTGACGCCGGGCATTTCGACGCCGGCACTGCCTATGCCGCCATCAACACGCTTCGGCTTGATGATATGAATCCGCATCTCTACCGGACGCACGACGGCGGCAAGACCTGGACCGAGATCGTCTCCGGCATTCCGCTGGGAGCGCCCGTCGACGCCATCCGCGAGGACCCCAAACGCAAAGGATTGCTCTTTGCCGGAACCGAGCGCGAAGTCTACGTCTCCTTCGACGATGGCGACCACTGGCAGTCGCTGCGTCTCAACATGCCCGCGACTTCGATCCGCGACCTGATCGTCAAGGACGACGACCTGGTCGCCGCAACGCATGGCCGTGGTTTCTGGATTCTCGACGACATCAGCCGGCTGCGTCAGTTCACGCCAGAAACCACAAAAGCCGCCGCGGTTCTCTTCAAACCCCAGACCGCAATCCGAATTCGCTGGGACATGAACACTGACACTCCCCTACCGCCCGATGAGCCGGCGGCCGAAAACCCTCCCGACGGCGCGGTCATCGATTACTACCTGGGAGCTTCCACATCCGGCTCAGTCAGCCTCGAGATTCTCGATGGCGCGGGCAAACTCGTACGACGCTACTCGAGCGACGACCCCGTCCAACCGATCGACCCCATGCTCGCGATTCCAAAATACTGGGTGAGGCCGCCACGTTCTCTGCCCGGGACCTCCGGGGCGCATCGCTTCCTCTGGGACATGCACTATTCACCCTTGCCGGATGCGCGCCCCAATTATCCGATGCAGGCAGTCTTCGAAGATACGCCACCGGCGCCAAGTTCCCCCTGGGTGATGCCAGGGCGGTATACGGTCAAACTCACTGCGAACGGCCAAAGCTACAATCAGCCCCTCACCGTTAAGATGGACCCGCGGGTTCACGCCTCGACTCCAGCCCTCACGCAGCAGTTCACCCTCTCCAAGCAGTGCTACGACGATATGGTCGCGACGGAGAAAACGCTGGCTGAAATCCGCTCGCTTCGCGACAAGCTTCGCGACTTGAAGGGACGCGCCGGCCAGGGCACTGTCGCGGATGCTATTGCGACATTCGACCAGAAACTCGCCGCCATCGAAGGTGGAGGAGGATTCGGTCGCGGAGGTGGTGGAGGGCGGGGAGCAGCGCCCGGCCCTGATACGCTTACCAGCGTGAGCGGCGGGCTTGGTCTGCTCATGCGTTCGATGGAAGGAGCCGACGTTGCCCCAACAACCCAATCGGTCGCGGCGGTCACCGAACGCCGCGCCGCCTTGGCGAAGTTGATGCAGCGCTGGCAAGGCATCAAAGGCGCCGACCTTTCGGCCCTGAACACACAACTGAAGAGCGCCAACCTTCCGCCGCTGTCGTAACGGCAGCCTCTGATTACTTGCGTCTTGCGAAGCTTTGAAGATGTGGAAGGGTGGAGCGGCCTTCAGCCGGCCTTTGGAGACCATTAGGCATCTCGAGGTTCGGTGCCGTGCCAGGTTAAACCGCCTAATGGGAGTGCGACGCGGTCCGGGAGTAGGGCTGAAGAGGGGTTCTCGGGCAACCCGGATAGCGAAACGCATAGGGGCAGCCTGAAGGCTGCGTTACGTCCGTTCACTCGTGGACGGAAGCCTGCCGGGGTTCACCAAGGCACGACTTCCGTCCACCGAGGTAGAATCCGAATAGGTTCAATGATCCAATTTGTCCTGGACTCCGACCGCGAACTGCTGGACGGAGCCTTCCGTTTCGCGCAAAAACAAGTGCGCCGACTGATCGAGCAATATCCCGATTTCTACCCCATGTACACCGACAATGGGCGCTGGAAACACGACAGGCCTGTCTGGACTCAATGGTGCGACGGGTTCCTTCCCGGCATGATGTGGATCTTCGAGCGCCGCGCTAACGGTGACGGTGATGCGAAGTACTGGCTGGAACAGGCGATCCGCTATTCAGTCCCGCTGGAGCCTCGCAAGGTCGATCATGAGACCCACGACCTCGGCTTCATTTTCATGTCCACGTACTACCGTTGGTACCAGCTCACGCATGACACGAAGCTGAAGGACGTGATCCTCGAAGCCGGCAGGACCATGGCGCTGCGCTTCCAGGAGAATGGCCAGTACCTGCGGTCATTTGTGGCCGAAAACTCCCTGTTCATCGACATCATGATGAACGTCGGCATCATACTTTACGCCGCGCGGGAAACCGGCGACCGCCGCTTGCGGGACATCGCTCTTCGTCACTCGCTGACGACGCGCCGTACACTGGTCCGCGGAGACGGCTCCACAGCCCACGAAGGCCTCTTCGACCTGGAAAGCGGCGAATTTGTGCGTCAGACCACCCACCAGGGCTTTCGGGGCGATTCCTGCTGGTCCCGCGGCCTGACCTGGGCTCTTTACGGGTTTTCAAACGTATACGAATACAGCCGCGACCCTCGTTTTCTTGAAACGGCCGAGGCCTGTGCCGACTACTACATCACTCATGCCAACGCCGACGGCGTGCCACCGTGGGATTTCGCCGCACCGAAGGAGAGCCGCAAACTGCTCGACACCTCGGCCGCCGCGATTGCCGCCTCCGGGTTACTTCGGCTCTGCCGGCTGATCCAGGATAACGTTAAGGGTCATCTCTATTGGTCCACCGCGGTACGTATCCTCCGGACCCTCTGCGAAAAGCACCTGGCCCTAAAAGACAAGAAATGGGAGGGCATCCTCAAAGGCGGGGTCTACCACGTCCACAAGGAACTGGGCGTCGACGAATCCGTGATGTGGGGCGAGTACTTCTTCGTGGAGGCCCTGGATCAAGCCCTAGGTCAACTTTCTTTGCCTTCTAACACCAGGAGCCCTGCGGTTAACTGAAATTTCCTGCGGCTCCAGGAGGCAATCGTATTACTCAAAGTCGCGTCTAAGGAATGCAATGAGCTGCCCAGCAAACAAGGTCCGGCGAGTAATCGTAGGCCGCGTTATACTGTAAACGGTCGCAATCAAAAAGAGGTCAAGATGGTGGCGTTTCATCTTCACTGGCCCAAAACCAAGCGCGGGACTGCGTCTTGCGTGATCTTCCCCAGATTTTCATCTCGTCTACTAGTGGGATTACTTCCCCTGCTGTTTCTGCTGCCCGTCACGGGTTTTTCCGACGACACGCAGAACAGCAACACCAAGGTAGCAATCGAACCCCGGATCAAACCGCCCGCTAATAAAGAGGTCGAAAAGAACTCGATTCTCGAACGGCGGCAGGGTAACATCCGCATCGATAGCACTCTCGTTCAAGTGAACGTCACGGTGACCGATCCGCTCAATCGCTTTGTCACCGGACTTGAGAAAGAGCACTTCCGCGTATACGAAGACAAGGTCGAGCAGGCGATCGCGCAGTTCTCGAGCGAGGACGCCCCGCTCTCCGTTTGTACCGTTTTCGATACCAGCGGAAGCATGGGACCGAAGCTGCAGAAATCGCGCGAGGCGGTGACGCAGTTCATGAAGACGGCTAACCCGGAAGACGAGTTCTGTCTCATCGAATTCAACGATCGTCCGCAGCTCGTGGTTCCCTTCACGACGGACACCGAACAGGTCCGCAGCCAGCTCACGTTCACACAATCGAAGGGGCGGACAGCGCTGCTCGACGGCGTTTATATGTCGATGAATCAAATGAAGAAGGCGCACAACCCCCGCAAGGCCGTTCTGATCATCTCCGACGGCGGCGACAACAGCAGCCGTTATACCGAAAGCGAGATTAAGAACGCTGTGCGCGAAGCGGACGTCCAGGTGTATGCCATCGGCATTTTCGAGCCGGTCGCGTCCCGTGGAAGGACGCCCGAGGAAATGGCGGGACCCGGACTGCTCAGCGAATTGGCCGAGCAGACCGGAGGCCGCAGCTTTGCTGTAGAAAACCTCGGCGAGCTACCCGATATCGCCGCTAAAATTGGAATAGAGCTGCGGAACCAATACGTGCTGTACTACTCCCCCAAGAACCAGGACCGTGACGGGAAATATCGGCATGTCAGCGTGAAGCTGAATCAGCCACGCGGGCTTCCACCGCTCAAAGCCTTTTTCCGGCTCGGTTACTATGCGCCTTCTCAGTAGTTTCCTTCTTCTCTTGCTGGCGGCCCTCGCGTCTGCCCAGCAACCGGTCAACATCCCGCCGCCGCCTGGAACGCCTAAGGATCCGGGTGAGATACCCGTCTTTACGTCCGATACCCGACTGGTCGTTTTGCCGGTGAGCGTCGCGGACAAAAGCGGCAAGCTGATTACGAACCTGACGCAGGACGCCTTTAAGGTTTTCGAAAACGGCAGCCCCCAGCCCATTAAGATCTTCAAACGTGAGGACGTCCCCGTCTCGATGGGGATCATCATCGACAACAGCGGCAGCATGCGCGAGAAACGCACGAAAGTAGAGACCGCCTCCGCGGACCTGGTCCGTGCTTCCAATCCCCACGACGAGGTTTTTGTCGTGAACTTCAATGACGAAGCCTTTCTGGATGTGGAATTCACCAACGACATGAAAAAGCTCGAGGCGGGCCTGGCGCGAATCGACTCACGCGGCGGGACGGCCATGCGCGACGCCATATCCATGTCGATCGACTACATGCTTGAGAAGGGTAAAAAGGACAAGAAAGTCATACTTGTAGTCACCGACGGCAACGACAATGCGAGTACAACGTCGCTTGAAAAGCTGGTAGACAAGGCCCGTCAGAAAGAAGTGAGTATTTACTCCATTGGCCTGCTGAACGATGAGGACCGCCGCGAAGGGAAGAAAGCCAAGCGCGCTCTCGACGAGCTCACCAACGCCTCCGGAGGCTTGTCCTACTACCCGAAAGAACTCGCGGAAGTGGACAAGATCGCGCTGCAGGTGGCCCAGGAAGTCCGCAACCAATACACGATTGCGTATTCTCCCACCATTCAGGCGCTGGACGGCAGCTTCCGCCAGATCAAGGTCACCGTTGCCGGAGCCGGCCGAAACGCCACAGTCCGCACCCGCACGGGGTATTATGCGACGCCAGACTCGCAGCAGAAGCCCAAGAGGGCCGGTCTCACGCATCCGTCCGACTGAGATGATTCGGTTCCTCTGGCGCGCCTCACGAGGCTATCGCCTTCAGCCCTGGAACAGTCCTTACCTACGCTGGCGAATTGAGACCTACTGGGGTGTGAAGGCCGACCAGATCGACTTCCAGACATTCTGGAATTTCGTTTGGGAACAGCGGCGAAGTTTGCTAGCCTTTCTGAAGTGGGCCGACCGTATGGAGACCATGGCGCGCCGCCGCTAATCGTCAAAGCTGCCACGCTACTCCTTTATCTGCTGCCGGTTCTCCCTGCCCAGGACGAACCCGCAACCTTCCGCAGTGGTGTCCAGGTGGTGGATCTCCACATTAGCGTGATCGATAAGCAGGGTCACCTGGTGACTGATCTTCCGCGATCTGCATTCCGGGTCTTTGAAAATGGCGCCGAGCAAAGTGTTCGCCTGTTCCGCCGTGAGGATATCCCCGTTTCGATGGGTATCATAATCGACAACAGTGCCAGCATGAGAGACAAACGTGCCAAGGTAGCCGCGGCGTCACTGGCGCTCGTAAAGGCGTCCAATCCCCGAGACGAGGTTTTCATCGTGGATTTTAGCGACGATTTCTTCCTCGACCAGCCTTTCACGAACGATATCCGGAAGCTCGAAGCAGCGCTCGGAAGGATCGACGCGAAAGGTGGCACCGCCATGCGCGATGCCATCGACCTGTCCATCAATTACGTCAAGAAGGAAGGAAAAAAGGACAAGAAAGTACTGCTGGTGATCACGGATGGCAACGACAATATGAGCCAGGTCAGCTTAGAAGACCTCATTCCCAAGGCGCAGCGGAGCGGGGTGTTGATCTATTCCATCGGACTGCTGACGGAAGAGACTCCGAAGGACGCCCACGCCGCAAAGCGCGCCCTGAAGGCGTTGGCCGAAGCCTCCGGAGGTCTCGATTATTACCCCAAAGAATTAGCCGACGTCGAAACCATCACGCCGCAGATTGCGAACGAGATCCGAAACCAGTACCTGATCGAGTATTCCCCTTCGAACGGCACGCTGGATGGAACCTTCCGGCAGATCAAGGTGGCCGTGAACTCGCCAGGGCATCCCACCGTACGTACGCGCAACGGCTACTATGCCACACCGGAGCCGATACGCAGATGAACGGCCCGACGCTGCTGGACCACTGCGCAAGAATCGAGGATCACATACAGCGGAACTACCGGATCCGCGTTCTCACGATAGATGTTCCGGATCCACTCACGGGCGATCTCGACGGCGCCGAGATCGACATCGATTACGCTCTGGACCCCGAACAACGACTGTTCCTTTTAGGCCACCTGTTCGGTCACACGGTGCAATGGAACGTTAACCCGCAGGCTTTCGAGTTGGGCCAGATCCACGAGCCGCCGGTGGACGAGAAGCTCATGCCCGCTATTCTGGAATACGAGCGCGAGGCCGCTGCTTTCGGGCTCGCTCTGTTTCACGAAGCGAATGTCAATCATCTCGATCAGTGGTTTTCCGATTACACGACTTGCGACATGTCGTATCTCGCGCACTTCTATCGCACCGGAGAGAAGCGCAGTTTTCTTACCTTCTGGAAGGATGGAACACCTCTGATCGAGCCGAGGCCAATCCCGCCGTTCACTCCCGAGCAACGCGTCTTTCGCCACACGGGCATCGTGATATAGCCGAAGTGGCGCTCAGGTTACTGAAAAACCCAACTCTCGCTAGGTCCAAGACTCCATTGGCTGCATGCTGTGGAGGCGCCACCTTCGTATTCATCCACTTTCGTGGACCAGCCGTCCGTCGTAACAGGTGGAAGAACCTGATTACAGAGTTCGACGAAACATGGGCCTGAGCCCCGCTCCGCTATTCCTATACTACGGAGGGTTTAAGCCGGCAATAAGTTAGAATTGAATTAACTGGTCAAATGCGCAACTGGAGCAGTCTCCTTGCGCTGATGCTTGCAGCCTCCGCCGCCGCGCAGGACCCACTCAACATCTCAACGCAGCCGGCCCTGACGATGGGCGGCGATAAATACAGATTTACAGCCAATGCCCGGCTTGTTGTTCTGCCGGTCAGCGTCACCGCGCCCGGAGGCAAGCTGATCACCGATTTGCCTCAGCAGGCGTTTGGCGTCTTCGAAAACGGAATCCGCCAGAGGATCACCGTCTTCGAACAGGAAGACGTTCCGGTCTCCATGGGAGTTCTCATCGATAACAGCGGCAGCATGTTCCAGAAACTCGAAGACGCGCAGAGCGCCGCCGCCACGGTTGTACGCGCCTCCAATCCTCATGACGAAGTGTTTATTGTCAACTTCAGTGAGCAGTCCTCGGTGGATACCCAATTCACCAGTGACATCGAACGCATGGAAGCAGGACTAGCGCACATCGATTCTCGCGGCAACACTGCGTTGCGCGATGCCATCTCGAATTCCATCGATTACCTGGTGAACAAGGGCAAAAAGGACAAGAAACTGCTGCTGGTGATAACTGACGGGGAAGACAACCATAGCAGTATCACACTGGAACAACTCGTGAACAAGGCCAGGCAGACCGAAACCCTAATTTATGCCATTGGTCTTCTCAGCGTTCATGAGCGGCTCGAAGCGAAAAAGGCGCAGCGGGGTTTGGAACAATTGACCACCGCGTCGGGCGGCATAGCCTATTATCCCCGCGGCGAGAAGCAGGTAACCCAGATGTCCCTGCGAGTCGCCCACGAGGTTCGTAACCAGTACACCATTGGATACTCGCCCGGTATTCCAAGCCTGGACGGCAGTTTCCGTAAAATCGAAGTCGTAGTCAACGGCGTGGGCGCGAACACCCGTGTGCGGACCAGGTCGGGATACTATGCGATGCCGGATGCCCACCTCGGGCCTCACCCTTCCTCGGGCGGCTTCAACAATTAGAAACGGCGGGTAAAGGTTCACTACCGGCTCGCCGATAGTCAATAAGATGACGAATCGTGTCACCCTGGATTCGCCTGCGCCGGCGATGCCAATCGAAGCGCGCCGGAGAATTCTATCATTTCTCGAAAAGTTAACCCCCTTCTCTCCTGTCGTCCGACGACTGCTATCCACCATCTCACAGGATGAGGATAAAGTATCTCTTCCGGCAGTCGGTGCTTTAGTGGAGCAGGATACACTGATCGCGGGACGCGTTCTGGGCATTGCCAATTCGGCAATGTATAGCCGCGGACACGACATCTGTTCGGTCCGCCAGGCCGTGATTCGCCTTGGGATCAACCGGCTGCGCAACCTCGTGTTGGCCATCTCTGTGAATCGCATCTGGGGTAGTACCCACATGCCTGATGGTTTTTCGATGCTCAGGTTCAACCAGCACGCGTTAGCAACCGGTATCGCCGCGGATCTTTTTTGTGAACGCGTCGCGCCGCATTTCGTCGAACACGCATTTATCGCCGGCCTTTTTCATGACATCGGCCAGTTGATTCTTATCAACATGCATCCTCTTCAATATGCGACGCTGCTCGAAGGCGTTCATCTGGAAGGGACCAATCTCGAGAACTGCGAGCAGTCTCTGTTCGGCTTCACCCATTCGGAAGCATCCGCCGAAGCGATCGCCTACTGGCACCTGCCGGAGGAAATCCAGACTGCGGTTCGCTTCCACGAGCGGCCGGAAGGCGACGAGACTTTGGCGGAGGATTCCTCCCCACGCCTGAGCGATCTGATCCATGCCGCCGACATGTATGCCGACGCAGCGGGTTATTCCTTAATTGAAAGCCAGCTGCCCGACGATGCTCTCCAGAGCGCGCTGGCGCCGCTCGGGCTGGAAGACGAGTCCATTTCGCCCTTTTTCCGCAATCAGCTTTCAATTCTCCGCTCTGTTGCCTGACGCAGTCATTTCAGCTTCACGGCATTTGGTTCTGTATAATCGGATTTTGCGAGCGATTTCAATGTTGCGCCGCCAACGATTAGCCCCTCTCGCCGGGCTGCTGCTAGCCGCAGTTGTCCTCCGTGCCCAAACTCCTGGAACCGTCATTCTCGACGACACCTTCGCAAACGGTAACAGCCAGGCCCAAGACCTTGCGAACAACTCTGTCTGGCTGTTCAACGGCCGCTCGACGACGATTCGGACCGATCAGCCCGGCTCCGTGACGTTCGACATGACTGCCGGCGGAACCTCGTCCGATGCCTTCTGGGCGTACTTCACCGACTCAGGCTCTCCAATCACACTCGGCGTCGGCGACAAGCTTTCGGTCGCGGTAACCTTCTACACTTCGGGGTTCACTGCCAACGGGCAGGATATTCGCTGGGGCGTGCTCGACTCGAAAGGCACGCGAAACACCGCCAATTTGACCGGCGGTATGAGCGACGCCACGTTTGTAGGTGATACGGGTTATGGTCTTCAGTTCTATGCGAGTGGAAATGGGAACCCGTTTGTGCTCGGCCGCCGCGCTGTCCTCACCAGCGCCAATGTATTCAACAGCTTCTCCGATTTCGCCGTCATCAGCGGCACAGGCGCAACAGCCCGTCAGACACTGAGCGACACCACCCAATACACGCTTCTCTACACGATCGAGCGCCTGTCGAGCACAGATACTCGCCTGACCGCCAGTGTCACCGGCGCGGATGTGTCGGGGTTGAGCTATTCCGGCATAGAATCGACGCCCACGCCCGCTACCTCGTTCGATTACTTCGCGTTCCGCATCAGTGGCACGAACTTCGCCAAGCAGCTTACCTTCACGGAATTCCAGGTAGCTTATACACCGGCCGCACCGGTTATTACCAGCCAGCCCCAGCCGACAAGTCTCACCTTGCAGGTGGGAAACAGCGTGACTTTGGCCGTCGGCGCCAATGGAAGCTCACTCAATTACCAGTGGCTGAAGGATGGCAACCCGGTCACCGGAAATGATTCTGCCACAACTCCTACGCTGAACCTGGTGAACGTTCAACACAGCGATGCCGGCATTTACACCGCTCAGGTGAGCAATGCCGGCGGCACGGTTAGCAGTTCTCCAGTAACACTTGCCGTGAGCGACTCGCCCGTTCCGCCTCCACCGGCTATTACGGTCCAACCCGCGGACGCGTCCGTCACGTTAGGCACCACGGCAACTCTCTCCGTGACGGCCACCGGTGACAATCTTGTCTACCAGTGGTTCAAGGGGCTTCAGTGGTTCGAACAGGTCTTGCCCGGGGCAAACGCGCCGACACTCACGATCCAGAATGCTCAGATCTCAGATAGCGGGTACTACTACGTCGTCGTCAGCAACTCCAGCGGCAGCATCACTAGCCTAACAGCGCGGCTCACGGTGGTGTCCCCGATGTCCGCTCTCGGATTCAGCCCGGCGGCTGGAGCACAGGGCATTTGCGTGGACACGCCGCTCGCGGTTCAATTCGATCAGCCGCCGCAACCAGGCGCCACGGGGCTTATCCAGGTCTATAACTCGAGCGGCGCGATTGTGGACACGATCGACATGGCCGCCAATCCGCAAAACCGCATGATTGGCGGCAATTCTTTCAATTTTCTGCCGATCATCACTAGCGGAAACACGGCCAATATTTATCTGCATCACCAGCTTCCCTACGCCGACACTTATTACGTCACGATGGATCCCGGCGTCCTGCTCGATGCATCTGGTGCTCCCTTTGCGGGCTTCTCGGATCCGAGTTTCTGGACTTTCACGACCCAAACATCCGGCCCCACTTCCGGCGCTTCAGCCTTAACGGTGGCCGCGGACAACTCGGGCGACTTCTGCACCGTTCAGAGTGCAATCGACTTTGTTCCCACCCAAAACACCCAGCCCGTGACCATCACTGTTCAACCCGGCACCTATACCGAAATCGATTATGTCCCATCCTCCAAGCCTTTCCTCACGGTGCATGGCGCAGACCGCAATGGCACGGTGATTCAATACCCGAACAACAACAATATGAATCCCTCCACCGTGGGGCGCGCGATGTTCGGAGTGGATGCCTCGGATTTCACGCTGGAAAACATCACGCTCCACAACACCACGCCACACGGCGGCTCACAGGCGGAGGCTTTTCGCGGCAACAATCAGCGCATTCTACTCAACCGCGTCAGCCTGTATAGCTTCCAGGACACGCTGTTGCTTCAAGGCACCGGCTTCGTCACCGACAGCTTTATCGAAGGCGACGTCGATTTCATGTGGGGCACGGGTTCCGTATTCATCCAGAACTCCGAACTGAAAGCCGCAAACTCCAACGGCTATTACACCCAGATCCGCAATCCTCAGAGTCAAGCCGGCTACATCTTCCTGAACAATCGCCTGACGAGCGAACCCGGCGTTACCGGCAGCTACCTGGGACGCATAGATCCCACCGTTTATCCCTACAGCCAGGTTGTATACATCAACAACGCCATGGGTCCTCACATCATCCCGGTGGGCTGGCTTCTGAACAACTCAACCTCGGCACCAAACGTTCAGTTCGGGGAATATGGCAGCACGGATCTCGACGGCAATCCCCTCGACGTCAGCCAGCGTGCCTCCTTTTCGACTCAGCTCTCCGATGATGACGCCGCGAAGTGGAGCGACCCAGCCCAGGCGCTTCGCGGATGGGTGCCTTACACGGTCAACTCAACTGCCGACTCCACCTCTGTGGGAGCGATGCTATCCGTTAACTGGAGCGCCGCCGCCAATCGTGCCTCCGGCGCTTATATCGGGCTCTACACAGTGGGCGATCCGGACGGGAACGCGCTCAGTTCACAACCTTTAGGCAACGCCAACACCGGCCAGCTCACGTTTACAATGCCCGCGAACCCGGGGCAATATGAGTTCCGATTATTCGACCCCAATGGCGTCAGGATCGCAGTGAGTGGCGCCGTAAGTGTTCAATGATGTCGCTTCGCTTCATCGCCGCGGTCGGACTGGTGACCGCGGGTTTGGCAGCACAGGATGCCCGGACCGTCACAGAACCGTCCTTTCCGCCGGTCTGCACGTCTTTGGACGCGCAACTGAGCGCCGGTCCCACCGGATTACCGTCGTCCAGTGAGACCCAATACGATACCAGCCGTATTCAGAACGCACTCGATTCCTGCGCATCCACGGGCCAAGCCGTCGAACTGCGCTCGAGCGGGTCGAACAATGCGTTTCTGACAGCACCCATCCGCATCCCTCCCGCAGTCACGCTGCTCGTAGACGCCGGTGTGACAGTCTACGCCTCGCGTAATCCTCGCGACTACGACGCCAATTCCAGCCAGTCTTGCGGCACTATCGCCGCGAGCGGCAGCGGATGCGTCGCTCTGATTAACGTCAATCGATCCAATGGAGCCGCCATCATGGGCTATGGCGTCATTGACGGCCGCGGTTACCTGCCGTTGTTGGTGAACGGTGCACCTTCCAATGCGAGTTGGTGGGATCTCGCCGACCAGGCCAATACACAAAAGCTCAACCAAAACTGCCCGCGTCTGCTACAGGTGAACAACACCAACGGGTTCACTTTGTACAAAATCACACTGATGAACTCGCCAAATTTCCATGTCTCCTTGGGAACGGATACGAACTTCACAGCCTGGGGAGTGAAAATCATCGCGCCGTACGACGCCCGTAACACCGATGGCATCGACCCCGGCTACTCCAGCAACGTAACGATTACGAACAGCCATATCAGCGACGGTGACGACAATGTGGCCGTTGGAGGTGGTAATCCCCCGGGCGCCATGAACATCAGCGTGGTGAATAATTTCTTCGGCAACGGTCACGGAGCCTCCATTGGTAGCCTGACGCAGAACGGTGTCAGCAATGTACTGTTCGATCACATCACCATTGCCGGCGAAGCCGCGGACACGAACCAGAACGGTATTCGCATCAAGTCGGACGTGAGCCGCGGGGGACTCGTGCAGAACATCACCTACAGCAACTTCTGCATGAGGAATGTCCGCCACCCGATCGTATTTGACCCCTTCTATACCTCGGGTGCGACCGGAAATCTCATCCCGAGCTACCAGAACATCGTGCTTAATAACGTGCACGCCACCACCGAGGGCCTGATTCTGATTGAAGGCCACGATCCGAGCGTTGCGACAACCATCAGCTTGAGCAACGTGCAAGTAGACAACGTCAAGAGCTCGGACATCACGGAAGAGTACACTACCTACACCCTGGGTCCGGACCCGGTGAATTTCGGCTCGCTCCTCAAGGGTACGGGCGTGACGGTTGTCGACAATGTCAGCACCTCCAACCCGCCGCTCGATTGTCCCGACTCGATTTTCGCTCCGGTCATGGGAGAATTGATCCCCGGCCCCGCGCAGATCGAGTCCCGCCAGGCACTCACCCTGGCAGTGCAGGTCATCCCAACGAAAGAGATCACCTACCGCTCTTACCTGGCCGCGCTTCAATCTAACCCCGCGGCGACTCTCGCGCTTCCCCGCCCCACTGGCACCGTGACCATTTACGACGGCTCAAGCGCGGTAGGTACGACAACCCTGGGCGACGGCGCGACCACGTCCATTCCAGTGACCATAATGGGCGCCGGAATGCATACTTTGACGGCTTCGTACTCAGGCGACGCGAATTATCCCGCTTTTACATTCGGCAGCTACAATGTTTCGGCAACAAATCACCGGCTGCCGCGCCGATGATGCTCGGTAGTACCGGGCGTGAATGATACGCCGCGTAGCACCTCACCGTACCCCGCCGACAGAATTGTCGTAAACGGTTCCTGTGCGGCAACCGCCGGATCGTGATTCGCCAACAAATCGGTCACCACGACCAGCTTGTTGGGGTCGGCCCCCTGGTCGCCGTTTGAGCTCACAGTCGAAGTGACTGCCCAAATGGTTACCGTGCCGTCGCCATTCACGCGGCCCGTAATGTTCCGGAGACCGTCCGTGGCGGGATTCAGAGCCGTCGGATAGTTAGGAATTGAATACTGAACCCCGAGGCCCAACCCGGTCTGCAACACGTAGTCAAGCTGCCACGTGCCATTCACCTTGCTCCATTTCTGCAGCCCCGAAGCCTGGCTGGTGGCGGCGTTGGCTACCGTGCCATCGCCCTCATCGGCAACATACAGCGTCTTAGCATCCGCGAACCAGATACCGAACGGGTTGGTAGCATCGGCGTTGCGCGCCAGGGTCGTCGGAAAACCTGGAAGGATCGAGATCGGTGCGCTTGCGGCCGTTGCAACGGTCGGCAGGCTTTGTGAATTCCCGACCTGGTAGACCGTGTTGACCCCGTTGCTTCCGCTGCCTTTCGTGATGTACAGCGTGTTGTTGAAAATCGTCAGACCGCGAAAGTTGTTATCCTTGCCCGCTTTATCCGACGCGTACGGTGCGCCAGTGCTCGGATCCGTAAGCTGCGTGATTGAGAAATTGCCTACGGGGTGGGTCCCCGCCGAAGCTGCCGTCGAAACTTCTCCGGGAACGACAATCTGCACCCCTGTCGAAGCAACAACGTCGTCCGGCGTTCCACCACCGTTATTCGAGTTGCCTACGGTATAGAAATATCCGTTCGCCTGGATCGCGGCGCGTCCGTTGTTCCCGCTATAGGCGTTGGTGTTTGTGATTTGTATGGCGCCGCTGGCGTATACCTGTGCGACCGCTCTGTAATTCGCGGCGGCTACCGGATTCGTCGGGTCGACCACACCTGGCGTATTGGAATTCGATGTATCCAAGGTGTTCGGCGGCGCGAGATAACCCATGAACGTAATCGTCCCGCCATCCGGCGACAGATTCAGCGCTATCTCCGACTTCGAACTGAAGCTCGTGACGATCAGACTTGTCGGAATGGCGAGTGTGTTGATCTTCGTGCCGTCAGGAGTAACCTGGTCGAGAAAAATGGGCGACGTGATCCCGAAGCTGCCGTCAACTTTGTCGTTGTTCCAGACATTATTTGTGCTTCCGGCGGCCGGATAAGCACCGTTATCGGTGGCAGTGCCGGTCGGGCATTTCGCCGTCGCGGGACAGTTCGGGGGCAACTTCTGACCCACCGTAACCGTGCTGGCGTCGCCGGTGTAAACGCTGCGGCTGACTACCAGGTTTCCAGGATTAAACCCGCTGAATGCGGCATCGTCGGCCGCCCAGCACACACAGCCTGCCACCAAAGTCAAAATCGCGCACTTCGCCCCGAGCTTCATCGTGAAGAACTCCTCCTTAAGGATGAGCCCTCACAATATCAAGCCTGTATTGCAAACAAGCGACAGGAGAATGACAATCTGGTGACTACGTTCTTACCATCTCACCGCATAATGCCGGCCGCAGATGCGGCACTGGTAGAAGGAATTTCGCGGCCAGGTAATCCGCCGATGCGCGAACCTACACCACCAACCATCCGCTACAAAGAATGCGTTCAACAAGGATTTCATACAAACAATCCGCCTTACTCCCGCCGCTCAAAAACGAGAGTTGTTGTCTCGGTTCCCGGCCGTTCCACCGTCAGCGTCAACGTTCCATCCGGATTCAGACGGAAGCGCTCGGTTGACGTCACGGTGTCTTGCTTAACTGAGACGACCAATTCCCTGCCCTCCCACTTGGCCTTGGTTTTGGTCGTCTTGCCCTCGTGGATGGAACTGTTTTCCTGTCCATCCGTACTGAAGCTGTAATTCACCGTCTCATTCCCGCCGGTCAAGATGAAATTTCGAGCGATGTAGATATTGTGCTCCCGGTCGTAGATTGTGACGGTCCCACCCTGAATCGCGGGCCCGCCTTGCGCTGACACCAGTTTCCAGGTGCCATTCAACATGTGATGATCCGCGGCGAATGCCATTGATACGAAAAGCGCCGAGACCAATACGAGACCGCGACTTCGAGATTGTGCCTTCATAACTGGCTGTTCCCTTGCAAACGATGGGCCGCTGAAGCAAACTCATGTGAATCAAAGAAGGACCGGCGCGAGGGTGGCAATGTTTACCGCCCAACGCTAGGGAAGAACGCTAACCACCGCTTAACGGGTTAATGATTGTCAGAGCTTAGGTGAGCGGCGGGAAACGTCTAACCAGTGAGGGAGGAATCAGAATATGAAATCCCTTGGAGTGAAGACCCTCGTAGGCTGTGGATTACTGGTTTTTGGATTCGCCGGCGCGGCAAGCGCACAGCAGTATCCGCAGTACAATCAGTACCCGCAATACGATCAACGCTATGAAGGCTCTGAGAACCGGATGTTCAATCGGGTTCGGACGGATATCGATCGGGCGGAAGCAAACTCACCCTACTTTGAGAGCGACCACTATCGATTCGTCCGCGCCGAAAACCAGTTGAGCGATTTGCAACGGCAATTCACATCAGGCAACATGAACCTGCGCGAATTGGACAATACGATTGCCACGCTGGAACGTGTCGTCAGTATGAATCAACTCGGTGATCGGGATCGAGAAGTCCTGAACGACGACCTAAGCCGTCTTCGGGATCTGCGAGACCGAATAGAATCCGGCTACTAGCCTCACGCAGAAGGCGCCCGGGGTAGTGCAAGCGTCAGCCTGCAATATTCCGGGCCCTTTTCGTATAAGCTCAAGACATGCCCGCAGCCCGGCTGATGCGAGGGCAGATCTTCTGCCTGATCGCGCTGCTGTGTTCCCAAGCCGCTCTTTTTGCCGAGACGGCGCCTCCAAAATCCGGCGTTCTCACTTTCTTGAAGAACTCCTCGCCGATAGCCCTCGTTCTGATGGCGCTCTTCATAGGAACATGCCTCACTCTTCTCGTAATCTTCTTCCCCGCCCTTATTAAGCGAATCTTTCGGACCTTCACCACCCGGACGTCGTTAGTCCTTGTCGGCCTGATCGCGTTAGCGTGGGTCGCATATCGAGTCATGGGGCGGGCACGGGCAGAGAGCCTTGTCGGCGGGGACAGTATCGATTTCATACAGTCCAACTGGCTTTACATCGGTATCCCTTTCCTGTTCCTGTGGCTCCTTTGCGGAGGTCGCCCGCTCCGTTTCCTCCTCCGGCTGTTCCTCGAATAACCGACACCCGCTATTCTGAGGGAAGCCTCATATGAGCGTTTCCCAAGACGTCCACTACGCCCTGCGCACCCTTCGCAAAAATCCGGGATTCACCACGACCGCCGTACTGGCTCTCGCCCTTGGCATCGGCGCCAATAGCGCCATGTTCAGCGTTATCGACGGCGTCCTGCTGCGACCGCTTCCCTTCCCCCATCCCGAACACCTGATCACCGTCTGGGAGACATTCCCGAAGCGCAACCTTCCCAAACTGGTGGTTGCGCCGGCCAACTACTACGATTGGGTCAAGCAGAACCAGGTGTTCTCGGTCATCGGCGCCTCCCAGCAGGCGACCTTCACGCTTTCAACAAACGAGGGCGAACCGGAGCGTTACCTGGGGGCCATCTGCGATCCCGGGTTCTTCGCGGCCCTGGGAGTGACGCCTCGCATGGGGCGCACATTCACCGAATCGGAGAATGTGGCGGGAAAGGACGATGTCGTAATCATCGGTTACGGCGTGTGGCGGCAGCGTTTTGGCGGCGACCCGAACATCCTCGGCCGGCCCCTGCAAATGGGCGCCAAAACGAGAACGATCATCGGAGTCATGCCGGAAGGGTTCGATTATCCGCTGCAATCCACGATGTGGGCTCCGCTGGCTCTCCCCGACCAGGACCGCGCGCGCCGCGACTTTCATCGCCTCCGTGTTATTGGCCGACTGAAGGATGGCGCGACGATCGAGAAAGCGCGCTCCGATTTTCAAACCATCGGCGTCCGCCTCGCCCAGGCGTACCCCGACCTGGATGGAGACGCGGGAACCGAGGTCCATTC
Source organism: Bryobacteraceae bacterium (assembly GCA_035295125.1). Lineage (GTDB taxonomy): Bacteria > Acidobacteriota > Terriglobia > Bryobacterales > Bryobacteraceae > JAICMB01. The sequence continues at coordinate 57,329 of DATGJP010000064.1, read as the reverse complement.
GCTGCTCGACGATAGTGTTGGTCCTATTCGCCCCGCTCTCCTCATCCTTTTGGGTGCAGTTGCCTTTGTCCTGTTGATTGCCTGCGCGAACGTCGCGAACCTGCTTCTGGCGAAGGCCGCGGGCCGGCAGCGCGAGATCGCGATTCGTAATTCGCTCGGAGCCGATCGCTCCCGTATCGTGCGCCAGATGCTAACCGAGAGCGTGCTCCTTTCAGTCGCCGGCGGCCTACTGGGCCTGCTGTTCGCTGCGCTCGCGTTCAAGGGGCTCCTCGCTCTCGCCCCTGCCAGTGTTCCGCGCCTCAACGAAGTCGCCTTAAACATCCGGGCCATAGAGTTCACACTTCTGGTTTCCGTCGTAACCGGAATCGTATTCGGCCTGGCGCCGGCCTGGCACGCGAGCCGCACCGACGTGAATTCGCTGCTTAAGGAAGGATCGCGCGGAACCAGTTCCCGTAGCGGGCTGCGCAACGCGCTGGTGGTCTCTCAAGTCTCGGCAGCCTTGATTCTGCTGGTCGGCGCCGGGCTCCTGATTCGCAGTTTTTACGAGGTCGCCCACGTCGACGCAGGCTTCAATCCCGAGCACGTCATCTCAATGCGTCTTGCGCCGGCGACATCCAAATACCTGGGGCACGACGGGCTTCAAACCGAGTTGGTACGCGGCATCCTACAGAGCGTATCGGCGCTGCCCGGCGTCGAAAAGGCGGGCGTTTCCACCGACGTTCCGCTGCTCGGCAACCCTATCTACATCATGCGCTTCGAAGGCCGCCCGCCGGTAACACCGGCGCAGGCGCCCCTGGCTAACTTCTTTACCATCACGCCGGGATATTTCGAAACCATCGGTATGCGGCTCACCCGCGGGCGCGGCATCAACTCCAGCGACATTGCGGGCTCGCCTTTCGTCGTCGTAGTGAATCAAACACTCGTCGATCGCTATTTTCCAGGCCAGGACCCAATCGGCAAGCGGCTGGAAATCGGCTTCAGCACGCCTCCGAAATGGCGTGAGATCGTGGGCGTGGTCGCGGATGTCCGGACCGCCGGTCTCGATCAGGACACGCCCGTTCAGGTTTACGCCGCCTACATGCAGCAGCCCGGCATTATCGGCGTCCCCGCGATCACGGTGGTGGCCCGAACCTCGCAGGACCCGTTGTCGGTTGGAAATGCGATGAAAGAGGCCATTCTAAAGATCGATCGCGGCCAGCCGGTCTTCGCCATCCAGCCCATGACCGCCGTCATTTCGCAGTCGGTTTCACAGCGGCGTTTCACGCTGGTGCTCCTGGCCTTTTTCGCGGTCTCGGCGCTCTTCCTGGCTTCTTTGGGTCTCTTCGGCGTGATGTCCTACACCGTTGCGCAGCGTACCAGTGAGATCGGTATCCGCATGGCTCTGGGAGCTCGGCAAGGGCAGGTGCTTTACGACGTCGAGAAACAAGGTCTGGTTCTCGTTCTGGTGGGCCTCGCAATCGGTGCAGCCGGAGCTGTCGGCTTGACGCGCCTCATGAAATCGATGCTCTTCCACGTGCAGGCCACCGATCCGCTCACCTTCCTCGCCGTCGGAGGCCTGTTGTTGCTGGTCTCGATTGCCGCCTGCTACCTGCCGGCTCGCCGCGCGGCAAGCGTCGATCCGATCATCGCGCTGCGCTACGAATAAGCAGCCACACCCTGAGAAGCCGCGAGCTTCATATCCGCGCGCAGTTCTTCGCCGATTCTGCGGAGTCCTTCTTTGAGGAACTCGGGTTTCGCGCCGATCCAGATTCGCAGGAAGCCTTCAACGCCGAGCTGCGAACCCGGCACGATCAGGACGCTGTGCTTCTCGCGAATCCGCTCGGATAATTCAAAGCTGGGGGTCGGCGAATGGTACCGGACCAGGCACAAGGCGCCGGCTTTTGGCTCACGGAACGTGAGGAACCCGTTGAAACTCTCCACCCACTCGCGCATGATCGCCAGGTTCTCGCGCAGCAGCGTCCTGGTGCGCGCATACAGCTTCTCGCGATTGGCAGCCTCCACCGCGACGTGCGCCACCGCGTCTGATATCTTGTTCGGCCCAATTGTGAGGTAATCGTGCTGACTCCAGCAATCCGCGATGAGATCCGTCGGTCCGACAATCCACCCGATCCGGACGCCCGGGATCCCATAAGCTTTCGATAGCCCGCTGGTCACAATCACTCGATCGCTCATTCCCCAAAAGCTCCGGGTGCGCTCGCAATCGATTTCCGCGCCCAGGTAGACCTCATCCGCGAGCAGGTAGGCGCCCACGCTCTCGCACCGCGCGACGATTCGCTTCATCGCCTCGGCCGAAAGCACGGAACCAGTCGGATTGTTGGGATTTGAGACGTACACCAATCGCGTCTTCGCATTCATCGCCGCGTCCAACTCATCCCAGTTGGGTTCCCAGTCGCGGTCGAGTTGCAGATGGAAGCGGCGTACCTGCGCCCCCAAACTCCGCGGTAGCCCCCAAAGCTGCATGTAGTTCGGAGTTTGAAACACCACCTCGTCCCCATCGCGCAGCAGCGTGAGGCCGACAATATAGTTCGCCTCGGAAGTGCCGTTCGTCACTTCGATGTGGTCGAGCGTCGCACCAGGGTAGTGTTGTACGAGGCGCTCGCGAAGCGGAATTGTGCCGTTCGACTGGCTGTATCCGAGCGGCGTGTCCATGATCTTCTCGACATCGAGCCCCATCTCCTCAAGCTCGCGCAAGCTGACCGGCCGGATGCCGCTCTCGCTCAGATCCATCTCGACGACGTTCTCCCACGTCGACTGCCTCCGCTCCATTTCGAACGTTTCGATTTTCATGGTGTGCTCCTAGACTCTTTCGTAACAGTACTCCGCGATATACAAGTCCTCGACGCCGAGCCCCGTGAAATCAGCAACGCTGATCCCAGCCGTGGCCCAATCGCGAGGCGCCTCGCAGAATCGGCCAATCTCTGCCGCACGCTCCCGTTCGGACCGGGCATGCTGCAACTCTCCCAGCTTCTCACATTGACTTCGCGAATCCACCAGCAGCAAAGCAGCCTGTCGGAGAATCTCGGCGTGCAGTTCCTGCTTGCCCTGCGAATCTGATCCCACCGCGGAAATGTGCGTCCCCGGCTCGATATCGTCAACGAACAACAGCGGACTCCGGGATGCTGTCGCGGTAACGATGAGCCGTGAATGGAGAGCAACTTCCGACGGAGATCCGGCAACTCGAACCTCGCAACCGGGGAGAAGCGTTTCGAGGTCGCGCCGGCACTCTAAGGCTCTCTCCCTCGTGCGCCCCCATAACCAGATCCCGCACAATCCCAGCACTTCGGCGTGCATTTGCGCCTGCAATCGCGCCTGGATTCCCGTACCCAGGATTCCAATGACATCGTCCTTGCGGCCCAACTCCCGCGCGACCATCGCCGAGGCGGCCGCGGTTCTCACGTCCGTCAGATGGCCGCCATCCGCGAGAAACGCCACTGGCTCTCCTGTCTGGGCGGACGACAGCAGCATCATTCCGTTCCCGGTGGACAATCCGCGCGTTGGATTCCCAGGAAACGTGCTGGCGATCTTCAGCGCGAAATACTTTCCGCCGCGCCGATAACTCGATTTCATGTGGATCTCAGCCCGCTCCGCCGCGATGTCGAGATGCATCGGCATCGGTGTTTCGCAGTCGCCCCACGATTGCGCGATAAGGGCGTCCCGCATCCGGCTGATGATCTCCGGGTACACCAGCACGCTTCGGATTTGATTCAGATCGATGATTCGCACGCGTAGACCCATCATGCCAATGCCGGAAGTCGCGCGTAAACAGGCTCAACTGTCGTAACCTGAAAATTCACCCTCACGAAATATGGCTGAATCACCCATTACACCCCGCGCCCAAGATTTCGCCGCGTGGTACCAGGACGTGGTCCTCTCCGGAGACATGGCCGAACCCGCGGAAATCGTCAAGGGCTGCATGGTCATCAAGGCCAATGGCTATGCCGTCTGGGAACTGCTGCAACGCGACTTTGACGACCGCTTCAAGGCCACCAATCACCAGAATGTCTATTTCCCGCTGCTGATCCCGCAAAGCTTCCTGCACAAAGAAGCGGAACACGTCGAAGGTTTCTCACCGGAACTCGCCGTTGTCACCATCGCCGGCGGCAAAGAACTGGAAGAGCCGTACGTCATCCGCCCGACGTCGGAAACCATCATCGGCCACTTCTTCTCGAAGTGGATTCAAAGCTGGCGCGATCTGCCGGTGCTCGTGAATCAATGGGCCAATGTAGTCCGCTGGGAGCTGCGAACCCGCATGTTCCTGCGAACCACGGAATTCCTCTGGCAGGAGGGCCACACCGCGCACGCCGATCATGACGAAGCGGTGGCGGAAGTGCTGAAGATCCTCGACATCTACGCCGCCGTGGCCGAAGACATCATGGCCATGCCCGTCATCAAGGGCATGAAAAGCCGTGCCGAAAAATTCGCCGGCGCGCTGCGCAGCTACGCCATCGAAGCAATGATGCAAAATGGCCTGGCCCTGCAGGCCGGCACCAGTCACGACCTCGGCCAGAACTTCGGCAAAGCCTTCAACGTCCAATATCAGAACAAAAGCGGCCAGCTCGATTACGTCTGGCAAACAAGCTGGGGCGTGAGCACGCGTCTGATCGGCGGCCTCATCATGAGCCATTCCGATGATAAAGGCCTGGTGCTGCCGCCTAAGCTGGCGCCCGTGAAAACGGTACTCGTGCCCATCTATCGCAAAGACGAGGAGAAAGGCCGCGTCCTCGAAGCCTCGCACAAGATCGCGAAGGACATCGGCGCGAAGATCGACGACCGCGAAGGGCAGACGCCCGGAGCCAAGTTCTTCCACTGGGAGCGCCGTGGTGTTCCGACGGTGCTCGAATTAGGCCCGCGCGATCTGGCATCCGGCAATATCGTTCTCAAACGCCGCGACACCGGCACGAAGGAGCCCCTGCCTCAGTCCGAGCTCGCCGGGCGCCTTCCCACCGTGCTGGCACAAATGCAGACCGATCTCTACAATGCCGCAAAGCAGCGCTTGAAATCGAACACCGTCCTGGCCAATTCGCTCGACGAAGTGGAATCGATCCTGCGCGAGGTCACCGCGGAAAAGGGCGGAGGCAAGTTCGTCATGGCCCACATCAAGGACGATCCCGAGTGCGATGCCCGTATGAAGGAATTCAAGGCGACCGTCCGCTGCATCCCGCTGGTCGATGAATACGACGGCGCCGGGAAGTGTATCGTCACCGGTGAGCAGGTCCCTCACCGCTCCGTGATCGCCAAAGCTTACTGAGCCGTATTACGCCTTCGATTGCAGCCCAGTCACCTGCCGCTCCAGCCGCTGGAGGTTGGGCTGCTCCCCCATCACAATCAGGAAATCTCCGGCGCAAATCTCCGTCTCCGCGGGAGGATTGAAAAGCATCTGACCGCTCGACTTCCGAATGGCGAGCACAATGACGCCCAACTCGCGGCGGATCTGCATGTCGCGAAGGGTTTTCGATACAAACTCCGTATCGGGAGCTACCCGGATCTGCTCAATCGCGACATCCAGACCCATGTCCTTAGTCGCAAAATCGAGGAACTGGGCCACGTGCGGGCGCAATAACGCCTGCGCGAGCCGGTGTCCGGCGATGCTGTATGGGGCGAACACGGTATCCGCACCCGCGAGACGCAACTTGTTCTCCGCCTCCTCCTCTGCCGCGCGAGTCACCACCGTCAATTGCGGATTCAGGGTCTTCGCCGACAAAATCACGAACAGGTTGTCGGCATCGGTAGCGAGCGCGGCGATAATCCCGCGGGCCCGAGCCACTCCCGCCTCCCGCAGGCTGTCGTCCCGGGTTGAGTCGGCCAGGACCGCGATCAGCCCGGCGTGCATCGCGCGCTCGACCCGGTCCTCGTCGCGATCCATCACGATGAAAGGCACCCCGGCTCGCCGTAGCTCCTGGGCTGCGCTGCGGCCGACGCGTCCATAGCCGCAGACGATGAAATGGTCATGCATTTTGTCGATCATGCGTTTTGTCCTGCGCCTGCCGAAGCGGTCTCCCAATTCCATTTCGATGATCGTCTGTGTCACGGCGCCGACCGCGAAAAACATCGCCGTCACCCCGAAGAAGATCAGAAACGAATTGAAGATCCGCCCGCCGTGCGTGAGTGGATGCAGTTCCTGGTAGCCGACCGTTGTGATCGTGATCAGCGTCATGTAGAAGGCATCGAACAGCGAGTAGCCTTCTATGATCCGGAACCCTACTGTTCCGACAACCAGCGTGAAGCCAATCAGGCCGGCCACCCAAAGGATGCGGCGTGTCAGTCGGCGATCCATTCTTAGATGTGCGCTTCAATTCTATCTTCTAACGCGTGCGGTTAAGACCCGGGATCAGAACGCTCAAGTCCCGCCAGCCATATGCGACCTCTACGAACTGCTGGCCACCGCGCTCTAATTCCTGTTCCGAAATAGACAGTCCGCCCAACGATTCGTAGAATCTGCGGTAAGGATTAAGCGCCAAAACCCAGACCGCCATTGAAGAGAATCCTAGCCCTTTGAGCTCGCGAGCGACCTGGCGCACGAGTAGAGTCCCCAGCCCGCGCCCGCGCACGGTCTCGTCGAGATAGATGGCGTATAGTTCTCCATCACACCCCAATTGGCCCGTTCGTTCCGCGCCGCCTGAAGCAAACCCTACGACACGGCCGGCCTCGTCGCACCCCACCAAAATGACGGATTCAGGCACAGGCTTCAAAAGCGTTTCCTTCCAAAATGCCCCGCGCGTTTCGACCGATAACGCATCCAACACCGATTGCGGAAAGATGGACTGGTACGTCGTCCTCCAGGCACCCACATGCACTTCCGCGATCGCGCGAGCATCGCCTGGAACGGCGGGACGAACGCTGCTCTCATCGAATGCCATTGTTGTCACGATAACCCATGCGTCGCCGGCGGACGCCGGTGCTAACGTGGATAAAAGAAGTGTCCACGCAGCCAAAGGCCTACATAACTCCGCAACAGTACCTCGAAATCGAGCGTCGCGCCGAGTATAAGAGCGAATACTGCGCCGGTGAAATGTTCGCCACGGCCGGCGCTACGGAGAGGCACGTCATTCTTGTGGGTAACGCCCTCTTCGCCTTGCGACAGCAACTCGCCGGCGAAGACCGCCGTGTGTATTCGAACGACATGCGTGTACGAGTGAACGCAACAGGTCTCTACACGTATCCCGACCTCATCGTCGTCTGTGGCCCGAGACAATTTGCGGACGATCAATCCGATACGTTGCTGAATCCCCAGTTAATCGTCGAAGTGCTCTCTCCATCAACCGAAGCATACGACCGAGGCCGTAAATTCGACCATTACAAGACGATTCCTAGCCTTATTTACTATGTCCTCATCGCGAACGACCGCATCCATGTCGATCTGTTGACGCGCGAATCGGAAAACCGCTGGATCGTGACCTCAGCATCCGGTCCGGACGCTACCTTGGATTTGCCCGCTCTCGCCGCCAGTTTTTCCCTGGCCGCACTCTACGAACAGACGGACCTCACCCCAGGCTTTTAGCTAGCTTTCGCCTTCACCGTCCCCGAATACGCCTCGATCAGCCGCAACACCGCGACTTCAGCCTCCCGTAGTTGACCGGTCCCGGCCTTGGAACCGGACGACGCCTCACGCATAGCAGCAAAGATCGAGCCGTCCAGATAACTCTCGAAAACCGCCGGGTGCACATAGTATTTACGGCATGCGGGCGGACGATTTCCCAGCCGCTTCGCGGTCTCCTTCACCGCGGCGACAATATTCCGCTTGGCCTCGGTTTCAGATTCGGCCGGCCCCAGCGCTGCAAGTTGCGCCGCCATGTGGCCCGTTCCATGCCAGGTGCGAAAATCTTTCGCGCTGAAATCATCACCCGTAATCTCACGCAGGTACTCGTTCACATCCGCCGAGTCCACGTTAACGAACTCGCCCGCTTCCTCCTGATATTGAAACAGCTCCTGGCCGGGAAGGTCCTGACACCTCTTCACGATCCGTGAAAGCCGCCGATCGCGAAGCATGATGTCATGCTCCTGATTGCTCTTACCTTTGAACCGTAAGTGAATGGTGTCGCCGTTGACGTCGGCATGACGGTTTCGGAGCGTGGTCAGGCCGAACGAATGATTGGCCTTCACGTACTCTTCATTGCCGATCCGAACGCAGGTCTCGTCCAGCAATCTCACGATTGCCGCCACCACCTTACGCTTCGGCAACCCTGGAAGCGATAGATCCTTGTCCACCTGCGCTCGGATCCTTGGCAGAACCTCGCCAAACGCCGCCATCCGTCCGAACTTGGTTTCGTCCCGAATCTCCCGATACCGCGGATGATAGCGATACTGCTTGCGCCCCCGTGCATCGCGCCCGACCGCCTGGATATGACCACTTTCCGCAGAACAGATCCAGACGTTTTCCCAGGCCGGCGGGATTACAAGCGATCGTATGCGATGCAAAACGGCCCGGTCGCGCACCGGCTTTGCGTCGGGGCCTATGTATTCAAAGCCTTTACCGCGGCGCCGTCTCGTAATCCCTGGACCAGTGCCGGTCACGTACCGCAAACCGGCGATCTTGACCGATGCTAAAAAATCGGTCGGCAGCGTGGCCGCCCGAAAGGGCCGTCCGCGCCTCGAGTTTCTGACGTTACTTCTAGTCACCCGCTGATGTGACACCAAAGCGACACGTAGCGTTTCAGATGGCTTACACTCAGAACCAGCCGCGATCAGTGAGTGGGCCGCTTCTCCGCCGAGACGCGATACAGCCCCGACGCATGCGGCGCAATCGCGAACTTATGTCCGCCAGAGGCGTCGGCGAGATCTTCGTGTTTCCACAGATCCCGCAGCAGACAATGCTCGGGGAGTCCCAGTGCCGCCCAGTCAACTTTGACCTCCCTTGGCCGGTCCTCTGTGTTGAAGACTCCGAGGTACTTCACGTCCGCGGTCTCGCCATCGGCCACCCAGGCAACCTGTCCACCGGATTGCCAGAACGGATACCCGTGGGAGCCATTCTGATCCACCGCCAAAACCTCATCATTCGTCAGTAGAGACAACGTAAAATCGTCATTCGCCGGCAGGTCGCCGCCAAAAATGAGAGGCGACTGCGCGATCGACCACAGGCTCATCACCGTCCTGGCCTCGTCCTGGGTGAAGTGAGTCATGCGAGCTTCTTTGCGGTCTGCGCTCAGGCCGATTCGACCGAGAGGAAGCATGTCAGCGTCCGGCCATGCGCCCGGGCGCCCAACGCCCCCCCATACGGAAAGCAGCAGGAACATCTGCTTGAGCGACTGCCAATCGTCCCAGAAATCATCGGAGATGCGCCACATGTTGGCGTTTTCCTGGAGGAACGAAAGATCCTTGATCGTAGCGGGCCCCGGCGAAAGGCTTAACACAACACTCCGCCCGGTTTTTCCGATCGCACGATGCAGCGCGGCAATCTCGCCCCGATGAACCGGTCGCGCGATATCGTCAGCCTTGATGAAATCGACGCCCCACTCGGCATACAGCCTGAGCAAGGAATCGTAGTATTCCTGCCCGCCGGGGCGGCTCGTATCCACCCCGTACATGTCGTTGTTCCAGGGACAAAGGGAGTGTTGGTCGGCGATGTCGGCCGCCTTCACGCTCGTTCCAAATACCGGCAAATTGGCCTTCACAGCCTGGCGCGGAATCCCACGCATGATGTGGATGCCGAACTTCAAGCCCAGGCCGTGAACATAGTCCGCCAGCGGTTTGAAGCCTCGCCCGCCGGCCGCCGACGGAAAGCGAGTCTCCGCCGGAATCAGCCTGCCGTAGCCATCCATGGCCAACTCGGCGTTTGTCCGATAGCCGTGCGTTGAGGGATTCGGTTCCGACCACTGTATATCCACGACGATGTACTGCCAACCGTGCGACTTCAGGTTCCTGGCCATGTAATCGGCATTCGCCTTCACCTCGGCTTCGGTGACAGTAGTGCCATAGGCGTCCCAACTGTTCCAACCCATCGGAGGACGCACTGCGGGCGGCTCAGCCGCCTGCACCGCAGCGACGATCAGAAAAGATGCAACCAAGATCCGCATGAGACGCGTACCTCCGGTTAACTCACCGCCTTCTTCACAAACCGGTTCAGCCCCAATACAACCAACCCGGCATTCGCCACCACGAGAACCGCCACAATGATGAGCAAAGGAATATGCGGGTATTGCGGCGCCAACGTGCCGCGCAACCCCTCGCTGGCGTAGACCAGCGGGTTAATCAGCACTGCCGCCTTAATCACGGGAAAATTCGACAGCGCGCTCCAGGGATAGTAGACGCAGCCGAACATGATCATCGGCGTCAGGACCAGGCTGAACATCAGTCCGATCTGCGTTTGCCCGACGCTGCATCCCAGCGCCAGGCCGCCTGTTGATGACAACAACGCCACCAGCAGCGCCACCACGACAAACAGGATCGGCTTTTGCAGGCTGAGTCCGACGCCGCTACCCAGCAGCAGCCAGGCTGCCGGCACCACCACCGCGCCGGCGACCAACGCTTGCAGCATCCCTGCGATAATCTTCTCCACCGCCAGCCATTCGATCCGCATAGGAGCCAGCAGCCGGTCCTCGATCTCGCGGGTAAACTGAAACTCCGCGATCAGAGGCATCGCCACTGCCTGCACGCCGCTGATCATCATGCTGATGCTCATGATGCCCGGCAGGATTACACCTTTGTAGCTGCCCGCCATCATTCCGCTGCTCACCAGCACCCGTCCGAACACGAATACAAAGAGCAGCGGCTGCAGCATGGTCTGCAACAGGAAAGTCGCGAGATTGCGACGAGCCACGTGCGCGTCGCGTCCCAACATCGCAGTGAATGTTTTCCAGTTCATTGGCGAAGACTCCTTCCGGTGTGGTGCAGAAACAGATTCTCCAGGCTGGGTTCGGCGATATGAACGTCGCACAATTCGCTTCCCGCGCCGGTTATGGCTTCCACAATCGACGGGATTAGCGCCCCGCCCCGATCGGCGTAGACGTCAATGCTGCCATTCAACGGCTTCACTTCGGTGACACCTGGCAACTTCTCGAGCCGCCCCACGAGCTCCGGCGGAACTCCGCTGACACGCAGCCGCAGCAGATAACCTCCCGGCAGCGAGCGTTTGAGATCGGCAGGAGTGCCCGTCGCAATGACGCGGCCATGATCCACAATCGCGATGCGCCGGCACAGGGCGTCCGCCTCGTCCATATTGTGCGTCGTGAGCAGGATCGTCTTGCCTTGCGCGTTGTACTCGCGGATGATCTCCCAGAGAAGAAGGCGTGTCTGCGGGTCGAGCCCGGTGCTCGGCTCATCCAGGAACAGCACTTGTGGATCGTGCATCATGGCGCGAGCAATCGACAGCCGCTGCATCATTCCCCCCGAAAATCCGCGCGTCAGTTCATCAGCACGGTCGGTTAGTTGAAACCTTTCCAGCAACTCGGTTGCGCGCCGCACTCTGTCAGCCGATGGAACCCCGTAGTAAGCCGCGTGAAAAAGCAAAATCTCGCGAGCCGTGAGCGAGAAATCGAGGTTCGGCCGCTGCTGCACAACGCCGATCAGGCGCTTAGCCTCCACCTGCTGCTGCCACACGTCGAGGCTTCCGATCCATGCCTGGCCGCCGGTCGGCCTCACGCGTGTCGTGAGAATTCCTACGGTGGTCGATTTTCCGGCCCCGTTCGGCCCCAGAAGTCCAAAGATTTCGCCTGCTTCGATCTCGAGCGAAATGCCGTCGAGCGCGACGATATGGGCGTCTTTCTTGGGCTTCTTTTTGCCCCCTGCGGAGCCGCGCAGCATCGCCATTCCCGGGCCGCCCATCATCGGCGGAGGCGATGTGTACACTTTCCGCAAATCCTTCATGCGAACTTCAACGCCCATGCTTGCCCTCCGCCAGGTCCTCCAGGTCGTTGCAGAACTTGTTGATTATGTCGTGTAATTGTGTCTGCCGCGTGCTCGAGGAACCCGCCCAGGTCGCGGCGCGCAGTACCGATTTTACGACGGTGGCGATCGAACCGGCGAAGACCATAGCGCCGGGACCCATGCACTGGCCCCAATCCTCCCAGCTCTCCGCGCGTTCCCAAATCCGCCGGACTGCCTCCGGGTCCTTCTCCAGTTCGGCCTTTCCCGCTACCGTCAAACGGTAAACCCGCCGTCCCTCCACCTTCTCCGATTCGATGAGCCCCTCATCCTCGAGTTGCTGCAGGGTCGGATACATACTTCCCGCGCTGGCTTTATAGAAGCCGCCGGAGCGGTCCATGATCTCCTTCATCAGTTGGTAGCCGTGCTTCGGCCCTTCCTGCAACAACGACAGGATCGCCAGCCGGATTTCGCCGAACTCGAAAAACCGCGCCTGGCGTCCGAAAGCAGGTCCCGCAAAACCCGCCCACGGTCCCCACGCGCTGTTGAAACTTCGTGCCCAATGGGATCTCACGATTGCACCTCCGATATATCGTCCGATATATCTTGGCGTAATTCTGCCCGACTGTCAATGGTCGATTTTTGCAGTGCCTGCGAGCTAAGCCTCTGATCATCACAGTTCGGGCCGTTTACGGAAGAGATACCCTTTGGGGCCGTGCAGCGCGGATCGCTGTTTTTCAATCCAACGCTTCAGGCGAGCGCCTTCGACACGATACACATGCCCATCAGCGACGACTTCAAAGAGCGACCCAGGATGTGGAATGGGCAGACCCTCATCCGGGTGCTCCCTAACGTGGCACACGTACAGGTGGGCTGCGTCGAAGCTACTTACGGCCTCTACGTCGATGCTGTAGCGCCGTCCGTTCTCGTGAACCAGCGTGACCGTACACCAGCGAGCCGGCACGACTCCATTGTAGGCGAATAAAGGACGAATGAAAAGGCTCGCCTAGAACAGGCGCGCACCCAACCAAAACTCGATAACGCTCCACGACAACGTAATCAGCGCCGCGATGCACGCGCGTCCGCTCGAGCCCCGATGCAGAATTCTGACCCACAGCAAATCGGCGAACAGCGATGCAATGCCGAATCGAAGGAGAACATAGGCAAACGCCCAGGCGGCCGCAGAATCCTCGGAGTAATGATCGAAGTACATCCACGAGGACGAGCGCAGGAGCCAAGCCGCAATCAGTGCGACCCCAATGACAATCATGGGCCGCGAGATGCGCTTTCGGGCCGCCTTTGCCTCTGGCGGGCTGCTTAGAACATCATCGTGTAAGAGTCCTGCGGCTAAGCGCGACCAATTCGCCGTAAGTAGATTCGCCAAATCGAGCGATGCGCACCGCATTTCAAGACTTAACCCATCGGCCCGGGTACTCAACTGCTTGTAAAACGCAAAAGCAACCAGACCAACCAGTAAACCAAACGCCGTGAACATGAACGCGTGGGAAAGGCCCAAAGCGGTTAATGCCAGCACAACGGACTTTTCGGTGCCAATCCCCCGAAAGGAGTCAACAATTCCGACAACGTTGCCCAATATCCCAAGCAATGGTGCGACAACGGCGACCGTTGCCAAACCCGTCAAACCACGCCGCATGTCGGTCTCAACAACCGCGGCCGTACGCGCCGACGCGCGCAAGACCGCTTCTATGCCGGCATCCCGCTCACTCATGGCTACATTCTGAACGATTCCGTCTTTTTTTGAAAGGGATTTACGGAGCTAATCCGAAAGCGACTGGAAACCCGGTCGATCTTTGAGCCACACAATGAAATCCATGGGAGGGGGATCGCCTTCTAAAGCTCTCAGTTTGGCCGCGCATTGCGCCCGGTGACCGTGACTGTGCAGGCAAACCTGCATCAAGGCCTGAGCGAGTGACAACGATCGGCCGGGAATAAAAGGGGTCTGTACCAAGCGGTCCAGCTCAGCGGCTTGCAGCCCGCCGATCCAGCGGCTTTCGAGTTCATGCGTCTCGCGGTATGCTTCGGCGAGTACGCCGAGCGATTCTGGCACTCTCGCCTCCTTATCGAGGTCAAAGGGTTGTCCCACGAACAAGGAAAGCCAGAACCGATTTGCCAGGATAATGTGATGTAACAGATGCCGGAGTTCGGGATCAACGGAAGCCTGTTCGTGTGCAGCGATCGCATTCAACAGAGCCGTGTTTGCATAGTTCTTGTGATGGACAAGATCTTGCAGCATGGAAAGCATGCCGGGTAGTTTAGCAGCCGACCATCAAATGCTGCGGGCGAAGTTGACTTCTGCGAAACTGGGAGAGCTGTTGCCAATCAGTCAAAGGTGGGGGTATATGAAACGATCTGAATTTCTCGCTGTAGCGGGCGGCGCGCTCGTTCAAGCCGCAGGAATCAGGCGGCTGTTCGCGGATACCAAATCCCGAACCACTGTCCTCTCTAACGAACATGTCACCCAAATCGACGAAGTCCTCCCCGACGCCAAGGATCTGTGGATCACGCCCGCAGAACTCGAAAAGGTAAACGGGTTCGAACTCAAGCCGCAGGGAGCCTGCCTGAACGACATCTGCATCCCGATCCGCAAGGAAGGCGCCGCGCTGGTCCGCAAATCCGGCGGCCAAACGTGGTTTAATCTCACGGGATTCGCGCGGAAACTGAAGCAGTCGTACATATCCGACGACAGCACCCGTGTGTGGAGCTTTGGCGAGATTCCCGCGGTCCGCGGCGGATTCCTGAATTCCCGCGTGGCCCCTGATTTTGCCATGGCCGACCGCAAAGGCAACATGGTCCACCTATCCGATTTCCGGGGCAAGAAGGTCCTGCTCGTCACCTGGGCCTCCTGGTGAGGCTGCCGTCTCGATCTGCCAGGCTGGCAGAAAGTCTACGAAGAACTGAAGGACAAGAATTTTGAGATCATAGCCGCCGCCCAGGATACCGGCGGAGAAGCCGCGGCGGGTAAGTGGTACGACCAGGCCAAAGCAACCTACACCGCGTTGATCGACACGCAGCACACCATAAGTTCGCTCTACGACATGGTGAACGTGCCGACCGGCGTCTGGATAGACGAAAAAGGTGTCGTGGTTCGGCCATCGGAAACCGCCTATACCACCAAAACCAAGCTGACCTTCGCGGGCAAGAGCATCACCACCGAAGGCGACATCTACGTGGCTGCCCTGCGCGACTGGGTTGAAAAGGGCGACAAGAGCGTCTACGCCCTGAGTGACGATGAGTTCCGTAAACGCGTCCAACCCCGCTCCCCGGCCCTCGCCGAAGCCGACGCCAGTTTCAAACTCGCGGTGTATTTCCACAATGAAGGCAGTACCGAACTGGCGGAGAAATACTGGAAACACGCGCAGGAATTGAACCCGGACGACTGGAATTACCACCGCCAGGATTGGTCCTTCACGCCAACCGAAGCCGGCAAGAAGTGGATGGACAAGTTCCAGAAGACGGACAAGCCGTACTACGCCCCGTTGGAGATGCCGAAGCCGGCCGAGACCAAGCCTGACAAGCAGTAGTCGGACGCCTCCAGGAACAGGCGAAAACGCCTGTCCCACCTTTTCGAACCCGAGAGTTTCCGTTGCTTCCGGCTATGCTGCTTTGCGGCGCGGGCGGCTTCGCCTATGCGTTCGCTGACTTAGAATCCTACTCCATGCCATGGGAAGCTGAACCACTGTAATCCAACCTGCTAAAATCGAATTTTCATCGGGGAATTCCAAACGCGGCGCCAGCTTTTGGCGTCTGTACACTGTAACGGAATGCATTCATACATGAGCGGTGCGCCAGCGCCAGCCGTCGAGCCTCGGGCGCCTTTGGCGCTCCCCGAGGTGGTGCCGCCACCCTCGCGCAAACCGAAGCGATCCAATCCCTGGCTGGTGTTGTTGATCGTCGTCGCAATCGTTGTTTTAGGCGCATTAATCTGGCAAAGAGCGCGGACCCTGAACGCTCCGCCGGCGACCCGCGAATCGGTCGCGGCCGTACGCACCGCGAGGACCACGCGGCGCCCTCTCGAACGCCTGATTCGGGTCACCGGGGTAACCGCGGCCGCCAATTTCAACTCGCTGATCGCCCCACGGCTGCGAGGCAGCCACTCCGATGCGGCACGTACCGCGTCCACAACAACATCCTCAGCGACTGCCGCCTCGAGTTCCTCATCGAGCACCGCAAGCAGCACCGCCTCCAGTTCCGCGCCGAATGCTTCGTCAGCATTTCAAGCCGCGACGAGCCGGCTGGGCACCACGACACTTCGTGGCAGTGCTTCACCCACGTCATCAACTAGTTCCAGTTCTGGCACGTCCACGTCTTCAGCCTTGGGATCTTCCGGCCTCGGCAGCACATCCGATTCGCTCCCCGGTGGGGGTGGCGGCGGAGGCGGTGGCAACGACTTCATGCTGGTCCTGCAGCATGTCTCCCCGCCCGGTTCGGTGGTCCACAAGGAAGACACTGTTGCCGAATTCGACCGCCAGTACATGCTGGTTCGCCTGGACGATTATCGCGCCGCGCTAACGCAAGGCGAGGCGTCTCTTCGCAAGCGCAAGGCAGATCTCGAAGCTTCTCACAAAGCCCACGATCAGCTTATTCTCGCCGCTAAAGGCGACATGGATAAGGCGCGCCTGGACCTGAAGACCATCCCCGTTTTGGCGGCCCTTGACGCCGAAAAAACCCGGCTCGCGTTTCAGCAAGCCGAAGCGAAATATCAGCAGCTCCTGAAAGAGGTACCTAGCGTGCTGGCCTCGGAGACGGCCGATACGAAGATCGCTGAGCTCAACGTGGAGAAGGCCGGCATCGAACTGAAGCGCGCGGAGGCAAACGCGGACAAAATGATCGTCAAGGCGCCTCTCGACGGGCTGGTGGTGATGCAGACCACATTTCGCGGCGGCGACTTCGGCCAGATTCAGCAAGGCGACCAGCTTTGGCCCGGCCAGTTCTACATGCAGATCGTCGACACGCATTCCATGGTCATTAACGCCACCGTGAATCAGGCCGACATCGCCGACATCCGCCTGGGACAGAAGGCGCGCGTCCACTTTGACGCCTATCCGGATCTCGATCTGCCCGCCCACGTGGAGTCGATCGCCGCGGTCACGAAGGGCGGCGGCTTTCGCCAGCAGTTCGTTCGTGAAGTGCCTGTGCGCCTGCGAATCGACAAGATGGACAAGCGCGTTATTCCCGATCTTTCTGTCAGCGCCGAAGTCATCGTTGAGACCGATGCGAATCCCCCCGCGGTGATCCCAACGGGCGCTGTCTTCCGCGACGGCGGCTCATCCCAAAAAGCTTTCGTGTTCGTCCAGGACACGGTCGGTTGGACCCGGCGCGACGTTGAAATCGGTCTGCAGAACAACCTTCTGGCGAGTATCAAATCCGGCTTAAAGCCCGGAGAAATTGTCGCCCTGGACCGCCCATTGTCACCCAACGAGCAGGGATCGCCGTAATGTCCAAAGATGTAAAACCAAAACAGCGCATTGGCCAAAAGCACTCGCGAAAACGAAGAATCATCACTTGGACCGGTCTCCTCTTTGCCTGTGCCGGGGGCGTATTTGCGGCGTATCATTACGGCTCCAACACCACGCCAGTCACGGTGCCGGTCGCCAAAGTTCGGAATGGCGAATTCGTCATCACGGTACACACGCGCGGCGAAATCCGCAGCATCCACTCCGAGATCATTACGGCCCCTCAGGTTCCGAGCCCCCGCATCGTTCATTTGGCCGAGTCCGGCAAGCCGATTAAGAAGGGCGACATCGTAGTCGAATTCGATTCGGCCCAGCAACAGCAGACTTTCCTCGAGACCAAGACCGCGTTGCGCACCGCCGACAGCGAAATCGTCCAGCTCAAAGCGGCACAGAAAATCACGGACGAGATGGACGCCATGAATCTCATGACGTCGCAATACAACGTCGAGCGCGCCCAACTCGATGCCAGCAAGGCCGAGGTGCTCTCGGAAATTGAGGGCGCGAAGAACCTCATCACTGTGGACACCTCTAAAGGCGATCTCGACCAGGTGAAGACGACAATCAAGTCGCATAGCACGTCCAACCAGGCGGACCTGCAACGCGCCGAACAAAAGAAGGATAAGGCCGCGCGAGACGCCGAACGGGCGGAGAGCTACCTCTCCAAGATGGTGTTGCGCTCGCCCAACGACGGCATCGTTAACATCCTGCCGAACTTCCGTAGCGCCGGGTCTTTCGGCTCCACGCCGCCGCCCTTTAAAGAGGGAGACCAGGCCTGGACCGGCGCCGCGATTGCCGAAATCCCCGATCTCAGTAAGATGCGGCTGGAATTGAAACTCGACGAGGTGGATCGCGGCAAGATCAAACTCGGCGACAAGATTCGGGTTCACGTCGACGCGATTCCGGAGAAGGAATTCCTCGCCGATGTGGACTGGATCAGCCCTATCGCAACCGTGAACTTTCGTGGCATGGGCATGACCGAGAAGCAGTTTCCGACCTACGCAACGCTCAAAAACCTGGACCCGCGACTGCGTCCCGGCATGACCGGCTCGGCCGACATTGTCATTGAAAGCCAGCCCAATACCCTGATGATCCCGGCCCGCGCGAGTTTCCTCGACCACGACAAGCCCGCGGTGTGGGTCCAGAAAGGTCAGGATTTCGTCATCCGGCACATTGAAGTGGGCAAGCGCAACGAAACCGATCTGATCGTGAAAAGCGGCCTGAGCGCGAACGAAGTGGTCGCTTTGGAGAATCCCATCGAGGCCGCGAAAAAGGCAAAGAAGTTGTAGTTTCTGTAGTTCCGTAAGGTTCAGATGAAGAAGGTTATTATTCGCGTCGTGGCTCTGGCCATCCTGCTCGGGGGTGGTTGGTGGGCCTACGCTTTCCTCAGGAGTCTGCCGCAGTCGCAGGAGCAGATTGCGACCGCGAAGGTTCGCCGTGGCGACGTCGTCGTCCGCAGTTATACGCGCGGCGAGCTGCGCGCCACCCGCTCCGTTACATTGACGGCCCCCAATTTGTTCGGCACTGTGCAGGTGACGCGGCTGGCGCCATTAGGCAGCTTCGCGCACGAGAAGGACCTCATCGTCGAATACGACGATTCCGAGGTTACGTCGCGCGTCGAAGAGGACGACCTGTCGATCGAACAAACCGACCAGCAGATCAAGAAGGCGGAAGCCGACCTTGCCGTCCAAAGCAATCAGGACCAGGTCGACCTGCTCACAGCACAGTTTGATGTGCGCCGCGCTGAGCTCGAGGTGAAGCGCAACGATCTGCTGGCTGCGATCGACGCCAAGAAGAACGTGCTGACACTCGAAGAGGCGCAGCGCCGCCTGAAGCAGCTCGAAAGCGATATCCAGTCGCGTCGTCTGCAGGCCAAGGCGCAGCTCGCGGTGCTTCAGGAGACCAAGAACAAAGGATTGCTCCAACTCCAGCAGGAAAAAACGCGTCTCTCGCAGGTGAAAATGCTCGCGCCAATGAGCGGGCTCGTCGCGATTCGCCAGACGCGGCCCAACTTCTATTTCCCCGGCATGCAGATTCCCGATATCCGCGAGGGCGACCAGATCAATCCTGGTTTGCCTGTTGCCGACGTGCTCGACCTTTCGGAGTTGGAGATCATCGCGAGAGTTGGCGAACTCGACCGCGCCAACCTGCACGAGGGCCAGGACGCAACGATCCAGTTGGATGCCATCCCTGGTCAAAAGCTGAACGCGAAGATCAAGTCGATGAGTGGAACCGCCACTGCGAATGTCTTTTCGAGCGATCCCGCCAAGAAATTCGACGTAGTGTTTTCACTCGACATGCCGCAGCTCTTTAGGGTGCTGGGCGTCAAGCCGGAACAGATCAAGCAGATCCTGGCCATCGCCGAGATGAACAAGAGGATTCATCCGCAACCGGCGATGCCCCCGCCGATGATGAAGGGACCTGGTGGCCCGCCGCCGCCCTCCGCGCCGCAGGGAGCGAAGCCCGCGACCGCAGGTTCGACATCAATGGCAACCGCCACCGCCAAGCCCCCGGCCCCGACGTCGGCGATGCCTGCCCCAATGGTTATGGGTCCGCAAAATCCCGCGGCCGCCATGATGGGAATGAGTGCTCCACAATTCAGTGAGGCCGACCGCGAGAACGCCAAGCTTCCTCCGGCCCCTGAGGAAAACTCCCAGTTCGAAGTCCTGCTCCGTCCCGGCCTGCTCGCCGACGTCGAGATTGTGATCGATAAGGTCCCTAACGCGATCTACATCCCCAACCAGGCGGTCTTCGACAAGGAAGGCAAAATGGTGGCGTACGTCAAACACGGTAATCAGTTTGAGGCCCGCGCCTTCAAGCCGCTAAAACGAAGCGAGTCGGTGATGATCGTTTCCGACGGACTCCAACCCGGCGACGTCATCGCGCTCGCCGACCCCACCGCAAAGAAAGAAGACAACAAGAAAGGCAAGACCGGAGCGGCAGGACCGCTGGGAGCGTTGCCCGGTAAGGGGGCGAAGTAACGTGACGAACCTTACTGGCTATCTACCTGAACTTTACATGGGGCTCTCAAGCCTCATGGTCCACAAGCTGCGCAGCCTGCTGACCATGCTCGGCATGATCTTCGGGGTTGGCGCTGTGGTTGCGATGTTGGCCATCACCGCGGGCGCGCAGAAGGAAATGATGAGTTACATCGATCTGCTCGGTGTCAACAACATCATCATTGAAGCGAAGGAAGCCGTCGACAGGAATGAACTGCAAGCCCGCCGCGTCGTCTCGCCCGGCCTTACATTCCGCGACTTCCGGGCAATCTCGGAGAACGTCCAGGGTATTGAAGCGCTGACGCCTCGTAAGCGTTTCAAGCCTCTCAAAGTCCTCCCGAAGCCTTCGCAGGAGCCGCCGCTACTCATCGGAGTGGCGCCGAATTACCTCGAGATCAATAGCCTCAAAATGATCGAGGGCCGCTTCTTCAGCGCCGACGACAACGAAAGATCTGCAGCCGTGTGTGTCCTCGGCGAGGGCGCCAAGGTCAACCTGCTGGGTTATGAACCGGCTGAGGGCAAGTGGGTGAAGGTGAACGACACCTGGTTGCAGGTCATCGGGGTCCTGGCCCAGCAAGCTACCGCCGACAGCGATGTCGAAGGCCTGGAGGTGACCGACCGCAACAACCTCATCATCGCGCCCCTGAATAGCGTGATGCGCCGTTTTGAAGACAATAACAGCTATTTGAAAGACGAAATTGACGGCATTTATATTAAAGTTGGCCAGAATACTAATTCTGTCGAGACCGCCAGTGTCGTAAATGCAATTCTTGCCACAACTCATAAAGACGCCGGCGATTTTAATGTTGTGGTTCCCGCCGGTCTGCTGGAACAGAAGCGCCGTACTCAATTCACCTTCAAAGTCGTCATGATCTGCATCGCGGGAATCTCTCTGCTCGTCGGCGGAATCGGCATTATGAACATCATGCTCGCCACGGTGCTGGAGCGCACACGCGAAATCGGCATTCGCCGGGCCATCGGCGCGCGGCAGGCCGACATTATCCGGCAGTTCTTAACAGAGGCGGTGCTGATTTCCATCCTCGGCGGATTGATCGGCATTGCTTTCGGTTTTTCGCTGTCCCGCATCATCGCCGCCGCGGCCGGCTGGTCCACCGTGGTCACCGCTTCGTCCATCGGAGTGGCCTTCGGCGTTTCTGTGGGCATTGGACTTTTATTTGGAATTTATCCGGCCGTCCAAGCGGCCAAACTCGATCCGATCGAAGCGATCCGATACGAATGATGAAACAGTTTCTCATCGTCCTTTTATCTGTCGCCTCTGTAGTGGCGCAAAACGATCCGTTCTTTCCGAAGCCGTCATACTTCCGGAAACACTTCCTGAACGTTCCCACGAAGGTCGAGTTGGAACCCCCGGTTCGCCTCGCCGACTTTGTCGCCGGCGGCAAGCTGGAACTCTCGTTGAAAAACTACCTCGACCTGGTGATGCAGAATAATCCGGATATCGGTATCCAGAAGGTCAACGTCGAATTCGCCCGTGACGCGATCCTGCGCGCGTTCTCGGTCTTTGATCCGATTGCCACCGCGGGCTTCACCACGACGAGGCAGCTCACTCCTTCGGGAAGCCTTCTGGCGGGCGCCGACACGATCAACGCCCTGACGCAGCCTTTCAGTCTCGGGTATACCCAGACCATTTCCACCGGCGGCCAGTACAACATCAGCTTCACCGATACAAAGACATCGAGCAACAGCGCCTTCACCACCTTCAATCCGCAGCTTAGCGCTGGTTTCAATATGAGCTTTACGCAGCCGCTGCTGCGAGGCCGCGGGATGTTCATCACGCGCCTGCCGGTATCCATAGCGCGAAGCAAGCTGAAAGCCACGCAGTACACTCTGGAAGACCAGGTGACACAGCTTCTCGCCGTTGCCGAGAACGCATATTGGGACGTCGTTAATAATCGCGAGAATCTTCGCGTCCAGGAAGAAGCTCTGAAACTCGCCGATGCCGCCCTGCAGCGCGCCCAGAAGGAGCTGGAGCTCGGCGCCACGTCGCCGCTCGAAATCTACCAGCCGGAGGCCAATCGCGCCAACGCCGAATTGAGCGTGGTCCACGCGCGGCATTCTCTTGAACAGACCGAGGACGCCCTGCGCCGCCAGATCGGCGCCGACATAGACCCCAAGTTCCGTGAGATGCCCCTGGTTCTGACCGAGACTCTCGACATGCCGCCCACAACGGAAGGCGCGATCGACCGGAAAGCCGCCGTCGAGGACGCCCTGCGATTGCGCCCCGATCTTCGGAGCAATACGCAGAACCTGGACGTTGACGATCTGGGCATCAAGCAAGCGAACAATGCGCTCCTTCCCAGCCTCTCGTTCACCGCACAATACGGCTCGTCGGGGCTCGGCGGCATTTTCTATAACCGAACCAATCTGCTCGATCCGACCGCGCCCGTGGTGCCGATTCCGGGTGGCCTCGGCGATGCGCTCAGCAGCGTTTTCGGCTTCACGTACCCGGTCTACGGTATTGGATTGCGGCTCACGCTGCCGATCCGCGACCGGAATGCTGCTTCCAACCTCGCCGACGCCCTGGCGCAAAAGAAGCTCGACGCGCTGAGGGTCCGCCAAAACCAGGAAAACGTGCGGCTGCAGGTACTAAACGTAATCGACCAGGTGGAGAACAGTCGCGAGAGTATCCGGGTCGCCAAGATCGCTCGTGACCTGGCACAGAAGCGCGTGGAAGCGGATCAGAAACGTTACGAGCTGGGCACGACGACGCTTTTCTTCGTGCTCGATTCCCAGAACGCATTCGTGCTGGCGGAGTCGAGCCTGGTGACGGAAACCATCAACTACCGGCGCAACCTCCTGAACTTTTATCTCCGCACGGGCCGGCTTCTGGAAGAACGCAACATCGTCATCCGGTAGGACAGACTTCAGCTTGTCTATCCTGGATTTACATGGGTCGCATCCGAGTCCTGTCCGACACTGTCGCCAATAAAATCGCCGCCGGCGAAGTGGTAGAACGGCCCGCGTCCGTCGTGAAGGAGCTTCTTGAAAATTCGCTCGATGCCGGCGCTACGACAATTCGGGTCGACGTTGAAGAGGCGGGACGCAAGCTGCTCCGCATAGCTGACGACGGCAGCGGCATGCTGCGCGATGACGCCCTGCTCGCCTTCGAACGGCACGCCACCAGCAAGCTGAGCGACGCGAAGGATCTCCTGTCCATTTCGACCCTGGGTTTCCGAGGCGAAGCCCTGCCCTCCATTGCCTCCGTCTCCCGCCTGCTGCTCGAAACTCGCTCCGACGAGGAAACCACCGGCACAGCCGTCGAGATCGCCGGCGGCAAGCTCCTGCGCTGCGATGAAACACCGTTCGCCCGCGGCACGACTATCACCGTCCGCGACATCTTCTACAATGTTCCCGCCCGCAAGAAGTTCCTGCGCTCGGATGCCACTGAACTCGCCCACATTGCCGCCCTCGTAACTCACTACAGCCTGGCTCATACCGGCAAGTCCTTCCAGTTGCGCAACGCCGGAGCCGACCTGCTCGACGTATCGCCGGTAGAGACGCTGCGGGAACGCATCTACCAGGTCTTCGGCTCTCAAACGCTGGATGATTTAGTCGACCTGGGATATATCGAAAGAGAAATTCAGATGCCCGACGAGCAATCCCCGCGCGTGTTTGCTCTCCGCGGTTTCATCTCCGGTCCGCAGGTGCAAAAGATGAATCGCAACTCGATTTTTCTGTTCGTGAACGGGCGCCTGATCCGCGACAAGCTGCTGCTGCACGCCCTCGCAAGTTCGTACCACAACCTGATGCCGCCCGCGTGCTATCCTTTTGCGCTGTTGTTCCTGGATTGTGATGCCGAAGAAGTCGACGTCAACGTGCATCCGTCTAAGACGGAGGTCCGCTTCCGCCACAGCTCGTTTGTGCACGATTTCGTGCGCGATGCCGTTCGCGACCAACTGGTAGCCCATCGCCCCGCATCCAGCATATCCCTGCCCCCACAGCCCGCCGCCGAGTTGCCTTTCTCGGAATTCACCCAGCGAATCGTGAATGAGCAGTGGAGCGGTGGGTTCGACTCCGCGGCTGCAAACCCCTCCGAGCGGATCGAAGATCTTCCCACCTTCACACTGCGCCCGACGGACGCTGTCACCCCTCGATTTAATTTCACCGATGCAGCGCCCGAACGAATCGAATCTCTTCCTTTGCCTGACACCCATGGCAGCCTGCGCGTCGACAGCGAAGGCGCAAACAGCCTGGGGGCGCTCCCCGAGTTGCGTCCTCTCGGCCAGATTCACGACAGCTTCATCATCGCCGCGGGCCGTGACGGCCTGTGGATTATCGACCAGCACGTGGCCCACGAACGGATCCTCTTTGAAAAGGTACTTCGTCAACAGGCCGAGAACCGCGTCGAAAGCCAGCAGTTACTGATGCCGATCGTCGTGCAACTCACCGCCGCCCAGCAGATCGAATACGCCCGGATCGCCGAAGAGCTCCATCATTCCGGTTTCGATACGGAGCCATTCGGCCGGCGAACCATTGCGATCAAGTCGGCCCCCGCGGACGTGGGACCGGGTGATATTGAACGTCTGGTTCTGGAAATACTGGAGATCGCCGAGAAGGAATCCCGCAAAGTTTCGCTCGACGATCTCCGTCGCGCTATGGCTGCCACCATCGCTTGCCGGGCGGCGATCAAAGTCAACATGCGACTCGATCACACAAAAATCGACTGGCTTCTCAAAGCTCTTGCCGCCACCGACTGTCCCATGAGTTGTCCTCACGGGCGCCCCATCGCGCTGCGCTATTCCACGCGCGACATCCTCAAGAGCTTTCACCGCATTTAACCTGTCGCGATTTCGCGGCGGTAAACCTACTTCAGATCCGTGCCACCCGTGGCAGCACTGCCGCCGTTCTCGAATACCAGCTTCGTATGCGTGCCGCCGATCCGGAGTTCCTGCAACCGCGAACCATCCACGTAACGTGCCGAATTGGCGCCGTACTTGTCAGTGTTCTCCTCGACCTTAACCGTCGCTTCCACAGCCTTCTTGCCCTGCTTGAAAATAGCCTTGTTCCCCTCCACTTCAACCTTATAATCGCCGGGTTTCAATTCGGTTCCATTGACCATGGTCGGTTGAAACAGAGTAACGTTGTGGCTTGTAGCCGCGCTGGCAACAGCAAGCGCAAGAGTAGCGAATGCAATAGCGAACTTTTTCATTTTTTCTGGACTCCTTGAGGTGTGAGCTTACTAAGACCCTACACCAATAGATACGTATAAAATGCCATTTGGTTCCGCGACAAAAAAACAAAACGTTTATTGTCCGTTTTGAAACAACTCAAGGCTTTTCTGTGCGAATTCGAACACCTCGAATTGCACTTCCGGACAGTCGCCGAAACCCGCAAACCACGCCACCCCCGCTTCACGGCGAAACCACGTCATCTGACGTTTTGCGTAGTGGCGCGTCTCTAATTGTGCGGCACGAATCGCGGCGTCCGTTTCAAGCTCTCCGCGCACGACGGCCAGAGCTTGCTTGTACCCGAGAGATTCAAAAGGCTTCGCCATCGGCGAAACGCCCGATGCGAGAATGGCGCTGACCTCATCGAGCAGGCCATCCACAAACATTTTAGCAAGCCGCTGATCGATGCGGCTATATAAAACATCGCGCGGCGGATTCAACCCCACGGAAATGACCCGAAATCCCGCGAGGGTATCGCGTCCTTCGAGAAACATTCTGGAAAGCGGCCGCCCCGCCAGGCATCGCACTTCAAGCGCGCGAATTGTCTTGTTCACGTCGTTCCTGTGAATACGCGCCGCAGACTCCGCGTCAAGCCTGCGTAAAATGTTATGCAGAGCGCCGGCGCGTTTCTTCTCCCGCGCCAACAGTCTCTCCCGCAGCCAGGGATCGCGATCCGGTCCTTCAAAAAGTCCATACATCAACGCGCTGTAATAGAATCCCGTGCCGCCCACTACGATTGGCAACCGGCCCCGCCCCGCAATTTCCGCAAGCACGCCGCGCGCGCGCTTCATGTAATCGCCGGCTGTGAAAACTGCCTCCGGCTCCACGATGTCGACGAGGTGGTGCGGAATCCCGCGCCGTTCCTCGATCGGCGTTTTCGCCGCACCGATGTCGAAGTGCCGGTACACCTGAATGGAATCGCAATTGACGATCTCGCCGTCCAGCCTGGACGCAAGATAGAGCGCCAGATCGCTCTTGCCGGAAGCCGTCGGTCCCAGGATCGCGAGAAGCGGACTAAGATTCATGCGAACTCTATTCAATTATGGGATGCGGATACAATTGGGCAAGCATGCCCGACATCCTCATCGGCCATGAGCCGCTCACGCAGTTCATAACCAAGCTCCTGATCACGATTCGCGTACCCCAAGACGCCGCCGACCTGGTCGCCGAATCGCTCGTCGCCGCCAGCCTGAGAGGCGTCGATTCGCATGGTGTCCAACTCCTCCCGTTCTACATCGAGCGTATGCGCGATGGCGGTATCAACATCGAGCGACGCGGCCATATCGCAACCGAAAATGGGGCCTGTCTGACTTACGACGGCGAAGGCGGCATTGGACAGGTCATTTCAGCCATCTGCAGCGATCACGCCGTCCGGATTGCAAAGGAACACGGAATTGGACTGGCCATCGCCCGCGAGTCCAATCATTTCGGGGCGGCGGCGTTTTGGGCGCAACGCGTGTCGAGGCAGGGCATGATCGGCATGGTGATGTGCAACGCCTCGCCCATCGTCCTCCCCTGGCAAGGCAAAGACAAGCGATTCGGCACCAATCCAATCTGCGTCTCGCTTCCCGGACCGGACCAATGGCTGCTTGACATGGCCACCACAACAGTTGCAATGGGCAAGATCCTTAAGGCTGTCCTCAACAAGCAGCCGTCTTTGCCTCACGGCTGGGCGCTCGACATCAACGGCGTGCCTACCAACGATCCCCAGGCGGGGCTCGATGGTTCGCCGATGCCGCTGGGCGGCTACAAGGGCAGCGGCCTCGCCATGATGGCTGAAATCTTCTGCGCGGTGCTCAGCGGCGGCGCCATGAGTACCGAACTGGGAGGCATTCGCATTACGGACCGGCCCATGCGTACCAGCCAGTTCTTCCTCGCGATCGACGTCGCGCGATTCATGCCGCTCGACGAGTTCGCCGCCCGCATCCGGCAACTGGTCGGGATCGTCAAATCCTCGGAGCCCGCCCCCGGATACGACGAGGTGCTCGTGGCCGGTGACCCGGAGTGGCGCGCCGAAGCCGCCCGCCGTATTCAAGGTGTTCCCGTCTTTGAAGGAACCTGGGGACCGCTGTGTTCCGTCGCCGCGGAACTCGGCGTCGAAGTGCCGCCCGTGCACACATCGAACAACGTGGCCGACCGATAGAATGGTCTTGATGCCCGACTCGAATTCGCCGCCTCCTTTCGAGGCCGGCCTGCTGGAACTCGAACAGATTGTCAAGGAAATGGAAAGCGGCGAACTCCCGCTCGAGCGCGCCCTGGAACTGTTTGAGAAAGGAATGAAGGTCAGCGAAGACTGCCGCAAACAGTTGGAAGAAGCCGAGACCAGAGTCGAGATCCTGCTCCGCAAGGGCGATAAAATCCAGCCCGAGCCCTTCCGCCCGGACAAAGCATGACGTTAACCGAATACCTCGCTGTTCAACAGGCGAAGGTGGACGAAGCTCTCACCTGCTGGGTGCCGCCCGAACACGTGGCCCCCGAAACCATTCACAAGGCGATGCGCTACAGCCTCTTCGCCGGAGGCAAGCGAGTACGTCCGATTCTTTGCATGGAGGCCGCGTACACAGTATCCGATTTCCCGGAAGGCATCGAGTCGGCGGCCTGCTCGCTGGAACTGATTCACACCTATTCGCTGATCCACGACGACCTTCCAGCGTTGGACAACGACGACCTGCGCCGCGGCCGTCCCACCTGTCACAAGGTTTTCGGCGACGCCATGGCAATCCTGGCAGGCGATGCCCTGCTCACGCTCGCATTCCAAGTGCTCTCGCAGATTCACCGAAGCCCCGAAATCAAGATACGGCTCATCGAGGAGCTCTCAACCGCTTCCGGAACCGTGGGCGGAATGATCGGCGGCCAGGTCAATGACCTCGAGGGAGAAGGCAAATTCCCCACCGCCCAGCTCCTGGAATCCATTCATCGCGCCAAAACCGGCGCCTTACTACGGGCCAGCGTGCGCATGGGAGCGATCTACGCGAACGCAGGCGAGGAGCAGCTTCAGGCTCTCTCCGATTATGGCGTCCACCTGGGCCTGGCATTTCAGATCGTCGATGATATTCTCGACGTCGAGCAGCCGTCCGAGGCTCTCGGTAAAACCGCCGGCAAGGACCAGGCTCAAAAGAAGATCACGTTTCCCGCAGTGTACGGCTTGGAGCGCTCGCGAGTCATGGCCGAAGAAGAACGCCTGGCCGCGCATCTCGCCCTGCGCGCGTTCGACGAACGGGCGGAACGCCTGCGCGAGCTGGCCGACTTTGTCGTGTACCGGCGGGCATGAAAATACGTCCCCGCCTCGATCTGCTCTTAGTCGAGCGCGGGCTGGCGGAGTCGCGGGAGAAAGCGCGTGCCCTGATTCTTTCCGGTAACGTGCTGGTCAACGGCATCCGCGTCGATAAGGCAGGCCACGCCATAGAACCCGAGAGCCGCATAGAACTGCTGGAACGCCCCAAGTACGTCAGCCGCGGAGGCATTAAACTCGAAGCCGCGCTCGACCATTTCCACATCGACGTATCGGGTCGCACATGCCTCGATGTAGGCTCCTCAACCGGCGGGTTTACCGACTGCCTCCTGCAATACGGCGCCGCGAAAGTGTACGCCATCGACGTGGGCGCCGGCCAGCTCGACTGGAAACTCCGCAACGATCCCCGCGTGATCGTGCGCGAAGAAATCAACGCGCGCTATCTCGGCCCCGAACACATCGGGGAGCGTGTCGCCCTTGCCGTTTGCGATGTGAGCTTCATCTCGGTCACAATGATTCTTCCCGTATTGCCGCAGTTGCTTCAGGAAAACGGCGAGATGGTCATTCTCGTCAAGCCGCAATTCGAGTTGGAGCGGCGCCAGGTTGGAAAAGGGGGAATCGTGCGCGACCCGCTGTTGCATGAGCTTGCTTGCCGCCGTGTTGCCGAAGCTGTGACCCATCTCGGCTTTCGCTTGGACGTGATTCCCAGCCCGATTCTCGGCGCGGAGGGCAATCGTGAATTCCTACTCTATGCCCACCATTAGAAAGGTCGGCGTGATGTCGAAACCCGGCATCGCGCATGCTTCCACAATCGTCGCCGACCTCATCGAGTGGCTACATGGACACGGCATCGAGGTTCGCTGCGACGAGCAGACCGCGTCATATGCGGGTTTGACCGACGGGCTTTCGCGCGAACACGTGGCCGACGGCACAGAGTTGGTGATCGTGCTCGGCGGCGATGGGACGCTACTGTCCGCCGCCCGCTCGCTCGAGGGCCGCGAAATCCCTCTGTTCCCCGTAAACCTGGGCGGCCTCGGCTTTCTTACGGCCATTACCCTCGATGAACTCTATCCGCAGCTCGAACGAGCGCTGCGTGGAGAACAGCGCATAGCCCGGCGGCGTATGCTCCGCTGCGAGCTGTTTCGCGACGGGGATCTGGTTGCCGGCTTCGAAGCACTGAACGACGTGGTGATCACGAAAACCGAGATCGCCCGCATGATCGACCTCGAAACCTTCGTCGACGATCACTTCGTGTCCCGATTCAAAGCCGACGGCCTAATCATCTGCACGCCAACTGGTTCCACGGCATACTCACTCTCGGCTGGCGGCCCCATCATTTTTCCAGCGGTCGAGGCGTTCTGCATCACGCCGATCTGTCCCCACATGCTGACGAATCGCCCCGTGCTGGTGCCCGATACCAGCCTGATCCAGATCATCAACCTGGCGAAAGATCGCGAGTGCTACCTGACGATCGACGGACAGGTCGGCGAACCGCTTCGAAGCGACGACAAAATCGTGTGCCGCTCGTCGGGGCACAGTGTCGCGCTGGTGCGTCCGCCGCAGATGCTATTCTTCGACGTGTTGCGCCAGAAACTCAAATGGGGGGAACGTTGAAGCGCATTTCGCTGACAACCTGGATCTTTTTCGGGCTCGCAATCGGCGTCGGCCTCGGCATGGAGTTCCCCGCTGCCGCGAATTCGCCCGTGACGCTCGCCGTTGCGAATGTCTTCCTGCGCCTGATCAAGTCCATCATCGCGCCCCTGATCTTTGCCACTCTGGTCGTCGGCATCGCTGGAACCGGCAGTGTGAAAACGATGGGACGCATCGGACTGAAGGCGATCATCTTCTTCGAGGTCGTCACCACGATTGCCCTTTTCATTGGCCTTGGCGCGGTGAATCTGGTGCGGCCCGGCGCAGGCATGACGCTCGAGAGAACGACTGGCGAAGCGGCTCTGGCCAAATCCCCAGGCCTGAGCGAGATCCTCGAACATACTTTCCCGGCAAGCATCGTCGATGCCATGGCCAAAGGCGATGTGCTCCAGATTGTGGTGTTCTCGTTCCTCTTCGGGGCCGCCTGCGCGACCATCGGGTCGAAATCGCGGCCCGTCGTCCAGGTGTGCGAATCGCTCGCCGAGGTCATGTTCCGCTACACCAAGTACGTCATGTATCTCGCGCCGGTCGGGGTGGGCGCAGCCATGGCCTACACCGTGGGTAAGAACGGCACCACGGTGCTGTTCCGGCTCGGCACGCTGATCATCACGCTATACGTGGCCCTGGTTCTGTTCGTGGTGCTCGTCCTGGGCGTGACGGCCGTAATCGCGCGGGTTCCGTTGCGATCATTTTGGGCCGCCGCCCGCGAACCTTCGATTATCGCTTTCTCAACCGCGTCGAGTGAAGCCGCGCTGCCCCTGGCGCTCGAAAACATGGAGCGCTTCGGCGTCCCCAAGCATATCGTCGGCTTTGTCCTGCCGACCGGCTACAGCTTCAACCTGACGGGCAGCGCTTTGTATCTTTCGCTGGCCGCCGTCTTCGTAGCGCAAGCCGCCGGCATTCCGATGTCATTTGGCCAGCAGCTCCTCATGATGCTCACCCTGATGCTGACGAGCAAGGGCGTGGCCGGAGTACCCCGTGCCGCGATTGTCATTCTGGCTGGAACCGTCACGACGTTCGGCCTCCCCGCCGCGGGAATCTCGGTGCTTCTGGGAGCCGACGCGTTAATGGACATGGGACGTACCGCGGTAAACGTTCTGGGAAATTGCCTGGCGACTGCCGTGGTGGCGCGCTGGGAAGGTGTGGACCTTAGGGACGTCCAGTCAAAGCAGTTTCAAGTGGAATCTCTATAGTTGGGTTCTCGGTTCGGAGAACATCCACTGAAACCCCTATGGGTGACTGTTTTGAGAACATTAAGCCGACCCGATCGTAAGGATCGATTACCCACACATACTCAACGCCGGCAGTTAGATAGTCGGAAATCCGAGGCACCATACGCGACATGCGATCTTCCGGCGATAGAATTTCGATGGCGAGAAACGGAGGCGTTTTCGGAACCTCCTCCCCTGGCTCGTCTTCACGCCACACTGCTATATCGGCTACACGAAACCGCCGCGGGCCGATTTGCACCCGTATTTCCGGGAGCAGAGCCATACCGAGGTGGTCTACTAATCGGGCGAGCAACAAAATTAGATTCTTCTGAACCAAAGAATGCGTTCGTTCGCCCACGTTCCTCGCAATCACCTCCCCGTCGACGTAGTCACAATCGCTGTCCTCGAAACTTGTCCGGAGATACTCTTCAACAGAGATAGCCGTTTTGGTGGTCATAAACAAAACGGGCCGGAACACCGTCCGGCCCTCGCCTCGATTCTAATCTACACGGAAACAGTCATCGGCACGCCGGCCTTCAACTGCCACGGCTTCGCCGACTTCGTCGCCGCGTTCACCGCATTGATGTTCCTGACCCCTTCATCGGCGAGCCAGTCCTCAAGCGCCTTCTTGCCCTTCGTCGCGTAAACCGGGATGCCTTCTTTCCAAGTCGCCCGG
Source organism: Bryobacteraceae bacterium (assembly GCA_035295125.1). GTDB lineage: Bacteria > Acidobacteriota > Terriglobia > Bryobacterales > Bryobacteraceae > JAICMB01. The sequence goes on along the minus strand of DATGJP010000064.1, from coordinate 25,105 downwards.
CCACACAGTACTCCGGAATAATCGGTACCGGCCTCGGTCGCCATATTCAACGACTCGACGAACTGAGCATTACTGACACCCGCGCTCAAATAGATGAACGGCTTGGTTGCGACCTCCGCTCCCTGGCGGTAGTACCGCAGCGCTTCCTCGCGCGAATACGCCTTCTGGCCTTTATAAACACTGCTGCCTTCGACGAAATTCGCATTCACAGGCACTTCCACTTTCAGCACATCTACCTTGTACTGCGGCTTCGAGAACTCCCGCATGCTCTCGATGACAATCTGCGGCTTCGCCTTCGCGTACTCCAAACCCTTCTCGTCGCCGCCCTTGGGATCGTACCCGACAAACTCCAGGAAGAACGGAATCTCGTTCGATTGACACTCCGCTCCGATCCTTTCGATGAAGGCGTGCTTGATGTCGTTAACGTTCTGATCGTCGAACGGCGTGTAGTAAATCAGGATCTTTACAGCATCGGCGCCCCAATCCACGATGCGTTTCGCCGACACATGGGGAAGCAGATCGGGAAGCCGCCCCGGCTGTGTATTGTCGTAACCGCTGGCTTCGTACGCCAACAGAAGGCCGCAGGTCTTCGCCCGCTGGCCCAGTACTCCCAGGCTAAACTCAGGATCGAGCAGGATCGCACTGGCATGCGGCGTCAGCACCCGCACCACCGCCTCTTTGAACTCAGCCATCATATCCGGCGTGACAGCCTTGGCATCGATACCCTTGGCAGCGGCAATCGATTTTTGCAGGCTTCCCCGCTGGTCCATGGCAGCGGCGGCGATTACACCATTGCTGTTTGCAAGTGCGTTCATGTGCCGCAGCTTGCCGTTGGATAATTGCATAACCTCTCCTTCGTAAATAAAGTGGGGCTCTGTTCTAAGTATAGGGTTTTAACGCGAGGAAGCGGTATGAGAAGACGCGGTTTGCGGAGGCTGTTCCGGCGCCAGCACAGAGGAGTTGAGCTATGGACGCGCAGCAATACGCCCTCACGCCGGCGTTGCACACCAGCGCGAGAGCGCGAATTGCTGCCTTGACCCCGGAAGCAATCCACCTCCGCTGCATAGTATGCCCGGAAACCGTCGGGGTTGTCTCAGGGGCGCAAAACTTTTTCTGAAACTCCGCTGATCCTATTGACATCCTCGTAATCAAGGATTTAGTATTCGCTAAGATGCTTCAGGTCGCCGGCATGCATCCGTCTCTTCAAAAATCCACTGACGAGGAGCTCATGGCTCTCGTCACGGGCGGAAACACTGCCGGACTCGCTGTTCTGTTCGACCGCTATTACCGGCTCGTATTCAATATCGCCTGCAAAATCCTCCGCGATCGCGCCGAAGCCGAAGACCTGATGCAGGAGGTTTTCCTCGAGATCTATCGCGACGCAGCCAAGTTCAATGCCGCGCGTGGCTCCTTCAAAACCTGGCTCCTCCAGTACGCCTACCATCGCAGTCTTAATCGCCGCAAGTACCTCGCGACGCGTGGCCTCTACGAAATGGGAACGGCACGCACTCCGAACACCGAGGTCGCCGAGCCCGTATTCCACCGCGAGGGACTGTCCGCGCAGGACTGGGCCCGGACAATTCAAAACGGCCTGCAGCAATTGAACGCGAAGGAACGCCAGGCCATCGAACTGGCCTGTTTCCAGGGCTTGCTGTTGCGCGAAATCGCGGATCACCTGAAGGAATCTCTACCGAACGTCCGAAATCATTACTACAGGGGTTTGAAAAAGCTGAGAAAGTTCATGGGTGCGAATGATTCCGAAGTGGCCGCTGAGCTGCCGGTTCTGGCGGAGGCGAGCAATGCTAAGTAGTACGCCTCGAGACCACGAATATTTCGAGCAACTCTGCGCCATGGAGGCCATCGGCGAGATCACCGAAGCCGAACGCTCCGAACTGCAGCGGCACCTGATCGAGTGCCACGAATGCCGCCCGGTGCTGGCGGACTTCAAAGCCATCGTGAAAGTTGGCGTGCCGTCAGCCCTGGACAAACAGTCCTTAATGTTCAAACTGAAAATGGGTTTCGACGGGCAGCGAATTCGTCGGCGCTTCGTAGCCAAAGCAGCCCGGGAAGGCATTGTCCTCCCTGAACTCAGTCAGCCCTCAAACCGGCCGTATCAGTTTGCCCTGGCCGGCGCCGCATTAACACTCGTCGTCGTAGCCGGTGCCATGGTTTTCCAATTGCGCGACCGTGACGCCCAACTGGCACAAGCCCAGAGCGCTACCGCGGCGCTCAGGAGCCAGGTCGCATCATTGGAACTGAAGCCCGCGGAACTTAAGCCCGCCGTGCCCCAGACGATGCCGGTCGAACGGATCGTCACCGTGGAACGAGCCGTACCGACCACAGACCCGGTCACAAAGCAACAGCTTGCCGATCTTCAGAAGGCGGTGGATGCCGCCCAGGCGGAGCTCACGCGTCTACGCGACCAGTTGGCAGTCTCACGCTCGGAGGTTGAGTCTCTCAAAGGGAATCTGCAAACGGCCAAAGCCAGCGGCGCGCAAGTTGAACAGAGCCTTCACACGGTCGAAGTCGCATACCGCCAGGCCAATGATGAACTGTCCCGGCTGCGTACCGAGCATGCCTCCAGCATCAACGCTTTGACAGCCCAGAAGACTCGAGTTCAGGAGATCAACGATGAACTGCGCGACCAACGCTCCCTGTTGGCCGCCGACCGCGACATCCGCGACCTCATGTCGGCCCGCAATTTGCGCATTGTCGACGTGCAGGATGTGGATTCCAAGGGTAAGACCAGCGGCCCTGTCGGCCGGGTCTTTCTCACCGAAGGCAAATCTCTCATCTTTTATGCCTTCGATCTGAACGAAAGCCGCCCGCGCCTGGCGAACGCCAGCTTCCAGGCATGGGGCCAACGCGAATCGAAATCCGAAGCGCCTCGCAACCTCGGAATATTCTATAAAGACGACCAGAAGCAAAACACCTGGGTGCTACGCTTAGATGATCCGAAGGTCCTGGCACAAATCGATTCCGTTTTCGTCACAATTGAACCTTCCGGCGGTAGTGCTAAGCCGAAAGGGAAGCAATTGCTGTACGCTTACCTCAAAGCCGACGCGAATCACCCTTAAGCTGAGAAGCTTAAACGAGTTCCGCGGCAATCCTTCTAGATGATCTTCAGCCCACAATTCGTGCGTGCGCTCGCTCTGTGCCTGCTGTTGGCAGGCTACGGGTTTGCCGCTACCACGGCGACGCTGATGGGCCGGATCACGAATCTTCAAGGCGCGGCGGTTCCGGGCACGCGAATCGACGCTGTCAACATCGAAACGCACGCCACGATTACGACGGAAACCAATCACGAGGGGCTTTACTATGTTCCAGGCGTAATGCCAGGCACCTATCGGATCGTCGTGACCAAGTTCGGGATGAAAACCATCGTCAAACCGTCAGTGGAATTGCATGTCCAGGACCTGGTTTCCATCAACTTCGCTATGCAGCCAGGCTCCGTTATTCAGAGCGTCACAGTCGAGGAAGGCGCTCCTCCCTTGGATACCGATACCGCCATGCAGGGCATCATCGTGAGTCAACGGACGCTCAACGGCCTGCCCTCCCTCACGCGCGATCCTTACGACTTCGCCGTACTCAGCGCCGGGGCGGCGCCCACCAGTGTGGCCTGGGGCATCGGCTTCGCGGTGAACGGGCAGCGCGCCGAAAGCAGCAATTTCCTTCTCGACGGCAGCGATAACAACGATTCCTACTATACCGGTCCCGGCCAGGCAGTCCCCCTCGACGCCGTGCTGGAGTACCGTCTCCAGACGAATAATTTCACCGCCGAGTATGGGCGCAACGCCGGGTACGTAGCCAATGTCGTCACCAAGAGCGGCTCCAACGAGTTTCACTTCACCGCCTTCGACTTTCTCCGGAATTCCGCGCTCGCTGCCAATACCTTCCAGAACAACGCCGCCGGCTTCGCACGCCCGGAATTCAATCGCAACCAGTTCGGCGGATCCGCGGGAGGTCCGATCAAGAAAGACACCCTGTTCTTCTTCGCTGCGGTGGAACCAATCATCGTCCGAAGCACGGTAGCGGAAAAGTTCTATGTCCCTACCCCGCAACTGCTTTCCTTGAGCTCGCCCGGAACACAAGCCATCTTCGGCCGCTACCCGGTACCGGCAGGCTTATCCGCGACCGACGTGCAGACAAGGACCATTTGTCCCTTTGGGCTGGCTTGCGATCCCTTATCGAGGTCGGGATTCGTCACACTTCCCGCCTTTGCCGCCGTGACGGCGACCGGACCGCAAGATGCGGGCGCCGGAGCGCCCCAGGATAGCTACCTCTACACCGGTCGAATCGACTACAACCTGAACTCCAGGACCAACATCATGGCCCGCTATGCCGGCCAGGTGGCGAGCTTTTATCCGACAACCGATCAGCCATATTCGCCGTTTCTGGATGAAACCAGTTTCGCCCGCAACCAGAACGTCACGCTCGCTCTTGCTCGCACCTGGGCCGGCAGCCTGGTGTCGGACACGCGCGCCATTTTCAACCGCGTGGAGTTCGTATATCCCGATTCAGCGTACGGGCAGAAACTCGACTACAACATTCTGAGCGAGAACACCGTTTTGCCGTCGCACACGAACGGCGAAGGTGGGCCGCAGAATGCCTATCAGATCTTTCATACCCAAAGCTGGACGCGCGGGCGCCATAACGTGAAATTCGGCGGCGAATTCCTGCACATGCAGGACAACCGGACGCCCCTGGAGAGCCCGGCCACCGAGCGCAATCGGGCGCAATTCCGTACCGTGCAGGATTTTGTGAACGGCAACCTGTCCTCGCTGCAACTCTCCCTCAATCCCCAGGGACAGACTCCCGGCAACAGCATCTCCCCGCCTTTCGGACCCGCCAGCACTCGTCGCCACTATCGCTTCAACGACTCGGCACTGTTCATTGAGGACGTCTGGAAAATCACGCCCCGCCTGACACTATCGCCTGGCCTGCGCTACGAGTATTTCGGCGTCCAGCACAGCACGTCGAGCGAACAGAATCTCGACTCCAACTTCTACTACGGCCCGGGCAACAACATCTTCGAACAAATTGCGAACGGGCAACTGCTGACCACGAACAACGCGCCTGGCCAGTATAAAGGTCATTTCTATATGCCGGATCCACTCGATTTTGCTCCGCGTATGGGCCTGGCGTTCGACGTCCTCGGCGACGGAAAGACCGTGCTGCGCGCCGGCGGCGGCCTGTTCTTCGACCGCTTCGAGGGGCTCGGCGGCATCTCGTCCAACCCGCCGGCATACAACCTGGCGCGGCTGCAGAACGTGCAACTCACGCCCGCAATCGTCTCCAATCCTTATCTGGCGTTTCCGAATCAGCCTTTTCCTTTGACCAGCAGCGTCGTGTTTCAGAAGGACGAGAACCTCAAAACCGCGCGCATTTACGAGTGGAATGCCAGCCTGGAGCACGCTTTCCAAAGCGCGGTGGTTGCGGCCACCTACATCGGATCTACAGGTAACCGGCTTTACCAGCTTGCCAACGACAATCGCCAGGGTTCTGGCCAATTTGTCGGACGGCCTGGGACTAGGCTTTTCGAAGACGCCTCCTCCTTTGCGACCGTCTCCAACCTTGGCCATTCGAGTTACCACGCCCTGGAGTTGCGCGCCGATGCGCCGCGCATTGCGATGTTGGGTCTTACATTCGGGGCGAATTACACCTGGAGCCACTCCATCGACGAAGCGAGTTCCCTGGCAGGCGGAGATCGCGTCGTCGGACTCGCGTCGTATCTGCTCGATCCATTCAACCCTTCTCTCGACAAAGGATCGTCGGACTTCGACATCCGCCATCGCGCCGTCGTGCACTTCATGTGGGATGTTCCAGGTCCGAGGAGTTCATCCGGCTTCGTGCAGAACCTGCTCGCGAATTGGCAAATCACCGGGCTGGCCGGCTTCCAGACCGGCGAGCCATTCAGCCTCACCGATAGCGGAGTGCCCGATCGCGACCAGGTGGACAACACGCGCCCGCGGCTGGTTGGCGCTGCGCCGCAGCCTCTCAACACTTTGGTGCCCGACCCGCTGCGTCCTAACACGTTCCTCTACCTGCCGCTCAACGTCATCCGCGATTCCGCCGGCAATTGTGTCGCGGGCGCTGCTCCGCTGGCGTGCCAAATCTCGATCAATGGACCATACAACGGCATCATCGGACGCAACACCTACACGCGCCCCGGCACTCAGTTCCAGAACGTCGCGCTCATCAGGAATTTTGAACTCTCCGGCGTGCGCGAAGGCATGCGGCTGCAGTTTCGCGCGGAATTCTACAATCCTTTCAACCACTCCAACCTTTACGTGAACGTCGGCACCAACAACGTGGCGCAGGGCTCCTTTAACGCGGGAAACGCAAGCGTCCCCGGCGTGACTGCCTCTTACGGAACGCCCGACCGCCTTCCCGCCGAAGCCCGCCAAACGGTTCTCGCCCTCAAGCTGATCTTCTAAGCCCTGTGTTCACCTTGCATCAGTGCTGGGGAGGAATTCAGCCTGTCGTCGTGGATCGCCCATCCGCAAACAGCCGCGGCATTGCAGTCGACGCGCAGTTTTCGACTGCGCCTATGTATGTCCCAGAAATGCGCCCGCGAATATGACCTGCGACGCGGGTTCATTTTCGGTATTACACAGCCTCTGATTTGCCGCTTCCCGCGACGATTTAGAGGACGTGGAATGGTTCAAGTGGGGTTTTCGACCCAATGTTTGGATCCTAAGCTCCCGCTGTAGCCACCGTGCACGCCGCCGCTTCTGCGGCCGTATTCGTCAATTCGATGCACCCCACAACTCTGCCATCTCGGACCCTCCACAAGTGCACCAGGGGCGAATCGATCCGCCGCCCTGTCGACCTCACGCGCGCCTGGTAGCGCCCGAAAGCCACGACGCGATCGTCCTGCGCCGCGAACGGCTCCATCTGCAGAGTGATTTCTTCGGCGCTGTCGGCCAGGGTCTGAAAGAACCTGACCCAGCCTTCGATGCCTCGCCACGTCCCGGCCCACGGAATCGCGCCGGGCCCCTCAAACGTGAGTTCAGCGCCGGCATCGAGGGAATTCAACACCGCGGGAATGTCTCCACGGCTGAATGCCGCATAAATGTCCAGAATCAGTCGAACGCTATTTGTTTCCATCAGGTTCCGCCCTCCAGGTGAATATACGCGATGACCAGCCGGGTGGATTGGCATTTCAGTCATCTTTCCGGCGTGCTCGTTTCCGAACAGAACCATCCCGCTTTCGAGACAGTAGTCCCAAGCATCCCTGTTCATTCTACCTATAGGTTGAACTATGGTACGCACTTCGCTATATTCGTTGTAACCGATGAAACCGCCACTGGACCGCCTGGAACTGCTTCAGGGCACGCTCGAAATGATGATTCTCCGCACCCTTCTGCTGGGTCCTTCGAACGGTTACCAGATTGCTAAAACCATCGAACAGATGTCGGATGAGGTTCTCCAGATCGACCACGGCTCGTTGTATCCGGCCCTGCATCGGCTGGAGAAGCGCGGCTGGCTCGCGGGGAAGTGGAGCGTTTCCGATACCGGCCGCAAGGCCCGCAACTACCGGCTCACCGCTGCCGGACGCCGTCAACTTCTGCAGGAAAAATCCAAATGGGAGCGCTTGGCGGGGGCAATCGCCCGCGTCATGCGGCCGGCTTAATTGTGCGTCTGCGGCTCCCCTGGCGATCCCGCCGCGCGTCCGAATCCGACCCCGATATCGATGCCGAACTGCGTTACCACCTGGAGATGCTCGGCGAGGAGCGCGAGGGCCGGCCGGACTCTGGCACTTATGCGCACCGCAAACTCGGTAACGCCACGCTCATTCGCGAGGAGATCTACTACATGAACCACGGCTTCCTTCTCGAAAGCATAGGTCAGGACCTGGTCTACGCGGCCAGAACCATGCGCAAGAACCCGCTGTTCACCGCTACCGCCGTTGCGGCGCTCGCGCTCGGGATCGGCGCCAATACCGCCATCTTCAGCGTCGTCCACGCCGTTCTGCTGAATTCCCTGCCCTACCGCGAACCCGAGCGCATCGTAAAAGTCTGGGGCCAGCTCACTCACGACAGCCTGCCGCAGCTTCCCTTTTCGGATCCCGAGTTTTTCGATCTCGCCGACACCAACCGCGCCTTCGATTCCGTCGCTGCTTATTACAGCGGCTTCGGCGCCAATCTCGGCGGCGACGACGCCACCCCCGTACGGATTACGCGCGGGTTTTCAACCGCGAGCCTGTTTCCTCTGCTCGGTGTGAAACCCATCCTCGGCCGTCCCTATTCGCCGGAGGAAGACCAGCCCGGACACAGCCAGGTCGCCATGCTCAGCTTCCCTCTCTGGCGATCCCTCTACGCCGGAGATCGAAACATTGCCGGCAAGACCATCCGGTTGAACGGCCGCCCCTTCACGATTATCGGCGTACTGCCGGAAGGGTTCGATTTCGCGGGCGACAACCAGGTCTGGACCCCGCTCGGGCTCGATCGTGCCAATCCGAGCAATCGCGGCAATCATAACTGGCAGGTAATTGCTCGCCTGAAACCCGGCGCGACTCTCGCGGAGGCGCAAACCGATTTACATGCATTCGCCGACCGGCTCTTGAAGCAATTTCCCAACAACTACGGGCCCAACCTGGGCTGGGGAGTCTTCGCGGTCCCGCTACGTGAAGAATTAGTTGCAAAAATCCGACCCGCGCTGCTGATCCTCATGGCCGCCGTTGGATTCGTCCTGTTAATCGCCTGCGCGAATATCGCCAATCTTCTGCTGGTGCGGGCCTCTGCACGGGAAAAGGAAATATCGATTCGGACTGCTCTGGGCGCAGGCCGCTGGCGCACAGTCCGCCAGCTCCTTACCGAAAGCCTTCTGCTCGCGCTCGTCGGCAGCGGCGCCGGATTGGCGCTCGGCGCCTGGGGGCTGTTCGCAATCCGAGGCATGAGTGCGGGTATTCTGCCTCATGTGGGCAAGATCGAGCTGGATGCGGCAGTCCTCTGGTTCACCTTCGCGATCGCCCTCTTTACTGGTATTCTGTTCGGCCTCGCGCCGGCAGTTCGATTGACGCACCCGTCGCTCCTCGGCGCCATCCAGGAGTCCGCTCGAGGCTCCAGCGGCGGACGTGGCGGCCAGCGGCTTCGGAATGTGCTCGTCGTCGCCGAGATCGCTTTCTCGCTCATGCTCGTCACGGGCGCCGGCCTGGCCATCCGCGGCTTTCGCGAGCTTTTGCGCGTCGACCCGGGGTTCCGCACCGACCACATCCTCACGATGAGGATGAGCTTGCCGGCTGTTACCTATCCTCAAGGCCCTCGTGTAGCGCGCTTCTATGATCAGGTTCTGAACAGGATTCGCACTCTTCCGGGCGTTGTAACCGCCGGCGCGATTTCGATATTACCGATGGGAAAGAGTTCCTCGTCGGGATCCGTATCCGTGGAGAACTCGAATTCGCAGAGCTTGCAGCACGTGCCCAATTTCGCGTACGGCTACCTGGAAACCGATCAGCGATTCATTACACCGGGTTACCTCGAGACCATGAAGACGCCGCTCGTCGCCGGCCGGAGCTTCACATCCGCCGATACCTCGAATTCGCCGGGGGTGGCTATCGTCGACAGCAAATTCGCAGCCACAATCTGGCCCGGCCAGAACCCGCTCGGGCAGCGGATTTCGATCTCTAACGTACCGAATTCGAATCCTCCCCGTCCGGTCTGGTGTACGGTTGTTGGCGTCGTCGCCCATGTGCACAATTTTGCGTTGGATCAGGAAGGGCGCGTCCAGGCGTATTTTCCGGACACGCAGGATCCTTTCGACGGCTCGCGTGCCATGACCGTAACGATCCGCACGAGTTCCGATCCCGAATCCCTCATTAGCGCCGCCCGCCAACAGGTGCTCGCTGTTGACCGCAGCGAACCGGTTTTCGACGTGCTCACCATGGATGCGGTCGTCGCCGGCTCCCTGGAACAACCGCGCTTGAGCCTCAGCCTTCTCTCGCTTTTCGCCGCTGTTGCCGGCATTCTCGCGGCCATCGGGGTTTATGGCGTGATGGCTTTTGGGGTCAGCCAGCGCCGCCGCGAGTTGGGCATCCGCATGGCCCTCGGAGCGCGGCCCGGAGACATGTGGCGCATGGTCATCGGCGATGGGTTGCGACTGGGTCTCCTCGGAATCGTACTGGGACTGGCCGGCGCGTTCTCGCTCACACGCTTCATGGCGCCGCTGCTCTTCGGCGTCGGCACGCATGACCCCGTGACATTTACGATTGTTCCCCTTGCACTGCTGACTGTCGCGCTCCTGGCCAGTTGGATTCCCGCCCTTCGCGCCGGCCGCGTCGAGCCTATCGGTGTCCTGCGCCAGGAATAATGCGGTGCTTTCGTGCCGCCGAAGGTCCTGATTCCGTCGGCGGCCGGCGTTACCTCATTCAACACGGTTGACGTTCCTGTCTCCTCCTGAGAAAGACCCTGTAGTCAGGCGAAAATAGAAGGGAATGCTCTTCAAACTGACACGAGCGGCGTCGTTTTTCACGCTGGCACAGATGGCGGTCTGGTGCCAGGTCAATATCGGCGAACAGGCGCCCGAAGCAAGCCTGCCCTTCAACATGACCACGGTGGCCACTTTTAAGCTGCCCTGGCGGCTGACGTTCCTGCCCGATGGCCGCATGCTGATCACGGAAAAGCCGGGACCAGTTTGGCTGGTGACTCAGCAGGGAGAGAAGGTTCAGGTGGGCAATACGCCGCCAGTCTACTTTCAGGGACAAAACGGAATGCACGGCGTTTTCCCGTCGCCCCACTATGCCACCGATCACAGTATCTATCTCACCTATGCTGAGCCGGGCGACTACGGCGGAGGCCTGGCGCTTGCGCGCGCCAAACTGAACCTTACCGCAAACTCCGCCACACTGGAAGATCTCCAGGTGCTCTGGCGGCAGATGCCCAAGGGCAAGGGCGGCCAGGAAGGCGCGCAGATTGCCTTCTCGCCCGACGGGAAGTATCTGTTCCTGGCCGTTGGCGACCGCCAGCGTATGACTCCCGCCCAGGATCCGAACCAGCCCGTAGGCAAGATCCTGCGCCTGACGCTCGATGGTAAACCCGCCCCAGGCAATCCCAACTTCGGCAAAACCGGCGCTTCCACAATTCCGCTAATCGATCCACCCCGTGACACCGAAGCCGCCAAGACCGCGAAGGTGGTCAGCACTTATACCTTTCCAGGACCCAACCTGACGCCGGCTGAAACCTGGGCCAGCGGCGTCCGCACACCCTACGGGCTGGCGTTTTCGCCCGCTGGAGAATTGTGGGAGGTTGAGCATGGCCCGCGTGGCGGCGACGAACTGAATCTGATTGAGCCTGGCAAGAATTATGGCTGGCCGCTCGTCTCCTACGGCAACAACTATAACGGCGTGCCCATTCCGAGGCCCGACACAAGGCCCGACCTGGCGAAGCCGGTGCTCTACTGGGTGCCGGTGATAGCGCCTGGCAATCTGATGTTCTATCACAGCACTAAGACCTTCCCGCAGTGGAACGGCAGCGGCTTTGTCACCGGCCTGGGGACGCAGACGCTCAACCGAATCATCTTCGACGGGCATGGAGGCGCCCGAGCGGCCGAGCGTTGGAACGTGGGTCACCGCATGCGCGATGTCGAAGAAGGCCCCGACGGCTCGCTGTGGATGCTTGAAGACGCCAATCCCGGAGCCCTAATTCATGTGACGCCCAAAGTGCTCACATCGCGCTAGGAAGCTATGTACCCGGTGGTCCGGAGTGATTCAAACCTGGACTTCTGGTCGGTAGCCATCACTCAGGCACATCGATAAGTTTCAGTTGGCTCGGGGTTCACGGAAGTCTTTCCGGTCCGAAAGGCCAACTGCTCACCGTGCACTGCCTGCTCATCATCCGCAAGACTCAGCGCGAATCGCACCCGCTCCGATCAGGTCGTGGGGCCGGTGCCCTCGGTCGGCGCATAGCGATCTGCCATTTTCGTGTCAATAAGCTTGTGAAGCTTCTCCAGGGTGTTCAGCAATCCAGCGGTACCCATATGCATGGGAAAAGCAGTGTCGGACACCTTCTCGCTCCAAAGGACGTTATCGGCATGATCGCGTTCTTGCACGGTAATAGCTAGCCACCTCGATACTGGACGATCGATTACGACTACTAAGACGGTGGCGGCGTTCATGGTTGTTTCTAAAGTAATACCCTTCGCCGTTAGGTAGGCGATGACATCGTTCAGAACAGCGGAAATAGTTTCTGGTTTGCAACGGACCTGCGCCGCCGCAGTGGGCTTAATGAGCACGGCTAGCGTTCGGGATGACCCCGCAGCGCTCCCGATGTTCGCGTTCGCGGTGTCCGTTTGTAGTTGGGGAGCTGCAACAGACGGTTCAATCCTGCCATGAGCCTGCCAGTCGGCGGCAATCGCGTTGCAGGCATGCTTGACCGCATTCTTGACCGTACCGGTCTTGGCGACGAAGAGGACCGTCTTCCTGCGATTCAGGATCATAATTTGCGACATCCCGATTTCGCCAAGCATCGTTGGGCTCCCCGTTCGATTCAAAAGGGCGAAGTAATCAGGAGCACCGGTTTGGTCCAGCGTGATTTCAACGGCGGGACAGAATCGCATAAAATCCTGAGCCATCTCCATTGTCTGGTCATGCTTACTAACAGTGGTTTGCTGCGTGTTGCCGTACTGTTGAGCGTTGGTGCTGATATTGCCATTGCCCGAAATTAAGACTGTGGGCGTCTGCGCAAGCGTTTTGGCAATGACGGCCAAGCTCAACGCGAAAACCAACAAACCGGCTTTCATAGCTACCACCATATCGCGGCGTATGGTCGCATGCTATGGCTCTCCGCTTCGAGCCACCCTCTTTGCGTAGCCGCGGAAACTGACCGCATCAGCAACCGGCATACTACCTTAGCATCGATGATACGTTGTGAGCTGGTTGATAATTTCTCTCGAATTAATTGGCTCGCAACACGGTCGCTACGGCAACCAACGAGCATGCTTATGGAGGTCTTCTTGCGTCCAGGTCGCCCAAACGAGCAATAATCCCTCGATCACGCTCCCAATCGGCCGTTGCGAGTGGATCAGCGGGAGTCCTGGTGATTCCTGCGTCTGAATGAATTTTTTGAAGTGCTCGGGCATCGTACTAACGTCTCGTGAGACCAGGACGCGCCCAGACTCGGCGGCGATCCGAAGGACATCCGGATCAGAGGTGCCGTCCGGGATCACACCAGCGGCAGCACGAAAATCAATGGAGGCTCCCGGCGTCGCAGTCCCCTTGCAATCGACGGATTTAAATCCGCGTCCGCTTGAAACCGGATGTTCAAGACCCCCTGACCGAGAGATCGCCCTTGGCGCGCTCGAAGCGGTCGATCATCTCAGGCGTGAGCGGATTGTTGGCTTTGAACGCTTCCCACTTATCGTCCTGCGCCTTCAGATAAGAATCGATCTCTTGCGGGTGCTCCAGGATAAAAGTGATGGTACCGTACACCCTTGAGAGAGACCCGATCCCTGGGTAGTTTTCGAAGATCTCCTCAGCAGAGCGGCCATCGCGAAATTCCCGAATCGCAATGTCAAGGCCGATGCGCGTTCCAGCTACGTAATAAGCGTTGTTTCGGACTTCAACGTATTGGTTCGTCGGCATCATCGCGGAATCCACTTTTTCCATTTTTCTTTACGCAGGGCCGCAGGCATGCTCCACCAGGAGATGAGCCACATCTCCAAAGGTCCCTTTCGTGGGGCGCGTGTGGCCTCTTTCCACTGTTCGCGAAGGTTTCGGCCGTTCAAGTTCGACAGAATTCACCGCTTTGGGCCGCTTTGGGCAAAACGCAAGCTGAATCCCGGATGGGACTCATCTTTTCAAGAGTGCATCCCGACGAACGCACTGAAATAGACTCTAAACCGAGCCTTGGGATTGGGGTTTGCCCCAGTTTGGGAGTAGAACCGAAAGTTCAGTGGTGCGCCCGGACAGATTCGAACTGCCGACCTTCTGGTTCGTAGCCAGACGCTCTATCCAACTGAGCTACGGGCGCAAGTTACTCCAGTATACCAACTCACCTCTCCCTAACGCTTGGCGCGCGGCGTGTAATGTGGACGTTGCGACACCACCAGCAACACCACCGCTAACCCCAGGCACGACCACGCAAACCAGTCGCCCGCCACGGTATACGGCGTCTTCTCCCCGAGATACCCGAACTCCATCCGCGCCACCTTCTCGCGGTACGGCTCCAGCCGCTCGACAATGCGTCCCGCCGGATCGACGCTCGCTGTAATTCCATCGTTCGTCGCCCGAACAATCCATCGCTGGTTCTCCACCGCGCGCATTCGAACCAGCATCAGGTGTTGCTCCCGCGCCGCGCTGCGCCCGAAATACCCGTCGTTCGAAATGTTGACCAGCAACTCGGCGCCATCTTTCGCAAACTCGCGCACTCCGTCGGGAAACGCCGATTCATAACAAATGAACGTCCCCACCTGGTGGCCCGCAACGTTGAACAGCACCCGTTGCGTCCCCGGCACAAAGTCGCCCGCCTCCTGCGTGATGCGATTCACGAAGGAAAACAGCGGCGGAACAAACTCCCCGAATGGCACCAGGTGAATCTTGTCGTAGCGCCCCACCAGCGTCCCGTCCGGCCTCAGCATGATCGCCGAATTCAACGGCGCGCCCTCCGCCGTGAACGCCACCGTACCGAACAGAAAGTACGACCCCGTCTGGCGAGCCAACTCATCCGCGCGCTCGTGGAATTCAGGATCGCGCGTGTAGTAGAACGGCCCGGGAGCCTCCGGCCAGATGATCAGCCGCGGCGGATTCGCCATCGCGGCGCGCGTCGAGATGTCAATCAGGTGCTCGTGCATCGTCTCGGCCGTCACCGGCGTCCACTGCTCTTCTTCGTTCAGATTGGGCTGCACCACAACGGCCGTTTCGGTGGGCGGTTCGGGAGCCGGGATCGCCGGCAGCACGATGACGGGTACCAGAATCATGAGCCACCACAACTCCTGCCGCTGGCGGCGCATGACGATGAGTGCGATCCCCATCGCCAGGGCGGCAAACAGGAACGATAGTCCGTAAACCCCCACAAAAGGAGCAAGGCGCAAAGGCAGGGGCATATCGATGCCTGCGTTCCCCAACGCCAGCCACGCGAATCCGGCGGGACCGTGCGTGCGTTCAATACCGGTCCACAGCGCGGCAATCCCGGGTATCGCGTAGCGTTGCGAAATGAGCACCGCCGCGAAGAGTGCGAACAGACCCAGATGAATCGCCTTGAGGATGCAGAAGAGCAGAAACGATCCCCACCCGCCCCACCACCCCATCCCACCGTGTACTTCCAGAACAAACTGGATCCAGTTGCAGATCGCGAACCAGTACACCACGCCGGCCGACCATCCCAGCAGAAACCGCATCCTCGGCCGCGGCTCCCGCGCGAGCGCCACCAGCAGCGGCGTCAACGCTACCGGCGCAAGCCAAACCGCATTGAAATTGGGAAAAATGAATACGAGAAACGCCGCCGAAACGAGCGCCAGCGCGAAGTTAAGCGGTGACCCGCGAAGCCTCTTCATTCACCTGGTCCGCCATGTAGGAGCTGCGGACGAGCGGACCACCGAACACCATCTTGAATCCGATCGAGAGCCCATAATCCCGGTATGCGTCGAACTGCGCCGGTGTCACAAACTCCGCCACCGGCAGGTTCCGCCGCGTCGGCTGCAGATACTGCCCGATCGTCGCGACGTCCGCTTTCGCCGCCACGAGATCCCGCAAAAGCTGCTCCACCTCGCCCGGTTCCTCCCCGAGGCCCACCATCAAGCCGGACTTGGTCAAAATATCCGGACGCGATGATTTCGCGAACCGCAGCACATCGAGCGACTGTTGATAATTCGCCTGCGGACGCACCCGCCGGTAAAGTCGCTCGATCGTCTCCATGTTGTGGTTGAACACGTCCGGATTTGCGTCCAGAACTCGCGCCACCGCGTCGAGGTCGCCGCAAAAATCCGGCGTCAACACCTCAATGCGCGCGCTTGGCAGCGCCTTCCTCACCTCCAGAACCGTCTCGACAAAGTGATGTGAACCGCCATCGGGAAGATCGTCGCGATTCACCGACGTAATGACGACGTATCGCAAACCCATCGCGGCCGCCATCCTGCCAACGTTGATCGGCTCATCGGGGTCCAGCGAAAATTCCTTCTTCTGCGGAGATCCTTTCGGAACGGAGCAGAACCCGCACCCGCGCGTGCACAGGTTTCCCAGAATCATGAAGGTCGCTGCCCCGCGATGAAAGCACTCGTGCATGTTGGGGCATCGCGCCGATTCGCAGACTGTGTGCAGCTTCAGCCGCCGCAACTCCGATTTCAGCCCATGCACCGACACGAAATGGGTTGTGGATTTCCGCAGCCATTCCGGCAGCCGGGGTTGCGACGGTGGCCGCGTTTCCAGTTGAACGAGCATCAATACTTCTTGGGTATCACACTCTTGAAGCCCGCCGCCTCGAGGTCCGCGCGCGCCTGCCCCATTGCCGATGCGTTCGAAAGCGGCCCTACGAGCACGCGGAAAAGTCCCGCCTTCGGTGCCGGCGTAATAATGCAGCGCAGGCCCTTCTTGGCGATCGCTTCCGCGACAATCTCGGCTTCCGGCCGCGTCGTGGCAACCACCTGCCAATACGAGCCTGATGGAGGTTCGTCCAGGCTGCGCACGCCGCCGCCACCAGTTGCCGCCGCGGGCTTCGGCGGCTTGGCTTCCGCACGCGCAGGCGCGGGCGCCGGCTTGGGAGGCTCTTCCACTACGGGCTCAGGTTTCTTCGCTTCTACGGGCGCGGGTTCCGGTGGCTTGCTCTCCGGAGCCGCTGCCGCGGGCGGTGACGATGTCGTGTCCGTCGCACCCGGTGAACCCGGACGCGCGGCGGCAGTGTCTGTGCCCGCTGTCTTCGCCGGCGTCGCATTGCGTGCGTCCACTACCACCGGCGCGGAGTTGCGGCCGACAATATACCCCATCGAGAAAAACACGGCCAGCATGATGACGATGATCAGAAAGACAGTGATCAACTGCCGGTTCCCGAGAATTAATTCAAATTCGCCGTCGTCGTTTCGTGCCAAAACGTTTCCGCCTTCTATTGTACTGAAGCTAGACGGCCTTCGACGGGCCGCTCCCGCCGAGCTTGTCCAGCGCGCGGGTTACTGACGCAATTATATCGAGAGGCAGAGGGAACACCACTGTTGTGTTCTTCTCCGAACCGATCTCCACCAGTGTCTGCAAATAGCGGAGCTGAATCGCAGCAGGCTGCTTCTGAATCACCTCCGCCGCCATGCTGAGTTTCTCAGCCGCGACGTATTCGCCTTCGGCATGAATGATCTTCGCGCGCCGTTCGCGCTCCGCTTCCGCCTGCCGTGCAATCGCCCGAATCATCTGGTCCGGCAGATCCACCTGCTTCACCTCCACCAGCGTCACCTTGATTCCCCATGGACCAGTGTGGGTATCGAGAACGGTCTGCAACCGCAGGTTCAGCTTCTCGCGCTGGCTAAGCAGTTCGTCGAGTTCCACCTCGCCGAGCACACTCCGCAGCGTCGTCTGCGCCACCTGCGAGGTCGCATACAGAAAATTGCTTACCTCCAAAACCGCCTTAATCGGATCCACCACCCGGAAATACACCACCGCGTTCACCTTCACGGCGACGTTGTCGCGCGTCACGACGTCCTGCGCCGGCACCTCCATCGCCTCGATGCGCAGCGAAATCCGCATGGCTCGGAAAACCGGAGCGAACACGAAGATCAGCCCGGGCCCCGCGGGATGCGCCACGACGCGTCCTAACCGGAACAGCACCGCACGTTCATACTCTTGTAGGATTTTGATCGACGAAAACAGGTAGATCAGGACGATCGCAACGACAGGAAACACCAACACGTGCAGTGAACTGTCCATAGATGTCGGCTCTGGCTACAGAATACAACGAACCAGCCGCGGCAAAACCTAATTTGTAGCGTTCGAGGGAGTGTTTTTGACTTTCGCACTCTGCTTAATATAGTCGTCAATCACGCGATTGACATATTTGCGGGTCTCGGCATAAGGTGGAATCCCATTGAAGTGATCCACGGCGCCCGGCCCGGCATTGTAAGCCGCGAGGGCCTTCGAAACCTGGTGGGGATCGTCCTGATACTTGATCAGGAGCTCGCGCAGATACATCGCCCCGGCCGTGGCGTTCTGTTCGGGATCGTAGGGATCGGCTTTCAGAGCAGCCGCTGTCTGAGGCATGAGCTGCATCAGCCCGATCGCTCCCTTCGGTGAAACCGCGTTCGGCTGGTACGCCGACTCGGCCTTCGCCACGCTATGCACGATCGCCGGAGGCAGGCCCGCGCGCTCCGCGGCCAAATCCAGCAATTCCTTGGCGGAACGAGGCTGCGCCGGAGCCGGCGCAGTGGGAACTGCCATGGGAGCAGCAAGTTGGGTGGCAGCAGGAGGGGCCACCGCAGGCTCCGCCTCGAAACCCGCGACGAGATCCGACCGAAACTCGATACTCCCGCCATTCAGCTTCAGGCGGACCATATCGCCATTAGTTTCATGCGAATCCACATGCATACGCTGGCCATTAGTCAGGAGGACATATTCGCCGGCCTCCGCCCACACCATCACCGCCAGCGCTACCAGGAGAGCTTTCATTACCAAAACAGACAGACGGGCGAAAGCCCGTCTGCGTGCATATCCTTAATGTAACCCGAGTTTGATTGAGCCTGTGATCCAGGCTGTCAGCCTGCGGCGGGTTAACGCCGCATTGTGGTTGCGGCTATGCTGCTCGGCGGGGCAGGCGGTTTCGCCTGCCCGCTTTCTACGGTGCAAAATACCCGTTGGTATCGACAATCACGTCCGAAGTATTCGACACGAACACGCTGATCGATCCATTGGCCCCCACCGGGACAAACGCCGCATTCGCCACCACCTTTCCGTTGAACGAATTCAGCGTCGAAACACCCGGCTGCGGCTGTCCCGTCGACCACATGGTCAGATAAATTAATTGACCCGGCGGCACTGCCGTCACGTTGAGCGAGTAGGCTCCCGCCGAAGCCGGCAATCCGCAAGCCGAAGCGGCCGGAAAATCGCGGCTGGCGTTGCCCTGTATCGAGGGTCCCCCTAACGGACCGGCGCCTCCGCGGGTATCGGCCACGCGGCAAGGCGAAACCGCATGGAACAACAGCGCTCCAGGCCCGCCTGCCGGTGCGAAGTATCCATCGATGTCGATGATCACGTCGGTCGGGTCGCTGGTGAACACGCTGATTGACCCGTTATTGCCCGCCGGCACAATCGCGGCATTCGCCACCACCCGGCCGTTAAACGAATTGAGCGTCGAAACCACTGGCTGCGGCTGCCCCGTAGGCCATGTGCTGAGGTAGGTCAGCGCACCCGGCGGAACAGCGGTCATGTTCAACGAAAACGCCTGCGCTGAGCCCGGAATGTTGCAGGAGCTGGAAGTGATCGGGAAATTGCGCGTCGCGTTGGCGCCCATCGAAGGCGTGCCAAACGCTCCCGTCTTGCCGTTGCCGCGCGTGTCGGCCACGCGGCAAGGGGTTACCGGGTAGAACGCCAGCCCTTGCGAAGACGGCGGCGCAAAATAGCCATTGATGTCGATAATCACATTCGAAGCGTCGCTCACGAAGACGCTGACGCCACCGCTCGCCCCCGCCGGAACAATCGCGGCGTTGGCCACAACCGTCCCATCGGTCGCGTTCAGCGTGGAAACGCCCGGCTGTGCCGAACCCGCCGGCCAGATGCTCAAGTACGTCATGGGGCCCGGCGGCACTGCCGTTACGTTAAATGAATAAGACTGGGCTGTCGACGGAATGCCGCAGGGGCTCGACAAAACCGGGAATGTCCGCGTCGATCCGCCCTGCATCGTCGGTCCACCCAACGAACCCGCCGGAAGGCGCGTATCCACTACGCGGCAAGGCGTCACCGGAAAGAACGCCAGACCGGCCGAGGAGACCGCCGAAGTGCCGATCATGTATGCCTGCGATTTGCCTGCGTTGGAGTAAGCTGCAATGAACGCCTGGTTGCTGCCGCCGAGTGCCACGCCGGTCGCAAAATCTGCCGTGCTGTCGCCCAGCCAGGTCGACATCACCAGCGAAGCGGCTCCCGACGCGCCCGTGTTGATAACAGTGTAAAACCCGTCGCTCGTTCCACCGCCATAGCTCTGCAGTTGACCCTTAACCGGGAAATTGCCGTCCGCCATGCCTACAATGCTCGCGTTGCCGGAAGCATCCGCCGCTACGCCATAAGCCTGATCGATTCCCGATCCCCCCAGGTAAGTGGAGTAGATCAGCGAAGCCGCCCCGGTCTGGGCTGTGTCGACACGGAACAGGAACGCATCGGAGGTGCCTCCGCCGTAGGATGGCTGCGCCGCACTCGCTGTGATGTTCCCCAGCGAACCCGAAGTGATTCCGGCAACATAAGCCGTGCTGCCCACTGCCGCGACCCCCGTCGCAGGACCATTCGTGAAATACGTAAAGTAGAGACTGTTCGCCCCCGTCGGATCGATCTTATCCAGGAACCCGTCCACCGAGGTCGAAGACTTCGAAGCGTTGAAACCGGTAGAGGAGTAAGGACGGAAACTGGACGAGTTGGAACTGCTCGTTCCCACCAGGTATGTGTTCCCCGATGCATCCGCGGCCAGACCTAAAGCCGAATCCGTTCCGCTGCCCCCGACGTAGCGCGCCCAAAGTTTAGAACCGGCGCCCTGAACCTGCGTCGTATCCACCTTCACGAGAAATGTCGTGTTGGTCTGTGCCTGGTAGCCCCCGCTCACGCTGGATGTCGGAAAATCATGCGAGCTCGTGGTCCCCGCTACGTACACCGCGTTCGGCCCCGTTGCCGCTACCGCCGTCGCGATGTCGTCGGCGCCGCCGCCGATATACGTGATGTACGTCACGCTGCTGGTCTGCGGAAACGTCGAATTGAACGCCAGCAGGAAGCCGTCCCAGGCGGCGCCCTGTGCATTTGCCAGAGCCGATTGGAAGCCGCACGAGCTGCATGTGCTCAGCCCCGTCGCCTTCGTTTGCCCCGCGACGTAAATGTTACCCGATCCGTCAAGCGTAATGGCGTCGCCCGCGGTATTGCCGCCCACGCCGCCGGCTTCGAACGTCCCCAGCGCTGTCCCCTGCGGATTGATCTTGATCACAAAGAGATCCGTGTAACCGTGGTTGATCGCTGTCGTCTGCCCGGTAAGGTAAGCATTCCCAGCCGAATCCGCGGCCACCGAAGTCGCAAAGAGAATCGTGGGATCCAGGCTCGGCAGCTTATAACCCAGCACCGGGTCGATCACCAATTCGCGCGCCCGGTCATAATTCGCCAGCTCGAATGTCACGCGATGGTTGGGTAGGAGGTGGTACTGTCCCGCAATCTCCACCTTCCGGTCTCCGACCTGCTGATAGATGCGCGGCTTATGTTGAAGAATCTCCTGGCCTGAGGTTGTCAGCACGAGATTGCCGTCAGCGTCGGTCCGCAGCGATCGAACACCGGAGAAGCTCAAGTGGATGTTCGAGGGATCGGCGCCGGGCCGCAGCACGATGTCATATTCCAGGTCCCGCCCTGTTCCGTAGTAGACAATATCTGTGTTCGGCCAGACATTGCGGTAACGCAGCCGGGCATAATTGGCGAGTCCTTCAACCAGCAATCCGTTCAGCAGGAACCCGCTGCGGGCTGCGGTCGCTTCCAGTGCTTCGCCCTTGGCTGTCGGGCTGGCGCCGTCGAACTGCACCGCGATCCGGTGTGACTCGCTGCTCCGGCCTGTTGCCGTATAAATCTCGACTCCGGACCGGCGAACGAGGATACGATGCCCGAGCCCGCTCGAGACATAATCGACTCCTCGGGGAGCCTGTCCGCGATTCTCTGAAAACGCCAGCGGCGCGATTTCATACCGCTGCACTACTTCTCTTTTGAGTGCATCGTTGGACGCCGGAGCACCGTAGCAAATGCCTGCTATCGCAAGACCGAACGCCGCAATCAATAGATTCGAACTTCTCATGCTTCTCCTTCTCAATCGCGAGTGAGTGGGCTTCCAAGCCCCGCGTCCAGTGTGAGACAGCAACCGTAGTTTGCGCCAAGGGCAGGTAGTACTAGAAGTACGGGGACGGGAAGTACTCATCGCCCTTAGCGGCCCCGATGTAGGGCCGGTTGCAGCCGGGTAACGCAGCCTTCAGGCTGCCCATATGCCGGCTGAAGCCGGCGGTACTGGCATTGCAATCCACGCGCAGTTTGCAACCTGCGGTAGGTTTGAAACCCGCCACCCGGTCTCGTCAAGAATTTACGATTCGGTCACCGGTAAACAGCGACAGATTGCGGACAAAAAACCCGAATCGGAGGTATCCGCGGAAGATCCTGGAGGGTGAGATCGCCCCGCGGCGGCGATGATAGCGATCGGCTATGACGAAGCCTTTAAGCCGCCGATCGTTCTGCACCCGGCGGATGGCTTCGAGGATGGCATCAACTGAGGCGTCGACGATTGCGTCTCACGCCCAGGCAATTCCGGATGTGACGAAACAGCCGCCGACGGAGGAGAATTCCGCCCATTCCCGGCGCCTCCGGCACGATGCGCTCGCGACCCGTGTTCACCAGTGCGAACCCTTCTCGATAAGCACAAACACCGCCAACAGGGAGAATTATGGCGAGTCCCCCGCCATGGTGGCCGCCCTAACCAGTTGCTCACCTGCAGCCGTTAGTTCCAATAGCGGTCAGAAGCTACCGTCTTCCGACTGGTCAGTCATACACTACACTGACAGCGCTGGTACCGCCCGGATTGCGGCCTCGCCTGTGTTCGTGATGTTCATGTACCCTAAACTCACTCCAGTACCTGTGACATTCTGCAAGGGGATCTCATGACTCGTTGTGGCCGGAATCCACCGCCGAACCCTTGTTGGTGTTTCCGCCATTCACCGCGAACCGCCGGTGAACGGCGCAAAACAATCCCCGGACATCCGCCGTCAGTCAGCCCAACCGCTCTAATTGGGTGCCGTCGTGCACCGCTTAAAATTGCTGCCGTTTATGATATATGCGCCGCCCGCATTGTTCTTCTGAACGTAGTGAACAACGTCCGTGTGGCTGGGTGGCTCTTGAATGTTCAATACCAGAAATCGTTGGTCTCACCGTGCCCTCTTTTCAAGAAAGGCTTTCCAGGTTGTGCCCAGCACGCCAGAATACACTTCATCGGCGAACTGAACTACATAACTTTGGGCCAGCGCGAGTTCGCGAAACAGTTGTGTAGCGTGTCCGGCGTCAACGTCTCCCAATCGTACCTATTACGGCAGCGAGCAGTTCCCGAATCCGCTGGTCGCCGAAATCAGCAACGTTCCGTTCCCCGCAGGATTCAATCCGTTTACATAGGTTTCCACACCCGGACTTGATGTCGCAGACATGCCGTTGATGTTGAATTGATTGACGGTCGTGCTAGTGCCCTGTTTGCGCAAACCGATCCCCTGGACGCCGCCGGAACCCGCGCTCGTGTTTCCGGATATATTCAAGCAAACCGTCTCGTTAATCGAGTTTGCATTTCCGGAATCGACCCGAATGCCCTCGTGAACGCCGGACAGCGGAGTTCCAACATTGTTGTTCTGAATCTTAACGTTCAAAGTTCCCGTGGTGCCCCGCGCTACTGCGAGGATGCCGTCGCCATCCGTGTTGCTCGTCGTATTTCCCACAATGGTCCATGTGAGATTTGGGGTATCAGCGGCGCCGAAGGTCACGCCCGTACCGCCTGAGATGGCGTTAGACGAAACGGTGTTGTTGGCAACGATCACGTTGTTGTTTGTAACCACTGTCGCCGTCGTATCGCCATTGACGCCAACGCCGATCACGTGGCCCGCGACGTTCGTCAGAGGATGCGCAACCGTTCCGTTGTTGGAAATGTCGGCATTGCCCTGCCCTTTGCCGGTCACCGCGAAGAAGATCGCCGATGTTCCAATCCGATGATTATCGACGTTTTCTTCACCTTGGATCTGGTTCCCGGTTATGGAGATCAGCGCAGCGCCATTACCCGGAATCCCAATGTTTCCGGATGGACCGCTCGTGTTGGAATTGCCTCCCTGCGCGAGGATTCCCGCTCCGCTCGGAAAATAAGTGATGATATTGTTCTGTAGCTGAGCTGCCGTAATATTAGCGGCCGTTGTAGCCGATCCAATCGCTTGCAGCCGGATACCACTGCCGAGGCTCAGCGTGACGTCCGTTGAGCTGGTGAGGGTATTACCTGAAATGTTGACATTGCTGAGAGTGCCGTTGAAGTTCTGAATGTCTACGCCGTGCCAAAACGCGTTCGTGAGCGTGCTGCCGGTAATCGTCACTGTTCCCGAAACGTTGTTCTCCGTACCTGTCACGGCCGTGTTGAACGCGATGTTCGACGAGTCAGTGTTGGCGTGGGTGCCGTTGGAATTAATCGTTCCATTGATGAACGAGAAGTTCACGACCTGAGTACCGGCGATTCCGCTGTTGGAGGTGTTCTGAATGTTCATCGAGGTCAGCGACACGTTGTTTGCGCCAGTCATCGAGATTCCCGCTCCGGTCATACTCTGGATCGTTCCTCCAGAGGAGTTGTTGGTTCCATCACCCGTGACAGTGAAGCTGCCGGTCTGCCCAGTCAAAACAATTCCGTTCGCGCCGCCGTTAGCGGATACTGATCGAAATGTCAGCGAACCGCCGGCGTTCGTGAAGTTGATCGCAGGGATTCCCGAAGTCGAGATGCTGATTCCTTGTGTAGTGAGTCCGGTCGCTCCACTAGCCGACAGCGTCCCCG
This sequence comes from Bryobacteraceae bacterium, assembly GCA_035295125.1. Lineage (GTDB taxonomy): Bacteria > Acidobacteriota > Terriglobia > Bryobacterales > Bryobacteraceae > JAICMB01. The sequence goes on along the minus strand of DATGJP010000064.1, from coordinate 419 downwards.
ATAAGGTCGGAGTATTCGCCGCCGAGCCGCTGATGGTCAGCGGACCAAGCGTGAATGTGGCGCCCGCTCCCGCCAGCGTCTGATTAGCCAGGAGCGCATAATTGCCCGCCGTCGAACCGCTGCCTTTCGAAACATAAATATAATCGCCTGTTCCGGCCGCCGAACCTAGGCCTGCCGTTCCATTATCCATGCGTTTGAACGGGGTATTCGACCGGCCATCGGACGTCCCCGCGAACGTGTTATCTACGTACCACACCTGATTGTTCAGCGTGAACGTCAGGCTCGCCGTGGTTGAGGCAGGTCCGGTGCTCCCCACGCCCGTATTACTCGATGCCGTGTAGGTGCACGTGGCACTCGTCGCGCTTAGATCCGGCGTGAAGATGAAGTGGCCCGTGCCGTCTCCACCCGACAGGCTTCCT